>JAFXGK010000010.1 GCA_017513245.1 Clostridia bacterium
CGTTACCACGGGTTTTCGTCTTTTATTCCACTAAAAATTTATCTTTTTTAGGTGAGCGCAGTTTTGTAATAAAAATTTTGGTTCACGACGAAGGCTTTTTTGCGCAGTAATACTTTGTGTCTTACAAGCAGAAAAGACAAGGCGGTGGGGCAAAATTTTATTCCAAAACCGGTTTCGTCCCTAATCGCAGCTCCCTAACTCCTCGCTTTTTTTAATTGTTTTTAAAGCCCGTTATGATGTAGAAAAAGGCGGCTTTACGATAAATCCCTTTACAGGCTTTCGCGTATGCATGCTTCGGTCCCACAAGCTCGCATACCCCTTTATTCGCTCGTCTTACAAGGCGCATCGCCTTACGGTAATAGCCCAGTTCATAACACGCGCGGGCCCAGTTCATTAAAAGGCCGAGAGTTTTAAGGTTCTTATCCCCCACATTATCACTCATTTTTTTATAGCTGTTATAGCAACGCGCTTCCACGCCCTCCTTATAGCCGGCCTTTGCCGAAAGAAGCGCATTATTGCTTGTAATCAGCAAAACGTTTATGTGGTCGGCGCCGTAGATTGCCTTATACTGTTCCTCTGCAAGAGAGGAGTATTCAAGCGCTTTTTTGCTATCCTTACAACCAAAATTCGCAACCGCAAGATTATTAAGCATCAGTGCGGTTTGCGGATGGTTCTCGCCTAGCTTTTCGAGGTATACGCTATACACCTCTTCACAAAGCTTACGTGCTTTTTTGTAATTTCGTTTCTGAAGATATATATGCGCTATACCGCTCAGCGAAGTTGCAGTATCCGGATGACGCTCGCCGAGGTTTTCACGGCGCAGTTCATATACGCGTGTGCCTGCTTTTAACGCATCGTCGTATTTGCCGAGCTGCATATATGCAGTTGATACGTTACTAAGTGCTATTATTGCAAACGGGGTTTTCTCGCCGCGAGCCTTGACCTCTGCGGCATGAACCTTTTGGTAGGCCTCGAGTGCATCCTCGTATTTGCCGAGGGCGCCGTACGCAACGGCTATATTATTAAGCGCAGCCAGCGCCGACGGATGCTCCTCACCTATGGTGCGGCAGTAACTGTCGTAGGCCTTTTGCGCATAGCCGAGCGATTCCGAATATTTTCCGAGGGAATTGGCCGTCTTGGAAAGTCCGGTAAGGGCCGAAAGCGTCGCAGGGTGCTCTTCGCCCAGTTCCTTTTCCCTAATTTCATAGACCTTTTTATAAAGCCCGTACGCCTTTTGCTGTTGTCCCAGTTTTGAATAAAGGATTGCCAGATTCGCGGTTGAAACTAAGGTTAACGGATGTCGCTCGCCCAACACATCGAGGCGAATGTTATAGGCTTTCTCTGAATATTCGAGCGCCTTTTTATAGTCGCCAAGTCCGCTGTACGCATTGGCAAACGCAACGTAGACGGCCGCCATACGATAATGGCTTTCACTGTATGTTTTTTTGCAAATCGTATAGACCTTTTCGGCATATTCGAGCGCCTTTTTATAATCACCGAGGGAGTTGTAGACCGTAGCAATGTCAAGAATTCTTGACACCGCATAGTCGCTCTCGTTTCCGAAATGTTCACAGTAGCAGGCATAGCTCTTTTCGTAGTATTCGAGGGCTTTTTTATAGTCACCCAAATTATAGTGTGCCACCGCAACGCGAAGGTATGAGCCGGCTATATCCTTATGGTCCTCTCCCAGCGTTCTTTTGCGCACTTCATGCGTCTTTTCGGCGTATTCGAGCGCTTTTTTATAGTCGCCGATTCTGCCGCGAATACGGCCTATGGTGGCGAGGGCGATTAGGGATACTCTATCCTCTTCTCCGCGAAGCTTTACATAAATTTCATATGCCTTTTCCGCCCATATCAGCGCGTCGCTGTATTTGCCTGCGTTCTCATACGCTTCGACAAGGGAATGATAAACGTTGGCCAATCTTTCGCTGTCTGCGCTGTCGGTTTTCTCGCGAAGTCTTGCCAGTTTTTCTATCCAGTAAAGGGCCTTGTTATAATCGCGTTTTACACCTGCGCCACTACTATACATACCGTAGAGCTTTTTTATGGCCTCGGGCAGGTCGGCCTCGGCCGCCATGGTTATAAGCTCGAGCGCGCGGGCGCGGTCAACCTCTACGTCGATGCCGTTCAGGTATGCAAGGCCGATAAAATAGTTGTGCTCGGGAGAGGAATCGTTTTCCTTTATGGCCATCTTCTTTACGGCCTCGAGCAGCGCTTCGGTAAGCTCTGATTCCTTGTTGGCATCGGCTGGGGTGGGTATGCCGACGTATTTTTCGGCCAAAACGGCGCGGTCGGTAGGCACCAGTTCGGCAGGAAGAATGGGCTTGCCCTCTTCCTTAGCCATGGGGTACTCGGTGGTCATTACATAGTTGGTCTCGTTTACGAGGTTGGGGGTTACGGTCAGCACAAAGAGACCGCTCTTTTTTATGGCTTCCTTTATGGATTCGTTAAAGTTTTCACCCGGGGTTAAAAATTCGTCGTACCAGATGGCGATATCCCTGCAAAACTCGTTTTTATGTATAAGGCGCATCAGTTGCTGCGCGTAACGGCGGTCCTTTTTGCGGTAGCTTAAAAATACGTAGGCGTCGAAGGCGGCGCGTATTTTTTCGCTTTGCTCATCACTCGTGAGTACCGTTTTCAGATATTTTCTAAGCTTTTCATCGTAGCTTATTGCGGTTTCGTCATTGCTTCTGCCGAGCAACTGAATATCGCCGCAGCGAGCATTAAAAAGGTCCTCTATTCCCTCCTCCATCATAAGGGGGAGCACGGGAATATTATTTTGGGCGGCATACAGGAACTCGGTATAGGCCACGTTATCGTGCGCAAGAAAATTGTGCGTTACGGGCAGTACGAAAAGCTGCATCTGAGAAAGGTCGGACAAAAATTCGTCGTCACGCTCGGTGGGCTCGTCCACATACCAGACAGCACAGTTCTGCTTTGAGAAAAGTTCGCCGCAGACCTTATCGAAATACTCGTTAAAATCGGCCGGATGACAGCAAAAATAAACCCTCGGCTTTCCTTGAGGGTGAGAGTTATCCTTTGTTTTGAACTTTAAATTTGCCATCACGCCATCTCCTTGCACTTTGGTTATATTAACATTATATCACCAACAGTCCATATTGTAAAAGAGATTTTGATTGCTAACCTTTTTATGTACATTTTAGATTTCTTGTGCTATAATTTATTTAATAAGGCAGGTGGGCGGTATGTTTAGGTATGCATACGGAGCGCTTGGCGGAGCCGTAGGCAATGAAGGATATAAAGCAAAAGGAAATCAACGCTCGAAAAACTAAGGGTGACAGATAAACGGAGGTACTTTTATGAACATCAATGCATTAAAACATCTGTATTCGCAGGCGTATACTGCGGCTGAGGAGCTTAATGAATCGGCCGATAAATTTGAAATTGAGCCCTTCCACCTCGACGGCATATACCAAAGATTCAACGAGGATATGCTGGCCATTACCCACTGGGTTATTTCGGCCACGGGCGGCCCTTTGGATTCGCAGATTGACCGCTTTAACGAGATGTTCGAGGTTTTTGGCCTGCAGTTGCCCTCTAAAGAGGTTTCGGCCAAAATCGCCTCCGACGTTGCCGCCGAGGGATATCTTGTTCCCCACACGCTTAACCTTATTGCAACGCGCTCGCACACCCGCCTTTTAACCTGCGGTGATGATAAAAGAATGGAACAACACAAGGAGGAGTGCCGACTGCTCGGTCTTGTACTCTGCATCTATACCGACCTTATGTGCTCCATGATAACCGAGGACAGCGTATTTGATGCGGCCGAAAAGGCTGTACGTGAATTTATCCAAAAGAGCATCGACTTTATGTGTGAGTGTCTTGTTTTCGGATTTGAGCTCACCTATGACCTCGACGCAATCATTGATGAAAAGCGACCGAAAAACGCTTAAACGGTTTTGCTTTTGGGGTGAAATAAATGAACAAAAAACTTATCGCACAGTGGCCCGACGGACGCCGTCGCACCTGCATACTGGCAGGCGATAAGGACGTCGATACGCAGTTAAGCGTCCTTGCCGGCTGTGAACCGGGGTGCGGACTTAAGGCCGAACTTTGGGGCAAGGAAATCCGAATAATTAACTATTTTCGCGCCGATACCGTCGGCACCATACCGCTTTTGTCGGTAGAGGACACCGAAGAGGAGCCTGCTCTTTTTTGGAGCGATATTTAATTTTTTGTTTTACTTAAAACACGATTTACAGTATATTTAATACATCCATTCGCGGAAGGTGTATCATGGAAAAAAAGAAAGTATTTATAAGTTACAAATCGGACGAATTCAGCGAAGCCGCTTGGGTTATGAACAAGCTTGAGGAGAACGGCGTCTCTTGCTGGATGGCACCTATGTGCATAACCGGCGGCGCCAGCTACGCCTCGGAAATCCCTGCCGCTATCAGCGCTTGCGAGGTTTTCGTACTTATTTTGTCAAAGAGCGCTCAGGAGTCAAAATGGGTTCCTCGCGAGCTTGACCAGGCCATTAACGCCAACAAAACGATAATGCCCTTTATGATAGAAAATTGTCCTCTAAAGGATGATTTCAGTTTCTATTTGAGCAACGTTCAGCGCTACTTTGCCTATGAAGACAAAGAAGGCACCATGATAAAAATGCTCTATGATATAAAGGAAATTTTAGGTATGCTTGATGAGCCCGAAGGGGTGACTCCGGCACCTGCCGAGGTTAAAAAGCCTGCCGAGGTTAAAAAGCCTGCGCCTTCGCCGGCGCCCAAAAAGGCCGCCGACAAGCCGAAGAAAAAGAAAAACAAAAAGGCGCTTATTGCAGCGGCGGTAAGCGTTGTCGCCGTGGCACTCGTAATCGTGCTGGGAGTAACGCTTTTCTCGGTTGGTAAAAATCTGCTGACCGAAGAGACCGTAATCTTCGCGGGAGAAGAGTATCCGATTTCGGCCTATTCTGTTTCGGCCGAGGAAAAAACCATAACGGAAGCGGATATCGACGCGCTGCAGAAGTTTGAGGATTTAAACTTTATAGATATTAAAAACTGCACGGTCGAGACTAAAAACCTCAGCTCGCTTTGCGATTATGATTTAATTCGTCTTGATTTTTCGGGCACCGCGCTTTCCGATGAACAACTTAAAAGCATCGATTTCGAAGCCCTTGAGGTTGACGATTTGCGCCTTAGCGGTAACAAAAACCTTAAGGATCTTTCGCTTCTCGCACCGCTTTCTGACACGCTTACGGCCCTCAGCATTGACGACACATCGGTAACAAGCATTGAGGCGGTGGCAGGTTTCACAAAACTTAAGGAGCTCTCAATCTGCAACCTAAAGTTATCTAATCTTAATCCGCTTACGGAGCTCGTTTACCTTACAAAGCTGTTTGCCGACGGCAATAACCTTTCGTCGCTTGCGGGACTTGAAAACACAACCCTTCTTTCCAGCGTTTCGCTCTGCAAAAACAATCTGAGTGACGTTTCGGCGCTGGCAAATTCCGCCAAAGAGCTTATGCACGTAAGACTGGACGATAACGCCCTCGAAAATCTCGGCTCGCTTTCGGCCTGCACCAATATTCGCACCCTGTCGGCCGACAATAACGAGCTTAACGCCCTTGATTTTGCGGCCGGCTGGAGCAACCTTACCTCCCTCTCCGCCGCAGGCAACAAAATAACCGTCATCCCTTCGTTGGCATGCGGCGACAAGCTTGGTTACTTGAATCTTTCGGACAACCAACTCACCGCAGTTGACGGCCTTACGATGTCGAGCTCTTACCCGAATCTTATTCTTACCAATAATAACATTGCCTCGATCACCCTGCCCGAGGGCAGCGATTACGGAAGCCTTTTGCTTACCGGCAACCCCGTAAATCCTGCATTTTTAGACGGAGAGCACTACTTCTCAAAACTCAGCCTTGATTATAACGAGGCAATGACCGAGGAGCTGCTGAGAAAGCCTAACTGCTCAAACTTCTACATAGTAGACTGCCCTGCCAACCGCAGGGTGGAATTAGAAAAGGTTTACTCGGTAGAACTCATAACGAAGGACCAACTTGCAGATATCGAGGTTCCCCAAATTTCACCCATAAGATAATAAAAAACCGAGGGTTTTATCCCTCGGTTTTTTTGTTTTATTTTTTCTTACCGAACAGACCTTTGAGTCCGCCCACGATGTTATCGACTGCGTCCTTTACGGCCTCCTTGCGAGCTTCGGCTGCCTCGGCGCGAGCCTTTTCGGCTGCCTCTCTTGCTGCTCTTTCAGCCGCCTTCTTTTCCTCTTCCTTTGCCTTATATACGCTGCCTTCACTGAGCATATAGGTGATATCGTCACCCTCAAAGGTTTCCTCGGTTCCGTCCATATACTCGACATCAACCTTTACTACAGCGATATTATGTATGGTAGTGTTATACCATAAAACCTCCCACTCTGCACTGTATTCGGTCATGGGCTGGATGGGTCCGGTTATACGGCCGGAGGCTATTGTTTCGCCGGTGGTCTGACAGGCAACGACGTCATCTACTGCGTTATATGCTTCGTAATAGAAGGTTACGTATTTAATAACCTTTTCGGTGGCGTTAAAATACTCATGCTTTGCACCGTAGCCGCCTACGCTGTTGGGAACGCCTGTTATCCAAGTTTCATAGGGTGTTCCATCGGAATAGGTTTTAATACCTGTCGAACCTTTATATACAAATCCTACTTCAATTGCGCTCATTTTTTATTTCTCCTTTTTGTTAGTTATCAAAGTTTGCTTCGGTTACTTCATATTCAAATCGTAAATCCTTTACGGGTGTTTCGTAAAAATCTATGAAGAACTGATTGTTTCCGGGTTGGTGCTCGGCAAAGTCGGTGACGAGCTTTATGGTGTCGCCCGCTTTTAGTGACATTGACGAGCCGTAATAGCCACCAAACTCGGTGTTTAAGGTACCTATCTGTACGCCCGACTTATCGTATACGTGGGTCTTAATTTGTACCCAGCCGAGGGTTGCTTTGGTACCGTTTTTGATTTCATAGGTGAGTTCGATATGATATCGGCCGTTGATATAGGGCGATTCATCGGCGTTATAGTAGCATTTGCGCTCAACAATCTTGAGCCCGATATCGTTAACGTCGCGCGCGGCCGCCTTTTCGGCTATGCTCGACGCGCCGTATCCGTATATGCCCGCAATAATTGCAACAACGAGCAGCAGGGTGCTTAGGGTTTTAAACTTTTTAATACTCATCGTCTTCATCCTCCCCAAACAGTTCTTCGGCGTCGGCCTCATCGAGGCCCAGGGATGCAAGCTTTGCATTTACCGCTTCGAGTACCTTAGCTCTGTAGTGTGCGCTGTAGTTATCAACCTTATCGCGCATATCTCTGTTGATTTCGGATATTAAATCGTCGGTTTCTTTTTCAACCTTTTTCTTTACCGCCTTGGCCTTTTTGCGGCCGAGAATAAAGAAAACTATAGCTGCGACCAAACCGCCCAAAACGAGTACTCGCGAACGGATAAAGATAGAAATTAAGATGGATGCCGCAAGCACAAGCAGCGTGAGCGTTCCCATTCCCGCCATGCCCGTCTTTTCCTTTTTCGGTACGGCATCTTCAACCGCTTTGCGTTTTTTAGCGGCCTCTTCGCGTATTTTTTCTTTAGCCGATTCAAGGCTTTCGGTATTTTCAATGCTGTCACCTGCTACCGCGGCATCTCCGAAGACATAATCGCGTTTTTCATAGGTTTCGCCGCCGTATTCCACCGAAACCGTATACTGCGGAATTACGTAGATATTTGCATCAATCTCGTTAATGCCGGTCGTTACGTAGTTTATATCGCGGCTGTGGTCACAGCTCAGGGAATATGCGATAGAATCTATCGCCGCGTTTCTAATGGAGTCGCATACGGTATCGAGAGCGTACTGCTCGAGTACGATACCCGCGGCCTCTTCACCTTCGAGAACAACAACCTCGTTTGAAGAGTCCATGGAGGTGAAGCTCTTTATAAAGGATTGTCCGTCCATATTGTAGCCGTTGGTTGCATATTCGGTGGTTTTAACGTTCCTCGAGCCCGAGGCCACACTCCAATCGGTAACGGTGCGATATTTGGTTACCTGACGCTGTTTTTCCACCTTGCGGTACTTGGTTACGGGGCGCTGATATCGATGGCCGTTTTCATAATACACCTCGTAGTCGGTGTAGGGCTCCTTTTCGTAGTAGGTTTCTACGTCTAAATACGGCTCCTGACGGTCGTAGCCGACGCCGGCCTGATAGTCAACGTCCATATTGATACTGCAGATATACACCTGCTGCTCGGTCATTTCAACCTCGCCAAACTCCTTTGAAAATACGTCAATCGGCGCATCCTCACGCGCAAAGTCAAGTATTGCCTCGCGCAAAAATTCTTCCTTGCTGTTTTCGGGCATAATACGCGCGCTCACAAAGCCGTATTCCCGAAGTGATGATTTAACATCAACAGACATCCAAACCCCTGCCTTTCAAAAATCGTATCGACAAAAGTCGACCCTATGATTGATTATAAATATATAAAAGTTAAAAGTCTTATGCGGGCAGCATAATTTGCCTTTTCAACACCTTTTTTTGGCATAGTAACGCGTTTATGACGCATTAATGATGCATATTGCACAATAATTATTATATTAAATATAATTATATTGTTATTTCTTTACCATCGTGGTATAATTAAAGAGCATATTTCCTATAAATTTTTTCTCGCAAGGGAAAGGAGTTAAAAATGAAACTGAACCGCTTATTACGACCCCTAGCGCTTGTGCTTTGCCTGGCATTGGTGTTCTCATCGATACCGCTGGGCCTTACGGCACATGCAGCCGACGCCATAATAGACGGCGCTGACGGCGACGAAGAAGAAACCGTCGATATTTATGCCGACGCGGTTGACGTATCGACCGCTGACGAACTCGAGGAGGCGTTGACAAACGCTACGCGAGCAATTCGCATAGTTGACGATTTCCGACTCGACCGTACGTTCTACGTTATCAGCGATACCGTAATCTACGCTGAAGAAGCCCACACCTTAACTCGTGGCGACAACTTCGGCGGAGATCTTTTTGTTATCGGTCGGTATGAGGACAATACCGTTTGTGAGAATACGGTGCTCTTCTACGCAGGCCGCGATGACAGTGAAACACCAAATCTTCTCACCATTGACGGCAACCGTGACAATATGGGAACAGAGGTTGTAGGCACGGTGTTTTTCGGTTGTGAAAATGCCGACGTGCGACTTTATTCCGGTCTTACCGTGCAGAACTGTAAAAAGGACGGCAACGAGAGAACCTTAAACGGTACGTACGAGGTTTCATACCCTGCCCGTGTCGGCGGTGCCGTTGCGATTAATGCCGGCGGTACGCTTTCGATTTACGGCGGCACCTTTAAAGACAACACGGTAAACGACGAGATTGAAAACGATGACCCCGAAATTGCCTTACGCTCGACCCAAGGCGGCGCTTTTTATCTCTACGGCACCACCAACATCTATGGTGGTACCTTTAAAAACAACCACGCTCAGCGTGGCGGAGTTTTCTACGCCTATCGAACCCTTAATATCTACGGCGCGACTATAGAAGACAACACCTCTTCTACTGCCGGCGGCGCTATATATATGCCCGCCAGCGGACGCAGCGAGGTTTATATCGAGGGCGGAAACGACCTTTCCGAGAGCGGCATAGCCTTTAAAAACAACAAGGCCGAAACTTTTGGCGGCGCTATATACGCAAGCGGAGCAGTTATAAATATTGACCAAGCCGGATTCAGCGGAAACACAGCCGGAACCCACGGCGGCGCCGTATACTGCAGTATATCAGGCGACGAGGATTCGGGCGCTAAGCTGACCGTTACCAACACCACCTTAGAAAACAACACCGCCGACTATAACGGCGGCGCAATATACCTCACCTCTTCCTCGGCATATATGGAGGAGGTCACCTTTAAAAACAACCACGCAAAAGCTACCGCAAACGCAAGCGGTGACCGCTACGGCGGCGGTGCTGTGTACTCCACCGGCAGTTACGTTGAAATTAACGGCGCCTCTATTCAGAACAACACCTCCGACAACTACGGCGGAGGTATTGAGGCGCATTCACAGAGCAAGGTTGTGCTTAATAACATAACCACATCAGGCAACGTTGCCAAAAGCAACGGCGGCTTCATTTTTACCAATAATTCCGAATTTGAGATATACAACAGCGCCATCCGAGCCAACACCGCGAATAATCAGGGCGGCGCAGTGTTTACTACAAACTTAGCAACCTTCAAGGCCTACCTTACTACTTTTGAAGGCAACTCATCCACCGGAAACGGCGGCGCCATTTTGTTTTACTCGGGCAACGAAGGCTCACTTTTACACAGCTGCGTATTCCTCGATAACACTTCGGGAAGTTACGGAGGCGGCATATACATTTCAAAGGCCACCACACTCGAAGCCTATAACACCTCCGCCAAAGGCAACCATGCAGCAAAGGGCGGCTTTATGTACGAAACCACAACCGGCACCACCGTTACGCTAAACGGCCTTTCGGTTTCGGGCAATACTGCAACCGACGGCGGTCCTATAATTTGGGGCAACTCTACCGGCGCAGTACTGTACATTAATAAATCAACCTACATTGACATTGATTACGAAGATGTGCTTGACGATGCTTATTGGGCGGCGGCTATAGTAAACAAGCTCAAGGTTAATGAAATAACCGACGAGGTTCCCGGCTTTATCAACTACGGCGACAGCGAGGAAACCAAACCCGAGGACATCATTAACCCCAACGTTACCAACGTTGTAGAACTGCAGGCCGCCCTCACGGCAGGACTTAAGAAAATCACCATAATCAGTGATTTCACTATAAACCGTACCCTTTTTGTAAATTCCGACACCACCATTTACGCCACCGGCAACCGTACTTTAACCCGTGCACCCGGTTTTGGCGGTGATATGTTTGTTGTCGGTGAGGCGGTCGACGGAACCTTCCCCGAAAAGGAAATTTCGGTTACAATCGACCCCACCGGCGAGGGTAACTCGCTTACAATCGACGGTAATAAAGACAATATGACCACCGACGTTGTGGGTACCGTATTCTTCGTATGCCACGGCGCTCGACTCTCGCTTATGGATTCGCTCACCGTGCAGAATTGCCATAAGGTTGGCAACGAGCGCACCCAAAACGAGATTTACGGCGTTTCTTACCCCGTTCGTATCGGAGGACCCGTTGCAATTAACGCCAACAGTAAGCTCGATATCTACGGCGGTACTTATAAGAACAACAGCGTTCTCGACGAGACCGATGATAACACCGACCGAATAAGCACCCAGGGCGGCGCTATATACTCGTTCGGTCCTACCAACATCTACGGCGGTACCTTTAGCGGCAACCACGCTGCTCGAGGCGGTTTCCTCTATAATTATCGCAAAACCAACATTCACAACGCCGTAATCGCAGAAAACTCTGCCTCCTCTTTGGGCGGCGCCATATATATGGCCGCCAGCACAGGCTGTTATCTTTACGTAGGCGCTTCAACCAACATCTGCGACAGCTACGTTCTGTTCCTTGACAACACCTGCGCAGGCAGCGGCGGCGCAATTGTAAGTCAGGGCGCACTTACCGATATTCAAAACGCCGAATTCATAGGCAACGAAACCGGCGAGCACGGCGGCGCTATATACGTAACCATGAGCGAACTTAACAAGGAAAAATGGAACCTTAAGGTTGCAAACTCTACCTTCGACGGTAACACTGCAACTTACAATGCCGGCGCCGTATACCTCACTAAATCCTCGGCACAGTTTAAAAACGTTGACTTTATAGAAAACCACGCACTCGCCACCGCAAACGCCTCGGGTTCCCGCTACGGCGGCGGCGCTATTTACACCACGGGTTCATACGCTGTTTTCGAGGGCGTTCGTTTTACCGATAACGTTTCGGACTATCACGGCGGCGCAGTAATGTTCAATTCCGCCAGCGAGGCCGTGCTTTATAACGTTACGGCAACCGGCAACGAGGCCGGCAATTACGGCGGATTTATGTACAGCAAATCCACCGTGGATATCTATAACAGTAAAATAAACAACAGTTCCGCAACTGCGGGCGGCGCTCTGATGCTTCAAGCTGCGGCAGTAACCAACGTTTATTCCACCGTTTTCGACGGCAACACCTGCACACAGAACGGCGCTGCGGTCGGCGCCTTCTCGGACGGCGGACAAAATACGTTTAACAACTGCGTTTTCAAGAATAACGCGTCAGATAACTTCGGCGGAGGTATGTACATCTCGGGCTCCAGCCTGCTCGATATTTATAACAGCACCGGAGAAAACAACTCGGCCTTCCGCGGCGGTTTCCTTTACATCACCACCACGGGAACGGTAGTAAAGCTCAGTGATATCACTATATCGGGCAATACCGCCAGCGACGGCGGTCCCATCATTTGGGGTAACTCGACCGGCGCTAAGTTATACATAAACAAGAATAAGTGGACCGATCGGGATGCTTCCACCCTTGACAGCGCATACTGGACGGCCGCTATCGTTAACAAGCTTAAGGTTTACGACCTTACCGACCCTGCTCCCGACTGCGACGAGTACGGCAATGAGAATTATGATAACCTTAAGGACTTCGTTGAGGTTTCAAGCTCTGCCGAACTCGAAGCCGCAATAAACAGCGGGGCTAAGCGCATTCGCGTTGTTTCGGATTTCCTGCTCGACCGAACCTTCTACATAACCGACGACGTAACCATTTTTGCAACCACACCCTACCACCTTACCCGCGACGAAAACTTCACGGGCGATATCTTTGTTGTCGGCGAGGACAAAAACGGTAAGAACCACCTGTTCGGCGGCGGAAACACCGCTTGTCTCACACTCGGCAACCCCGAATCCAAGACCGAAGACCTTCTTACCATTGACGGCAACAAGAGCAATATGAAGGCCGACGTTGTAGGTACTGTGTTATTCATATGCCACAGTGCAAACGTAAACATTTACGACAACGTATCCATAGTCAACGCCAGAAAGCTTGGCAACGAGCGCACCTTCTTCGGCCGTTATTTCTCAAGTTATCCCAACCGTATAGGCGGCGCCATGGCTATAACCGAAAGCGGCGCACTTAACGTGTACGGCGGTCACTTCAAGGGGCTTTCGGTAAATGACGAGATTATTTCCGCCGAACTTGGTGAGGACGGAAGACACTCCACCTTAGGCGGCGCCATATACTCTCGCGGTGAGCTTAATATTTACGGCGGCAGTTTTGAATACTGCTATGCTCCCCGTGGCGGCGCTATTTACGCCTACTCCATATCCCATATCTACGGCGGCGATTTCATCAACAACCATGCACTAAACGGCGGCGCTGTTTATGCTCCCAGCAGCGTAAGCGTCAGCACGTATATCGGCGGCAAAACAGGTGAAACTACCGTTACCTTCAGCGGAAACTCCTCGTATAACAACGGTGGCGCTATCTATTCAGGCGCGATGGCCGCTACCGTAATTTACGGAGACACCCTATTCGAAAATAACTCTTCACAAAAATCCAACGGTGGCGCTATCTATGGCGCCGGCGTAGTTTTAATCAACAATACCACCTTTAAAAACAACTCCGCCAAGAGCAAAGGCGGAGCGGTATTCTTTACACACTCAAGCAACGCTTCTCCCGTTCAGGAGCCGACCCTTATCGGTTGTACCCTTACGGGCAACAGCGCAACAACCGGTGGCGCCGTAACGGCATATTCCGGCGGTCTTTCGGTTGATGAGGGTACACGCCTTACGATTGAAGACTGCGTAATGAGCGATAACGAGGCCACAGGCTCGGGCGGCGCTGTTTGCTCCGCCTACAGAGCCTCCATCAATATGAAGAACACCACCCTCAAAAACAACGTAGCCGTTAACGAGGGCGGCGCAATCTACATGCTGTATGAGGGCGTAGTAAACGCCGAAAACTGTGACTTCATCGGCAACACCGTAGGCGATGATACCACGGGCTACGGCGGCGCTGTTTCGCTTCACAGTTCCTTCTTCAACGGTAAGGAAAACACCTTCGAGAAGAACGAATCAGGTCTTCGCGGCGGCGCTCTCTACGTATCCTATAACAGCGCTGTAAAAGTAGATTCAGAGGTTATCTTAAAGGACTCTGTCTTTACAGAAAACAACTGCTATTCTATGGGCGGCGCTATATACGCTACCGACCGTCTTATCTCCTACGGTGAGGACGAAAACGGAGATCCCCTCCCGAAGGAGGATGACGGCACCACTAACCTTGTGCTCAAGGACGTTTCCTTCACCGGAAACACCGCGTCCGGCAAGGGTGGCGCTATGTATCTCAGCAGTTACACCCGCACCCATATGGGCAACGTAATATTTGACAGTAACCGCATAACGGTTGACGGCGGCGGATGTAACGCAGGTGCGATTTACTCCAACGGACGCGCCACCTACGAAATCAACGGCGGCGAATTTAAGAACAACTACTCGGGCGCAAACGGCGGCGCATTGGGCCTTTATTCCAATTCATCCGCAGTGCTCAACGACGTTACTGCCAGCGGTAACACAGCGGTAGGTGACGGTGGTTTTGCCCTGCTCGATACCGCATATATCACCATATACGACAGTGATATTTCTGATAACACTGCAGGCTCTCAGGGCGGCGCAGTTTCGATGGTAGACCTTTCCACTATCCACGCCTACGGCACAAAGTTTGACCGTAACTCCGCACCGAAAGAGGGCGGCGCTCTGCACGTGTATCCCGGCGCAAGCCAGTCGGTACTGAACGGCTGTTCCTTTACCGAAAACACTTCGGGAACCTTGGGCGGCGCCGTTTACGTGGCAAACCACACACTGCTGGATCTGTATAACACTACCGCAGTTCGCAACCACGCAAACAAGGGCGGTTTCTTATATGAAACCACCTACGACACGGTAGTTAAGGTAAACGGACTTACCGTTACCGGAAACACCGACGATATGGGCGGCCCCATCATTTGGGGTAACACCCTAAACGCCGACCTTTATATCAACAAGGGCAACTATACCGACACCGAAGTGAGCGTACTCGACGACGCTTACTGGGCAGGCGCTATATACAACCTGCTTACGGTACATGACCTGACCGACGCCGTACCCGAGCGTGAGGTATATAAGCAGGCCTATGTAGAACCCACCGAAAAGGAGCCTATAGTTCATCCCGAGATTGCGGTTGAACACATATTTGAGTTGGCAGAAAATGCCGACCACGGCAAGATTGACTCTACCTATGCCGCATTCCCGAGACTTGATAACAGTTCCAACTTTATGAGCCGTAACACCACCCTCTTCCCCAATATTAACGGTGAAGACGTTACGGTTGACAGCTTTATCTATCAGAAGGATGATCCTGCCAATAACGGCAACTTCGGCGAGGGTATACTCATCTATCAGGCAATGGCCTATAAGCGAGCCAATCCCCTTGAGGACGTTTCGATTTCGATTTCGTCATACCGTTTCTCGGCGCACACCGCAATCTGTATTGACCGCGACAGCCCCTATTTCGGCTATATGCGCGCTCTTTACGACCAGGATTACGATAAATTCGGCTTTGTTCGAGTTTCGTATCTGCTGCTTTGCGCCGCAAGAATGGGCATCGACGTAACGATAATCGGTCATATCGACGGATACCCGAACACCGCTACTTCGCCCATGTTTGGTGAGTACTTCACCGAAATGCTTGACGCTCCCTGCGACAGCACCTACACCACGGGCGTTATCGGCGACTATATGACCTTCCGTGACTGTGAATGGGACCTCAGTCGTAAGGGTTCTTCCGATATGATGCATACCAAGTTGTGTGCGGTTTCGCACTATCTTGATATGAACGGTGAGGTTCACCGTAACGCTGTATGGACCTCCAGTTCAAACCTCGACGGTATTAACTGGAACGGTACGAACGGCCTTAACCAATTGCAGACCGCATCCATCGTATCCGACCACGCCGAAATCTTCCGTATTTCTAAGAACTATCTTGATTTCCTTGCAGGATATTGCGGCCAGGAAGACGTTTATATCTTCCGCGATATTATGATCGACCGCGTTGAAGAGCAAATCGCCAAGATAAAGGCAGGACTTGAAAGCGAAATCCCCGCAAACGAGCAGATAGTTTACCTCGGCGGCGAAAATGATAAGGTTTTCGAACTCTATTTCTCGCCCTTCAGCGGAAACGTTTCGGGCTGGGAAGAAGAATACAATCCCTTCGCCAAGCAAATTCGCGAAATGCACAACTCCGAAGACTCTATAATCTTTATTTGGAACAACGTTCGTTGGGGCGAATACTCGCTCCGCAACCAGTTTGAAGACGTTATTATAGATGCCTTCCACAAAAATAAGAACCCCGAAAACAAGATTTACGTTAACCTGCCTGCCTTTAATTCGGCCGCATTTTCGGACCTCGCGGTCGGCACCGATATCGGCTACAAGGCGTTTAACCAGAATGATTTCGGACACGTTCACAGCAAGGATATGCATCTTTCCTACGTTAAGGACGGTCAGCGCTACTACGTATCGGTACTCAACTCGATGAACGTTCACAGCGGCTCGATGGCGTACCAGTCCAACTTCGCGCTGGTAATTAAAGAGACCAACTGCAACGAGGACAGCGTATTCTTCACCTTCGCGGACCAGACCACGACCGGTATCGCAGAGCACGCTTTCGAGGATACCGTGCTTGAGTATCTGCCCGAAGACGAAACCATCGACGGCTACACCTATCATCCCTGCGCCAACTGCGACGAGCGCAAGATAATAGGAACCATTCACCGCACCGGCGACTGGGTTGCAATAAAGCCCGCCACCAAAAATGAAACCGGTATTGCTGTTCGCAGTTGTTCTGCCTGCGGCATTCTAATCGAGACACGCGAATACGTTCATCCCGGTGATGACCGTACCCTCGATTCAGAATTCTTCGAGGGCAAAACCTTCACAAGCGAGCGCGACCTTCAGAGCGCACTGAGCGTAAACGGCGCGCCCCTAACCATCGAGGCCAACGTACAACTCGCTAAGGGACATAACGCCCGCGGCGGTGTTATCGTCGGAAATTATATGGGCAGCGCTCAAAATCTTGTAAACCTTGAGGTATACACCGGCGGTCGCATAAGGCTTTATATGAAGAATGACGGTCAGGTAATCGACCACGTCTTCAGTACCGATATCCGCAGCGATAGCGCGGTGCACATAGCCTTAACGCTGGACGGCACGACAGCAAAACTTTATCTCGATTCTGTCCTCGCGGAAACAGCCACCCTTTCGGGCACGGCTCCCACAATTACGGGAACTATGTGGATAGGCGGCGACAACCGCTACGGCAACAATCAGTTCTTTAAGGGCACCATTTATTCCGTAAGCATATTTGACCACGCTCGAAGCGAGGCACAAATATCGCGCGATACAATCGCCGTATTTAATGAAGCGCACGGCGTAATGGATTCCCGTTACTTCTCCGCATCCAAGCTGATGTCCACCCCCGGAGCAACCTTCACCGAAGAGAGTGCCGTTGCACTGGAGACCTTTGCAGCCACACCGCACACCATTGAGGCTACGGTTAAGCTGAACGAAAGCTTTACCGGTCGTGCAGGCGTAATCGTAGGTAACTACGGCAGCACTCAAAGTCCGGCCCTCAACCTTGAAATAAACGGTGGCGGTAAGGTTCGTCTTTACTATATTGCGGCCGACGGCACCGCAGCCGACTACGTATTCGGCGCCGATATTCGAGGCGACGAGCCTGTACACATTGCCGTAACACTGGACGGCAACGAAGCCTCGCTCTACGTAAACGGAGCCCTTTCGCAGACCATTAAATCTGCCAAGCCGATCGGAACGTCGGTCCACGACTTTAAGGTGGGCGGCGACAACCGTGAGGGCAACACACAGTACTTTAAGGGTATTATTTCAAACGTTGCTCTCTTCAGTGACGTGAGAACCGCTGAGGAAATCGGCTCTGATATTCTGTCGGTACCCTCCGACGGCGATGCGCTGCTTTACAGCGAGAGTTTCTCCTCTACCTCGTCGGAGGCGCCCTTCGACGTATTAAAGCCGGAGGGTCTGACCTTCACTCAGGACACAAATATCTCTACCGAAGTTCTCCCCACCACGCCCAAGACTCTTGAAGCAACCATCCAACTCGATAAGAGTTTTTCGGGCCGCGCAGGCGTAGTTGTAGGCAACTACGACGAAAGCTGGAAAAACCAGATGAGCCTTGAAATATACTACGGCGGTTTGGTACGTATATACGTGGCCAACACAGCCACTACCGCATCCTACACCTTCGGCACCGATATTCGCTCGGATAGCGCGGTTCACGTTGCGGTAACACTTGACGGTACAACCGTAAAGCTCTACGTAAACGGCAAGCTTTGCGAAACGGGCGCGCTCAGCATTGCGGCACCGTCCTTCTCGAAGGCATTGCGCATAGGCGGCGACAACCGTGACGGAAACGGACAGTACTTCAAGGGCACCATCTACTCTGTAAATCTGTTTGACTCGGTACGCACCGACGAGCAGATTGCAGCCGATGCAATACAGGTTGACAGCAATACCGAGGGACTTATTTACTCCTCTCGCTTTGCAACCGATATTGTAGACAAGAGCGCCTTAAACGGCATCACTTTTGATAAGGAATCGGCAATATCCATAGACGCGCTGACCGCCACACCTCACACAATTGAGGCTACCGTTCAGCTTGATAAGAGCTACGAGCAACGCGGCGGTGTTATAGTAGGCAACTACAAGGATGTTTCACTCGAATCAATGAGCCTTGAGCTTTACTCCTACGGACGCGTTCGACTCTACTTCGGCGACGACAAGCGCACTCCTGTCGACTGCATATTCGGCACCGATATCCGTTCGGATAATCCGGTTCATATTGCGGTAACGATAGACGGAACCGAGGCTTCACTCTACGTAGACGGCGTTCTTGCCGAAACCAAGACCCTTAGCTCCGCACCGAACCTTCATACCGAGGGCTTCAAAATAGGCGGTGACAACCGTGAAGGCAACGGACAGTACTTCAAGGACACCATCTATAACGTAAGCCTCTTCAGCGATGTAAGAACCGCTAAGGAAATCGCGGCCGATATGATATCGGTTGACGAAAAGGCCGAAAATCTGCTTTACACAACCAAGCTTTACAAGAGCAGTAATAGCGAAATCATTCCCGCCATTCCCGTAGGCGAAAACTTCAGCACTCAGTCTTCATACACGGTAGGCAGCCTCGACGCCACTCCCCACACCTATGAAGCCGTAGTACAGCTCGACAGCAACTACTCCGGCCGCGGCGGCGTTATAGTAGGCAACTTTAGCGGACGTCTTGAAAACCAGCTCAACCTCGAAATCTACACCGAGGGCAGGCCGCGACTCTATTATGAGCTCGCTTCCGGCGATTCGGCAAACTGCGTATTTGATGCTGATGTTCGTTCCGAAAGCGCCGTGCATTTAGCGGTTACCGTAGACGGTCTTGTTGCCACGCTTTATATAAACGGACAGCAGGCCGATCAAAAGCCGCTTGCCTTCTCTGTTCCCTCGATTACCGACGGTATGAAGATAGGCGTCGACAACCGTTCTGTAGATCCCCAGTACTTCAAGGGTAAAATATACAGCGTAAATCTCTTCTCCGACGTTAGAAGCGGCGATGAAATCAAAAACGACGTATTTGCTTTAACGTCCGATGACGAGGCTATGCTCTTTAGCGGAATATTCACAAGTGACCTTTGCAAGCAAAAAGGTCATGCCCTGGTCACCAAGACCGATATTATCGGCACCGCCGATCGCGATGGATTACGTCACCTTGAGTGTACTGTCTGCGGCAAGACGGTATCGTATATCGAGTCCCCCGGCGTTTCTGAGGTTATTACCCATAAGAACTGGGCAGAAGCTACCGGCCTTAAACCCTCGCTCGAAAGCAAGGGCTACGCCATTGACACTGTATTTGATTCTACACCGCGTACAATCGAAGCTATGATTCAACTCGATAAGACGTATAATCTGCGTGCAGGTGTAGTTTTGGGTAACTATGACGGCAGCAAGGCCAACCAGCTTAACGTTGAAATTTACACAAGCGGCAGACCCAGACTTTACTACAGCATCGGCGCTTCGACCTACAGCTACATCTTCAACACCGATATTCGAAGCGACAAGCTGACCCATATGGCCATTACGGTTGACGGACTCGAAGCTCATCTATTCGTTAACGGCGAACTCCGCGAAACCATGGCACTCAAGGCTGCCCTGCCCGATACGGTTGCAAACCTTAAAATAGGTCACGACAACCGCACAGGCACACAGCAATATTTTGCAGGAACTATCTACAGCGTAAACCTCTTTAGCGACGTAAGAACCGCCAAAGAAATTGCGCTTGACCGTTACCTCTGCCAGAGCCAAAGCGAGGATATGGTACTCGACGTTGACTTTTTAGACGCCGAATAAACCTGCAAAAAGCAACAAAAAAACGCCCGAGGGGTAACCTCGGGCGTTTAATTATTTTATTTATATCAGAGCACCATTGCGCCGCCTTTTTGGCTTGTGGTATAGTCACTCTCGGAGTGAACTATGTATCTGCCCTTAAGGCGAATATCGGCGCTCGAGGCGGCAATGAGAATATCGTAACTGCCGCTTTCAACGTGCCAATCGTGCAGATATGGATTATAGTATGAGAAAGCGTGAGAATCGAGCGTAAAGCTTACCCTTTTGCTCTCGCCTGCCTCAAGCGAAACCTTAGCGAATTCCTTAAGTTCCTTCTCGGGACGAACAACGGTATTGTCGGCGGGAGAAACGTAAAGCTGTACAGCCTCCTTACCGAAGCGGTCGCCCACGTTTTTAAGGGTAAAGGAAACCTCGACGGTGCCGTCAGGGTCGGTAGAAAAATCGGGTGTTATCGAAAGGTCGCTGTACTCAAACTCGGTGTATGAGAGGCCGTGACCGAAGGGATACCAAACGTCCTCGGGATTGCGGTCGTAGTAACGGTAGCCAACGTCAATACCCTCGGCGTAGCGGATTTTTTTGCTGTCGCTAAAATGCAGCAGATGGTCGGAAAGGCGGGTCATAAAGGTTTCGGAAAGTTTACCTGAGGGATTAACTTTTCCGAAGAGAATATCGGCAATCGCCTTGCCGCCGCCCTCACCTGCCAGCCACATCTGGATAAGGCCCTTAACACCGTTCTGCCAGCCGGTACCGGTTGTGCAGGCGCCCGACTGCATTACGACCACTACGTTTTCAAAATACTGATTAACGTATTCGAGCACGTCGTTTACCCTGTCGGGGAAGGTCAGTCTGCGGCGCTCGTATTCCTCGCTTTCGTGCCAGGTTTCGTCGCCTGCGAATACTATTGCAAGACCGCCCTCGGCCGAAAGCTCACGGATACGCGCGCGCTTATCCCAAATCGAAAGCTCACACTCGAACATCGGCTCGTAGATAAGCTCGGTGTTACCGTCGCAATACTCTTTAATAAAGTCAAACGGGATGTCAACGCTCTCGGGCTCGATAGACACGTGCGAACTGCCGCCGCCCATATAAATCGGGTCCTTTGCAGGGTTGCCGAAAACGACGATTTTTTCGTACTTTTTGGGGTCGATGGGGAGTATATTGTCCTCATTTTTCAGAAGTGTTATGCACTCGGCTGCGGCGGCGCGAGCCTTTTCGTGCTGCTTTGCGCGGTCGTAAGGCTTTTTCTCCTCACGGCAGGATACGCGGTGCTCGATATATTCAAGCACGCGGCCGCAAAGCTTATCAATATCCTGCTCGGTGAGCAGACCCTTTTCTATGCCCTCAAGCATATCCTCGTAGATTGATTTGTTGCAGGGCATCTGCAGTTCCATACCGTTTGCAAATGCGCGCGGTGCGTTATGCACTGCGCCCCAGTCGGATACCATAAGGCCCTTATAGCCCCATTCGTCGCGTAGCACTTCCTTCAAAAGCCAAGGGTTTTCGGAGCACCAGATACCGCCGAGTTTATTATAGGCGCACATTACGGTTTCGGGACTTCCCTTTTCTATGGCGATACGGAAAGCCTCGAGGTAATATTCGCGAAGTGTTCGCTCGTCGATTTCAACCGAGATGGAGGAACGGTCAAGCTCCTGATTGTTGGCGGCGAAATGCTTTAGGCTTGTGCCAACGCCGTTTTCCTGCACGCCGCGAATAAAGGCGGCAGCCATCTCGCCCGAGAGGACGGGGTCCTCTGAGAAATATTCAAAGTTGCGTCCGCAAAGTGGGGTGCGCTTCATATTAACAGCGGGGGCCAAGAGAAGGTCTATTCCCTCCTGCTTGCAGTCCTCCGCGATGGCATTACCTGCATTGTAGGCAACCTCACGGTCCCACGAGGAGGCCATTGCCGATGCCGTAGGGAAGCAGCAGTCGCCACCCTCTACGTTGCAGTCCTGCGGGAATTTCGGGTGACCCACAAGACGACGAACGCCGTGAGGGCCGTCACTCATTTCGATATTAGGAATACCCACACGCTCGTTAGAGGCCGAAGAAAGCGCCATATATCCCGTTAAGAATTTGCACTTTTCTTCAAAGGTGAGTTCCTTCATCCACTCTTGATATTTACTTGCCATAATATCACTCCCACAGGACATTATTTAAGTAAATTATAGCATAGCAAGACTCGTGCCACAAGTACGATTATTTTACTTTATATTACCTTTTAAAAAGAAAAAACTCCCTTATCTTTTAAGGGAGTTTTTACGATTCTACCCAAGTGTTGGGGTCAAAGGCAGGAATCTGGGTTATATTTGCGTTTCGGCGGTTTTCATCATACCAGTCGGATACCGCCTTGCCGCGTTTGGTTTCGATTATGTCCCATTTGGCACTTGTGGAGGGACGGGTTATCTTAGTTCTGTAGACGTACTCCACGTAGCTGCCAAGCGGCACGTTGGGTTTACCGGGGGTTTTATTGCCGGTGCCGAGCCAGTTTGCCTCACCGCGTTCACCAAGGTCAACGCTGGTGGTAAAGATATAATACTCGGTGCTGCTTTTCACCTGAATGATAAAGGAAAGTCCCTCGGCCGCTGCGCCAAACAGAGCTTCCATCTCTTCGTCACCCGTTACTGCCATGCTTCCGAAATAGTCGCGTTTCCAGCCGAGACCGCCATCAAGTCGGTCGTTTATATAATCGTTGAGGGCCGAATCGGGATTATCAAGACCTATCACTTTGCCGCCGCTTTCGCCGCTTACAAGGCTCTTTATAAGCCAGGCATGGTCCTCGCCCTCTACGTCGTCCGGCAGGATATCGGAGCCCTCCCACGTGAATTCGCCGAGCACAAACGGAACGTCATTTTGCACCGTAGAAGCAGGGTCTTCAGCATACCGCCAGGTGGCGAACACTCCGCCAACGGTGGTAGCAACCAGCAAAAGGCACACGAGCAGCATAAGCTTCGCAGAAAAACCGTTTCTCATAGCCTATCACCCACCTTGCGAGCCGTTAAGACGGCCAAGGCGCTGCTTTTCGGCATTGCGCAGTTTTCTTTCAACCACGGGGGTATAAATTACAGTAAAGGCCACGAGCAATACGCAAAGCCAGCCTGCAGGCGACTGCATAAAGAGAATAAAGCTGCCCACGAACGGAATCTTTTTATCCTTGTAGATACCCTTTATCTGCGAGTAGTATACGGGGAATTTATCGGGATTGTTAAGTGAGTCACCCTGGCAAAGAAAATATCTGTCGGGGTGTTTATCGTTGGGTTCCTCGATGCCTACTATACGATGTATAATCAGCTTACCGTCAACCTCGTATACGATAATATCGTACTGCTTAAGTTCTTCCACAGGCGGAGCCTTATAGGTGAAAACAAGATCAAATACATCCAGCTGGTTATTAAGATCGTTGGTAAACAGGTAGCCGTTACTCTCGTTTTTATAGGCCATTGAGTTACTCGTTACAACCTTGAGTGTAGGCACGTTTCCGAAAAATTTATTTTCGCTTACGTTAACGTACATTGAAAATGCGAAAGCGGTAACCATCACGGCGCAAAGCAAAATAGACGCCACACAACCAAGCGGTTTTTTGAGACGTCCCATTTTAGTCGACTTTTCATATTCAGTTTTGATCTCATCGTCACGCGCTCCCGCGTCTGTAAGGCGTATGGTAAGCTTCACTATCATCGAAATGAGATAGGAGAACATTGCCGTCAGCAATACGAACACGATAAAGCACAGGATGAATACGTATATATCAAATCCTGACATTTTTACACTTCCGCAGAAAAGGCATTATCCCACGCCCTCGTGGGATAATGCCCGTGGTTTATTGAACTGAATTAGTTGTTTACGATGGTGCTGGCGTTCTTGCCGTCGCTTACCGAAACAACAATCTGACCGTTGGTGAGAACAAGGTCGTATGCGTCGTAATCAGCCTTGGTATCGAGGTTGAACTCGGTGAAGGTTATGTAACCTGCAAGGTCGTCAGCAGGGATGGTGTAGGTGAATGCACCTGCGCCGTCCGGAGTCCAAGTAATGTCGTGCTTTGCGGTATCAATGGTCATAATATCCAGACCCTCATACTTCCAGTCAGAGTTGGAAAGCGAGAAAGCGAAGGTAGAAGGAACACCGTTTGTCTTAACCTCGGTAGGAGCATAGGTGTTGGGGGTGAACTTGATAACAAGGTCGCCGTCAATCTTAAGAGCGGTGGTGTGGGTTGTGTTTTCCTTGGGGTCAACAACCATGGTAAGGCCGGTAGTATCAACGCTGTAGGTTCCGTATGTACCTGTGAAGGTAGCCTCGGTCATGGTAACAGCCTTAGCACCGGTGATATCAGCTACGTCATCACTCTGGGAATATACCCAAGTAGCGTAAACGCCGCCGATAGTAATGCAAAGTGCGAGTAACATAATTAAACTGATTCTTTTCATAATTTTTTCCTCCAAAAAACTATATGAGCGCCATACGTACCGAGCGCTCTATGATTAGCATACTATTAATTCTTTGGGTTGTCAAGTTAATTTTAGCAATTTAAAGCGTTATATATATTATTTTTTCAAAGTGGATATTTCATACGTCGTTGTTTTGTGGTAAAATGATAGTGACAAGGAGTGATAAAGCAGAAATGAAGGGTATGTACAGCAAAAAGCCAATTTTGCACAAAACGATAGCAATAAGCGGTTCGACCGGCGGTCTCGGGCAGGCGCTTTGCGAGCATATTGCGGCGCTCGGCGGCAACATCATAATGCTTGACCGAAACAAAGAAAAAGCAGCCTTTCTCGCGGCGCGCATTAAGGAAAAATACCCCGATACCGTTACCGAATACTACCCTCTGGACCTTGAGGATTTCGAGAGCGTAAAACAAGCGACAAACCGGCTTACAGAGCACGTTCCCGACTATATTATACTAAACGCCGGCGCTTATAGCATACCGCGGCACAAGACGGCGCTCGGGTATGATAACGTTTTCCAAATCAACTATCTATCCCCCTATTACATAGCGCGCAGGTTGCTGCCCGAGATCGAGGGTCGCGGCGGCCGCATAGTGGCGGTTGGCAGCATCGCCCACAACTATTCGAAAACCGACGAGGATGATATAGATTTTTCGAAACGCACCCGTGCCAGCCGAGTTTACGGTAACGCAAAAAGAAGACTTATGTTTTCGCTCTTTGCGCTCGACAGCAAGAGCATTACGGTAACCCACCCGGGAATTACGCTGACGGGAATCACGGCGCACTACCCCAAGCTGATTTTCGCCATAATAAAGCATCCGATGAAGGTGATTTTTATGAGCCCGAAAAAGGCATCGAAATGCATTCTCGAGGGGCTCTTTTCGGAAACACACGGCAACGAATGGATAGGACCGCGGTTTTTCGGAATTTGGGGCAGACCCAAAAAGACGGCTCTTACCACCTGCACAAGCGACGAGCAAAAGCGAATTTCCCGACTTTCCGACACCCTTTTTGAACAACTAAACAGCTAAAAACAATGGGCAACTCCGACAAAAAGGAGTTGCCTGTTTTCTTTGTAACTATACAATATATTTGACAACGCTATATTATAGTATTATAATATAAACGATTATAGGTTATTATGCCTTAAAACCTACGGATTGAGGGATACATATGAAAAACCGCATTTTTCTTTCCACGCCCACAACACACGGCGAGGAACAAAAGTTTATAAAGGAAGCATTCGACACCAACTGGGTTGCTCCGCTCGGCAAAAACGTTGACGAGTTTGAGCGCGAGATGGCGTCGTATGTAGGAGTTAAGCACGCCGCCGCACTTTCGGCCGGTACCGCCGCACTGCACCTTGCAGTCAAGCTGGCCGGCATAAAGAGGGGCGATGTTGTTTTTTGTTCGGACCTTACCTTCGCCGCCACCGTTAACCCCGTTTCTTATGAGGGCGGCGTTCAGGTGTTTATCGATTCCGAGCGCGAAACCTGGAACATGGACCCCAAGGCCCTCGAAAAGGCCTTCGAAAAATATCCCGAATGCAAGATGGTTATGCTGGTTCACCTTTACGGCACCCCCGCAAAGGTTGACGAAATCAGAGCCATCTGCGACCGCCACGGCGCAACCCTTATTGAAGATGCCGCCGAAAGTCTTTCGGCCACCTATAAGGGCAGCCAGACCGGCACCTTCGGCGATTTCTCGGTAATAAGCTTTAACGGCAACAAAATAATTACCTCGTCGGGCGGCGGAATGCTGCTCTCGAACGACGAGGAGGCTATAAAACGCGCCCGCTTTTACGCCACGCAGGCACGCGACCCCGCACCCCACTATCAGCACAGCGTTATCGGATATAACTACCGCATGAGCAACGTTGTTGCAGGTATCGGCCGCGGTCAGCTGCTGCACCTTGACGAACACCGCGACCTGAAGGAAAAGGTATACAACCGCTATAAAGAGGGCCTTGCCGGACTTCCGCTCTCGCTTAACCCCTACCCCGATTATTGCAAGCCGAATTTCTGGCTTTCCTGCATACTGTTGGATGAGGGCTGCGGCATTGAGCCTTATGCGATTATGGACAAACTGGCCGAGGAAAATATAGAATCGCGTCCCATTTGGAAGCCGATGCATCTGCAGCCCGTCTTTGAGGGTCACGATTTCATCTACTGTGAGGATACTCCCGTAAGTGAGGATATCTTCCGCAGAGGTCTCTGCCTGCCCAGCGATATTAAGATGACCGAAGCCGAACAGGACGAGGTTATCAGAATTATCAAGAGTATGTTTTAGAGAGGATAAAATATGCGCGACGTTATTATAATCGGCGCCGGCGGACACGCCAAGGTAATAGCCGATATCGTTATAAAAAGCGGTGACCGTCTTCTCGGCTTTTTGGACGACGGTAAAAGCGGCACCGTCTTTGAGCAGTATTCGGTGCTCGGCACGGTCGAGGACGCCGAAAAATATAAATCCGAAGCGGAGTTTATAATCGGCATCGGCTCGGCCGCCGCCCGAAAGAACATAAGCGAGCGCTTTGCGCTTAAGTGGTATACCGCCGTACATCCGTCGGCCACTGTTTCACTCGGTGCAGAGATAGGCTGCGGCAGCACCGTTATGGCCGGCGCCGTAATAAACGCCGACGCGAAAATCGGACGCCACTGCATCATAAATACCCGCGCTTCGATAGACCACGACTGCCGACTTTCGGATTTCGTTCACGTATCCCCCGGTGCCACGCTCTGCGGAACGGTAACGGTGGGCGATAACACCCACATCGGAGCAGGGGTTACCGTTAAAAACAACATTTCGGTATGTGCCGACGTTACGGTAGGCTGCGGCGCCGCCGTTGTTAAGAGTATTACTTCGCCGGGAACCTACGTAGGTATCCCCGCGAGAGAACTTTAAGGAGGATTTATGAAGGTTTTAGTTTTTGCACCCCACGCCGACGATGAGGTTTTGGGCGTAGGCGGAACCATCGCCAAGCACGTTGCCGCAGGTGACGACGTTTACGTTTGTATAGCAACAAGGCCCACTCCGCCGGTTTTCGACGATGCCCTTTTTGAGCGCATTCGCCGCGAGACCAAAAAGGCCCACGAATTTTTGAAAATCAAGAAGACTTTCTTCCTCGAATACCCTGCGGTAAATCTCGAATCGATACCCAGAACCACCTTAAACCGCGACATTCTCTCGGTTATCGAGGAGGTAAGGCCCGAGGTTGTATATATGCCGCATTTCGGCGATATGCAGAAGGACCATACCCTGCTGGCCGAGGCTATTATGGTAGCAATTCGCCCCAAGCACGAACACAAGATCAAGCGTGTTTTGGCGTATGAGACCCTTTCGGAAACCGAATGGAACGTACCCCACGCCAGCACCGCTTTTATCCCCAACGTATATAACGATATTTCCGATACGCTCGATATTAAACTGCGCGCCATGTCCTTCTTCGAATCGCAACTGGCCGATTTCCCCTGCCCCCGCTCGACCGAGGCAATCGCCTCCCTCGCAAAGCTTCGTGGCTCAACTATTTTTGCAAATGCGGCCGAAAGTTTTATGCTTATACGCGAGGTTAACGTATGATATATTCAAAATTTTTCAAACGCCTGCTCGATTTTACGCTGTCGCTTATCGCGCTGATTATCCTATCGCCCGTTTACGCGGTCTTGGCACTGCTTGTAAGAATTAAGCTTGGCTCGCCCATCATCTTCAGCCAACGCAGGCTGGGAAAGGGCGGCAAGGTTTTCAAAATACATAAATTCAGAACCATGACCAACGCAACCGACGAAGACGGCAATCTCCTAAGCGACGAAGAGCGACTGACCTCCTTCGGAAGACTTCTTCGCTCGACCTCGCTCGACGAGCTGCCGGAAATTTTCGATATTTTCGCGGGTAAGCTTTCCATCGTCGGTCCGCGACCGCTTGTTGAAGAATATCTGCCCTACTTTACCGAAGAAGAGTCGGCAAGGCACAAGGTGCGCGGCGGCCTTATTCCGCCCGAGGTGCTTTATAAAAACATTCAGCCCACTTGGGATGAACAGCTGAAATACGAGGCCGATTACGCAAATAAGGTTACCTTCGTGACCGATTTAAAAATCCTGCTCGCTACGGCAGGCGGACTTTTCAGCCGCAACTCGGTAGATTACGGCAGTTACGTGCGTCCTGCCCTTTCGGTGGAGCGCGCAAAAGAGAAAGAAAAAGAAACTACGGGAGTTCGTTAAAAAATGATAATTTCTATTCACCAGCCCGATTACATACCCTACCTCGGATATTTCTATAAAATTGCACAGTCGGATAAATTTGTTTATCTCGATGACTGCCAGTTTTCCAACGACAATATGCACCACTGGAACAAAGTCAAGACCCCTCAGGGCGAATGTCGCCTCAAAATTCCGGTAGCGCAGAGCCTTGGCGACCCGATTAACGCAGTTCGCCCCAAGGATGAGCTCGGCTGGAAGCAAAAGCAGCTTAAAACCATCGAAATGAACTACGGCAAGGCACCGCATTTTCAGGAAACCTTCCCCGAAATCGCAGAGCTTTTGCTTAAAAGTTACGATAACATTGCCGACCTTAACATAGCCATTAACACCCACATTGCCAAAAAATTCGGCTTCGGTGCCGAGTTTTATCGCACGTCGGAAATGAAGATAGACACCGTTCGTGAAGAACGCGTTATTGATATTTGCTGTGCTCTCGGAGGCGACACCTACATCTCGGGTAACGGCGCTCGCGTTTATCAGGATGAAGCACATTTTAACGCTCGCGGAGTAAACCTCGTTTACACCGATTACCAGCCAATCGAATACCGCCAGCAGTGGAAAAAGGTCGGTTTTTTGCCGTATATGTCGGTTGTGGACTATATCTTCAACTGCGGCTACGATTGGGACTACGTAGACGCCGAAATCAAAAAGCTTAACGAAAACAGAGGTTAAAAAATGGAGATTGGAAGTTTTTTGGAACTCCAGCTGCCCAAGGGCAGAGAATATTACGGTCAGAGTAAAAACGTCGCCCGACTGAACAGCGGCCGCGCCGCCATTTACCACGCTTCTCGCGTGCTCGGCTGCGATACCGTTTGGGTACCCGTATATCAGTGCGAAACCGTGCGCGATTTTCTACTTAAAAAGGGCGTAACCGTTAAGTACTACCATATCGACCCTGAATTTAACCCCACCGACATCTCGGCCAACGATGATGAGGCCATTTTGCTCGTAAACTATTACGGCGTTATGTCGCACAGCCGAATGGCATCGCTTGCCGCAGGCTATAAAAACGTAATTATCGACAATTCTCAGGCCTTCTTCTGCAAGCCGGTAGAGGGCGCGATGAACGTATATTCCGCACGCAAATTTATAGGCGTGCCCGACGGTGCGTACGTTTTGGGCGAGGGAGCCGAACGGTTTTGCGAAGAGTATGAAAAATGCCACTCCTCCGACACTGCGGCCTTCCTTTTGATGCGCGTTGAATACGGTTGCGAGGGCAAGACCTACGAGGCCAGAAGCATAAATGAAAACCGCATCGACAGCGAGGATATTATGCAGATGTCGGCGCTCACCCGCTATATTTTAGACGGCACTGACTGTGAAGAAATCAAACGTAAACGACGCGAGAATTTCCGCCTAGCGCACGCCCTTTTCGGCGACGTAAACCGCATAGACCCCACCCGCTACCTTGACGGCGACTGTGTTCCAATGGTGTATCCGCTGGTGGTGGAGGACGATTCGCTTCTCCATAGGCTGCTTGAGCACAAGCATTTTCAGGGCCACTGGTGGAGCTACATTCTTGAAGAGAATGACGGTGACCTTTTCGAATGTTACCTATCGAGATATATTATCCCCATTACGATTGACCAGCGCTACGGCAAGGCTGAACTTGAATTTTTGAGAGGCTTGATTTAATGAAAAAGGTTTTAATGCTGGCGCCGATGTGCTCGGTGCCCGAGCGTTTTTGCGCAGCAAACTTTTTAGCCCTTCGAGAAAACGGCTGCGAAATACAGGTTGCGGCCAACTTCGAGTGCAACGAGCACGACCGTGAATATAGGCGCAGTCTTGAAAAAGAGGGCATAAAAACTCATCAAATTCCCTTCGTGCGCGGGTCGCTCCTTTCCAACCTTAAAAACGTGAAGGAAATCAAGCGCATACTGAAAAGCGAGCGTTTTGACCTCGTGCACTGTCATACCGAAACGGGCGGAATTCTTACCCGTCTTGCGATGAGGGCCGATAAAAAGGCCAAGTATATGTTCACCCCGCACGGTATGTCCTTTTACGAGGGCAGTTCTTTGAAAAGCCGCCTCGTTTACAAGACCATTGAAAAATGGATTTGCCGCGGTATGCAGGGCGTTATCGCCATAAACGACGAGGAGAAAAGAGTGCTCGACGGGTGGAATGAAAAGACTGCTTTTTATACCGCCGGCACGGGACTTGACCTCAGCAGCGTCACACAGTATAAGCAAAACGCCGACGCAATAAAAGAGGAGTTTTCCATCCCCGAGGGCAGGAAAATTCTGCTTTCGGTCGGCGAGCTTAACGACAACAAAAACCATTCGGCGGTGCTTCGCGCAGTCGCAGCCTCGGGCGAGGAGGTTACCTATATCATCTGCGGCGAGGGCGACAAGCGAGAGGAACTTATTAAACTCGCAAACGAGCTCGGCCTTTCGGACCGCTTTATTCTTACGGGCTACCGCTACGACGTAAAAAGCTTTTACTTTGCGGCAGATTTATTTGCGTTCCCCTCCTTCCACGAGGGCCTGCCCGTTTCTCTTTGCGAGGCTATGGCGGCAGGACTGCCGTGTGTTGCTTCGCGCATTCGCGGCAACACCGACCTTTTGGACGATGAGGAGCTCCTTTTCGAACCAACCGACAGCGAAGGCTTCGGCGCAGCCATAAAAATGCTTTTAAACGACGACGAAAAACGCGCCGCCGCAGGCGAGCGCAACAAAGAAAAAATAAAAGAATTCTCGGTTGATGCCGTACGGGCACAGCTAACTAAAATTTACAGCGAGGTGTTATAGGTGGCAGAGGGCAAAAAGGTCAGCATTATCGTTCCCTTTTACAATACGGGCAAATATCTTGCCAAATGTCTTGACAGTGTTTTGTCCCAGACCCATAAAAACCTTGAAATCATTTGCATAAACGACGGCAGTCCCGATGATTCGCTCGCTCAGCTCAAGACTTATGCCGAGCGAGATAGCCGTATAAAGATAATTGACAAGCAAAACGAGGGCGTAAGTCTTGCCCGCAACGCAGGACTCAGCTATGCTAGCGGTGACTACGTTATGTTTGTGGACAGCGACGACTGGATTGATGAGGATACGATAGAGCAGATGTTATCGGCCGCGCAAAAAGAAGACGCCGACGCCGTTATGTGCTGCTACGCCAAGGAGTTTTCGGATCACACCGACATAAGCCACATATTCGAATCCGACGTCGTATACCGTGGTGACGAGGTGAAAAATCTTATCCACCGCCGACTGGTAGGCCCGATAGGACGTGAGCTTTCGGTTCCGCAAAACGCCGATATTTTGGTTACGCCTTGTATGCAGCTGCTGTGCACGGATATCTGCAAAAAGTATAAGTTTTTCGATATCCGCGAGCTCGGCACCTTCGAGGACGGGCTTTACCAGATTGATATCTACCGTGAGGTTGGGTGCTTCGCATACGTAGACAAGCCCTTTTACCACTACCGCAAAGATAACGAAACGTCCATTACCACCCTATATAAAGCCGACCTTTACGATAAATGGCAGCATCTTTTCTCATTGATTGAGGAAAAATGCGCCGATCTGGGCGACGATTATAAAACGGCGCTCAGCAACCGCATCGCTCTCAGCATGATCGGCATTGGCATAAACGAAACCAAGGCGCCGAAAAACATTTTCAAAAAGGCTTCGTTTTTAAAGCAAATACTCAAAACCCCGCGATACAAAGGGGCCTATAAATCCCTTAATATGAAATATTTTCCCATTCATTGGAAGGTGTTTTTCTTCCTTGCAAAGCATCGCCTTACACTCGGCCTTATGCTGATGCTCGGAATAATAGAATTTTTAAGAAAGAGGTAGTACCGTGAATCCGAAGGTTTCAATTATTATCCCGGTTTATAACGGGGCAAACTACGTTGCCGAAGCGATTGACAGCGCCCTGGCGCAAACCTATAAAAACATTGAAATAATCGTTGTAAACGATGGTTCCCGCGATGACGGTGCCACCGAAAAGGTCGTGCTCTCGTACGGTGATAAGGTTCGCTATATAAGGAAAGAAAACGGCGGCGTTTCTACCGCGCTTAACCGCGGTATTGCCGAAATGACGGGAGAATATTTTTCTTGGCTTTCGCACGATGACGCATACACCCCCGAAAAAATAGCAAATCAGGTTGCCCTTATTACCGAAGAAAACAAGGATAATATGTTCATGTGCCACACCTCGTTTATCGATAAGGATTCTCGGCCGCTTGAGCGTTGGCAACGCGAAATTGAAGAGGGCTATTATTCCGGCGAGCATATGCTGAGTATTATGTTCGGCGGCTACTCAATAAGCGGATGCGCCCTGCTCATACCCAAAAAGGTTTTCGACACCTTAGGCGGTTTCCGCGAGGATATTCGTTACATGCAGGATATGGAGCTTTGGTATCGTTTCTTGTCGGGTGGCGTTGGTATAGTTCACACCAATAAAGACGGCGTTCTTTCACGAGTTCATTCACAGCAGGTAACCGTTACGGGTGCGGCCATGGGCGCCAAGGATGCTCCCGTCGTAGGCCTTTCGGTAATAGGCCGCTTCCGCCCCCTTTTCTTTAAGGGCGAAAGCATACTCAAAAAATACTATTTTCTGTGCCTTCGCAACCGCAGCATAGAAACCGCGAAGGCCGCCCGAAAGATGCTAAAAGAGGATAAGCTTTTATCCTTTGGCGACAAAATCAAGGCCGTAAGAATTAAGCTCTACGGCAAACTAAGGCCCACCCTTGTAAAGCTTTATTACAAATTTTTCTTTAAGGTTAAAAGGTGATTCGATGAAAAAGGTAGGACTTTTGACGATACACGCCGCATACAACTACGGCGCCGCACTCCAGACCTATGCAACCCAAAAGACGGTTGCCGAGGCAGGGGCGGACTGTACCGTTATCGATTTTTCAACCGGCGGCAGCCTTGCAAGTCGCAAATTTATTCGTTTTTCACCCTCGATGGGTGCAATAAAGCATAATATTCGCAACCTTTTAAAGCCGCGCGCATTCCTTCGCCGCAAAAAGGGGTTTGAAGCCTTTAAGAAAAACCGAATGAAGCTTACCTCTCGCTCCTACACCTATAAAAACTTTTCCGAAATAGCAAAAGAGAATTTTGACCTTTATATAACCGGCAGCGACCAAACGCTGAACCTTAACCTCGGCGGCGAGAGCGAGGAGCGCAAATGCTTCTATATGCCTGAAATCAAGGGCAACAAAATCTGCTACGCCGCAAGCATCGGCGAACATATTGACCGATTAAGTCAGGACCAGCTTGATTTCATCGGCAAGGCTCTCGGCGACTATAAGGATATTTCAGTGCGTGAAGAGAAATGTGCCGACTTGATAGAATCGCTTTGTAAAAAGCGTCCGCTCGTGTTGGCCGATCCGACCCTTGCCGTATCGCGCGAGCATTGGGAAAGCATCGCAGAAGATTATGATGGCTTACCCGAAAAATACATTTTCTTTTACACCGTGCTTTCGGACGCCTGGGTTATCGACTACGTGAAAAAGCTATCCAAAAAAACGGGACTTCCCGTAGTTGCGGCGCACCCGCAAAACCACTTTGAGGTTGGTACCGACTTTATCCGAGCCGATTCTGCCAGCCCCGAGCAGTTTATAAGTTTAATGAAAAATGCAGAGTTTACGGTTGCAACCTCCTTCCACGGAACGGCCTTTGCGATAAACCTTAACTGCCCGTTCGTATCGCTCATTCTCGGCGCCGGCAACCGTATAACCCCCATGCTCGAAAAAGCAGGTCTTTCCAGCCGCGGCTTCAGAGCAGAACCGCCCGAAGAATTTGACCTTTATTCGGTAGACTTCACACAAGCCAACAAATACCTAACGCAAGCACGAGAAGAAAATCTTGCATTTTTAAAGAAATCACTTGAAACGGAGTGAACGAAATGACTATATGCGACACCGCAAAATGCTCCGGCTGTTTTGCATGCCAAAACGTTTGCCCTAAAAACTGCATATCAATGACGGAGGGTCGGCTTGGCCACCTCTATCCGCAAATAGACGAAAGTCTTTGCATAAGTTGCGGTGCTTGCAGCCGTGTTTGCCCGCAAAACAATTTGCCCGAAATGAGCGTGCCTACTGCCGCATATGCCACGCGCAGTAAAGATTCCGACGAATACGAAAACGCCTCGTCGGGCGGTTTGGCTGCGGTGCTTTCGCGCAAGATGCTTGGCCGTGGCGGTATAGTTTACGGTTGCTCGAGCGAAACAGAAGGCGGTATAAAACACGTTCGCATAGAAAGTGACTCCGACCTTTGGCTGCTTTCGGGCTCGAAGTACGTTCAGTCGCATATAAACCTTATCTTCCGCGACGTAAAAGACGATTTGGAAAACAGAAGAGCGGTTCTCTTTATCGGCACTCCCTGCCAGGTAGCGGGACTTGTAAATTATTTAAAAAAGCCGTATGAAAATCTTATAACAGCAGACCTTATCTGCCACGGTGTGCCCTCGCAGAAGATGCTTTTCGAGCATCTCGAGAACGTAGGCGCCGCGAGCGGCAAATATATTACCTTCCGAGAAAAGGCCGGCTTGTATATCAGGGTTTCCGATGAAAACAAGAAACCCGTTTACTACAAAGAAAGTTTCGATGACGATTATTATCTCGGCTTTCTTTGCAATATTTCTCTTCGTGACAGCTGTCACAGCTGCGCTTTTGCAAAAAACGAGCGCGTGTCGGATATTACCATCGGCGACTTTTGGGGACTTTCGCCGCAGGCTGAAATAAAAAAGCCGTACGGAATTTCCCTCGCGCTTCCCGTAACCGATAAAGGACGTGAGTTTTTCGAGGCTTGCTCCGATATGCTCGAAAACGAGGAACGCCCAACAAGCGAGGCGTTTGCCGGCAACAGCCCTCTGCGAAAGCCGGTAGGCAAGGCAAAGGACCGCGAGAAATTTATTAAAAACTACGAGAAAAAAGGCTTTAAAAAGGCGGCGGCAAGGTCGCTCTTTAAAAAGCGACTGCGCTCCAAGACCATTCGACTGCTTCAAAAAATCGGTCTTCTTAAAAAGCTTATCAATATATTAAGACGTAAATAGAGGTTTTTAAAATGTCTGACACCAAATTGCTTCAAACAACTCTGCTCGATATACTAAAGGTTACAAACGAAACCCTCGTAAAGCACGGCATAAAGCCCTTCCTCATTGCGGGAAGCTGTATAGGTGCCGTGCGCCACGGCGGCATCATCCCGTGGGACGACGATATTGATATCGGCCTTTTCCGAGAGGATTACGAAAAGGCACGCGAAATACTTATAAACGAACTGCCCGACGGCTACGTGTACTGTGACGAGCGCACCGAAAAGGATTATCCCTACAGTTTCGGCAAGGTTCGCAAAAAAGGCACCGCCTTTGTACACGGGGGCGATATGCATCTCGATATCCATCAGGGCATTTATATGGACGTTTTTCCGTTTGACCCCATCCCCGACTCGCGCGAGGAATTTTTGCCCGTTTACAAAAAGTGTGTTGCCCTTAAAAAGAGGGTCGACCTTAAATGCATGAGTTATAAAAAGCACGGCCGTCTTCGTCCGCTGCCACAGCTACCGCTTATCTTCTTGGGACATCTTTTCATAAACAAAAAACGCACCGAAAAGAAGCTACACGCGCTGATTACCAAGCATAGCAGCCGAAAAGACACGAAATATTTATTCAACTTCCTCAGCATCTACGGCGAAAAGGAGCGCATTGAACGCGAGTGGTTCGCCGAGGTTCGCGAGGTCGACTTTGATGGCGTTACCGCTTATATTCCCGAAGGCTACGACCCGTATCTTACCTTCCTCTACGGCGATTATATGACCCCGCCGCCAGAGGATAAGCGAGTATCGCACCACGACGTGGTATTTATGAGCTTTACGGAAGAATTTAAAAAATAATCCCTCACCCATAACGGAGGCCTTTTAATGATATATCTCATCCTAGTGGCGGCAATTCTCTTTTTGCCGATACTTACCGATAAAATACAGCACGGCAAAAAACTGTATTTTACAATAATCACAATAATGTTAATCTTCTTTGCCGGATTCCGCCATTTTTCGGTAGGCGTTGATACCAATTCCTACGTAACCGGATTTTGGCGATGCCAGCCCTTTTCCGAAGTCAACTGGTGGGAATTTATAAAGGAAGAGCAGGAATTTTTGTACTTTATGTATCGCTCGCTGGTGCGCCAGTTTACCAACAGCTATACCGTATTTCTGCTTCCGGTTTCCATTTTTTATATTACCGTGGTTGCCCGATTTATCTATAAATACAGTGACTATCCTTCCATCAGCTTTTTGGTATTCCTGTCGATGTCGTACTACGCGTTCAGTATGGCCGGCATTCGTCAAACCCTCGGCTACGCCTTCCTCGTACTGGCAACCGAAGCATTGATGAACCGCAAGCGCCTGCTTTGCTGTCTTTACATCATTATTGCCGGCGGTTTCCACGTTACTTCACTGCTCTATTTTGTAGTGCTGCTTATTGATATTGTGCCGTTCGGACTAATATTTTTAGGCTTTATCGGTGCAGCCTCGATTATTTGCTATACCTACGCCATGACGTTTACACAATTCTTTGTTGAAATGTTTGATAAATCCGAAACACTTCTAAAAGTTGAATTCGGCGGCAACGTTGTGCTCGGCGTTGTTGTGCTTGTATCAATTGCGGCGCTTCTACTGCACAGCGAGCTCTTTAAGAAGGCACAACCGGAGCTTAGACCGAACGGAAAGTCTTGTATGTCGGCACTTCAACGCGAACAGTTCTTTATGAAGATGGTGCTGTTCTCAATACCGTTGCTGATAATGGTTATGTTCCAGGCAAATATTTTCCGTATTGCCTCGATGTTCCATTTCTATATGATGTTCCTCATCCCTGCCGTTATAAAAAGGCAGAAGGATGCCTATATTCAGGTTATTGGTAAGATTATCGTTTATCTTGCACTGCTTGTTGAGCTCTTTGTATTTACCTATAACGCTGCAACCATATTCCCCTATAACTTCGCCTGGTAAGAAAGGAGGCGCCTTATGAAGGTTTTGGGAATTAATTGTGTTTATAATTACGGCAGCACCGGAAGACTTGTAAAAAGCCTTCATGAGGGTCTGCTGGAAAACGACCACGAGTCGATAGTGCTCTACGGCCGCAACCCCAAATCGAATGATGAGGGCGTGTATAAAACCTCATCTGAGTTTGGTGCTAAAATACATTCGGCCTTTGCAAGGCTTTTGGGCGATGAGTTTGCTCACTCCTTTTTTGCAACCAAAAAAGCAATAAAAATTATAGAGCGTGAAAAGCCCGACGTGGTGCACCTGCACTGCTTAAACGGCAACTTTATAAACGTTTACAGTTTGATTAAATACCTAAAAAAGAATGGGATTAAAACCGTGCTTACCCTGCACGCCGACATAATGCACACCGCAGGCTGTGAGCACGCAGTCGACTGCGAAAAGTGGAAAACCGAGTGCCACAATTGCCCAAAAATTCGCGGCAAGGTGTCGCGTCTTTGGCGCGACGATGCCCGCCGTTGCTATAGAAAAATGAAAGCGTCGATTGAGGGCTTCTCGGACCTTACGGTAGTCGGAGTTTCAAAGTGGCTTACCGACCGTGCGGCGCAGTCGCCGATTTTCGAGGGGTGCCGCTTTGCCACCGTTCATAACGGTGTTGACACCTCCGTTTTCCGTCCGACAAAGAGTAATAAACGAGCAGAACTCGGCATAGGCGAGGACGAAAAAGTAGTTCTTCACGTGACGCCCGATTTCCGCCATGACAGCATTAAGGGCAGCCGCTACGTTTCGGCGCTTATAAAGGAAATGCCCGAATATAAATTTATTATCGTGGGCAAGGGGACAGACGGGGTTTCTTTCCCCGAAAACGTGATAACCGTCCCCCACACCAGCAATACCCGTGAGCTGGCAGAAATCTATTCGCTCTCAAACGTAACGTTGCTTACCAGCATCCGCGAAACATATTCTATGGTGTGCGCCGAAAGTCTTTGCTGCGGAACCCCCGTTGCAGGTTTTTTTGCAGGCGGGCCCGAAAGCATATGCCTGCCCGAGTGGTCACTCTTCTGTCCGCAGGGCGATATGGACGCACTGAAGGCTAACGTTAAAGCCCTTGCAAGCAAAGAAAAGACCGACTTTTTAAGCGCCGCCGAAAGAGAGTATTCTTCGGCTTCAATGTATAAAAACTATATGGAGTTGTACCAAAGCGATGAAACAAAAGGTTAAAAAAATCGGAACCATAACCTTCCACTGGGCCGCAAACTACGGTGCCGTGCTGCAGGCATACGCTCTGCAAAAGCACCTTAAAAACTGCGGTCGCGACACCGAAATTATCGACTACGTGCCCGGCCTTACCTCGATCCTTCTGCGTATTCAGGCGCTGCGCGCACGCGATTTTTCATTTTGGAAGCGCGAAAAAAAGATAAAGAAGTTCCGCAAAAAGGAGCTTACCCTTTCCAAAAAGCGCTACTATAACAATTCGGCTCTCTTTTCGGCCGAGGACGAGTATTCTGCCGTTATCTGCGGCAGTGACCAGATTTGGAACGAATCCTTTGCGATACCGCCCAAGAGGCTTGCAAACCTCAGCTATTTTCTCGATTTTGCAGGCAGCGCTAAGCGTATTTCCTACGCCGCAAGCTTCGGCGCAAACAAAATTCCAAACGATATGGTTTTGCGCGTAAAGCCGTTGCTTGAGCGTTTTGATACCCTCACCGTACGCGAAAATACCGGCGCCGAGATACTTAAGGATATGGGTCTTGATTCCTCCGTGGTGGCCGACCCCACCCTGCTGCTGACGGCTGCGGACTATTCGGCACTGCTCGAAAACCGCGTTCTGCCGGATGCTCCTCGCGTTTTCTCCTATATTCTCCACAAAAACCAAACCGTATGCGAAGAAATCAGCGCCGCCGTTAATAAAAACTTCGGCTCTGAAACCGACGCGCACGTTAATGACTACGGCATTTACGAATGGCTTTCCTTCGTGCGTGATTCAAAATTTTTAGTTACCAACTCCTTCCATGGCACGGTATTCTCGCTTTTGTTCCACACCCCGTTTATAACCGTTCCCGTAAAGGGCAGCGGCATGAACGACCGCATTCTCACACTTCTGCGTTCGGTAGGACTTGAAGGCCGCATCGCAGAAGAGTGTGACGAAGCAAAAATAAACGAACTGATTTCCTCCCCCATCGATTGGGATGCGGTGGATAAAAAAATAGCAGAGCTGCGCGAGCGTTCTGCCGAGGTTTTAAGTGATATTTAAAAGAAGGTATTAATTTTTATGAAGGCTAACCAACTAAAATGGGGCTCTTCGCTATCCTACATCCAGATGGCGCTGAACATACTTATCGGTTTGCTGTATACACCGGTTATGATTCGCCTGCTGGGAGATAGCGAATACGGACTTTATAACACCGTATCGTCCACGATATCGATGCTGTCGATATTAAGCCTCGGTATAGGCAGCGGCTATATTCGCTATTATTCAAAATACAAGGCCGCAAACGACAAAGACTCGATTTACAGATTAAACGCTCTGTTCCTCGTTATATTTACGATTATCGGCACGGTCGCGTTCGTGTGCGGAATATTTCTCTCAAACAATCTGCGTATCGTTTTTGACGAGGGCCTTACGGCCAAGGAATACGAAATCGCCCGCGTGCTGATGCTTTTGCTCGCATTCAATTTGGCAATATCCTTCCCTGCCAGCCTGTTTTCGCACATAATAACGGCGCACGAGAGGTTTATTTTCCTTAAACTGCTCGGTATGGTGCGTACGGTTTTCAGCCCTCTTATTACCCTGCCGCTGCTGCTTATGGGATACCGCTCCATCGCGATGGTGACGGTTACCGTTTCGGTTTATCTTTTGGTTGATATCATCTACTTCCTGTACGTAGTCTTCGTACTAAAAGAAAAATTCGTTTTCGGCAAGGTGGAAAACGGACTGTTTAGGAGTCTTATGATTTACACCTCGTTTATCGCCATAAACCTTATAGTAGACCAGGTAAACTCCAACCTATGCAAGTTCTTGCTCGGCCGTTTCCACGGCACCACGGTTGTATCTGTTTACTCGGTGGGCTACACCATATACACCTTCTATATGATGTTCTCCACCTCGGTTTCTTCGGTTTTCACGCCGAGAATACACGGTATCGTAAACAACGATAAAATACCCGACAAGCGAAAATCCCTTACCGAACTTTTCATAAAGGTAGGACGAATACAATTTATAATCTTATCCCTTATTGCATCGGGTCTTATCTTCTTCGGCAAGGCCTTTATCGTAAACTACTGGGCCGGAGCGAATTACGGCGACGCATATTTCGTTGTGCTGCTGCTTGTAATTCCCTCAACCATTCCGCTCATTCAAAACCTCGGCATAGAGATACAGCGTGCCCAAAACAAGCACAAATTCCGCAGTATCGCTTATCTCTTTATGGCGGCTATAAACTTCGCACTTACCTGGGTGCTTGCCCAGCGTTACGGAGCAATCGGCGCAACCATAGGAACCGCCACCGCATTGCTTATTGCCAACGGCTTTGTAATGAATATTTACTACCACAAAAAATGCAACCTCGATATTATTGCTTTCTGGAAAAGTATCCTCCGCATGACGCCGGCACTTCTGCCGCCGGCCGTAATCGGTATACTGGCACTTAAATACATAAATCAGGGTTCGATACTTCTGTTCCTGGGCTCCATAGCCGTTTATGCCGTGGTCTTTGCCGCATCGATGTGGCTCCTTGGTATGAACGATTACGAAAAAGACCTTGTTAGAAAACCGCTTAGAAAGATTTTAAGAAAAAAGAAGGTATAAATATGTTTAAAGACAAAGTTTTACTTATAACCGGTGGTACCGGAAGCTTCGGAAACGCGGTGCTTAACCGCTTCCTCTCGACCGATATTAAGGAAATCCGCATCTTCTCGCGCGATGAGAAAAAGCAGGACGATATGCGCCACGAGTTTCAGGCGAAAATGCCCGAGCTCGCAGGCAAGCTTCGCTTCTTCATAGGTGACGTGCGCGATTTAGCATCTGTTAAGAACGCTATGCACGGTGTTGACTATATCTTCCACGCTGCAGCCTTAAAGCAGGTTCCCTCCTGCGAATTTTTCCCGATCGAGGCGGTTAAGACCAATGTGCTCGGCACCGATAACGTGCTGACCGCCGCTATTGACGAGGGCGTTAAGACGGTTATATGCCTTTCGACCGATAAGGCCGCCTACCCCGTAAACGCTATGGGCACCAGCAAGGCTATGATGGAAAAGGTTGTTGTTGCCAAGAGCCGCACCGTAAGCCCCGAAAAGACCAAAATCTGCTGCACCCGCTACGGCAACGTTATGTGCTCGCGCGGCTCGGTTATTCCGCTGTGGATTGAGCAGATAAAAGAGGGCAAGCCCATTACCGTTACCGACAAGAACATGACCCGTTTTATTATGTCGCTCGACGAGGCGGTTGACCTTGTGCTCTTCGCATTCGAGAACGGCGTTTCGGGCGATATCCTCGTTCAGAAGGCTCCCGCCTGCACAATCGAGGTTTTAGCAAAAGCTGTCAGCGAACTGTTTGACCCCAACTGCGAAATCAAGGAAATCGGCATTCGCCACGGTGAAAAGATGTACGAAACTCTGCTCACCAACGAGGAGTGTGCAAACGCTACCGATATGGGCGATTTTTACCGCGTTCCTGCCGACAAGCGCGACCTAAACTACGACAAATACTTTGCCGAGGGCGACCGCGAGCGCAACACACTCACCGAATTCAACTCCAACAACACCGAGCTTTTGACCGTAGAACAGGTTAAAGAAAAGCTTCTTTCCCTCGCCTATATCCGCGAGGAGCTTAAAATAAAAGAGGGTAAAAACTAATGTTAGATACCACTCAGCAGGGCATAATCGCCCTACTGAAAAGCGCTCTTACGGGGGTAAAGCATCCCCTGCCCGAGGGCTTTATGATTGAAAAAGCGTATAACGTGATAAAGCGTCACCGCATAATGAGCCTTTGCTATTGCGGTGCGGTTCTTTGCGGTGTGGACGAGAAGACCCCCGTTATGCAAAAGCTGCAAAGCCAGACCTACGCCGAGGTTATCCGCGGCGAATGTCAGGAATGGGAGCTTGCGCGCATTTTTGCAAAGTTCAGCGAGGCAGGCGTTTCGTTTTTGCCCGTTAAGGGTCTATTCGTTAAAAAGCTCTATCGCGAGCCGCATATGCGCTACATGGCCGACGCCGACGTGCTGATAAAGCCTGACGAGCGCGAAAAGGCCGAGAGCCTACTGCAGGACCTCGGCTACCGCAAATACGCCGAAAGTCTTTGTGAGATTATCTATGAAAACGATAATCTTCACCTCGAACTCCATAAATCGCTTATTCCGCCCTCGGTTAAGGATTATTATGCCTACTTTGAGGGCGCATTCGAGCGCGCCGAGCAGGTAGGCGGCAGCCACTATAAAATGCGCGACGAGGACCATTTTATCTACATCTTCGTCCATTTTGCTCGCCATTATCGCGGCGGCGGAATCGGCCTTAAGCACCTTTGCGACCTCTACGTCTGCAAAGAGAAACTTTCCCTTGCAGATGATTATGTTGAGGGTGAGCTTGAAAAGCTCGGTCTGCTTGCGTTCTATAAAAACGTTTACCGCACCGTTGAATATCTGTTTGGTGACGGTGAGGAGGACGAAACGGCCTCTCTTATAGCCGAATCGGTTTTCCACAGCGGCGCCTACGGCACGATAAATGATATGCGTCTGTCCGAGGCCGCCCGTCGCTCGGGCGGAAGGGGCGCAGGTCGCGCCAAACGCAGCCACTTTTGGTGGGTTCTTTTCCTGCCCTACGGCCTTATGTGCATAAAATACCCCGTCCTCAAAAAAGCGCCGTTTTTACTACCCTTTATGTGGGTGTGGCGTGCGCTGGCTGCGCTCTTCACGGGTAACAGCAGGGCTAAAAACGAGCTTAAAGAAGTGAAAAACCTCTCCGCCGAAGAGATTAAACTTTTCCGCGATAATCTGCTTCGCGTAGGTCTTGACTTCAAATTTTAAGGAGTATTATTTATGAAAATTTTGGTTACGGGCGCCGAAGGGTTTGTTGGAAAGAACCTTGTCTGTGCGCTTGAAAACATCCAAACCGGCAAGGATAAAACCCGTCCTGCCGTTACGGTTGAAAAAATATTCCGCTACGATATAAACAACACCGAAAAAGAACTTGACGCAGCCTGCCGTGAGGCAGACTTCGTATTCCATCTTGCAGGCGTTAACCGTCCGAAGGATGAATCTGAGTTCAGGGTAGGCAACGTGGATACAGCGTCGGCGTTGCTTGAGCTGCTTAAGAAGCACGAAAACCGCTGCCCCGTTATGCTTTCGTCCTCGCTGCAGGCTACCCTTATCGGCCGCTACGGCGAAGGCGAATACGGCAAAAGCAAGCGCGCCGGAGAAGAGCTTTTCTTTGAGTACGGCCGTGACACGGGCGCTCGCGTTTTGGTTTACCGTTTTCCGAATGTTTTCGGCAAATGGTGCCGCCCGAACTACAACAGCGCCGTTGCAACCTTCTGCCACAACAAGGCTCATGACCTGCCTATAACCGTTTCCGACCCTGCCATAGAGCTTGAACTTGTGTATATTGATGACCTGGTGGGGGAAATGCTCGACGCACTCGAGGGTAGAGAGCATCACTGCGAATTTGACGGACTTGATACCGTCCTTTGCGAGGACGGCCGTTACTGCGCAGTTCCCACAACACACAAGGTGACCTTAGGCGAAATAGTCGACCTGCTCGATAGCTTTACAGAACAGCCGAAAACACTTATAATTCCCAACATTCCCGACGGCAGCTTCGCAAAAAAGCTCTATTCCACCTACCTTTCATACCTGCCGAAAGAGAAGGTTTCCTTTCCGCTAAAGGTAAATTCGGACGCGCGCGGCAGTTTTACCGAGTTGCTCAAAACCGCCGACTGCGGTCAGTTCAGCGTTAATATTTCGAAGCCCGGAATTACCAAAGGCCAGCACTGGCACAACACAAAATGGGAATTCTTTATCGTTGTTTCGGGCAACGGACTTATCGAGCAGCGACGCATAGGCGATGACACCGTGCTTCGCTTTTACGTAAGCGGCGATGAGCCTCAGGCGGTGCATATGCTGCCGGGCTACACCCACAATATAATCAACCTGTCAGACGATAAGGATCTTATAACCCTTATGTGGGCGAACGAGCGTTTCGACCCCACACACCCCGACACCTTCTTCTGTGAAGTGTAGCCGTAATTAGAGAGGAGAAACAAAAATGCAGAAAATTAAGCTTATGACCATTGTCGGTACCCGTCCGGAAATAATTCGCTTAGCCGAGGTTATCAAAAAGTGTGACAAATACTTTGACCAGATCCTCGTACATACGGGCCAGAACTACGACTACACCCTCAATCAAATCTTTTTTGATGATCTTGGACTCCGCGCGCCCGACCATTATCTTGACGCGGTCGGCAGCGACCTTGGCGAAACCATAGGAAATATTATTGCAAAATCCTATAAGCTTATGGTCGAGGTGAAACCCGACGCTCTCTTGATTCTCGGCGACACAAACTCGTGTCTTTCGGCCATTTCGGCAAAGAGATTACACATTCCCATCTTCCATATGGAGGCCGGCAACCGCTGTAAGGATGAATGCCTCCCCGAGGAAACCAACCGCAGAATAGTTGATATTATATCGGACGTAAACCTCGCCTACTCGGAGCACGCAAGGAAATATCTGCACGAGTGCGGTCTGCCGAAGGAGCGCACCTACGTTACCGGCTCGCCCATGGCCGAAGTGCTGAAGGCTAACCTCGACAAGATCGACGCTTCCGACGTTCACAGCCGCTTAAAGCTGGAAAAGGGCAAGTATATTCTTCTTTCGGCCCACCGTGAAGAGAACATCGACACCGAGGAAAACTTTTTATCGCTCTTCGGCGCAGTTAACGCCATGGCCGAAAAATACGGCATGCCGATACTTTATTCCTGCCATCCGCGTTCTAAAAAGCGTATTGAGCAGTCGGGCTTTAAACTGCATCCGCTGGTTATTCAGCACGAGCCGCTCGGCTTCCATGACTATAATTGCCTGCAGATGAACGCCTTTGCCGTTGTGTCGGACAGCGGAACTCTGCCTGAGGAGAGTTCCTTCTTTACCTCTATCGGCCGTCCCTTCCCTGCCGTTTGCATTCGCACCTCGACCGAGCGTCCCGAGGCGATGGATAAGGGTAACTTTATAATCGCGGGAATTCGTGACAGCGGCGTGCTTCAGGCCGTTGACGTCGCCGTTGAGATGAATAAAAACGGTGATATCGGCATTCCCACTCCCGACTACGTTGACGAAAATGTTTCCACCAAGGTGGTTAAGCTTATTCAGTCGTACACCGGCATCGTCAACAAGATGGTTTGGAGAAAATACTAAAAAGAAAAAGCCTTGGGTGAATGCCCAAGGCTTTAAAATTTTTATTCTATTTTTCGTAGGGTACTCGCTCGTAATAGGTAGATATTGCTCCGCCCGGAAGAGTGAGGGTTAAGGTCTTTTCATCAACCTTGTATTCGAGAGTTACGCCACCGCCGCCGCTATAATTTAAAGTAACGGTTCCGTCGCCCAACTCATAACCGGAATAAATCCCCATGTTTTCGCCGGTGTAGAAGGTGTCCAGCGTTTTATCGGATGAGAAAATATAATATATACCGTCGCCCGAAACGTCCTTTGTTTCACCGTTTTGGGTTTCGGTTATACATTGCCAGCGGCCGATTATGGTCTTCTTGCCGGTAAAATCGGTATCGGCATCGATGTAGCCGGAGCTTGTGGAAGAGGGAGTAGATGTGGTATCCTTATCCTTTCCCTTTCCGCAGCCGCAGAAAAGCAACATTAAGCAAAGTGCGCAGATTATAGCTTTCATTTTATTCCTCCGAAAAAATTACTATGTACATATTATATACTCCGCAGAACCAAAAATCAACAAAAAAAGGAACCGAGACATTTCTCGGTTCCCCGTATATTTATTTCATTGGACTCACCCAATAGCCCATATAGGACTTTATATATTTTTATACTATTGGAAATATTAAACTTTGTCTATTTACTTGGTTGATATGAATTTAATTAGATCTTTGGACTCACCCCTTCGCAGTTAATTCTTACGAATAATACTGTACATTGGAAGCTACCCCTTTCTGTGAATTCCGGTTTCTTTCCCCGGTTATTTTTATCTTGGTCTTTTCTTTTTCTCTGGCTTTATTATACACTCGCGGACACTTGTTTTCAATAGGCAAACAATACAAAAATTTTTCCGAATTTTTTACTAACACTTTTTTACTATTTTGTGTTATAATAATTATGTTGTGATGGAAAAGAGCGACCCGACTTTGAAAAGTCGGGTCGTTTTCTTATTTCTCTATCCAAACGCCATAGGTATTAAGGTCGACCGTCCCGTCGGGAGAAAATACTATTCCCTCTTGCTCGAGCAGTTCTCTTTGCACGTCGGAGCCGCCGAAAGCAAAGGCAGGGGTAGTTTCGCCCCGTCGGTTTACCACACGGTGGCAGGGAATAACTCCCGGTTGCGGATTTACGTGCAGCGCATAGCCCACAACACGCGACCAACGAGGGTTTCCCGCACGGGCGGCCACCCACCCGTAAGTTGCAACGCGACCTTTAGGTATGGTTTTTACCACCTCGTATATTTTTTCGAACGTGTTCATAAAAATCTCCTTTAAAAAACGGACAACATAAATCTACGTTGTCCGTTTTGCTTTAGAGTAATATTATTCCCTTTTCCTCGCATTCGCGATAAATCTCGTCGGTCCAGGAGGAGGCCTGAACCTCACCTATATGGGCCTTGCGCAGGAAGAACATACACATACGGCTCTGTCCTATGCCGCCGCCCATGGTATAGGGCAGCTCGCCTGCGAGCAAACGCTTATGGAAATCGAGTTCCTTACGCTCGGTAACACCGCGGATTTCGAGCTGACGCATAAGGCTCTCTTCATCTACGCGGATACCCATAGACGAGAGCTCAAGGGCGATATCGAGCACGGGGTAATAAACCATAATATCGCCGTTTAATTCCCAATCGTCATAGTCGGGGGCGCGGCCGTCGTGCGGCTTGCCCGAACGGAGCGCTCCGCCGATTTTCATAATAAATACGGCGCCGTGCTTTTTGGTAATTTCGTATTCACGCTGCTTACCGTCAAGCTCGGGATACATATCCTCAAGCTCCTGAGAGGTTATAAAGGTTATCTTCTCGGGCAGGAATTTATGTACGAAATCGTATTCGTCAGCGATGTAGTTTTCGGTGTGCTTTAAGGAATTGTAAACACACTTTACGGCGCTCTTTAGAGTCTTTTCGTTACGGTCTTCCTTTTCGATTATCTTTTCCCAATCCCACTGGTCAACGAAGGCCGAATGGATATTATCAAGCACCTCGTCGCGGCGGATGGCATTCATATCGGTGTAAAGACCCTCGCCAACGCGGAAACCGTAACGGCCGAGTGCGTCGCGCTTCCATTTTGCCAGCGACTGAACGATTTCGTATACGTTGTCCTGACCCTTCATATCAAAGTCAACCGGACGCTCGGTTCCGTTTAGAGTATCGTTAAGGCCCGAGGAGCGGCTTACAAAAAGCGGAGCCGAAACGCGGGTTAGATTAAGCTGTATTGCGAGGTCGCGTTCAAAAAAGTCTTTAACCTTTTTGATGGCGATTTCAGTTTGACGGGTATCGAGCAAGGAGCGGTATCCCTTTTCGATTTTAAACATGGTTTCACTTCCCTAAATGCAAAAATACACGGGTAATTATATCACAAAGCCGCCGCATAATCAAGTGCTGCGGTTTTCTATATTATATATTTTAAAAACGCGGTATGTCAACACAAAATATGCCTGCCTTTTAACATATAAATAGGTGCAATAATTTTGAAGTTTACACTACAAAAAGCGCGGATAAAGACCGTTTTATCGCGGGCCGAACGCTTAACACAAATCAAAACTTGCCACCCTCTCCGCAGATAATTAAACGCTCCTCCGCTACCGGTGCGAAGAATGCCTTTTTGTTGTGTAAAAGGTACAATTTTAGGAATGTTTTTTCGGCTAACTTTCCGTCATTGACTTTATTTGCTTTCACGGCTATTATATATGCAACCTTAATATTGGAGGGTTAAAGATGGAAAAGAATTTAAAGGTTTGGTTTACGTCCCCCGAGACGAAAATCCGTCCCCGCAGTCACCTGACCTGGGGCAAGAAGGAAGACTTCCATATCTACGTTGCAAAGAACGCAACCGAGGGTTGTCAGGTTTCCTTTATGGCACCCGAGGACAGACCCGGCTTCTCGCTCGACGTTCGCGGCCGAATTGAGGACGCAGGCTTCTCTACCGAAATCCTCAAAGAGCACTACGTTTCCTGCGAGGGTGCTATGTGGCCCGACCCCGTTGTTCCCGACAGCGGCAAGTTTGACCTCGAGGCCGGTATCAACACCACCTACCTTATTAATATAAAGACTACCGAAAAGACCGTTCCCGGTACATATAAATTAAAGGTAGTTTTAAAGGAAAAGGGCAAAATTTACGGCAAGTACGACCTTAAAGTTACCGTTTGGGCTTTTTCGATTGAAAACGCCGACCGCACCTATATGCTTGCCGATATTGACAAGCAGTTTGTCTTCCGCCATCAGAAGACCGATGATGAAGAGGCTCTCTTCCTCAAGTACTATAACTTCCTGCTCGAAAATTATCACACCTGCCCTTATAATCTGCCCTATGATTTCTCCGACCCGAGGGTTGATGAATACCTCAACAACGAAAAGGTTAAGCAGTTTGTGCTGCACAGCGCCCGTTTTACCGATGAGCAACTGTCTGCGATTTGCGATAAGCTGTCGCAGAAGCCCGAATGGATAAATAAATGCGGCATTGAGGTGACCGATGAGCCCTGCAACATGGCGCACTACGAAAAACAAAAGGCAGAATACGCCCGTGTTTCGGCCGCCTGGCCCGAGCCGCCCGTATACACCGCCTTCTTCAAAGACCCCGATGACGGCAAGGGCGCAAAAGCCACCGACCTTTTATCCTATTCGAGCAAGATTTGGATTCCCAAGAGCACCCTTTTTCAGAAAAAGGATTTCCGCGACTGTATGGAAGAGCACCGCTCGCACGGTGATAAAATCCTTTGGTACGTTTGCTGGGAGCCGGGTCTTCCCTATGCCAATATGTTCGTAGATATGGACGGCTTTTTCCATCGCGTGCTCTTCTGGCAACAGTATATGTATAGGGCCGAGGCGCTCTGCTACTGGACGACCACCTGGTGGCGCGACTGCAACCCGTGGGATTCCTCTTCCACCGTGCGCGACCTTTCGTGGTACTGCCACGGTGACGGCAGTATGCTCTACCCCGGCGACCGCGTTGGTATCGACGGTCCCGTCGGCTCGCTCCGACTTGAGCTTGTTCGCAGCGGTATTGAAGATTTCGCCATGCTCAAAATGGGCGAGCGCATCTTCGGCAAGGCCTATATTGACCGCCTTATAAAGAGCGTAACGCCCAATCTTCGCGACTATAACGACGACCATGATGCGCTGGGTCGCGCAAGAATTATGCTCGGTAACCGTTTATCTAAATATTTTAAGGCTAAAAAGTAAAGAAACGCTTTACTTTATGCCGGTTAAAAGGTAAAATATAGACATAACCTAAACACTAGGAGGGTTAAAATAATGGAAAAGAATTTAAAGGTTTGGTTTACGTCCCCCGAGACGAAAATCCGTCCCCGCAGTCACCTGACCTGGGGCAAGAAGGAAGACTTCCATATCTACGTTGCCAAGAACGCAACCGAGGGTTGTCAGGTTTCCTTTATGGCTCCCGAGGACAGACCCGGCTTCTCGCTCGACGTTCGCGGCCGAATTGAGGACGCAGGCTTCTCTACCGAAATCCTCAAAGAGCACTACGTTTCCTGCGAGGGTGCTATGTGGCCCGACCCCGTTGTTCCCGACAGCAGTAAGTTTGACCTCGAGAAGGGAATCAACACCACCTACCTCATTAACATAAAGACTACCGAAAAGACCGTTCCCGGTACATATAAATTAAAGGTAGTTTTAAAGGAAAAGGGCAAGATTTACGGCAAGTATGACCTTAAGGTTACCGTTTGGGCTTTCACCATTGCTCCTAAGAAGCATATGGACACCGCTTTCGGCATCGACCAGAGATTTTTACAGCTTCGCCACAAGAGCGATAACCCCGACGAGCTTTATAAAAAGTACTATGACTTTATGCTCGAGAAGTATCGCATCTGCTCCGATTTCCTGCCCTACGATATTCTCGACCCCAGAGCCGACGAGTATTTAGACAATCCTGCAGTTACCTCGTTCCGTATTCCGCACGACGTATCTGACGAGACCATCGCAAAATACTACGAAAAGCTCTCCAAAAAGCAGTCCTGGCTTGACAAGAGCTATTTCTACGGCGTTGACGAGCCCTGCAATATGGAAGCATACGACAAGATTCTTGCATTCCACAAGCGCTTATCCAAGTGCTTCCCCGGCTATAATGCCGTTTCGCCCTTCTTTAAGGATCCGTCTGACGGCGGCGGCAAAAAGGCTGTTGACCTGCTTGACGGTATTACAAAGGTTTGGTGCCCCAAGGCTCGCCTCTTTACCGAAAAGTGGTTCTGCGACCGTATGCACGAAATTGACGCTCGCGGCGAGCGCGTTTGGTGGTACGTTTGCTGGGAGCCGGGTCTTCCCTACGCCAACGTTTTCGTTGATATGGAAGGCTTCTATACCCGTGTTCTTATGTGGCAGCAGTGGCTCCACGACGTACGCGGCCTCCTTTACTGGACCACCACCTGGTGGAGAGATTGCAATCCGTGGGACAGCGCCTCTACCGTTCGTGACCTTTCCTGGTACTGCTTCGGTGACGGCTCGCTCTTCTACCCCGGCGACCGCGTTGGTATCGACGGCCCCGTAGGCTCACTCCGCTTTGAAATCCTGCGCAGCGGTATTGAGGATTTCTACCTGCTTCAGATGGCCGAAGAGGCTTTTGGCAGAAAATACGTAGAAAAGCTCGTAAAGAGCGTATCGCCCAACGTTCGTGAATACAATGACGACCACGACCATCTCGACCGCGTTCGTATCCTTATTGGTAACCGCCTCTCGAGATACTATAAAGAAATGGAGAAATAAAATGAAAAGAGACGCTACAAGAATTTTCAAACGCTATGAAGGCAACCCCATCCTCGATGTTAAGGATTTTCCCGGCGTTGCACAGCTTTATAATCCCTCGCCCGTTATGTACGGCGACGAGACCATTCTTCTCATCTCGGTAGTTGACCACGCCGCAACCCGCGGCTACGGTCGCGACGTTGGCCAGACCCGTATTGCACGCAGTAAGGACGGCGTTCATTTCGAACTGAGCGACGAAGATTTCATCAAGCTCGACGACAGCCAGTATCCCAACGAGCTTTTCCATCACTTTATCGACAACCGCACCACCAAGATTGACGATACCTACTATATGGTAACCCCCGTTATGGTTCACGGCTTCGGCACTCCGCTCGGATACCTCGGCTGGACCAAGGATTTCGAAACCTATCATCCCGTTACCGCCATTACCGCTCCGTCTAACCGCGGCGCATCCATCTTCCCCGAGAAGATTGGCGGCAAGTATTATAAGCTCGACCGTCCCATGACCCCCACCGCAGCAGGCGACATTTGGATTTCTGCCAGTGAGGACCTTATCCACTGGGGCGAGTTCAAGCCGGTTATCGCACACGGCTACCGTTTCTGGAACAGCCAGAAGATGGGCCCCACACCCCCGATCAAGACCGATAAGGGCTGGCTGACCATCGTTCACGGCGTTTTCGATCCTGCAGGCGGCGACCAGTATTATCTCGGCGCTATCCTTTTAGACCTCGAGGAGCCCTGGAAGGTTATCGGCAAGACCAACAGCTACATTTTAGGACCCGAAGAGTGGTATGAACTGCACGGAAACAGTGACAACACCTGCTTCTGCTGCGGCGCCATCGCCGACTACGACAAGGATCAGATTCGCCTCTACTACGGCGGTACCGATAAGTACATCTGCCTTGCAACCGGCTCGCTCTCCGAGCTCGTACAGGCCTGTATTGACCAGATCTAACAACATAAAAAAAGAACACTCCCACGGGAGTGTTCTTTTTTTATTCAATTACATTTATAACCTTTTTGTTTTTTCGTTCAGCTATTTTTTTAAATTTTGCGGCACCGCCCGTATTATGGGAAACGCACATTACAACGAAATCCGCCCTTTTAATCATCCAGTTATTTCTTCTGTCAATTGCAAATTTTCTCGGCACAGAGGCTAATTCTTCCGGATATACTGTATTGCTATAATCATACCATTCATCTTTTTTAACAGGCATATATGCAAGAATTATTCTATATTCAATATGTGAATATTCCGTTTGAATTTCTTTCAACACCCTCCTTACTATACCGTCAAAACGACCTTGATTACCCACATAAAAAATATCAACTCCATTGTTTTCGATTAAATTTATTATCACCTCACGCAACCGTGATGCTATATCTTCACCGGTATTTCGATGTCCAAAAAAAGCACAAATCATAATCCTCACCAATATATGGGGATTATATCCCCTTAATATTTGAGATTATAACCCCCATAATAATTCTTGTCAAGGAGGGGTTATGATGATAGTTTTTGACAGGCTTTGGAAGACAATGGAGCAAAAAGGTGTTTCAACCTATTTTCTGCGTGAAAAATGCGGTATTGACAGCAAAACGGTTCGCCGTCTCAAAGCAAACGAAAACATAGAAACCAAAACCCTTGATAAAATTTGCTGTGCACTGGATTGCGGCCTTGACGACATCGCCGAATATATAAACGATTAAAAAAGAACACTCCCGTGGGAGCGTTCTTTTTGTTTTTAAAGATTTACAAGGCCGGCTTCAAAAAGCTTTTGCAGCGAGAGGATAACGCCGAGCTTGGCATGCGGCCAGGTTAAACCTCCCTGATAATAAACGGCATACGGCTCGCGGATGGGGCCGTCGGCCGAAAGCTCAATAGACGAGCCCTGAACGAAGGCGCCTGCCGCCATAACAACGGGCGAATCATAACCCGGCATGGGAGCGCCGATAGGTGTTGCAAAACTGTCAACGGGGGCGGCCGCCTGAATTCCGTGGCAGAAAGCAAGCATTCTTTCTTCGCTGCCCAGAACGACCGACTGAATAATATCGTGTCGTTTTTCATCGCTTCCCGGAACTACGGTGAAACCGAGGCTTTCATAAACTTTGGCCGCGAAAATCGCGCCCTTTACCGCCGCGGCAGTAACCGTAGGCGACAGGAAAAATCCCTGATAAAGCGCCGTCATAATGCCGAAGTTTGCGCCAACCTCTTGGCCGAGTCCGGGTGCGCTCAGTCGATAGGCGCAACGGTCAACGCAGGTTTTCACGCCCGCAATATAACCGCCCGAGGGGGCAAGTCCGCCGCCGGGGTTTTTAATAAGTGAACCGACTATCATATCGGCTCCAACCTCGGTGGGCTCAAGTTTTTCGGTGAATTCACCGTAGCAATTATCGACCATACAAATTATGTCGGGGTTGATGCTTTTTATAAATTTAATCAGTTCACCTATTTGCTCTACCGAAAAGGAAGGACGGGTATCGTAGCCCTTAGAGCGCTGAATCTCGGCAAGCTTGGTGTTCTTATTGATGGCCTTTTTTATTCCCTCATAGTCGAAGCTGCCGTCGGGCAACAAATCGACCTGACGGTAGGTCACGCCGTATTCCGCAAGCGAGCAGGGCGAAGGGCGGATGCCGATTACCTCTTCGAGCGTATCGTAAGGCTTTCCTGCGGGGCAAAGCACTTCATCGCCCGGCAAAAGATTTGCCGAAAGGGCAATAGCCAACGCGTGGGTGCCGCAGGTTATCTGCGGACGGACCAGGGCCGCCTCGGCAGAAAAACAGTCGGCATATACTCTCTCAAGAGTGTCGCGGCCGAAATCATCATATCCGTAGCCCGAGGATGCGGCAAAATGGGTTGCGGCTACGCGGTTCTTCTGCATTGCCGACAGCACCTTACACTGGTTGTACTCCGCTATCTCGTCTATTTCTTTAAAGGTTTCCTCGAGCGATTTTACGGCGCTCTCGCACACCTCGCGAACGCGACCGTCCACTCCGAAAACCGAATACATATCCTGCATTTTAAAGCCTCTTCTTTCTTTTATTAGCATGGGTATTATACACTTTTTTTCGTTTGCCGTCAACTGCGCGAAAAAGAATGATTTCAATTTTTTGGGATACAATAAAAAAAGCGCCCTCACAGACTTTTTGCGCCATTTTTTTCTTGTAAATCAGACCCCGTTGTGGTATGATTTTAACATAGCAAAAAGGGGGTAGTTTATGGAATTTTTACATTTACTGCGAGACATAAGCACACCCGTGCTCGACAAGCTTTTTCTCGCGATTACCTTTTTAGGCGACGAAACCTTTTTTATAATAATCGGTCTGCTCGTTTTTTGGTGCATTGATAAGTACGAAGGCTATTACGTACTTTCGGTAGGCTTTATCGGCACCATCGTAAACCAGTTTTTAAAAATTGTTTGCCGAATTCCGCGCCCGTGGGTGCGTGACCCGTCTCTTTCGGTCGCAGAGGGCGCAAAAAGCGGCGCCGGCGGCTTTTCGTTCCCCAGCGGACACACTCAGTCTTCGGTCGGTTCGTTCGGCAGTATCGCCGTTTTTGCCAAGAATAAGGGTATTCGCATCGCGGCAATCGTGCTTTGCGTTCTCGTTCCCTTTTCGCGTATGTATCTCGGCGTGCATACCCCTGCCGACGTGCTCGTTTCCTACGCTATCGCGCTACTGCTTATCTTTGCCGTTCGCCCGATAGTTAAAAAGGGCAAGCAAAACCCAGCCTATATGTGGGGGCTTATCGGATTTATGGCGGCGCTGTCGGTTGCTTTTTTGGTGTTTATGGAATTTTTCGCACCCGAGTCACTCTCGGGCAACAACTATACCCACGCTTATGAAAATGCTTATACCCTTACGGGTTGTGTGCTCGGTATATGCGTTGTATATTTCGTAGACAGCAAGTACACCCACTTTGAAACCGCCGCGCCCTTTGTAGGTCAGGTTTTAAAGCTGGTACTCGGCACGGCTGTAGCGTTCATAATAAAGGAAGGCCTTCGTGCTCCGCTTGCGGCCGTTATTTCCCATGAGGGCGCAGCACGCCTCGTTCGCTACTTCCTGCTGGTCGTAGCCGCAGGCGCCGTATGGCCCACTACTTTCGGTTTCTTTAGCAAAATTAAAAATAAAAATAAAATTCAGGAGGAACAATAACTATGGAACTTAAAGGTACTAAAACCGAACAAAACTTAAAAGCTGCATTCTCGGGCGAGAGTGAAGCCAGAAACAAATACACCTATTTTGCATCGGTTGCAAAAAAGGAAGGCTACGAGCAGATTGCCGAGCTTTTCTTAAAGACCGCTGAAAACGAAAAGGAACACGCAAAGCTGTGGTTCAAAGAGTTGGGCGGACTGGGTGACACCGCACAGAATCTTCTCTCGGCCGCCGAAGGCGAGAATTATGAATGGACCGATATGTACGCAACCTTCGCCGACGAGGCTGAGGCTGAGGGCTTTACCGCGCTGGCTGCAAAGTTCCGCGCAGTAGCTGCAATCGAGAAGACCCACGAAGAGCGTTATCGCGCACTTCTTAACAACGTTGAAACCAAGGCTGTTTTCGAAAAGAGCTCGGTTACCGTTTGGGAATGCCGCAACTGCGGACACATCGTTGTCGGCATGAAGGCTCCTCAGGTTTGCCCCGTTTGCGCACATCCGCAGAGCTACTTTGAGGTTAGAAAAGAGAACTACTAAAAAACAAAAATGCAGGTCGAAAGACCTGCATTTTTTATTTTTATTTTACTGCGTTTGCAACCTCTAAATAGTTGTTTGTAAGTATGGTGTCAACGCCCATATCGAGAAGCACCTGAGCGTCGGCCGGGTCGTCGGTGTAGAAGACGTTACAGATAATTCCGTGGTCGTGCGCCTTCTTTATCATTTCCTCATTCATATACTGACGGAACATCTGCACCTTTTTGCAGCCGTGAAGAATTGCGCGGTCAACGATTTCCCACGGATCGTCGCCGAGGCCACAGCAGGTGGGAATATCGGGATAGGTTTCGCGCATATAATCGAGAGTTTCGTCACTCGGGGACATAAAGTACACGTGGCGACGGCAATCGTAACGGTCGACGAGCGCTACCGCCTTGTCGATTATTTCCTTGTTGCACTTGGTTTTCTGTCCGTCGGGCTTAATGTGAATGTTCATTACGGTGTGACCGGCGAATTTCTGAAGAATTTCTTCAAAAGTGGCAATACGAAGACCTGCAAACTTTTTATCAAACTTCGCGCCGAAGTCGAGCGCTTTGAGTTCGGCTAAGGTCTTTTCGCTTACCAATCCCTCGCCGTCCGATACTCGCTCAAGCACGGGGTCGTGGGTCGATACTATCTGACCGTCTGCTGTGAGCCAAAGGTCAAATTCAATCTCTTCCGCTCCGAGAGCTATCGCTGCGCCGAAGGCGGGCATACTGTTTTCGGGAGCCACTACCGAGAAGCCGCGGTGTGCGCAAACGCGGGGATATGCCATACGCTCGTCAAAGAGTGTGATAGCGGCGCCGCCGTTGCGATAAAGCCAAGGGCGACGGCCCTCTTCGATATACTGCCAATGGGCCTTATCAACGCCCTTAAAGCCTGCGGCCTTATAATACTTTTTGTGGGGGTCGATTTCGGCGATGCCGAGGCCTATGCGGCTCTTCATATCGCACAGCACCTCACCGTCGGGGGCGATAATGCAGCTACAGCCGCAGATATCGGAATCCTCACCGAGCGATACCGCACTGCGGATAAGATAAGCGTTTGTGTTATAGCAGAGGAAGCGGTTGATGATAGAAAGCGCCTCATGGCGGTCGGTTCGCTGATGGGAGCAACCGATTATTACGTCGATATCGCGGAGTGCCAACGGAGCAAAATTCTCATAAAAATAGAAATCATAGCAGGTCATAAAGCCGAAGCGAATGCCCTCGATTTCTACGGTGTAAGGCTCGGCGAGCTGATAGCTGTAATCAACGCCCAGCTCGTTTCCGCCCTCGCGCTCGGTCTTGACCTCGCTGGGAGCAGGGTGAGCCTTATAGTATTTGCCGACGGTGTTACCGCTGCGGTCAATCGCGTGGGTGGTGTTTCTCCAACCGTCGTCGCATTTATCGGCAGCGTTTACAAACACGAGAGAATTACAGCGAATAGCGGTCTCGCGTGCTTTATCGAGTATAGTCTTGTTGTATTTTTCTATCATAGCATGGAAGTCGGCCTTGCTTGCCTGGTCGGCAGGAACGTCGGCGTATTCGGGGATAACTATGATATCCATATCGGGTGTGCAGCTGTCAATGAGCGCACACTGGTCGTTAAAGCATTTTTCAGTGTCCTTCGGGTCGAAGGAATAATAGGGTTGAACAACGCAAACCTTCATTTTCTTGTCCTCCTCGGATTGGTTTATTTCATTTTAACATATCGCCGTCATAAAATAAAGAGCCTTTGAAAAAATCAAAGGCTCTTTATTATTTAGCGTACATACTAAACAGATTTATTTGGTCGTATACCGCGGGCCAGCGGCTGTCGCCCTTAGCGGTAATACATATATATTCACTGCCGTCATCGGCCTTGCCAAAGGCCGCAATACAGTAGCCGGCTTGGTCGGTATAGCCCGTCTTGCCGCCCAAAATATCCGAGCCTTCGGGCTCGGTGCCGTACATATAGCTGAAAATAGTGCTTGTAAGCGGCACTCCCGACGGGTGCTTATCGGTCGGGGCGGTGGTGTACTGATAGGTTTCCATTATCTCGCGGCAAAGCGGATGCTTCAGCGCCTCCGAAAGGATTGCCGCCATGTCGTAGGCGGTTGAATAGTTTTGCTTATCGTGTAGGCCTGTTACGTTGGCAAAGTGGGTATTCTTAAGCCCCATGTCCTTTGCCTTCTTGTTCATAAGTTTCAAAAAGTCCTTTATGCTACCGCTTGTAGCAATGGCGACACTTTCGGCAGCCTCAGCGCCCGAGGGGAGCACCGTTCCGTAAAGCAGGTCGCGTATCGTTACGGCCTCACCGTCAAGGAAGCCCGCAAGTGTGGCCTCTTCACGGTAGAGGGGGTCGATTATCGCGTTGGTTACGGTAAAGGTTTTATCAAGGTCGGGATTGTTTTCGAATGCGACAAGCAAGGTCATTATCTTGGTAAGAGAGGCCGGATATATGCGCTCGTGCATGGATTTCGAGGCAATTATCTCGTTCTTTTCAAGGCTTAAAATTGCCACAAAGCGGCTGTTAACATCGCTCGGCGTTTCCATATCGGCGGCGACTTTCGGCAAAGTCGGTTCCGGCTGTTGCTCGACCGAGGAGGTGTATTCCACCTCGCTTTGGGGAAGGTCGGCATCGCTTACCTCTTTTTTTCCGCAGGAAGAAACGATTACGGATATTAAAATAATTATAGCGAGCAAAACAACCGCGGCTCTTATCACAAGGCGGATAATTGCACGGCGGCGGCGCGCCTTTTTGATGGCCTGCTTTCGCTCGTTATAGCGGCGACGGAGCGCCTCATCCATTTGTTCTGTATTTTGCTCCTCCGGATACATCCGTTTTCATTCCCCTTTATGCAACGCCCTGCCAGCCGTAAAGCACGAGGGCAATTATTGCGGTAATTATAAGATCAAGCGGCAATCCTGCCAAACTTTTAGGTACGCGGGTGTGCTTTACGGACAGTCGCGCACAGAAGAATATGCACAGCACGAGCAGCAGTCCCAGTCCGTAGAACAGCGCCGACAGCAAAGCATACCCGTAATTTGCGCGCTCGGCACAGATGCAGCAAATGCCCATAATGGTGCCGAACATAACGGCGCCCCGATCCGACGAGAAGGCCGAAAAGGATTTCGGCATCAGCAGTTTTCCTGCGTAATATGCGGCCGCGCATACTAATATAAGTATAAGCGTTTTAAAGCAGGCAATACCCATAGGTATAACCATAAATTTGTATATCGGGTAAATAACCGCGGTGCAGGCAATGCCTGCCACGGTTATCGCAGCGCCGAGAGATGCGCTTTTTCGCAGCGTATCGGTCGAGAGTATGCTGTTGCCGATTCCTATAGTGCGGAAACAAATAAGATTATCGGCCAGCACGCCTGCCAACAGTAAAACCAAAATCTCACGCATTGGCCGAATCCTCCTTTGCTATATACTGGAGGACGGCTATGAACAGGGCGATTACGAATATCGCGCCTGCAGGAAGCGCCAGAACTGCAATGGGATCAAAAAGCTTTCGCGTAACCGAAACGCCAAAAAGCGTGCCGAGACCGATTAGCTCACGCAGAATTCCGATTATTACCATCAGTGCGGCGAAAAGACCGCCCTCGACCAGCGCAAACAGCATGGTTGATTTTGCACCCTTGCGGCTGCTGGAAAGACCGAGCAGTAAAAGCGCGGGCACGGCGCACAGCGGCATAAAGGTTTCGGCGCCGGCATCGGCCGAAAGACGGCCCTCGGTAAACATCTGAACAAGCGATATACCGAGCGCAATGACAATAATTATAACTATATTCTTAACGCTTGCGGGCACGATTTTATCGCCCAGAAGGCGAACGCCGCAGGCAAGCAAAAGCGATATAAATACCGCCAGCGCACAAAACAGCGCGTTAGACGCCGTAACGGTAAGGCACAGCACGGGGATTATCGCGAAGGTAAGCACCAGGAGTTTTCTGCAAAGTCTTCTCATAACGCCACCTCACTTTGCGACGACGAAGTATCATCAGCCTTTGGGGAATCATCGTGAAGGATTAAATGCGCGCAGAGAATAAGCCCTGCCGTCAAAAGCAGAGCCGCGGCCACCGCGACAACCTTATGGGCAACGCTGCCGACAAAGGGAGTAAAGAGGGATTTTATATCAGGCTTTTTCATACGGCTTCTCCCCCTTTTTCTTTATTTCGGGTATCGCTTCAAACAACGGGCGTATAAGGTTTACCGTGAGGGCGGCAAAGTACACACCCTCCTCAACCGCGGCATACCTGCGGATTATTACGGTAAGCAACGCAAACGCCGCGCTGTAGGCTATCTGCCCCATAAAGCCCGAGGGGGCCAAATTGCGATCGGGCAGTATAAATATCGCCGCAAGCAGCACGCCGCCGCCAAGTATTGCCGTTAAAACGTCGACCCCGAAGAGGAACGAAAACAGCGCCGTAAAGGCAACGGCAAACACGGGGATTACGGGCGAAATTACACGGCGCAGGCAAAGATAAAGCGCGCCGAGCAGCAAAAATACCGCCGGAGTTTCGCCTATGGCGCCTGCGTGCGCGCCAAAAATCAGCTGGCGCAGAGTAAAACCCGAGGTTATCTGCGTGGGCAGGTTTGTGAAGGCTTCATTGTAATAAAAAAGTCCCGGAAAGCACAAAAAACAGAGCACCGCACCAAAAGCTACGGGGCTTACGATCTCACAGCCGTTTCCGCCAAACATAACGCGCGCGACTATTACCGCCGCCACGGTGCACACCATTGCGGCAGGAATAGAAAATCCCGAGGGCATGGTCATGGCGATAAGTAATCCGCACACCAGCGCCGACAAATCGCGTACGTCCTCGCGAACGCCCAAAAGCTTTGCCGATAAAAACGCGGCGACAACCGCGCACACCATACAGCAAAGCAGCATTAACAGCGCGTGCATTCCGAAATAAACACAGCCCGCTATTGCGGCAGGTAATAAGGCTATTAAAATATCAAGCGTTCGGTCGAACACCGTGGTATCCTTTGGGGTTATTAGCTTATTCAAAAAACCGCTGTTTCCCAATACCTTCGCCTCCGTGGTTACAAACTTGTTACTTTTATTATGATACTACAAAACAGTTAATATTACAAGTCTAAATTAACTTGACAAACTAACCGACAGCCTATAAAATTGAAATTGAAAATCATTTTCAATTTGGGAGGGACTGTTTTGGCTACGCGCGCAAGCTACAATACACGACCGCTTCGACTTATCCGCGAAACGCTGGCAGACAGCGAACACTCGCATATGACGGTTGAAGAAATCTTATCCAACCTGAAAGAACGTGGCGAAAAAATCGGTCTTACCACCGTTTACCGCAACCTTGACAAGCTTTGCGAACAGGGCGAGGTTAAGAAATACCGGGGAGACGGCGGCTACTGTTTCGGACTGGCTGACCGTTGCGAGCACCATTTTCATCTGCGCTGCGAAAGTTGCGGCCGACTTTTGCACATTGAGTGTGAGAAGGTACAACAGCTTTCAGACCACGTATCGGTACATCACGGCTTCCGCGTTGATAATTCAAAAACGGTGCTTTACGGCACGTGCGGAGATTGTGCAAAATGAAGAAAATAAGTTTAATTTTAGCGGCGCTTGTGCTGTTTGTTTGCGGTTGCACGGCCAAGCGGGAGCCTGCCGACAAACTCTCGGTTGTGGCCACCGTATTCCCGGCCTATGATTTTGCCCGCGCAGTATGCGGCGATGATGCCGCAGTTTCGATGCTGCTTGAGCCGGGCGTTGAAGTTCATTCCTTTGAGCCGACGGCCGAGGATATAATAAAAATCGAAAACGCCGACCTATTTATCTATACGGGCGGCGAGGGCGACGTTTGGGTTGAGCGCATACTTAAAAGCATCGGCAACTCCGACCTGACCGTAATCAAAATGGTTGATGAATCAGCCCTGATTCACACCCACCATGACCATAATCACGGCCACTCGCACGAGGAAGCCGACGAACACGTTTGGCTCTCGCCTGATAACGCAAAAAGTATCGTTTCGGCCATATGCGGCGCGGCAAGCGGCCTCGACCCCGAAAAAGCCGACCGTTATCAAAAAAGGGCCGGTGACTACTGCGCTGAAATCACCCGTCTCGCAAGCGAGACCAAAGAAGTCATAGCGTCCGCAAAGCATAGGACAATCGCGGTAGCTGATAGGTTCCCGCTTAAATATTTATGCGAATACTATTCGCTCGAATACACCGCCGCCTTCGACGCCTGCGACCATTTGGCCGATGCCGACGCAAAGACGGTTATGCGCCTGATAGACACCGTGAAAAAAGAGGGGCTGTCGCACGTTTTCTATATTGAAAACGGCTCGGGCTACCTTGCCGACACGGTCTGTGAGGCTACGGGGGCCGAAAAGCTCATGCTAAATTCGATGCACACCGTAAGTCACGAGGATTTTTGCTCGGGACTCACCTATTTGGATATTATGGAACACAATAAAACCGTACTTGAAAGGGGGCTTAACTGATGCCGATTATCGAGGTTAAAAATCTTTATAAAAGCTATTCCCGCCGCGCGGTGTTGCGCGACCTTAACCTCTCGGTTGAGGAGGGCGACCACCTCTATATAGTGGGCGAAAACGGCACCGGCAAAAGCACCCTTATAAAACTTTTGCTTGGTCTTATTGAGCCCGACAGCGGCGAAATCGTTTTTTCGAAAAACCGCAAAACGAAGATTGGTTATCTTCCTCAGCAAACCGAAATTCAAACCGACTTCCCTGCCTCGGTTCGCGAGGTTGTGCTATCGGGAACGCTGGGCGGCAAGCGCCTCCCCCTTTATACCGCGCGCGACAAAAAACTTGCCCGTGATATGATGGAAAAACTAAATGTTTCGGATATTGAACGCCGCTCCTTCCGTGAACTTTCGGGCGGTCAGCAGCAGCGCGTGCTTTTGGCCCGCGCCCTCTGCGCAACGGGAGGAATTCTTCTGCTCGACGAGCCCATAACGGGTCTCGACCCCGTTGCTACGGCTGAGTTCTACCGTCTGACCGAGCAGCTCCACAGCGAGGGCGTTACCATTATTACGGTATCGCACGACGTTTCCTGCGCGGTGCACTACGGCAACAAAATTCTGCACCTCGGGCACGGCGAATATTTCTTCGGCTCGTCACACGAATACGCTCATTCGGCGTTGGGCAAAGCCATGCTTGCGGGAGGACACTGCCATGATTAATGAACTTCTCGGTCTGTTTTCATATCCGTTTGCCCTGCGCGCGCTGCTTGTGGGACTATTAATTTCGGTCTGCGCGGCGCTTTTGGGTACAAGCCTTGTGCTTAAGCGTTTTTCGGGGCTGGGTGACGGTCTTTCGCACGTCGGGTTCGGCGCCTCGGCGCTGGGACTCGCTTTTGGCGTGGCTCCGCTTTATATCGCCATCCCTGCCGTGCTGTTGGCGGCTTTTGGCCTTCTGCAGCTTAATAAAAGCGGCAAGGTAAAGGGCGACGCCGCGATTGCCGCGGTTTCGGGAAGCGCGCTGGCCGTTGGTGTTACGGCGGCCAAGCTTTCGAGCGGTATGAACGTTGATATTAATAATTTTATGTTCGGCAGCATATATACTCTAAGCGGACGGGACGTGTTGGTTACCGCCGTACTATGCGCCGTGGTGCTTTTGCTCTTCGTGGTGTTTTATAATAAGCTCTTTGCCGTCACCTTTGACGAAAGCTTTTCCTCGGCCACGGGAATTCGCGTATCGCGCTATAACGCGCTTCTTTCCTGCCTTACTGCCGTCACGGTGGTAATCGGTATGCGTATGTTGGGCGCACTGCTGATTTCGAGCCTGCTCGTCTTCCCTTCACTAACGGCAGGGCGCGTCTGCCGTTCGTATAGAGGAGTAATTCTCTGCTCACTGCTTGTAAGCGTTTCTGCGTTTTTAATCGGTCTTATCGCTTCGTTTGCGTTTTCTACTCCGCCCGGAGCCAGCGTAGTGCTTGCGAACCTTGTGTTTTTCTGCGTTTTCTTCGCGGTTTCGGTCGTAATGGGACGTCTTAAAACAAAAAGATAAGCAAAATATAAAAAAATACTTGCAAAATAATATTTTTGTGGTATAATAATCAGGCACCCTAAAAAGAGGTGCCTAAATATCGCGGGGTAGAGCAGTTGGTAGCTCGTCGGGCTCATAACCCGGAGGTCGCAGGTTCAAGTCCTGTCCCCGCAACCAACAATGCGCACCGAAAAAGATATCGGTGCGAAAACCCCGAAACCACCGCGGTTTCGGGGTTTTCTTCTGCCATTTTTCAAAGTGAAATTCAGAAGATATCATTCCACAAAAACGACATTTGGGGAGGACTTGAACTAAATTTCACGAATATTTCAGAACGACGATAGTTAGCTTTTTAAATAGCCTCTGTATTACGTTTGCATTTATGGTATAATATTTCTAAAATAAGTGAGACCTTTTGCTTATTCATCCGTTTAATAAGTGAAAGGGCAAAAAGAACCTTTCAGAAAGGAGTAAATCAATGGACAACGGTGCAAGTAGCTACCGCCGTTTCCTTGATGGTGATGACAAAGGCTTAGCGGAAATCGTAAGAAATTACAGCGACGGTCTTATTCTTTATCTCAATGGTATTGTGAATAACATATCTGTTGCCGAAGAGTTAATGGAAGAAACATTTTATAAGATCATAACGAAAAAGCCGAAGTTTAATGCCAATTACTCATTCAAGACTTGGCTTTATACCATCGGGCGAAACGTGGCGATTGATTATATCAGACATAATTCCAAGATATCTGATACATCCTTTTATGATTTGGAGAACTATTTCGAAGATGAATATAATCTGGAAAAACTCTACATTATCGAAGAACGCAAGATAACCGTTCATAGGGTATTAAGAAAGCTAAATACCGAGTATAGGCAGATCCTTTGGTTGCTCTATTTCGATGGTTTATCTTACGCCGAGGCGGCAGTCGTTATGAAAAAGAACGCCCGTCAAATGAAAAACCTCGTTTACCGCGCAAAAAGCGCTTTGAAATCAGAACTTGACAAGGAGGGCTTTGTTTATGAAGAACTATGATGAATTGACAAACGATTTGCTTGAACGCAGAAATCGTTACGTTACAGATCAAAAGAGAAAAAGGAAAACAGTGATAAGTGTTGCAACTTCGCTTTGTTGTGTTTGCCTTGTAGCATTGCTTGGAATTGGTGTATGGCAAGGAGGTATGCTCAACAGCCAATCGCCAATTTCCTTAGATGATTCGACTGTTATCGGTGAAAAGGATTATATTAACCCAGATGGGTTTGACAATAGCCTGTCCTCAAATGGCGAAAACATTTCGGTTTCCGGTAATGATAATTCAACCGGCGATTCTACTAATAAAGATGATGTATGCGACATATTGGGAATGGTTGTGATTGATGGAGAGACATATCTTCAGTTTTTTACTGATTCTGAAGCATATACGCTTGATGCTTGTCTCGGCGATGCTTCTGACTATGAGGGGACATACAGAACACATCTTAACGATATTGCAGCAAAACTATATACTGCAAAAGAAGATTCAAATGTTTTAATTGTCGAACTTGGGAATGGTGGTACTGTAGTTTTAAAAAAAGTCAAACAGTAGAATCAGATTCCGCAGGTTCATTATGGAAAACTAACTGATATCTTTTTCGGTGCTACGTTCCAAAAAGAAACACACCCAATTGGGTGTGTTTTTCTTTTTGCTTATGGATATGAATTAAATTTCCGATTCCGGGTTATGAGCCCGAGGGCGAATAATCCGGGGTGAGGTCGCGAGCGCGCCCAGTGGGCGATGCAGCGAGCGTAACGAAGCGCCGCGGTCGGCGACGGGCCGCGCTCCAAGCGAGCACGGAGCCGGGCACCGCAAGAGGGACTCAGTTAAGCCTAGATGAACATTCAAAGATTTACGCGTCACGGTCGACAGAGGCGAGGGCGTGTATCGACGCCAGAGAAAATGTCGGGCACGTGCCAAGAGGGCAAGCGGCAAAGCCGCGCGAACAGGTTCAAGTCGATCTGCAACCAACATTGCGAACCGAAAAAGATATCATTTCCCAAAAACGATCTTTGGGGAGGAATTGAACTAAATACCAGAGCAATATTGGGTGGAACAAGCGATAATTATATGATATAATCAATTCGATAAATCAGGAGATTGGTAGGTGAACATATGAACGGCGTAAATAAAACATTATATATCCCTTTGTATGGAAAATCGTATGTTAGTAAAAAGGGAATACTCCTTGACGATAAAAAGGCAGAAGAAATTTGGGACGCGGAGGGATTTGCACTCAAAGGAAAATCAAAATCAAAGTGGCTTGCCTACTATATAGGTACTCGCGCTGCCGTATTTGACGAGTGGGTAAAAAAGCAGGCAGCACAGGTGCAGGATGCCGTGGTCATTCATATTGGATGCGGCATGGACAGCCGAGTTTTGAGAGTAGGAACTATAAATCAAAAGTGGTACGATATAGATTTTGCTGAAGTTATTGAAGAAAGAAAACGATACTATTCCGAATCTGCCAACTATCAAATGATTGCAGGGGATGTGAGGGATGGCAACTGGCTGAAAAGGGTTCCCGAAAAGAAATGTGCTATTGTTGTTATGGAAGGCGTGAGTATGTACTTGACCTCCAAAGAAGTACACGAATTAACAGAAAACCTGTGTGCGCATTTTGAAAAGATTGTGTTTTTGATGGACTGCTATACAGTTTTGGCGGCCAAACTGTCCAAGTACAAAAATCCAATAAATGATGTCGGTGTTACTGAGGTTTACGGTATAGATGATCCTGAGTTGTTTCAGCATGGTGAGTTTGTTTATGTCAAGGAACACGAAATGACACCGCAAAAATACATAGATGAGCTAAACGGTGTTGAGAAGTATATTTTCGGAAAACTGTATGCGGGAAGTTTTTCGAAAAAGTTATATCGATTGTTTGAATATAGAAAAGCGTAAAAATCCAACTTGTTGGTCAGTTTCAGCCTGGATATCTTTTTTGGTGCGACGCGCCCAAAAAAACACACCCTATCGGGTGTGTTTTTTTACTTATAGCTATGAATTAAAAAGTTTGAACGCCGCGGTCGGAAAACCGAATAACGGCGCTGGAGCGATGATTTTTCAGGCTGCCATACATTGACAGCGTAACAATGTTATGCTATACTGCTTTTGTAAACACTTTGCGAGGGGGCGATGCCGAATGGACCGAGAGTTGATTTCAAAAAAAGAACTGCTGGAGCTGTACGGCATTTCTTATGGTGCCCTTTACCGCTGGAAACGAAAGGGTCTGCTGCCCGAGGACTGGTTTATTAAAAAATCTACCGCCACGGGACAAGAAACCTTCTTCCCCAGACGGCTGGTATGCGAGCGAATGGACCTCATAAAGGCACAAAAGGACGAAGCCTCGCTCGAAGAGCTTTCAGCAAGGTTTTCGAGCGAATCAAAAAAACGGATATCGCTCGTTGTTGATACCGTTTTTGGGGTAAAAACCTTCTATTTGAATGAAATAAAATCGGTTGTCTTAGACACCGAGGACGGTACGAAGCGCGATATAACAAACGATATTTTCGGAGGAAGAAAATGAGCACAAATATTGATATGCACATATCCGGAAGCGGAAAAATCCCTTTCGGAGAATATAATAAAATATCGGTTTGTGGCAGCGGACGGCTCATTGGACAGGTGCGCTGTGTTTCCTTTTTCTGCTCGGGCTCAAGCAAGGGCGAGGATATTGAGTGCGCATCAGACTTTATAATATCGGGAGCGGGCCGCTTTTCGGGCAATATAACTGCCGCAAGCGTAACTGCTTCGGGCGCTCTGCATTGCGACGGAAAACTCGTAGCGAGCAAATGTTTTTCATCGTCGGGCAGTGTTAAATGCGGCAAGGGTATAAAATGCGAGAAGCTGTCTGTTTCGGGTTCTCTGGCGGTTGAAGGCGGTATAGAAGCAGAGATCGCAAAAATAAGCGGCAGCATAAACTGCAAAGGCCTGCTTAACGCCGAAAGCACCGAAATCAGGTTTGACGGCGGCATGACCATAGGAAGCATAGGCGGCAGTAAAATCGTTATCGCGCCGAGCAAAACGCATAAGGTTTTGAGACGGATACCTTTTTGGGGAGCTGTCATAAAAAGCGCGGCCCGTGGCGTTACCGTAAACAACTCGGTAGAAGGCGACGAGGTGGCGTTGGAATACGTTACGAGTCCTAGAGTAACGGGCAGAACGGTTACCGTTGGGCAGGGTTGTAATATTGCTCTCGTGCAATATAGCGAAACCGTTGATATTTCCCCCGACGCCAAGGTTGGAAGAACCGAGAAAATCTAAAATTCCGTAAAAACAAAACACACCCTTGAGGGTGTGTTTTGTTTTTACAGTTCAATATCGTAGGCGGTGCCCATATTTTCGTTCGAGCCGACGGCGATATGAGTGCCGTCCTCGTTTACTGCGATGCAGGACAATTCGCAATTGAGATAAAGTCCGCTTTCGATATTAAAATGGGTGCGGCCGAGATAGGTAACGCCGCGTTTTTCATCAAACGAGAAGACTATGGAAATATCGTTATACGAGCCGATAACACCGTAGGCGGTGCGGGTTTTCTCGCAGTAGCAGATATCCCTAACCTCGCCCGAGGTGTTGGGGCAGGCGCCGAAGGAGCAGGCGTTTTCGCCGTCCCAAACAAATAAAATTCCGTCCTCGGTGCCGACTAAATATTTATCGTCCCAAATCTTTACGGAAGCGGTGGGCACAGCGCGGAAATAGCGGCCGACCGCCTTGGGGGTCTTATCCTGCGGCACGGCAACGGGGGCCGCCTTTTCGGTAAAGGCCGAGATTTCCTCAAACTTGCCGCCTGCATAGCGGTGCTTTTTATCACCGCCGAGCTCGGCACAAAGCTCACCACCCTCGTACCATACGCGATGTACGGGAGAATTTTTGTGGCCGAAGATGCGCCAGAAGGGATACGGCTCTATATGCTTGTGGGGAATTTCCATTGCGTTTTCGGCCATAAATACGCCGAAACGACGGCAGTAATCAACGTAGTTTTGAACGCGCTCGAACTGGCGGTCAAACTCCTCGTCGCCGTATGGGTAAACGGCTCGCGGATTTTCGAGATGCAGGTAGTTTATAACGTCGCGCGAGAGGGGTATTTCCTCCCATTCGTCGTCGAGGTTATAGTCCATCGCTTCGAGCTTTTTAACGTCGACCGCGAACATACCGGGAACGTCAAAATGGTGGTTTCCGTTGGTGAAATAGAGGGTGCCGTCGTGATAGTGCATCTCGGCCATAACGTTAACCGAGCGCTCGGGGCAGCCGATAAGGCCCATATTCTGCGGCTTGCCGCCGCCTAAAATATCCCAGCGGATGAGGTATGCGGTGGTCCAGTCGTAGATTTCGGTGAGGGTCGAGAGAGTATACCAGAAAACACCGTTTTCGTCGGTTAAGAGGCCGTAGTGCTGGTTAGGGTCGCAGAGTTCAAGGTCATCGGGGCGACCGCTGCCGACACTTTCGAGGGTGTTTTCCTTGATGTTATAACGGTAAATGTTGTAGCCGAAAATATAGTGAAGATAAAGGTTACCGTCGGGGCCGTCGCAGATATAGTCGAGCTGGACGTGCTTTTCGGTCGAATAGGGCTCGTAATCCTTGGGGAAGAAAATGCCGAGCTCCTCTATCTCCTGACTGTCGGTGTTTATGCGGTAAAAACGGCCGCTGCGGCTTGCGCTGTAGATGTTGCCGTCAATCTTCGAGAGGTGCAGACGGAAGGTACCGAACTCGGTTACCTTGCCGTAATCGGTAAGGGCGCCGCTTTCAACGTCGTAACGATAGAGGTGGCCGCGAAGGTAGCCCGTGAAATAAAAGGCGTTTTTCTTAGGGTCGTATACGCCGCCGTAGATTGATTCGTGCGGCACGGGAATACCGCGATTTTCGAGAACGCCCGTAACGGGGTCGTAAATTAAAATATTAGAGCCCTGATAGCCCTCAAACACGTGATTATAAAACGGCTCGGGATACCAGTAGGGGTGCTTTGAGGACTGCGAGGTGGTGTGGGTGGTCATAATCAGGCGGCCGTCGTTCATCTCGCTCATAGAGGTATGAATTTTGCTGGGCATTATGGCATCGGGGGCGCAACAAACGGCTTGGTCGAGCTCGAAGCAACACTTAATCTCGCCCGTTTCTTTTATATATTCGTAAAGGCCCGCCGACTCGTGAACGTAGAGCTCGGCGCAAACCGAGAAAAAGCAACGGCCCGACTCCGTTACAAACATATCCCAAATGGCATTGCGACGGTCATTTTCGTCGATAAAAGCATGCTTTACGCAGCTTTGCGGTAAAAGCTTTAGGTTGCGGGGGTTAATGGTTTTTAAGGTTTCGAAGTTCATAAAAATACCTCCGTGCCGAGTGTTTTCAAGCGCATTATAGCAAACGCTTAAGCATAAGTCAACAGCCTTTTTGCGGTTTTTAAAATTTGCCCCAAAAAGATTATTTTTTATTGATTATACACACGGATAATGCTATAATGAAGAAAAATAAAAACGGAGGTTTTAATATGGATAAAAAAGTTCGCGACTTACTTAATCAGCAGATAAATAAAGAGTTCTACTCGGCATATCTTTATCTCGATTTTTCCAATTATTTTGAGGACCGCGGCCTTGACGGCTTTGCAAACTGGTATATGATTCAGGCTCAAGAAGAGCGTGACCACGCTATGCTTTTCTACACCTATTTACAGAACGAAAGCGAAAAGGTTACCCTTGAGGCCATCGACAAGCCCGACAAGGTTTTCACCTGCGATATGGACGTACTGAAAGCCGGCCTTGAGCACGAGAAATACGTTACCTCGCTTATTAACGACATCTATGCCGCCGCATACGACGTTCGTGATTTCCGCACCATGCAGTTCTTGGATTGGTTCGTTAAGGAGCAGGGCGAGGAAGAAACCAATGCCAATGACCTTATCACCAAGATGGAGCTCTTCGGCAGTGACCCTAAGAGCCTTTACATGCTCAATCAGGAGCTTGCAGGCCGCGTTTACAGCGCTCCGTCGCTCGTACTTTAAACCCAAAGGCTCCCTCGCGGGAGCCTTGCTTTATAGGAGATAGTTATGGAAGTTGTATTGCTCACGGCGCTGGGCGTTGGCGGCGCTACCGTGTTTGGTTCGGCGCTCGGCTTTGCCTTTAAGAAAATATCGCATCGGTTTTCGGATATCGTGCTTTCCTTTGCGGCAGGCGTAATGCTGGCTGCCGCCGTGCTGGGACTTATTGTGCCTTCGCTGGAATATGGCGGAAAGTACGGTTTTATAATAACGGTGGCAGGAATTTTTGCAGGAGCGCTGTGCCTTAACCTTATTGATAAGCTCGTACCCCACCTGCACCGTCTTGTGGGCGCGGAGTATGAAGCGCACTCGAACGGAAGTTTGAGCCGCGTACTGCTTTTTGTAACCGCCATCGCCATTCATAACCTGCCCGAGGGAATTGCCGCGGGCGTCGGCTTCGGCTCGGGAAACACGGAGCAGGCTCTCGTAATTGCAGGCGGTATTGCCCTGCAGAACATTCCCGAAGGTATGGTAATAATCGGCCCCATGCTGGCGGCGGGAATAACGCCCGGGCGCACCTTCATCTGCGCGATGATAACGGGTCTTGTTGAGGTTGCGGGTACGCTTATAGGCTACTTTGCCGTAACCGTATCGCAGGCTATTCTCCCCTTTGCGCTCGCGTTTGCCGGCGGAACAATGCTCTACGTTATAAGCGATGAAATGATTCCCGAAACCCATCACGAAGAGGTTCGCGGAGTGACCTATTCACTGCTTGTAGGCTTTTGCGTAATGCTCGTAACCGACGTGCTTCTGGGTTAAATAAAAACACGCTGAAGAATTTTCTTCAGCGTGTTTCTTTTATACTTTTATGAATTCATAGGTGACGTCGCTTCCCTCACGGGTCAGCTTCAGCACATGGCCTTTTACCGAATAGCGGAATTTATAAACCTCTTCGCCCGATTTTAGCGTTAAGGTCTTGCCCTTGGTTTTCCAGGTGTAGCTTACGACAACCTGCTCACCGTATTCGGGAAGGCTTTGCTCACCCGTGCCGTCGGAGAGAAACGTAAAAAGCATAATATCCTTATCGTCGATTATAATTACCTCGCCGTTTTCGTCAACCTGCGGGCGGGTTTTCCAACTGCCGACAATGTTGCCGCCGCCACAGCCGCAAAGCGATGCAGCAAACATAAGCACAAGCAAAATCGCAGTAATACGGGTAAGAGTTTTCATAGGAACGTTTCCTTTCAAATTTACTATCTACAGTTTATATCAAAAGCGAAAAAAAGTCAATATTTCGCACACCTTTTTCGCTTGACTTTCGGTTCGGTTGTGGTATAGTTTATATGTATTTTATAGGGAGGTGGAAGCGTGAACGGAGAGCTTAAAAAGCCTGATAAAACCGCGTTCAGAAACGCAGTGTTCCTGGGAGGTATGTGCTCGATTGCGTATTTGGCAGTTTACATAGCGAAGTATATTCTAAGCCAAATTTCTCCCCAAATGACGGCCGAGGGAGTACTTAGCGAAAGCCAAATAGGTACCCTCTCTTCCCTTTATTTTATCGTGTATGCCGTGGGTCAGCTTATAAACGGAATTATAGGCGACCGAATTAAAGCCAAATATATGATAAGTTTCGGTCTTGCCTTCGGCGGTTGCTGTCTGCTCGTCTTTTCGCAAACCACCCACACCTTTACGATAGCAAAATTGGCATACGCCGCTATGGGCTTCTTCCTCTCGATGATTTATGCTCCGCTTTCCAAGCTGGTGGCCGAAAACACCGAACCGATTTATACCACGCGCTGCAGCCTCGGCTACACCTTCGCATCGCTCCTCGGTTCGCCTGCGGCAGGTATGCTTGCAATGTTCCTTACCTGGCAATGGGTGCTAAACGTTGGCAGCTCGATTCTTATCGCGATGGGTGTAATATGCTTTTTAGTGCTCTCGCTTTTTGAGCGCAAAAAGATTATTCAGTACGGAAAATATAAAGCTCCGAAAAAGAGCGCGGGCGGCACGGGCGGTATTAAGCTTCTTATAAAGCACGATATTATTAAATTCTCGTTTGTTTCTATTCTCACCGGTGTTGTACGCACCACCGTTGTTTTCTGGATGCCGATTTATTTCAACCAATACTTGGAGTTTTCTCCCAAAACCGCAACCCTTATTGCCTCGGCGTCGACCATCGTTTTGTCGCTTTCTGCGTTTATGGCCGTTTTCTCCTTTGAAAAGATTTACAAGTTTAACCTTGAAAGAATGGTGCTTACCGATTTCGCAATTGCGGCCGCGCTTTTTTTGCTGCTTTGGATTATAAAAATTCCTGCCGCAAACGTCGGTATTATGCTGCTCGCGGTGCTTTTCAGCAAAAACGTTGATAACATTATGTGGAGCCGCTACTGCCCCAGCCTTCGAGACACCGGTATGGTTTCCTCAGCTACGGGCTACCTCGACTTTTTAAGCTACATCGCCGCCTCGGTTTCGACCAAGCTCTTCGCTGACGCTTCGACCACCATCGGGTGGGACGGACTTATCCTCGTTTGGTGCGCCCTTATGGTTGGCGGTATTGCGGTGTCGATTCCCTATAAAAAGATATTTAAAAAAGCATAAATAAGAAGAGCCCCGTGCTATTATTGCATCGGTGGCTCTTTTTATATTTGCTTTATGCGAAAAAACTTTGCTCAAAGGTTCAATATTCTCGTTGTACATATCACTTTCGTCCGGTAACGGCAACTCTCCGGTTATATATTTGACGAACGGCGAACGAGTGATTTTTTAATTGTTATTAAAGATTTCTCCACGTTACATAAAGATTTGTAACTATATCTCGAAGCCTTTCTCCATCAATAACATAGTCAAGAATTTCATCAATAGTATCGGCATAATAATCCACGTATTTTCCCGGGAATTGTTTTTTTGTTAAATCGGATGGTCCTATTAGAAATTGCTCCGGAGAATCGGGCGCCTTTTTAATGTGCTTAAAAACCCCGAAGGTATTATCATTCCACTCGAACTCAATTTCTCCACCACGTTCTAAGCTTATCTTGAAATCTGCGATTGATTCAAACCGCATATTCTCGGATGTAATAATAACTTTGCTCATAATTTCCCTCGCATTATAAAACTTAAATTCGTATTCCTCGTTAAAATAATTAATCGGTTTGCTCAAACGGGGAAACCCCTCTAACCAATCAATCGAATGATCATGCGGATTAGTATGAACCGATGGTCTCGTGTGATCCGTTTCGTGCCTTTCCTTTTCGGCTCTTCCGTCTAATCCTATTTTAGTTTTAATCCTGTAACTGCCCTTTTTTGTTTCAACTAATGTTTCTTTAATTTCTCCGGGCTCTCCTAAAAATCTTTCATCCTCCGATTTTTTGGGTTTCCATTCGCCTCCATAGACGCTGCCCATCCCTTTTTCTTCTATAAGGGACATCACTCTGCCCTGCTTTATAATTATATCACTTTCATCCGGTAACGGCAACTCTCCGGTTATATATTTAACGAACGGCGAAGTCGTATCATCTTCATTTTGATGTTTCCAAGAGGAAAGCTCATAATCAACAAAAACTATATTCCCTGTCATTTCGGGGAACGGAGTGTTATAGCAAATGATTCTTTCGGGCTCTATTCGCTTCAACATTTCGTTATAACCCTTTAAAAACATTTCCTTTTGGTCCTTATGGTTTCCATGTTCTGATACCATATAGGTAGAAACTGCAACAGTGCTACCCTTGGGTATTCCTAAAAAGCAAAAATCGAAGGTTTCTGTGTTACCCCAATTCACGGTTGGAACCACCTTTAGCCCCTTACTGGCCAAATATGCTCCACACCAGCGATTTCGAAACGTATTGTATAGTTGTATCGCTGTATTCATTTCCAAATACATACTGAAATCCGGCGAAAGAACAGCCTTGTAGCTTTTTAATTTTTTAAGCGCTTCATCTGGTTTTTTCCATATCTTTTCAAATTTGTAGTCATATAAAAAGAAATGAACCATCCTCTTTTGCAGTTTCTGGTCATCCGCCTTAATGCGGTCAAACCCTATCAACAGCAAATCTTTAAAATCCTCATCTGAAAAAGAGGCCTTAGGGATGATTGGTATTCTATATTTCCCATCACTTTTTAAGTCAAACTGATTACGAAGAAAGAATGGGTCTGTTCGATATTTGTAATTTTCAAGTGTCATAAAATTCTCCTTTTTGTTTTTCGGAAAAAGATGTTCTTCCATATATACCCTGTTTCAAAGGTAAAAGTTGCATTAATATAGGCAACTACTATACAACAACCGAAAAAATTTTAAAAAATCATAAAAAATAAAACCTCGGTGTTTTCAACACCGAGGTTTTTTTGTTTTATTTACGGATGGTTACCTTTGCTCCGTTGCCGATGCCTGCCGCGTTGGCATCATCGGTGTCAACGTGCATCTCAAGACGGAAGGCCTTGTTTACGCGGACCTGAACGTCGTAGAAGGTCGTTTTGCGCTCGCCGCCAAATACATCAACGGTTACGTACTCGCCGTCGCGAATGCCGAAGGCTGCGCCCTCCTCCTCGCTCATATGGATGTGGCGGTTGGCTATTATACAGCCCTCTTTGAGCTCTACGATTCCCTTCGGTCCGATAATCGTAACGGGAGCGCTGCCCTTTATATCGCCCGACTCACGAACGGGAGGCTTAACCTTAAGCACGAAGGAATCGGTACGGGAAATCTCAACCTGAGAGGCCTTTCTTACGGGGCCGAGCACGCGTACCTTCTCGATAGGACGAAGCGAGGGGCCCACGATGGTGAGGCACTCCTTGCAGGCGTACTGACCGGGCTGGGAAAGGTCCTTGCAGGGGGTAAGCTCATAGCCCTTGCCGAAAAGGGTTTCGAGGTCTTCACGCGAGAGATGGATATGGCGGTTTGAAACGCCTACGGGAACGGTGCCTTCATCGGCGCCGCCCTTATACTCTGCTACGACGCGTTTTACAACGTCGGCAATGTAATCCTTATCTAATGCCATTTTGTTCACCTACTTAAATAATACGGAAGCTGTCGGCCATTACGCAACGACGCTGACGGGTAAAGCTGCGAGCCGAGGTGATACCCTCGCCCGTGGGACCTGCGATGGTGAAGGTTGCGTGACCCTCGCCGCCGAAGCCGATACCTGCATAGGACGGTGCGTTCTTAACGAATATGGTGGTTTCAACCGCTCTGGCAAAGCGAGAGAGGTTGTCGATATTTTTGGAGTGCATATGAGCAGTGTGGCGGTTGCCGTGCTCGGCCTTTACGGCGAGGTCGATTGCCTCGTCGATATCCCTTACGCGAACGATGGGAAGAATGGGCATCATAAGCTCGTGCTGTACGAAGGGATGCATAAAGTCGGTCTCGCAGATGATGCAGCGAACCTCAGGGCCAACCTTAACGCCGATCTTATCAAGCAGAACTGCGGCGTCGCGGCCTACGCAATCACGGCTAACGGTAACCTTTTCTTTGCCCGACTTATCGGTAACGGTTACGAGAACAATTTTAGAAAGAGCCTCGGCCTGCTGGGCGGTTATCATATAAGCGCCGTTCTGCTTCATGCCGGAGATAAGCTCGTCAGCAATGTTAGCGAATGCGAAAACCTCTTTTTCTGCGATGCAGGGGAGGTTGTTATCGAAGGTACAGCCGTCGATGATGCACTTTGCGGCCTTCTTGATGTCGGCGGTATCATCAACGATTACGGGCGGGTTACCTGCGCCTGCGCCGATAGCCTTCTTGCCCGAGGAGAGAACTGCGCGTACAACACCGGGACCACCGGTGCAAACAAGCAAACGGATAAGCGGATGCTTATACATTGTATTGGCGCTGTCAAGGGTCGGCTTATCCATCGAGGCTACGAGGATTTCGGGGCCGCCTGCTGCGCGGGATGCACGGTTTACAAGGTCAACAGCATAGTTAGAGGTTGCGATTGCGCCGGGATGGGGGTTAAATACAACGCCGTTTCCTGCGGCAATCATACCGATGCTGTTACAAATAACGGTTTCGCTCGGGTTTGTCGAGGGGGTGATTGCGCCTACGACACCGAACGGTGCCATCTCAACGAGGGTAAGACCGTAGTCACCGGTCTTGGCGTTGGATACGATATCCTCGGTTCCGGGTGTCTTATCGGCAACAAGGATATGCTTTAAACGCTTGTGCTCAACCTTGCCCATCTTGGTTTCTGCTACGCCGAGGGCAGCCATTACGGGAGCCTCTTCACGGCAGAGCTTTCTGATTTCGGTTATTATCTTTTCACGGTCTTCAACCTGCATTGCGCGAACGGCCTTGTAGCCTTCGTTTGCGGCCTCAATAGCCTTATTCATATCGTCGAAGATGCCTAAAAACTTACGTCCGCCATACTGGGTGGAATCGTAGTTTTTGGGCGCAGCAGAAGCGGTGCTGCCCATGCTGTTTATAACCTTTGATACTATTTCTCTGATTTCGTTTTCGGAAATCTGTGCCATAAATAACGCTTCCTTTCTAATATACAAGCTCGGTACCGCTGTCGCGAATTGCTTCTATCCATTTGTCGCTCGGGCGAGAGTCGGTAACGATTACGTCTACGTCGCCAAGATCGCAAACCTTTGTAAAGGCTATGCGGTCGAATTTTGTTGAGTCGATTGCCAGCACCTTTCGCTCGGCCGAGCTGAAGATGGCCTGCTTCATCTGGGAATCCTTTTCATTGGAATCGGTAATTCCCATATTAAGGTCAATGCCCTTAGAGGAGCAGATGGCAATATCTACGTGGAAATCTCTTATCATCTTTTCGGCCGTACTGCCAACCAGTGAGAGAGAGCCGGTCTTAAGCGAGCCGCCGGTAGATAAAATATTCCAGTCGGTGTTGTCCGAAAGCTCGTAAAGAATTTCTACCGAGTTGGTGATAAGGGTGATATTCTTCTTGTTTTTTATGCACTTGATGACGTACATGGCGGTCGAGCTGGCGTCGGCCATAACGTAGTCGCCGTCGTTTATCATCTGTGCTATTTTTTCGGCTATGCGCTGTTTAAGCTCAACGTTTGCGCGCTTACGAACGCTTGACGGGAGATCAACGTTTAAGCTCTTGTTGGCAACTGCGCCGCCGTAGGTTTTTTTGGCTATACCCTCGTGGTCGAGTTTTTCGAGGTCGCGGCGGATAGTCTCCTCGGTGACGCCAAACTCCTGCGCCAGGTCGGTTACTATTACCTTACCGTCCATATTAAGCCGTGCGATTATCGCATTGCGTCTTTCTATTGCAAGCATTACTTTCGCCCTTCCGTTTATAAAATACTCTGCCACATCTTGGGATCGGGATTGGGGATAACCGAGGAGTCGAGGAACATTCCGTTCTCGCCTGCACCTTCCTTTGCGCGCTCGATTGCGGCGGTGACTGCGGCAACCTCACCTGTGAGCAGCAGGTACGATTTTCCGCACATACCGCGAGCCAAACGAAGCTCGATAAGGTCAACGCAAGCCGTTTTTGAGGCGATATCGGCGGCCACAATAGCGGCCGACGAGGAATAGGTTTCGAGCACGCCCAAGGAGTTCGGATTTTCCACCTCGACGGTGCCGTAAATGGCGTCGAAGATGGTGGGGTCGGGATTGCCGAGCACAAAGGAATCGATAAGCGCATCGGGGTAGCGCACCTTTGCGGCGTCTACTGCTGCGCGAACCGAGCTTAGCGCCCCCTTAATCAGAACAAGATATTTACCGGGGCATACCGTTTTTGCTTCGATTATATCTACCTCGGCAGTTTTTACCATCAGGTCGGCGGCGGTCATACCTGTTGAGACCGTCTTATACTCGACCATTCCAAGAGCCTTGTTCACTCTTTACCCTCCTACTGTCTTGCTATTTTAATAAATTTATCGTTTACCGCCGTAACTACGCCGTCGATTGAGGCGTGTATGTTTACGCAAAGTCCGTCACCCGCGGCGGCTATTATCTGGCCGCATTTAACCTCGGCTTTGGGGAAAACCACCGCCTTGGCAGGTGCGCCTATATGCTGCGAAAGCATAATCGTTACGGTCTTGGGATTGATTTCGTCATCTAACATCGGGGCGGTTTTGTTATACTTATCCACTCCGATTCGTGCTGCGAGCCTCTTCATCGGCACGCGGCGGTAGCGACGCGAATCGGGAACTCCGCTACCCTTGTGGGGTTCGGGCTTTAGGCCGTTTTTGCGGTTTTCGGCCTTTTGCGCGTCGAGTAGGGAACGGGGCGACAAGCCCTGTCCGCAGGAATACATTTCACACAATCCGCAACCGCTGCAGAAGGCAGCGTCGAGATACGGCGTTTTTTCCATCGTGTGGGATGCATTCAGCATAAAGTGCGCGGGGTCAATCGGGTGACCGAGCAGATGGCGCGGGCACAGGTCGGTACAATAGGTGCACTGACAGCAGGCCGCCATGGCGCGCTTTATATCAATAGACTGTTTAGCCTGTTTTTTCTTAACTATGTAGTGGTCGGGCGGCAGCACGAGAATTGCGTTCGTGGTCTTTTTAACCACGTCGAAACGGTTGCCGAGCGAGCCCATCATGGGTCCGCCTAACACGATTTCATAGGTTTCGAGCTCGCTTCCGCCTGCGTAATCTATAAGCTCGCCGACCGTGGTTCCGATGGGAACGCGCAGGGTCATCGGCTTTCTTACCTCGCCTGCCACGGTTACGTACTTATGGGTTACGTTTTCGCCCTCGAGGGCGCGAGAAACATTGTATATCGTTTCAACGTTGAAGGCCGTAACACCCACCGTAATGGGGAGTGAGCCCGGTTCAACAACTCGGCCCGTGGCCTCGTAGATGAGCACCACCTCGTCACCTGCGGGATAAACCTCAGGCAGACGGCAGACCGAAATATTTTGGAAGGAGTCAAGCAGCGATTCGATAGCGGCGAGGGCGTTTTTATACGAGCCCTTGATACCGATTATAACCTGCTTGGCGCCTACTGTTTTCGAAATCAGATCGAGCGTGCTGAGTATTTCGTAAGCGTTACGCTCTAAAAGCTGACGGTGCAGTTTTAGAAGCGGCTCACACTCCGCACAGTTAAGAATCAACGTATCTGCGCGACGGTCGAGCTTAGCGTAAGTAGGAAATCCTGCTCCGCCTGCGCCTACAACACCGCTTGATTTAATTGTCTTAACCAACTCGTCGTAGTTCATTTTAAACTCCGGTAAAATTTTTAGATATCGTCGTCAATTATTCCGACTATTGCAGCGTCGATGGGGGCGGTATTGTGGCCGCAACCGATTCTTGCTGCGCTGCCTGTTGCTACAAGCACGTTCTCGCCGATGCCGGCGCCTACGTTATCGACAGCTACAAAGGTATCTCCGCCCTGCTGCGGCTTTATAATCATAAACTTGCTGCCGACTAAGTTTTCGTTCTTTCTTGTGGAAACTACGCTTCCAACTACCTTACCTATAATCATTTCAATTTACCTTTCGTAAATTTAATTTTTAAGGGAAGAATCCCCCGGCGGCGGTACCGCCGCCGGGCATCAGAAAAGTTTAATTACTTTAAAGACGGAAGAATCTTCTCAACGTCGCCGTGAGGACGCGGAATTACGTGTGTTGCGATGATCTCGCCGAGAGCAGAAGCAGAGTTAGAGCCGGCCTCAACAGCAGCCTTAACAGCGCCTACGTCACCGCGAACCATAACAGATACGAGTCCCGAACCGATCTTTTCGGTACCGATGAGCTCAACGTTTGCAGCCTTTACCATTGCATCAGCAGCTTCGATAGCGGCTACAAGACCACGGGTTTCAATCATTCCGAGTGCTTCGAGTGTCATTTTAATTTCCTCCTAATAAAAATTTTTTATTTGATAGACGGTAAAATCTTCTCAACGTCATTATGCGGGCGCGGAATTACGTGTGTTGCGATAATCTCGCCCAGACGAGAAGCCGAGTTAGAGCCGGCCTCAACAGCCGATTTAACTGCGCCAACATCGCCACGTACCATAACAGATACGAGTCCGGAACCGATCTTTTCGGTGCCGATGAGCTCAACGTTTGCAGCCTTTACCATTGCATCAGCGGCTTCGATAGCAGCTACAAGACCACGAGTCTCAATCATTCCGAGTGCTTCAAGTGACATTTTCTTTACCTCCCTTTTAGGTGTTGTGGGTTTTACAGTTTCCGCTGCGGGTGCTGCGGCCTTGGGCGCTGCCTTGGGAGCAGCCTTAGGTGCAGACTTTGCGGCGGGAGCTTTTTTCTTAGTTTCTGCCATGCTTACTTACCTTCCTTAGCATTAGCTTTCTTTATACGGGCAGCGCTTACGTTTACTATGCGGGCTGTTTCCTCATGCGGATTTGCAATAACTGCATAGGAGCAGGGCTTAATGATTGCGCCTGCAACCGCATTTTCAACCGCCGCGGTAACCGCCGAAACGTTACCCTCTACGATGATGGTTACGAGCCTGCCGCCGAGTTTTCTTTCCCACGTTACAAATTCTACCTCGGCAGATTTGCACATGATATCAAGACAGTCGACTGCTGCGGTAACGCCCGAAACCTCAACAAGTCCTAAAGACTTCATATTTTATCCCCTCTTTAGAGCTTCGGTAAGATCTTCTCAACGTCGTTATGGGGACGCGGAATTACGTGGGTAGCTACGAGCTCGCCAAGACGAGATGCAGAGTTAGAGCCTGCCTCAACAGCTGCCTTAACGGCGCCAACGTCGCCGCGAACCATAACAGATACGAGTCCGGAACCGATCTTTTCGGTGCCGATGAGCTCAACCTCTGCTGCCTTTGTCATTGCGTCTGCTGCCTCGATTGCTGCAACAAGACCGCGGGTTTCTACCATTCCAAGTGCTTCTTTCATTTCAGTTTCCTCCAAAAATTAGTTTTTATCAAAACCGCTGAGCTTTAACATATGCTCGGTATCGGGTTCGGTGCTGGTTAAGATGTGCGTTGTTACAACGCCCGAAACACGGTTTGCGGCTTCTTTTGCAGCCTCGACAGCGGCGGTTACGTTGTCGACCGTGCCTCTGAACTTAACTGCCACTATAAGCGGCACTTTAAGCGAATCCGGATTGCCGGGCTTGTTTTTATCGAAGTTTTCAACCGTTACGTCGGCAGCCTTGCAGCCTGCATCGCAGGCAACAAACGCGGCAACCAGGCCGTAAACCTCGATTATTCCGGTAGCCTTTCCCATAAGCCCACCTACTTATTAACGACTGCAATCTTAAGACCGGTCATTGCAAGGTTGGTCTTAAATGCCTCGTCAATCTGTTCGAGCGGGAACTTATCGGTGATAAGGTCGCTCATCGGAAGGCCTATTCCCTTTGCTCTCTTCAAGAAGTCAAAGGTTGTTGCGTAGTCACGCAGGGTGTAAACCCAGGAGCCTACCGTTGTAATCTCCTTCGAGCATATGTCGAAGTGAGGATTGATGGTGGCGTCACCACCGTTGATGAAGAAGCCAAGCTCGCAAAGTCCGCCGCCGTTGCGGATGAACTTATAGATGTTGGCGTGTGCAACGGGCGAGCCTGTGCACTGGAATGCGAAGTCTGCATAGTAGCCGCCGAAGGCGTTCTTTACGCCGTCAGCCAGGGCTTCGATTCCCTTGTGGTCCTTGAAGTTAACGGTCTGGGTTGCGCCCAGTCTCTTTGCGAAGTCAAGACGCTTCTGCTCGCCGTCAACCGCAACGATATTTTCAATGCCCATTGTACGGAGAACTGCGATACAGATAAGACCTATCGGTCCGCAGCCCTGAACTACAACGCGGCTGTTGAAGCGGAGGATTCCCGTGGTCTTGGCACGCTCAACAGCGTGGATAAGAACTGCACAGGGCTCGATAAGAATACGAGAATCTAAATCGAGGTCGCTTACGTTAAATACGGTCGAGCCGCCGCGAACAAGTATGTAATCGCTGAACCAACCGTTTAAATGAACGTTGTCATCGGGGAGCAGGCCATATACGTCTGCGCCGCCAACGTTCTGCTTATTGAGATCGAACATTGTGATGTCGGGGTTATCCTTGAAGATCATGCAGGTAACAACCTTGTCTCCGATCTTTAAGGGCTTTCCTGCGCTGTCGACCTTAACGTTTTTACCCATCTTAACGATCTCGCCGGTGCCTTCGTGGCCGAGGGCTACGGGAATAAGACCGAAGGGGTCACGCTTATACTCGTGGGCGTCGGTGCCGCAGATGCCGCAGCCTTCAACCTTTACGAGTATGTCGTCGTCGCCTACCTGAGGCATGGGATACTCTTTAATCTCGATTTTCTCAAGACCGGTGAGCATTGCCACCTTGGCAGTTGCAGGAATGTTTCCGGCCGAAGCAAGAGCGGAGGTGCCGCCCATACCTTCGAGGACCTGTCTGACGATCTGTTCGATATTTGCCGAATTAATATCCATTAAATATCTCTGCCTTTCTTTTAAAAGCTTCTGCTTTCAAATACTTTTTTACCGTACTCGGCAAGGGCCGTATCCTGGGCTTCGGTACCTCCGCTTACGCCGAGGCCGCCTATAAGCTCGCCCTTTTTATTGTAAAGGGGCTCGCCGCCGCCGAAGATAACAATCTTGCCGCCGTTTGTAAACTGAATACCGTAAAGTGAGCCGCCCGGCTCGGCAAGCTTTTTGAGCTTGCTTGTAGACATTTTAAGCGACACAACGGTATACGCCTTGCCGAAGGCGATATCGTAGCTGGCGATGAAGGAATCATCCATACATTCAACCATCACGGGGTTGGCGCCCTTATTGGATATTGCCACCACCGCGTTTACGCCCATCTCGCGAGCCTTTTCCCTAACCTTTTCGGAAAGGCGTCGGGCCGCTGACAGCGTCATATCCGTTTGCGGCTTTATACTGTCTACTACGGTATCAACAATGGAGTTTATGGTTTTTTCATCCATTAGCTCCACCACTTATTTTCCGAGCTGCTCGATAACACGCTTGGTGATCTCTGCAACGAGGTCGGCATCCTTGCCGCCGCAGTTGCCACTGCAGTTACCGCCGCAGCCGTGGCAGCTGGGCTGACCGTTCTTAGCGTTTGCGCAGAGGTCGGCCGGGTGCTTACCCTTCATGCCGAACTGACGACGGATTTCATACAGACGCTGAACCTGTGCGTCGGAGAGCTCCTTCGGGCCGCCAAGCTGCTTCGAGATGTAGAGAAGCTTTGCATAGAACTCAACGGATTCCATCTTGTGGTATGCGTTAAGCAGAGAATCGGAGAAGGTAAGTGCACCGTGGTTTTCAAGTAAAACTGCATCGAAGTGCTGAACGTACTTGGAAACTGCATCCGGAATCTCCTCGGTGGAGGGGGTGCCGTACTCAGCGATCGGAACACAACCAAGAGCAATTACTGCCTCGGGCATGATGGGCTGAGTAAGCGGAATGCCTGCAATAGCAAAGCCGGTTGCATACAGCGGATGAGCGTGAACTACCGAGTTAACGTCGGGACGCTCCTTATATACTCTCATGTGCATCTTGATTTCGGACGAGGGCTTGAAGCCGGGGTTGGCCTGTAAAACCTTACCGTCACGGTCTACCTTACAGATGAACTCGGGGGTCATAAAGCCCTTGGAAACACCTGTGGGGGTGCAGAGAAATTCGTTGTCGTTAAGCTTTACGGAGATGTTGCCGTCGTTGGAAGCAACCATGCCCTGATTGTAGATACGCTTACCGATCTCACAAATTTGTTTTTTGATTTCGTATTCGCTTGCCATAACATAAAACTCCTTTTTTTGGAAATTTTTTATTTTTACATATAAATCTTAGCACAATCACACAGAAAAGTCAACACAAAACCGATAAAAAATCTTTGTTTTTGTTGTTTTTTAGTCTTTTTCGCTTGGTTTTTTAAGAAATTCTATCAATTCGGGTATTCCCTTGCCTGTAAGACTGTCGATTATGAAGACCTTTTCGCATCCCGAAAGCCTGAGCCAGCGTTCTGCGCGCTCGGTGCTATGGCCCTCACGATAGGTCACGATGCCAACAACCTCACGGTTTACCATGCAGGTTATGTTTGGCGGGTAGAGTGAATAGGGCTCGTCGGCTGCGAGCAGAAGGCCTACTACGTCGGCCTCATAAGAATAGAGGCAGAGCGCAGCGCCGAGGCCCGCGTTTTCGGCGTACTCACCCGGGGTGTCAATAAGCCAGTCGTCATAGCTTATGTACTGGGTTTTGTGATAGGCGACCTTTATGCCCTTAAGCGCTTGGGAGAGGGTTGTTTTTCCCGCTCCGCTGCGGCCTATCAAAATCAGTTTGCGCATTAGGTCTTGGTTATATCACAGACCGAGAAGCCAAGCTTCTGTTTTGCGTAGTCACACACCGCCGCAAGCGACGACTCGACCTGCGACACCGTGCCGGTTACTATTACCGTTCCGCTAAAACGGTCTACAAAGCCAAGCTCGGCGCCCGAAGATTTTATCGCGATGTCACCCGCTATTATTGCGGTTTCGCTCGGGCTTAAGGTCAGAATACCTATCGCGCTGCGACTGTAGTCGACCGCGGGATCAAGACCCAGCTTTTTATAAAGAATCTCGTCGGGGTTTGCTATGATGTGCGCTATGGTTATCTGCTTACCGGGAACGAGCTCTTGAATAATTCTGGTCTTGCCCTCGCCTGACGGCAAATTATCAAAATTCACTGGTTTTCTAACCTCCTATCTTGCCTTCGAGTCCGTAAGAGCACACTACCTTTAAGAGTCCCTCCATCTGCTCCGTCGGGGGCGGAGTGAGGTGCGCCAGGGTGTACTCTCGCGAGAGTCCGGCGTATTTATCCTGTCCTATTCGGTGATAGGGCAAAATATGCATTTCGTTTACGCCCGGCAGGCTCGATGCAAACCGCGCTATGGCGGCAATCTCATCTGCCGTGTCGTTGAAGCCGGGGATTACCGGCGTTCTTACTATCAGATGCGTTCCGCTTTTGGCTATGCGGAGCGCATTTTCAAGTATCAGTTCGTTGGGTTTCGTTGTGTATTCCTTATGCTTGGCACTGTCGATGTGCTTTATATCCATAAGGAAGGTGTCGATATAGGGAAGCAACTTCTCAATCGTTGAGAAGGGGGCAAACGCCGTCGATTCGACCGCCGTTGTGATGCCGTTTTGCTTGGCGGCTTTAAGCAGCGCCAGAGCAAATTCGGGCTGCATTAACATCTCGCCGCCCGAAAGGGTTAGTCCCCCTCCGCTTCGGCGATAGTAGATGCGGTCTTTTATAACCGTTTGCATTACCTCTTCGACCGTTACGTCGCGGCCAACCGTTTTGACCGTTCCGTTTTGGGTCATCTTTTCAATCTCATACGATTGCGATTCCGGATTACAGCACCAGCGGCAGCGAAGAGGACAGCCCTTTAAGAAGACTATCGTTCGGACGCCGGGACCGTCATGGACCGAGAAACGCTGAATGTCGAAGATCCTTCCCCTTACATTCAGTATTTCATCCATTAAAATCCTCCCTGCTCGGTTCTGTTTATAATGTCCTCCTGCAGTGAGCGCGAAAGGGTTGTAAACAGGGCGCTGTAGCCTGCAACTCGAACAACCAGCGAACGGTATTTGTCGGGGTTGCGCTGAGCGTCGCGCAGTGTTTCACGCGAGACTACGTTAAACTGCATATGGCTTCCCTTCTGGTCGAAGTATCCGCGAATGAGGGCTACAAAGCTCTCAAGTCCGCTCTCGCCTGCCAGTGCCGACGGGTGGAACTTCATATTAAATAGGGTGCCGTTGGAGGCAATATAGTGGTCGAGTCGCGACACGGAGTTTGCCGATGCGGTGGGACCGTTTACGTCACGGCCGGCCGCAGGCGAAACACCGTCAGCCACCGGAGTATAGGCCAGTCGGCCGTCGGGGGTGGCGCCGGTCTGTGCGCCGAGAGGAACGTTTGCCGATACGGGATAAAGTCCCGCCTGGTAGATGCCGCCGCGCGGATTTTTATATCCCTCGAGCGGACGTGTGTAGGTATAAGCTACGTCACGGGCAAACATATCTATCTCTTTTATATCGTTGCCGTATTTGGGAAGGGCGGTTATCATCGACAGCATTTCGTCGTAGCGCGCCTTCTTATCGGCTGAGCAGGTGTTCTCGCGAACAACGTTATATATATTATGTATATCCTGCTCCTCAAGCTTTTTGCCCTGGGCCAGCAGTTCACGTGCAACCTGCTCGGTCATACGGTGTGCTGCGTGGGAGTCGAGTTCCTTGCCGAAGTTGTTATCGAGCGCTTCGGAAAGTTCCTCGAGGGTGAACTTCTTCTCTTCGTATACCAGCGTCTTCACTGCCCAGAGCGCATCGGCCATATTGGCGATACCAAAGCCCTGCGGGCCCGTGAAGTTATAAACCGCGCCGCCTTCCTGCAAGCTCTTGCCGCGGCCGATACAATCTTCAACCATCGAGGATTGGAACGGAAGCGGACAACGCTCGGCGTGGGCCTGATCGATAGCGTTATCGGCGTTTACGAGAAGCTCGATAAAGTAGTTCATCTGCGCCTTGTAGGCATCATAGAATTTTTCAAAGGTAGTAAGCTCGGAGAGCGCTCCGGTCTTGGGGCCAATCTGTACGCCCTTATCGACACCGTTGGAGAAAACCATTTCGAGCGGACGGCACATATTAAAGAATGCGGCGTCGTGCCAACCGTCGGTCTTGCCCGACTTTTGCGGCTCTACGCAACCGATTATGTTGTAGTCACGCGCGTCCTCAAGGGTAAGTCCTCGGCTTTGGAGCGAGGGGATGATTACCTCGTCGTTATAATAGGCCGGAAGACCTACGCCGGTACGGGTAAGGCGAGCCGCCTTTTTAAGAAACTCGTGGGGAGTTCCGTTCCATACGCGGACCGAGAAGGACGGCTGCGGAAGCAGCACGTGCATCGTGGCCTCAATGGACATAAAGGAAAGGTCGTTCGTGGCGTCGTTTCCGTATTTGTCCTGACCGCCGGCTATAAGGTTTTGGAAGAGGCTGTAGCCTGCAAAACCCTCGGCCGATGCGGCGTCGCGAACCTTATTTAAATCGTTAAGCTTAACCCAGATGCAGTCCATAAGCTCCTGTGCGAACTCGCGGGTTATCTTGCCTGCATCCAAATCAGCCTTGTAGTAGGGATACATATACTGGTCAAAGCGGCCGGGCGAAATGCTGTGTCCGCTCGATTCAACCTGCAGCAGCATCTGTACGAACCAGAAGGACTGGCAGGCCTCGTAGAACGAGGTCGCGCCCTCGCGAGGTACGCGAGCACAGTTTTCGCTTATCTTTATGAGTTCAGCCTTTCGGGCTGCGTCCTGCTCCCTCGCGGCCATCTCTCTTGCAAGGTCGCTGTAGCGCTTGGCATAGAGCGAGGCGGCCTCGCAGCTGAGGATTACTGCGCCGAGGAAGTGATGGCGCTTTGCATAATCGCCGTCACCCTTTGAGAGCTCGGACAGAGCCTTTGCGGCCTCAGCCTTGATTCCGTCAAAGCCGATGCGAAGCACCTTTGCGTAATCTACCGTTACGTGGCCGATGCCGTTGTAGTAGTAGTTTCCGGGGGTGAAGATGTTATGCTCAACCGCCAGCGACGCCTCGGGGGCCATATAGGCTGTGGCAAGTTCGCTTGTGGTCTTGCCCTTCCAGTATTTGTAGACCTCGTGAAGGGTCTTTTTGGTTTCTTCCGAAATATAAAACGGATCGGCGGGTCGCTTTTCAACCGTGTCAAACTCCGATTCGAGCCACTCGAACGAGTACTCGGGGAAGACCTGACAGCCGCGGGCGCTCTTGGTTGCGCTGCCGACTATCAGCTCATCGGGGCGAATTACTATCGGTATGTTCTTTACGATGTGGTAAAACGCCTTAGCCCTGCGAACGTTTATGGGTTCGCCCTCGGTCTCTTTATATGATTCGGTTAAAAGCACCGCACGCTCTGCCTCGATTTCGGGCAGATGGTCATAAAGTGCAGAAATCAGTCTATCGATTCTTTCCGATTTCTTTATATCCTGCGTGTAATATTCGCTCATTCGGATACCTCCCGACATTAATCTATACTAATGTTACACCAAAACAACACATTTGTCAACACAAAACAAACAAAAATAAAGAAAATCTCAATAAAAACAAGAAATTTTAAGGTGTTTTTGCCCACTTTTGGCAACATTGGGAATGTTTATTTGCGTTTCATTACCTTTTTTATGAAAATTTTATTCTCGCGTCCGCGCGCGCTTGACTTTTTATATATAAGGTACTAAAATAATTTTACGGTACTTTGAGATGTTGAGTTGTCCGTGCTTGCGGCGGCTTTGCCGCAATAATCCTTAAAAGGAGAGACAAAATTGGTAAACAACATCGTAATCTTCACATTTGCCGGAGCGTTGCTCGCGCTCTTGTTTGCTCTTTACTGTGCAAAAAAGGTGCTAAAGTTTTCCGAAGGCACCGAACAGATGAGCAAAATCTCGGCATCCATTAAAAAGGGGGCTCGAGCCTATCTCAAGCGTCAGTATTCCGTAGTATCCGTATTCTTCATCGCAATGTTCGTAATCTTAGGCGTTATGGCATTCCTCGATATGCTGACCCCGTTCGTTCCCTTCGCCTTTATCTCGGGCGGACTTTTCTCGGGTCTTTCGGGCTTTATCGGAATGACCATCGCCACCTCGTCCAACGCGCGTACGGCCAACGCCTGTCGTGAGGGTCTTGACCGCGGTCTTCGCGTCGCCTTCAGCGCAGGCAGCGTTATGGGCTTTACGGTGGTTGGCCTCGGACTTTTGGATATTTCCATTTGGTTCGCACTTTTAAAATACGTATTCAACCTGAGCGCGCCTGAAATCACCGCAGCAATGCTCACCTTCGGTATGGGCGCATCTTCGATGGCTCTGTTTGCGCGTGTCGGCGGCGGTATCTTCACCAAGGCGGCCGACGTTGGCGCAGACTTAGTCGGCAAGGTTGAAGCCGGCATCCCCGAGGATGACCCGCGCAACCCCGCCGTTATCGCCGATAACGTTGGCGACAACGTCGGCGACGTTGCAGGTATGGGAGCCGACCTTTACGAGTCGTACGTTGGCTCAATTATTTCCTGCTGCGCCTTAGGCGTTGCCGCTTTCGGCGGCTTTAAGGCTATGGCTCTGCCGCTTCTGCTGGCCTCTATCGGCATCGTCTGCTCGATTATCGGCAGTTTCCTCGTTCACACAAAGGAAAACGCAACCCAGAAAAATCTGCTTTCGTCCCTATCGCGCGGCACCAACTTCAGCGCTACCGCAATCGCTGTTATCTCGCTGCCGCTTGTTAATATGATTTTGGGCAACGGCATAACCGATTTTTCTCACGTTGGTTTTTATTTCTCGATTCTTGCAGGCCTTTTAGGCGGTGTGCTTATCGGTAAAGCAACCGAATATTACACCTCCGATTCCTACAAACCCACCCGCAAGCTTGCAGGCAAGTCCGAAACCGGCTCGGCCACCATTATAATCGGCGGCCTCGGCCTCGGTATGATGTCTACCCTGCTTCCCATTATTATTGTTGCCGCTTGTATTCTCGTTGCCTACTTCGCAGCCGGCGGCTTTAAGATTACCAACGCCGACCAAGGACTTTACGGTATTGCCCTCGCAGCGGTTGGTATGCTTTCCACGCTCGGTATCACCCTTGCCACCGATGCATACGGCCCCGTTGCAGATAACGCAGGCGGTATCGCCGAAATGGCAGGCCTGCCCGAAGAGGTTCGCAACCGCACCGATGCGCTCGACGCTCTCGGCAACACCACCGCCGCCACGGGCAAAGGCTTTGCAATCGGCTCGGCTGCTCTCACCGCGCTGGCCTTAATGGCGTCGTACATAGATAAGGTTAAGGAGTTCAACCCTCAAGCCGACCTCACCTTCGATATTATGAACCCCCGCGTTCTTATCGGTCTGTTTATCGGCGCGTGTCTTCCCTTCGTTTTCGCCGCCCTTACCATGGAGTCGGTCGGAAAGGCTGCCCAATCGGTAGTTAAGGAGGTTCGCCGACAGTTTAAGGAAATCACGGGTCTTATGGAGGGCAAGGGCGAACCCGACTACGCTTCCTGCGTTGACCTTTGTACCCGCGCCTCGCTCCGCGAGATGATTTTGCCCACCGTTGTTGCTATTATTACCCCCGTTATCGTTGGTATGATTCTCGGCTATCAGTCGGTAGTCGGTCTTCTGGCCGGCGCTACCGCCAGCGGTTTCCTGCTTGCAATTTATATGTCTAACGCAGGCGGCGCCTGGGACAACGCCAAGAAGCATATCGAGGGCGGAAACTTCGGCGGAAAGGGAAGCGACAACCACAAGGCTTCGGTTGTCGGCAACACCGTAGGCGACCCCTTTAAGGACACCTCCGGCCCTGCCATCAACATTCTTATCAAACTGCTTTCGATGGTTTCCATCGTATTTGCCGCGCTGGTTGTAAACTATAGCTTACTGTAACAGTAAAACCCTTCGGGATTCCGAAGGGTTTTTTATTTTAAGAAAATCTTAATACAACAAATTCCTTTTAATGCTATAATAGTACCGTAAAGGAGTGTCGGCTTATGAAAATTTTAATTGTTGACGACGAGAAGGATATTGCAGATCTTATTGACGTTATTTTAAAAAACGAGGGGTTTTCAACCATTAAATGTTATGATCCCGAAACGGCTCTGCAGGAGGTTGAACAAAACGACGATATAGACCTTGCCCTGCTCGACGTTATGATGCCTAAAATCGACGGGTTTTCGCTCTGCGCCAAGATACGCGTGGACCACACGTATCCCATAATTATGCTTACCGCACGCGGCGAGGACGTAGACAAAATAACCGGCCTCACCATCGGAGCAGACGACTACGTTACCAAGCCCTTTAATCCGCTCGAGCTTTTAGCAAGGATAAAGGCTCAGCTGCGTCGAGCCACCGCGTTTTCCTCGCAAAAGAACGGCACTCTCGTATTGGGTGCGCTCTCGATAAACCGCGAAGAGCACACGGTACAGCTCTTTGATGAAACCGTTTCGCTCACCCCCACCGAATTTGAAATACTGTGGATGCTTTGTGAAAATGCAGGCCGCGTAGTGTCGTCGGAAACCATATTTGAAACGGTGTGGAAAGAGGACTACCTTGACAGCAACAACACCGTTATGGTGCACATACGGCGCATCCGCGAAAAGCTGCACGAGCCGCCGCGAAATCCTAAAATCATTAAAACAGTATGGGGAGTAGGTTATAAAATTGAAAAATAATATTCTTAAACGCTATCTTACCATAATCGCAATTTACACGCTGTTTTATGCGCTGTTTTTGTTTTTTATTGCAATATTGTTTAACGGCATTTTTTTGGATTTGCTCTATAATTTTCTTTCCTACCGCTTATTCAGCGCCATAAACCATAATCGCGAAGCCGCAATTTTACTGGTGTACATAGTCGGCGTGCTTATAATCTCGGTAATTTACGTATTTAAACTCAGTAAATATCTTGCTCTCGCCAGCCGCGCCATTACGGAGGATAACGACGCCGTTTTCGGCCCCGTTTGTCCCGAGGAGTTGAGGGATTTTGACAGACAGCTTAAGGAATTTAAATACAACCTCAAAGAAAACGAGCGTGCGCGCGCCATTGCCGAACAGCAGAAAAACGACCTCGTAGTATACCTTGCTCATGACCTTAAGACTCCGCTTACCTCCATAATCGGCTACCTGAGCCTTTTAGAGGAATCGCCCGACCTGCCGACCGAATACCGCGCAAAATACACCGGCATAGCGCTCGATAAGGCCTACCGACTGGAAACTCTTATAAACGAATTCTTTGAAATAACCCGACTGAACCTGCAGACCATACCCACCAATCACGCTCCGGTTAATCTTACCATTCTTTTAACCCAAATAAGCACCGAGTTTTTCCCAATGCTTGAGGAAAAAGGGATAGAGCTTGTAAACGACGTGGAGGAGGAACTGCTGATTTCGGCCGACGCGGATAAGCTGGCGCGGGTTTTTGATAATCTTTTCAGAAACGCCGTAAATTACAGCGCTTCAAACACGGTAATCACCTGCTCGGCCCACAGGCGAGAGGGATTTATTGAAATAAGCGTTAAAAACCAGGGGGAAACCATTCCGCCCGAGAAACTGTGCCGTATTTTCGATAAGTTTTACCGCCTTGATTCCTCGCGCGCATCATCCACGGGCGGTTCGGGGCTGGGACTTGCGATTGCAAAGCAGTTGGTTGAACTGCACGGCGGTAATATTTCGGTTCAAAGCATTCGCGGCGAAACCGTTTTCACGGTTACGCTGCCGCTTTAATAAAACCTTAAGAAAGCCTAAAGGCAACGTTAAAGCAACCGCTCTTAAAATACCGTAAAATGCTTCTATCAAAACCTGATAGGAGCATTTTTTATGAAAAAGAAAAAAGCCGCCGCTTTAAGGCTTATATGCCTTCTGCTGGCAACAACAATCTGCTGCGTCACCGTTTTTTTACTCTCCTGCGACAAGGATGACACGCCCTCTTCGTCAAGCGAAATTTCGAGCGAGAGCCTTTCGGCCGCACGCACAAAAATCGCCGCCTTCGCAAAAGAGAAAAAGCTCGACCCCAAGGGTTATCCGTCCGAGCTCGTTGAACTTTTGGCCGTAAACCCCGATGCCGAAAACTTTGTGCTTAACTATCCCCTTTTAAAGGATTCGTCACCCGTAATCGACCTTATAGAGCACAAGAACTCCCGTTTTGTACCGCTGTTTTTTCAGTGGGACGAGCGCTGGGGGTACCATGAATACGCGGGCGAACTTTTCGGCCTTTCGGGGTGTGGTCCGACCTGTCTTTCAATGGTGTGCGTCTTCCTTTTGGGCGACACCCGACTGAACCCGAAGTTCATTGCGGAATTCAGCAAATCGCACGGTTACTGCGTTGACGGAAACGGCAGCTCGTGGGAGCTAATATCAAAAGGCGGAAGACGTCTCGGACTCGACGTTATTGAAATACCGTTAGATGAAAACCGTATGATTCGCAACCTTGAGGTCGGAAATCCGATAATATGCGTAATGGGGCCCGGCGATTTTACCTCAAGCGGTCATTTTATAGTAATTACCGGTTATGAGGACGGGAAGTTTAAAATTAACGACCCCAACAGTGCCGCCCGCTCTGAAAGGACTTGGGAATATAGTCAAATCAAGGACCAGATTAAAAACCTCTGGGTGTGCAGATAGAAAACACCTCTGTCGATTGACAGAGGTGTTTTATTTATGGTATATTTAATAAAGTTTAAGAAGCAGGGCCGTAAGCGGCATCGACAGCAGCGAAAGCAAGGTGCTTATCGGCACGAGCACACCCGACACCTCGGTATCACCGTCGAACATTTCGGCAAACATACTCGTAGAGGTTGCCGACGGGGTTGCCGCCGCGATAAACACTACCGTTGCCACGACCGTATTTGTATAAATATCGGTAACGGCCAAGGCCTTCAGCACCAAAAAGACAAGCGCCGGACAGAGTAAATGGCGCAGGGCCAGCGTAAACCATATGTTGCCGCGCGAGAGCACCTTTTTATAGTTGGCGCTTGCGGCGTGGAAGCCGACCACCATCATCGAAAGCGGAGCCACAAGGCCCTTTAGCATATCGATTGCCGAAACTGCCACCTCCGGCACATAGCGATTGGCCGGTGTAAAGAAAAGCACAAGGCCCGTCGCCATCGCGATGATAACGGGGTTTTTAACTATCTTGGCAGGACGCATATATTTTGCATCGCGGGTGTAGATAAAGCAACCGAGCGTCCACATAAGCAGGTTAAACGCTACGTTAAAGACGGTTGCGAATATTACCGCTTTACTGCCGAGCAACAGTTCAATCAGCGGAATACCCATATAGCCTGCATTGGCAAACACAACCGAAAACTGAAGCGTTCTTTTAACCTTTTCTTCGCCGCCTATTATAAAGGTTACGAAGAAGAAGGCTATCATAACTCCCATTGCCAGCAGGAACGTCACCGCTATATCCCCGAGCAACTTTTTTTCGAACTCGCGAATAAACGGAGATATCATCATGGCAGGGGTGGCTATATAAAGCACAAGTTTTGACAACCCGTTTGCAAAACTCTTTTCCCCGTGAAGAACTCGACTCATTATAACGCCGGGGATGAGCATTAACATCAAAAGCAACACGTTGCTGAACAACGTTCCTATATCTATAAGCACTTTAAAACCTTCTTTCGATTGCTTATTTTAACACACAAAATTCATTTAGTAAATAGAAAAGAGGAAAAATATGACTCGTCTTGTTTTTTGCGACCTCGACGGCACTCTGCTCTCAAGCGGCCGTGACCGACTGCCGGGGGTCGTGCTGTCGGAAATCAAGCGCATAACCGACAAGGGAATATATTTTTGCATAGCCAGCGGACGACCCTACAGTCAGCTGAAATCCCTGCTCGGTGAGCATTATCGACGCGTGGTTTTCATCTGCCTTGACGGCGCTATTACCATGCACCGCGACTGCGTTCTCGGCAAGCATCCGCTTGCCCGTCCCGAAGAGCTTTTGGGATATGCCGACGCTACCCTTTTCTGCCGCGGCGGCGAAACCGAAATTTCGGCCGCTCTTGCCGCTGCCCGAATAACCGAGGCTATAAACCGCGCAGGCGGAGAGGTGCTCAAAATCGCCCTTCACGGCAAGAAAGCCAACAGCGGTTTTGCGCGTCTTTGCTACGAGGGCGGAGGCATTTACGAATACGTTCAAAACGGAGTTGATAAAGGAACCGCCGCAAAAGCCCTTTGCGAAAAGCTTCGCATCGACCCTTCAAATACGGCCGCGCTCGGTGACGGCGAAAACGATATCCCCCTGCTGCGGTTTGCGGGCAAAGCTTTCCGTATGCCGCAATCGCATCGTGCCTTAGCCGATTTAGGGTTTCCCGTTTGCGAGAGTGAAAAATTTTTATCTATGTTTTAAAGCAAAAAGCACCCAAGAAATCTTGGGTGCTTTTATTTATGCTACTGCGGGAACTTCTTTGTCTGCGGCGACATCGGCGAGATAGGTGAGTATCTTTTCCATATTGGTGGTGGAAATGAAGCCGATGGGAGCCGAATCAACCTCGACGTAATAGCGGCGGTCGTTATGCTTGCAGAAGCTAACGGTTGTGGTGCCGCCCTCAACTCTTTCGGCCGTAACCGTAAGGGTCGGGGTAAGGCGAAGTCGATCGAGCGTTATCTCGTTGCACTCGACAACGAGATGCTGATAGAAGTTCTGGAAGTTTTGAGCGGTTATTTTTTTGCCGCCTATCGATACCTCGAGAACCGACTCCTCCTCTTCGGTTTCCTCGGTATAGGAAATATCGAAGGCATAGGTGTCGCTTGCCGTCTTGAAGGTCATTTTCTTAAAGTCGGAAATAACCTCAATAAAGGTAAGATTGTTGGCAAATGCCGTATCGGGGAACTCGGCAAACGGCAGGAAACTGTTTGCAACCTTAAAGATTACATCCTCCTTGCCCGTAACGATAACGGCAAAGTACGAATCATCGTATCGCGAGGCAATAAGTTCTACCTTCTTGTTGCCATACTCGATGGTAAGCTTGACGTCGGGCGAATTAAGGCGGTAGTCCTTAAGGTCGGCCGCGGTCGGATAATACTTATATGCCTCGGCGGCGGTAAGTCCGCTTGCGGCTATGTCGAGCAGTCCGCCTACGTTGGCGGTGTCGGCGTAGCGGCGGCAGGGCGATACCATAATATAATCGTTATAATTTCCTCCGTCCTCACTCTCGTTAGTTATAAACTGAAGAGTATGGGCGAAGTTCTTACCCGAGAGGGTTATTTTGTCGAAGGACGCGAGTTTATCGTCGACAAAATAGTCCATCGTTTCGCCGTCTACGGTGGCTCCCGCTATTGCAAAGCTCGTTGCCATCGATTCGTCGGTTGCCGCAAAATCGGCCGCCGTTTCGATGCTTATAAGGTAAATCTTATCGTCTACCGTTGCGTAAACGCCGCTGTGCGACGGAGTTTCGCTTCCGATGATAAGGGTCTTGTCGTCCTCGGAGCTGTAGCCCTTCATCTCGATTTTATACTGAGGAGCGGAAAAGCCGTAGTCGGCGCCCTCCTCGCGCTCGATGGTTCGGGTGGCATAAAGCGAAAACGCCGAATCGAGCATTTGGCTTATCATGGTGGTTTCGGTAAAGGAGGGGTCGATGCCGTCGATTCGCCACTTTATCTCGGTTACCTTCTCCCCGTTTTCATCGGTGGTTTCGGTAAGGGTTGAAAGATAGGTGGACACCGACTCCTTACGGGTGAGTGTTACCTGCTTTATCTTTTCGGGGGCGATAGACGTAACGGGTATGTTTTCAACCTCGATTGTATCGTTCTTTTTGGGAACCAGCTTAATCACGGCAAAAATTGAGCCGCAGATGATAAGCATTGCCGCCGCAAGGGCGATTATCTTTGCCGCCGAGCCTTTTTTCTTCTTGGGCTTTTTTTGCTGCGTCTTGGTGGGGGAGGTCGCAAATATGGTGGACTCTTCCTCCTCGACTATATCGATTTTTTCTTCTTCGAAGGAACTCATCGTCTGCTCCTCCTCAGCCATACAAAGATACCGGCGCCCATAATAAGGATGGGCAGAACAAATACGAACAATACGCGAACAAACTTAACGGCGCTGAGTGACGGGGGAGAAAAAGCGTGGTTTTCCACTATCTTCTGGTCGAAGAAGATGTCGCTTGCGTCACGTCCGCAGGCCTCGTTAATCACTGCAAGCACGCTGTTTACGTTGCCAACGTCGTTAAACTGCTTCCAATCGGCCGAGAGGAAGTTGGCGCTTGCGCAAACGTACACGCCGCTTGACTTGGCGCCGAGGTCGGCCTCGTATACGGTGTCGTGGGTGTAGATTGCGAATGCAAAGGACTCTTTCTTATCGGTCGAGGAGGGAGTCCAGTTTGCGATTTCGGCCATGGGTGCCGCAACGGAGGTGTCGGCAGTGGTGAAAAGCACGTTTGCCACGCGGTTGCCGAAGGTTGTATAAGCGGCCTGCATGGGGGTAATGTTGCTCGCAACATACATACTGTTGTCGCCGTTAATGGTTGCGGTATAGTCGGTTTTCTTGTTGGTTAAAAACGCGGTGGTGGGCCCAAAATAATTCTGGTAAGCATCGTCGGTTTCGTAGACTATCTTACCGTCCTGAAGCTCTGCGCCCCATTCGGCGAGGAAGGCATAAAGATTGGGGAAGCCGGTTTTTGTGCCGTCACAGAAAACGAGCAGGTTTTTGCCCTTTTCTCCGCCGTTTTCGAGGAATTTTTCAATTACCTCGATTTCACTTGCGGCAAGGTCCTTCTGCGGAGCAACGAGAGCGATGATATCAGCCTCTTTCGGAATTTCCTTGAGTATTGCATCCTTAACCTCTACCACCTCGTAGTTGTTAAGCTCAAGGGTGGAAAGCATGGTTTCAAATGCGCCATCCTTGCTGTGGCCCGAAAGCAGCGCCAGCGTGTTGGATTTTTCGCTGGTGGCCGAGTAAATAGCGCTGGTAAGCGCGGTCTCGAGGTTGGAACTGGCTATGCTATAAAGGCCGCCGTATGCGGCATAGCCGTTGGGATCCTCAAGGGTGTACATATCGGTAAACGAAATAACGCGCGCATTGGTTATTTCCTTGCCCTCGGCATTCTTAAAGGTACAGTAAACCAGAATGTCACCGTAGTAGAGCGAGGTGTCGGGCACGATGGCGGAAACCTTGCTGAAGGCGGCGGTATCGGGGTCTACGTATTCGATGGTGATTTTATTGTTGTAGCGATGATACTGGTCGAGCAGAAGTTGGGTCTGCTTGAAGAAATCGGTATCGGCCTGGGTCTGGTAAACCTCCTGCGCGTAGGTGCCCATTACGTTGCCTACGTAGCCGCTTTCGGTTGCGCAAACGACAATGTTAATCTTCTTGTCAATACCCTCGATATACTCGGCGTTTTCCTCGGAAATGGAATTAGCCTTGGTTACCGACAGGTCGATATCGGTGGGGAAACGCTCGGCTAAAACGGTGGCGAGTACGTTTACTCCCACAACGATTACGAGCACGATGGCGATAAGGGCGGCGTTATAGGCGCCGTGCTTTAATAAAAACTGGTTCTTAATTTTATTATTCATCCTGTCTCGCCTCCTTACGCCCAACGCTTTTTATCGAGCACGCGAACCGTTAAGAATACAAACAGGAAAGCAACGCTCAAGAAGAATATAATGCTGGAGAAATTAATAATGCCTGCAAAGAAGGGCTGGTATCTGCCCATAAAGGAAAGGTGACCTGCGAGGGTCATTATCCACTTTACGTTGGTCATTGCCGCGAAGGAATCGATCATATAAAGCACGAGCGAAACCACAAGGCTTACAACGGCGGCCACCACCTGACTCTCGGTAAGCGACGAGATAAACATACAAATCGCTATCAGCGCAGCGCCGTAAAGCAGCACGCCGAAAAGCGCGCCGATATAATAAAGCCAGTTAAGTGTTTCGAGCTTGGTCGTTAAAATTATCTGGAAGATAAGGGTGGGCGCATAGGAAATTGCAAACACCGAAAGCGCGGCAAAAAACTTACCCGCTACGATGCCCCAAAGGCTAACGGGCGAAGTGAGCAGCACCTGGTCGGTGCGCTGCTTGCGCTCTTCGCTGAAAAGTCGCATGGTGAGCACCGGCACCGCCAACATAACGACGGTTAACGTGCTGGAGATAACAAATTCGTTCTCGGCGTAGCCTGCCGAAAACATATAAACGAAGAAAATTCCCTCGAAAACAGCCATTGCCGCAATGATAAGATATCCGAGCGGCGAGGAGAAATAGGCGCGAAATTCGCGTTTAAATATAGCGGTCATTACTTATTCTCCTCCTTCTCTTTTTTGCCCGAAAGCAGCTGCTCGCTGCCCGAGGTTTCGTCGGTAAGACGCAGGAATATCTGCTCAAGGGTCAGAGCGCTGCTGCGAAGCTCCATAATGGGCCATTTGCGGTCGGAAAGACGCTCGAACATATCGCGGCGAACGTCTGCCCCGTTCTCGGGCATAACGCGGAAGCTTACGGAGCCGTCCGTGCCCTTGCCGAGGCTTTGAACGCTCTCTACGCCCGTGATACCGGAAAGCAGTTTTTCAACGTCCTTTTCGGGGCCGAGCACCGAAACCTCAAGCGAATTGTCGGCCGAGATGCGGGCCGAAAGCTCCTCGGGGGTGCCGTCGGCAACCATATTGCCCTTGTTAATTACTATAATTCTGCCGCATACCGCCTGAATTTCGGACAGGATATGGGAAGAAACGATGATGGTGTGATTGCGGCTGAGCTTGGCAATCAGATTGCGAATTTCAATTATCTGCTTGGGGTCAAGGCCAACCGTCGGCTCGTCGAGAATGAGCACGTCGGGGTTGCCCACAAGAGCCTGCGCAATGCCGACACGCTGACGGTAACCCTTTGACAGAGTTTTGATAAGGCGGTTTTCAACGTTATCAATCTTTACAAGGCGGCATATCTCGCTGATGTGCGGCTTTTTGGGCAGCTTTACCTTTTTAAGGTCGTAAACGAAGTTTAAATACTCCTTTACGCTCATATCGGTATAAAGCGGCGGAATCTCGGGCAGGTAGCCTATGCGACGCTTGGCCTCGGCCGGCTCGTCCATAATATCGTAGCCGTCGATGGACGCCTTACCCGCGGTGGCCGAAAGATAGCCCGTAAGTATGTTCATAATGGTCGATTTGCCTGCGCCGTTGGGACCGAGGAAGCCTACAACCTCTCCGTCCTCAATCTTAAAGCTTACGTCGCTTACGGCCAGGTGATTTCCGTACCTTTTGGAAAGTCCGGTAACTTCGATCATGTTTTTACCTCCAATACTGCTGTTTGCAAACAGAAAATGTTTTAGAATAATGTTATCAAACAAATTTACTTTATTTGTAAACATTTATTTAACAAATCATATTTATTATATAACTATACGGTCTTTTATGCAAGATTTTATTGACGGCAAAAGAATTTTGCTATAAAATACTATGGAGGTGATTTTAATGGCAGAAATCAAGCCGTTTCGCGCACTGCGCTTTACCGAAAAGGCAGGCGCTATAAATGAACTTTGCTGTCCTCCGTACGATATTATAAGTGCAGACGAGCAGAAAGCATATAAAGAGAAAAACCCCTATAACATTATAGGCCTTGAACTTCCCGGCAAGGAGGCCGCCGACTACGAGGCTGCCGCTAACCGCCAGAACTCTTGGATAGAAAACGAGATTTTAAAGCAGGACGATAAGGACACCATTTATATCTATGAAGAAGATTTTGAGGTGGCCGGTAAGCGCTACTCCTTCAGAGGAATCGTGTGCCGCGTTAAGCTTTATCATTTCAGTGAGAACGTGGTTCTCCCCCACGAGGAGACCTTAAACGGCGCAAAAGAGGACCGTTTCCGTCTTATGACCGCAACCGGTTCCAACTTCAGCCAGATTTATTCGCTTTACCACGATGACGGCTCAACCGCCGCTACCGTTGCCGAGAATTCAAGCTCGGCCGCCGAAATCGAGTTTACCGACGGGGACGGCGTTACCCACCGTATGTGGAGAATCACCGATGACGCAGAGATTTCAAAACTTTGCGCCCAGTTTGCCGACCGCAAGCTCTACATAGCCGACGGTCATCACCGCTATGAAACCGCCCTTCGCTACCGCGACAGCGTCGGTCACGCAGGCGCCAGCGACTACGTTATGATGTTCCTTATTAATATGGATAACAGCGGTCTTGTCGTATTCCCGACCCACCGCATTATAAACGGACTCGATTCCTTCGACACCGCCGCAGTTCTTGACGGCTGCCGCGAGGATTTCGAGGTTTTGGCGGTAGAAAAGGCCGATATCCAGCCGATGCTTGATAAAAAATATGCCGAAAACAAAAAGGCCTTCGGCTTCTACGACGGCAAAAACGCATACCTTTTAACCCTTCGCGACACCGCCGTTATGGAAAAGGTGCTTCCGAACGCTTCTAAGGCGCTTCGCGAGCTCGACGTTTCGGTGCTGCACAGCCTGCTGCTTGAGCGCATTTTAAAAATAGATAAGGAAAATATGGCCAACCAGAAAAACCTTACCTATACCCGCAGCGCTGACGAGGCCTTCGCCGCCGCCGAAGCCGGCGCCGACGCTTGCTTTATCCTTAACCCCACCAGAGTTGAGGAGATTGCCGCAGTAAGCCAGGCAGGCGAAAAAATGCCGCAGAAATCGACCTATTTCTACCCGAAGCTTATAACGGGACTCGTAATGAATAAGATTCTGTAACCCAAAAACCCGAGGTTTTTTACCCTCGGGTTTTTCTTTTTAAAAAAATATGTTGACAAACCGAAAATCATATATTATAATGAATCGGTCGCAAATGGCGGCTTAGCTCAGTTGGCTAGAGCATTCGGTTCATACCCGAAGTGTCGTAGGTTCAAGTCCTATAGCCGCTACCAGGCCCGGTGGTCAAGAGGCCTAAGACACCGCCCTTTCACGGCGGTAACACGGGTTCGAA
>JAFXGK010000011.1 GCA_017513245.1 Clostridia bacterium
CCACCTTAGGAGGGTGGTGCTCTATCCAGCTGAGCTACTGGGACATTTGCTAATAAATATTAAGTTTTTTGCTCTATCCAGCCCCCATAGACTCGAACGACCTACTTCTTAGGAGGACCTTATTCTATCCGTTGAACTATGGGGGCATAAAAACGGGAGCGTAACGCTCCCGTTTATTTATTAAAATTTAATGCGCTCTGCGATGTAATCCTTAACGTCCTCAATCTTGATACGTACCTGCTCCATGGTGTCGCGGTCGCGTACGGTTACGCAACCGTCCTCTTCGGATTCGAAGTCATAGGTAATGCAGAATACGGTGCCGATTTCGTCCTCGCGGCTGTAACGCTTACCGATAGAGCCGGTTTCGTCAAAGTCAACGGGGAATTCAGCGGCGAGCTCGTCACGGAGAGCCATTGCCTTGTCGGAAAGCTTCTTAGAGAGGGGAAGAACGGCAGCCTTGAAGGGAGCAAGTGCGGGATGCAATTTGAGAACCGTTCTCTTCTCGCCGTTAGCTTTAACCTCTTCGTCATAAGCGTCGCAAAGGAAAGCGAGGGTTACGCGGTCGGCGCCGAGCGAGGGCTCGATAACGTAGGGGATGTACTTCTCGTTGGTTTCGGGGTCGAAGAACTCCATCGACTCACCGCTGTGGTTCTGGTGCTGGGTGAGGTCGTAGTCGGTTCTGTCGGCAACGCCCCAAAGTTCACCCCAACCGAAGGGGAAGAGGTATTCGAAGTCGGTTGTAGCCTTGGAGTAGAAGCAAAGTTCATCCTTATCATGGTCGCGCAGACGGAGATTTTCCTCGGTCATACCAAGGTCTAAAAGCCACTTGCGGCAATAGCTGCGCCAGTAATCAAACCACTCAAGGTCGGTGCCCGGCTTGCAGAAGAACTCAAGTTCCATCTGCTCGAACTCGCGGATACGGAAGATAAAGTTTCCGGGAGTAATTTCGTTACGGAAAGATTTACCGATCTGACCGACACCGAAGGGCATCTTCTTGCGGGTAGTGCGGCAGATATTCTTGAAGTTAACAAAAATACCCTGCGCAGTTTCGGGACGCATATAAAGGGTAGAGGAGGAGTCCTCGGTTACGCCCTGGAAGGTCTTGAACATAAGGTTAAACTTACGGATATCGGTGAAGTCACCCGAACCGCAGGAAGGGCATACGATGTGATGCTCCTTGATGTAGTTCATCATTTCCTCGTCGCTCCAGGCGGCAGGGTTATCCGAAAGGCCGTTTTCTGCAACGTAATCTTCTATAAGCTTGTCGGCGCGGTGACGGGTCTTACAAACCTTACAGTCCATAAGAGGATCCGAGAAGCCGCCGAGGTGGCCCGAAGCTACCCAGGTTTCGGGGTTCATAAGAATTGCGCTGTCGAGGCCTACGTTATAAGGGCACTCCTGCACAAACTTTTTCCACCAAGCCTTTTTAATATTATTTTTAAGCTCAACACCAAGCGGGCCGTAATCCCAAGAGTTGGCGAGACCGCCGTAGATCTCACTGCCGGGATAAACAAAGCCGCGACCCTTACAAAGGGAAACTATGGTGTCCATTGTTTTTTCGCTACTCTTCATTTTAATGGCTCCTTATAATATATAATCATACAAATAATATAATAATTGTAATATCGCTTAAAGTCAAGGCTTTTGTAGCAATTTTTGGGTTGACAAACGGAAAGAAAGAGTATATAATCTCGGTGAAAATCGAATAATATATTAAATACAAAGGAGATGTGTTTATGGATAAAAACATTCAGCTTCACGATTTTGACTTTGGCAGCTTTATGGAGGCCGTTGATATGTGCAAGGGCGACGTATTCCTCGAGACCCTCGATGGCGACGTTCTTAATTTAAAATCCAAGCTCTGCCAGATAATCGGCATTGCCAACATATTAAAGGGCACCTCTATCGACGAGATTACAATCCGTTGCGCCGACCCCGAGGACGAAACCCTTATGTTCCGTTTCAACCTCTATCGTGAACTTCCGGAAAACAAATAAACAAACTATAAGCATTATTATCGGATAAAAAGTTGACCAAAAGCATTGATTTTTGGTCAACTTTTTGTTATACTGTTATTGGCATCACTGTATGCTCTGTAAAGGCGAAAAAATAATACGGAGATGATAACCAATGAAAGACTATTGTGGCAAAACAATATCGGCAAACTACGTACACGTTGGCGCTGTTTTCAAAACGCAGGAGGCCATTGGCGGAAAGTTAAGCTTTGACGAATCGGGTATGGAGTTTAACGAGCATAAGTTAAATGTGCGCTCGGTTGGCACGGTGCGTATCGAGTATGCTGATATCAAGGAAGCAAAGAAGAGGGGAATACTCAACGGTGTGGACGTTGTAACGAATGACGGGACCGTTCATATGCTGGTCGTTTCTCACAGAAAAGATATTATTGAGTTCATTATGAGCAAAATAGGCTAAAAAGAAAAGCAGTGGTGAAAACCACTGCTTTTTTATTATTTCTGTTCGATTTTTTCCTTGCCACCCATGTAAGGACGTAAAGCCTCGGGAATGCGAACCGAATATTTCTCGCCGTCAAACTCAAGGTTGTTTTCAAGGAATGCAATAAGCATTCTGGGGGGAGCAACAACGGTGTTGTTAAGGGTGTGAGCAAGATACTTGCTGCCGTCCTCGCCGCGAACACGAATACCAAGACGACGCGACTGTGCATCACCAAGGTTAGAGCAGGAGCAAACCTCGAAGTACTTCTGCTGTTTGGGGCTCCAGGCCTCAACGTCGTAGGACTTAACCTTAAGGTCAGCCAGGTCACCCGAGCAGCATTCAAGGGTGCGAACGGGGATATCGAGCGAGCGGAAAAGCTCTACCGAGTAGCTCCACATCTTGTTGAACCACTCCATGCTCTCTTCAGGCTTGCAGATAACAATCATTTCCTGCTTTTCAAACTGGTGGATACGGTAAATGCCGCGCTCTTCAATACCGTGAGCGCCCTTCTCCTTGCGGAAGCAGGGGGAATAGCTGGTAAGGGTAAGCGGAAGCTCGGTTTCGGGGGTGATGGTGTCGATAAACTTACCGATCATCGAATGCTCCGAGGTGCCGATAAGATAAAGGTCTTCGCCCTCGATCTTGTACATCATGGCATCCATCTCTTCAAAGCTCATAACGCCTGTAACAACGTTGGAGCGAATCATAAAGGGAGGAATGCAGTAGGTAAAGCCCTTGTCAATCATAAAGTCGCGGGCATAGGCGGTAACTGCCGAGTGAAGTCTTGCGATATCGCCCATCAGGTAGTAGAAGCCCTCGCCGGCAACACGGCCTGCAGCCTCTTTATCGATGCCGTTGAACTTTTGCATAATGTCGGTGTGGTAGGGAATCTCGAAATCAACCTGAGTCTGCTCACCGAACTGCTTAACCTCAACGTTTTCGCTGTCGTCCTTGCCGAGCGGAACGCTGTCATCGATTATGTTGGGTATCTTCATCATAACTTCGCGAAGGCGTACTTCATATTCTGCCTCAAGTGCCTCAAGTTCCTTTAAACGCTCGGCCTGCTCGGTTACTAGGCGTTTGGTGGCTTCGGCCTCCTCACGCTTGCCCTGAGCCATAAGAGCGCCGATCTGCTTGGAAACGCTGTTGCGGTTTGCGCGAAGAGCGTTAGCCTCGTTGTTGGCCTCACGCTTTTTGCCGTCGAGTTCGATTGCCTCGTCAACCAACGGAAGTTTATTATCCTTAAACTTGCGGCGAATATTTTCCTTAACGAGTTCGGGATTTTCTCTTACAAATTTAATATCTAACATTTTATTTCCTCCAATCCCTTGCGGGACAGTTATATCACAAATATGATTTTATCACACATTTTGTCGCAATACAAGCATAAAAACGCACGGAGATTACTCCGTGCGACTTTTTATTTAAAGATTTTTGCAATAACGGGAACTAAGTCCTTAATTACAGCGTTGGTGGTGTTTATGCAAAGGTCGTAGCTTGCCTTGTCGCCCCATTTGCGGCCGGTGTAGAAGGAGTAGTACTTGGCTCTGTGGCGGTCAATGCGCTTTATCTTACGGCGAAGCTGCTTCTCGGAAAGAACCTCTTCATCCTCGGTGCGACGCTCTATGCAGCGTTTAACGCGGCTGTCAAGGTCGGCGTATATGAAAATATCATAGGTGTCGTAATCCTTTAAAATATAGTCCGAGCAGCGGCCTACGATAACGCAGTCTGACTTTTCTGCAAGGTCCTTCACTATTTTGGCCTGAGCCTCGAAAACAGCCTGAGCCTGACTGAAGGAATAGTCCTCAACGTAGGCCATGCTGTGACCTATGGTGATGGGGTAAAGTCTGTGCGGAGTGTGCTCAATAATCTGCTGAACGTACTCTTCCGAAAGCTGTGTATGCTTGGAAATTTCGGTTATAATTTCTCTGTCGTAATATTCAATTCCGAGTTCCTCAGCCAGACGGCGACCGAATTCACGTCCGCCACTGCCGAATTCACGTCCGATAGTGATAATTCTGTTCATAGCAAACCTCCCGAAAGTAGTTACTTTACAATTTAATTATACTGTATTTTCATTACAAATACAATATTTTATTTTGGAAAAAATCGTCTGCTGTCGAAAATAAATAAGAGCGTCGATTTTTCTTTGACAAGGTGGGTGTTTTTATATAAAAATCCGCTGAAAAATTGCCAAATTTTTATAAATAGCCTATTGCACGGGAAGTAAAAATTTGATAGAATATAATCAGCAGAATATTGTTTTTCCGGGAGGTACCAAATGAAAGCAATTGTAAATGGAAAAATAATTTTAAAAGACCGTATTTTAGAGGATGGCGCACTGCTTTTCTCGAACGTAATCGAGGGAATTATTCCCGCCGATAATATCCCTGCCGATGCAGAGGTTATCGATGCCAAGGGCGGATTCGTATCGCCCGGACTTATCGATATGCATATCCACGGATATTTAGGCAAGGACGTTTGCGACGGCGAGGAGGAAAGTATCCGTACCATATCCAAGGGCCTTTTGGCCAACGGTGTAACGGGATATCTTCCCACCACCATGACCGAGGATATGAAAACCATCCGCAAGGCACTCGAGGTTTGCCGCGACCTTAAGGCAGAAAGTCGCGACTGGGACGGCAGCGAAATTTTAGGCTGTCATGCAGAAGGTCCTTTCATCAGCGCATCCAAAAAGGGCGCGCAGGACCCTAAGTACATACTAAAACCCGATGCAAAATTCGTAAAAGAATACGCCGATATTATCAAGAGCATCACACTCGCTCCCGAAGAGGACGAAAACGATTTCGCCGCAATTCGCGAGATTAAGCGTGATACCGACGTGCTCATCTCCATGGGTCACACCTCGGCCGACTACAAGACCGCAAAGGCCGGCGTAGCCGCAGGCGTAGGCCACGTAACCCACCTCTTCAACGCTATGACTCCGCTTGCTCACCGTGCGCCCGGCGTTGTAACCGCAGCTCTTGACAGCGATATAAGCGTTGAACTCATCGTTGATATGTTCCACGTTGATAAGTGCTTCTATGATATGCTTTGGAAGCTTAAGGGCAGAAAGCTCTGCTTCATTACCGACTGTCTGCCGGCAGGCGGACTTCCGATGGGCGAATACACCTTAGGCGGTCAGAAGATTATCTACCGTGACGTAGTTTGCCGATTGGAGGACGGTACCGTTGCAGGAAGCGTACTTAAACTCAACCACGGCGTTTGGAACGTTTATAAGAATTCCACCATTCCGCTTTATGAGTGCGTAAACTGCGCATCGTTAAATCCGGCTACCGCGCTGGGACTTGAAAAGCAAAAGGGTTCTCTTGAGGTTGGCAAGGATGCTGACATCGTAATAACCGATGAGAACTTTGAAATATGCAAAACCATTATAGGAGGCAAAATTAAATATGAAGCTTAAGGTAAATGCAAAACTCGACCCGAAATTCCAGCCGCTGTCGCTTGTCTGCCGTGATATGCGCGAGGCAACCAAGGAAAACGGACAGGATATAGTTATCGCCGTAGAGCGTAACAAGGGCTACACCACCACCTATAAGACCCGTATTTTCCCCGACGGCACAGGCCACGATGAGGAAAACTTCCGCTTTGTTGAGCGTATCGCAAAGTCGCTTTTATGGGTAGCAGGCGGTTATAAGATTATAATCGCAGGCAGTGACGTTGTAGGCGAGAAGATTAAGGCAGCATACACCGACGGCGGCCTCCGTGATTTCGACGTTCACTTTATGGAGCGCGTATACGAGCAGAAGTTTGAGGTTAAGTCGGTTCCGCTTAGTGAGGCTCCCGAGGATAAGTCTTCTGCATCTCCCATCGGTCGCCATCTTGACGGTTGTCGTATAGGCTTTGACGCCGGCGGAAGCGACCGTAAGGTTTCGGCCGTTATCAACGGTGAGAGCGTATACTCTGAAGAGGTTGTTTGGTTCCCGAAGATTAATGCCGACCCCAACTACCACTACGAAGGCATTTTAAACGCCATGAAGACCGCCGCATCCCATATGCCGCGCGTTGATGCTATCGGCGTATCCAGCGCAGGTGTTTACGTTGACAACCGCATCATGGTTGCATCGCTTTTCTTAAAGGTAAGCGATGAGGATTTTGATAAAAAGGTTAAGAATATGTACATCGACGTTGCAAAGGAAATCGGCGAGGATATCCCGATCGAGGTTGCAAACGACGGTGACGTTACTGCTCTCGCAGGCGCTATGGACCTAAACGATGACTCGGTTCTCGGCATCGCTATGGGTACCAGTGAGGCCGGCGGCTACGTTGACCCGCAGGGCAACATCACCGGCTGGCTTAACGAGCTTGCCTTCGTACCGGTTGACTTCTGTGAAGAAGCAATGGTAGACGAATGGTCGGGCGACTATGGCTGCGGCGTTAAGTATTTCTCGCAGGACGGCGTTATCAAGCTTGCGCCCTATGCAGGAATCGAGCTTGACGAAAACCTTTCTCCCGCAGAAAAGCTTAAGGTTGTTCAGGGCCTTATGAAGGATGGCGACGAGCGCGCTGCCGCAATCTATGACACCATCGGTGCATACTTCGGCTACGCAATCGCATACTATACCGAATTCTACGATATTAAGCACGTTCTCATTATGGGTCGTGTTACCTCGGGTGAAGGCGGAGTTATCCTTCTCGAGCGTGCGCAAGAGGTTCTCGATACCGAGTTCCCCGAGCTCGCAAAGAAGATTAAACTTCACATTCCGGATGAAAATTCCCGTCGTGTAGGTCAGTCGGTTGCAGCCGCAAGCCTGCCGAAACTCGGTTAATAAAAAAACAAAGCACCGTACGGTTGTACGGTGCTTTTTTATGTCATATAAAGAACAGCCTCGCTGCCGCAGTCATAATAATTAGGAAAATGAAGTTTACGAGCGAAAACAGCAAGAAGTATTTTTTGGTATGCCCGGGATGTATGGCTCGGTATTCATTAAAGGTGATAAGGCTTGCAAGAGAGGCGATAAGAGTTCCCGTGCCGCCAATGTTAACGCCGAGCAAAAGCGCGTGGTAATCGCCTGTGAAACGTGATAGAAGTATCGCTGTGGGAACGTTGCTTATAAACTGGCAGGAAAGGGTTGAGAATATGAGCGTATCGGTTTTGAGCAGCATAGAGAAAAGCTCATTTATCGCATCTATTCTTGCTAAATTTCCGGCAAATATAAAGAAGAAAAAGAAGGTTCCAAGCAGCATATAGTCTACCATTTTAAGCGCTTCGCGATCATATATCAGCAGAATTGCGGGAATAACCGGAAGACCTGCCCAAAACGGGATAACCCTGAAAACGATCAGCAAGGATGCCGCAAACAATGCTAAATAAAGTGCCGTTTTGCCCTTGTGGAGCCGTTTGCTGTCGACGCTGTCGAGCGTAAGCTTATGAGGCTTTACAAAAAGACAAGCAAGAAATAATAGCCCTACTGCGAGCAAAAAAGGCGGCAGCATTATTTTGCAAAACTCGCCTGTCGGTATATTGAAATAAGAATAAAGGTAAAGGTTTTGCGGATTTCCAAACGGCGTCAGCATTCCTCCGAGGTTAGCGGAAATATTCTGCAGCACGAAGAGGTATGCCATATATTTTTCTTTGTTGGCTGCCTTTAAAGCCAAATATCCTAAGGGTAAAAAGGTAATCAACGCCATATCGTTGGCTATAAGCATTGACCCTATAAAGGTAATGCATATGAGCAAAAGGAACAGTCCGCGCAGATTTCCTGCAGCGCGCACGAGTCGGCGAGCTAAAATCGAGAAAAAACTTATATTTCGCAGCGCGCAAACAACTGCAAGGGTTAGAAAAAGGCAGGCAAGCGTGTTCCAGTCGAAATATGAGGCATATTCACCGTCGGGCGGAACGAAGAACGAGGTAATAACCGCGGCCAGCACAGCCACACAAAAAACGGTGTATTTTTTAATAAATCTGATTATCGCCATCGTTTAGAATACTGTAACCGACCAGGTGTTTTCATAAAGCATACCTGCGGGGAGCGATACGAGGTCGCTCTTGCAGGCAAGGTCCTCTTTAATATCCTGACGCGAGGGCAGGGAGGACCATGGCTCAATGCAAACGTAGGGAGCGTCGGTCTTGGGGCGGTGCCAAATGCCGAGATAGGGCATATCGGGATATGTTACGGTAAGTCCGCGGCCGCCGTCCTTGTGGCAGAGGGTAACCTCGCGGCACATATTTTTAAGTATAATAGCGTCATCGTCGAACTTTTCGTGCGCAAGGCGCAGAGTTTTGCCGTCCTCCAGCGGATATTCCTCGTCAACACCGCTTAAGAAAACACTGGGCGTAAATCCCACGCGGTCGGGGCGGCAGGCATCTGTGAAGGTAAGCGAATAATCCGAAAACTTCTTGCCCTCTTCGAGCGGAACGCAAAAGCCCGGATGACCGCCAACCGCAAAGTAGATACGCTTATCGTCGGTATTTTCAACCGAGTAGGTGATATCAAGGCTGTTATCACGCAGGGCGTAAATTACGCGAAAAACGAAATTAAATGGATACATTTCCTTAATCTCATCATTTGATTCGAGGGTGAAAACCGCACAGTCGTTATCCAGTACCTCGGCGGTAAACTCCCTTTTGCCTGCAAAGCCGTGGTTAGGCATTGCATATTCGCGGCCGTCATATATATATTTACCCTCGGTCAGTCGCGCAATAAAGGGAAAAAGGTTAGGCGCGCGATTCTGCCAGTATGCAGGGTCACCCTGCCAGAGGTATTCGGTGCCGTCAGCACCCTTTATGCTCATAAGCTGTGCGCCAAAAGTATCGGCCGAAACCGTGATTTTTTCATTTTTTATGGTTATCAGCATAGTAAAACCGCCCATCAAAGTTTTTCTTTGAGTATATCATAAAAATTTTTCATATTCAATAATCCGCATTAAAAAAATCCGCCTATACCATAGTATAGGCGGATTTTTCAGTTACAGTCAGCCACTAACGGACCGGCCAGTTCTTTTAAGAAGAAAAGTTTGCCCGCAATAGTGGGAATATAGGTTGAAGTAATCCACGGTGTTTTTTCGTGACGGAGGGTCATCCAAAGCGACATACCCTGCCACTGCATTCCTCTGCCTAAGGTGCCGTCGGCACCGCCTATTGCATAGTCGGCTTTAAGAAATATTCCGGGACCTATCGTGTTAGCGCGGCAGGGGACGAGCGTCGTTCTTGATTTAAAGCTTGTCAGTGCGTTTTGTTCAACAGTGAGCGGATGGATTTTAGCACCGATTTTATAAGGTGCGCTTTCCCATTCCTCCTTGGTATACTCTGCCGCAAAGGTAGGCTCCCAAAATGCAATATGGCACATTCTGCCGATACCGTATACTAAAATTAGTTTTGCGCCTTCGCTTTTAAGTGCGTCGATTTTTTGGGGATATGTAGGCAGGTTTTCTTTGGTTGCAAAGTTGCGTTGGCTTTTTGGAACGGTTAACTCGCCTAAAGGATTGAAAAGAGCCTGCTCCATAGCATATTGGAAAGAACCGCTGTTGTCAGGGGATAGGGTGTTGCCGTCGCCATCTGCCCACTCATCCATATTAAACGTGAAAACGTGTTCACAAGCAACGTTCCAAGCCTTCAGAAAATAAACCACCCATTTGTACATACCCATGGGTCCGACAGGCAAAATAAAAGCAATTTTTTCATTTCTGTCTTTGGCGTTTTTAATCTGCAATGCAATCTCGTGTCCCATATAGGTTTCAAACTGTTCGAGAGAATCACACATAACGGGAGAAAAATCCTTGCTCCAATGCGCCTGATGATCGGTGATAGTATCAGGGTTGCCGATACAAGCGTCAATTTTCTCGAAATCCCAACCTGAAGGATAGAATCCCTCAAGTGCCGAGCCTTTAACGGTTGAATTAAAATCCATTATTAAAATCTCCTTTATAATTACGGCAGTAATCTATACGGCCGTAGTCTTTGGCTTGCCAAAAGAGGTCTGTAGCATTCGGCATATTTCACTCTGCATTGATTGCCCCTGAAGGCTGCGATTGTTCGTTGAACGGCGATAATATCAATACCGTCATGCTCTTTAAGCCATTTTAGCTGGCTTTCGTGGCAAGCAAGCATTTGTTCCTTTAGTTCCATTTCCTCGGTTATGTCAACGTACTCCGTAGGTATAAAGTTTATCCCGTCCGATGTATCGGAATAAAAAATCGCAGGCACGGGGGTAGAAGGGCCTAGCTCGGGCATAAAGTGGGGACATGATGCATCAAAAGAGGCCTTGAATACGATCTTTGAAACCTCACTATGGTCCGAACAGTAATCCTCGGGTGCGTGAGTTATAATCACGTCGGGTCGGGCATAGCGAATGATTTTGATAATCTTTCTAACCTGTTCCATATCGGCGCTATTAACGGTAAGGTCTCCTATATCCGCGGTTAAAACCTCAAATCCCGCCATAGCTGCCGCCCGTTTTGCCTCATTAATTCTAATCTGACGAAGCTCGTCCGGCATAATTACAACGTGTCCCATATTTCCGTTTGCTACGTGACATGCAATAACGTCATGGCCCTGCTTTTTGTATTTAATAAGCGTGCCGCTGCAACAGAGTTCCATATCGTCTGGATGACACATAATCGCCAAAACTCTCATATAAACGTCTCCTTTCCGGATTTGTATTAATTATAACATAAAATATATTGAATCGGAATGTAAAATCGGTTATAATATTTACACTTTCAGACAAAGGATGCTTTTTATGGGAAACGAATTTACACGTTTAAGCTTTGAAAAAGTTATTAATATTGATAAAATCATAACGGTTTTTTATATGGAACTTTCAAAGAACTTCTGTTACAGCGGTGAAAAACATGATTTTTGGGAAATGGTTTATATAGATAAAGGCGAAATGATTTGTACTGCCGATAAAAATCGGTTTATATTAAAAAGCGGGGAAATGACCTTTCATAAACCTAACGAATTTCACAATCTTTCGGGAAATAATGACGTTTCACCAAATGTGAGCATCATTACTTTTGAATGCAAGAGTCGCGCTATGAAGCAGTTTGAGGGCAAAATATTTAAACTTGACGGCGAGGAAAAAACGATGCTCTCAACCCTTTTCCAAGAGGCGCTGTCCTGCTTTAAACTGCTGGACGAAACAAATCCTCTGCTTCAAAAACTGAAAAAGGTGGAAAACGCCCCGTTCGGGAGCAGCCAAATGACCAAGAATCTGCTTGAAATCTTTCTTATAAAGTTATCCCGAAGGACCGACGTTATCACCAAAAAGATGCGAAGGAGTTACATAATTGACGGTGTGAACGTTCCGTATAATATCAAGGAGATTTTAGATTTTTTGAAAACGAACGTTTACGGCAGAATAACCGTACGCGACGTTGCAAAAGCGACTAAAAAGAGCGAAAGCGCAGTAAAACAACTTTTTTATTCTTACCAAAAGGAAGGAATAATGCATCATTATAACTCGCTCAAGATAGACGAAGCGAAGCGCCTGATAAAAGACGGGCGGCATAATATGACCCAAATTTCAGATATGCTGTGCTTTAATAATCCGCAATATTTTACCAAATGCTTTAAATCCCACACCAAAATGACACCGAGCGAATATAAAAAATCCTTAAAACTAACGTAACGTTAAACTGATAAAAAGTAAAAAACTCCGCTTTAGTCAAACCAAAGCGGAGTTTTAAATTTATTTAAATATTATTTCGGCAACGCGTACGCAAAGGCTGGTACCGTAGCCAAATCCATTTGGGTCAAGGGTAAGGGTATTATCCTGCTGTTTAAACGGGAGTTCTTCGCCGCTGTCCATCCAGCGAATTGAGCTGATTTTTCTGTCTATTCCATCAAGAGGCAAAAAGTCATCCGAACCGCCGCCCAAGGATACGTTTTTATCACCGCTCGACTGTTTTCGGTCGAAGACGAAGAGATATGCGGATTTGTCGCAAAACGCGTCACGCAGCAAAAATTCGCGACGATTTTCATAGGTTAAATAGGGCCTGCCGTTGTAAATAGCCCTGCCGTAAATTTCCATCCAGCGGCCGATGCATTCCATAATACCTTTCTGCATAGTGGGCACACTGCCATCGGCGTTGGGGCCAATGTTCAGCAGGAAATTCGCGCCAACCTTGCGGCATTCGCAGAGCTCTTCTATTAACTGCTTTACGGATTTAAAATTTATGTCGTTCGCAATACCCCAATGGTCGCACAACGTTTCACACATCTCGCCTGCAACGTATTTTTCGTGACCCTTACGGTCAATGGGCGAAGGCATACCGCGCTCGTAGGTAACGGCGTCAATCTCCTCTGCGCCCAGTGCGCCGCGATTGGAAAGGCCGGTATTATTAATGATGATTGCCTCGGGCTGCAGTCGATGTATCATCTTATAAAGACGGTCCTCCTGCCAGTCCTCGTCCGGTTTTGACCAGTTGCCGTCAAACCAAAAGCCGCCTATTTTGCCGTAGTTGGTGCAAAGAAGTTCAACGCTTTTATATAGGTAGTTGAGGTACGCCGCGAAATCAGAGTCAAAATCCTTATGGTGCCAGTCGAGTGTGGTGTGATAGAAAAAGGGAGTAAGCCCTGCCGCACGGCAACCGTCGGCAAATTCCGCAATTAAATCACGTGCGGTAGGGGAGTGAATAACGTCAAAATCGGAAAGACCTCGCGTGTCATAAAGCGAAAAGCCTTCGTGATGGCGCGTGGTCAGACAAACGTACTTGCAGCCTGCCGTCTTTGCGGTAGCGATTATTTCATCCAAAGAGCCAACCTTAAAGCTATCTTTAAGCGGAGCATAATCCTCCATGTTGCGGCCGTGGATGGAATAGGTCCATTCGCCGGCGCAAAGCTGCGAATATAGGCCCAAATGCACGAACATACCAAAGGCCATCTGCTCGAAGTTTTGTATATACGGTTTTGGCGTCGGATAATCGTTCACACGCATCACTCCTTTGAATAAATTTTATCACAAACGATAAATAATGGCAATAAAAAAGCACACCGAGCGGTGCGCTTTTTTATATGTAAGTAATTACTTGTTGTTGAATACCCATTTGTGCTGAATTCTGAAGCTTATGAAAAACAGTACGGTATCCACAATTATTTTCATAAGCTGCATCACCTTGAATTTTGTTTTTACGGAAAACGTTTAAATGTAAAAAGGTTTATTAAAAAGAAAAAGCCGCGTCAGCGGCTTTTTCTTTCTGGTGGAGCGGATGTCGTCATAGACGAACACCCCTCTATTTGGTTATTTTCGCCTTCAAAGGCAGCTTCAATATCTTCAAGCGGAATGTTTTCGATACTGATAGGTCGTTTGCTTGCATTGATAATCAATGTGAAATGATC
>JAFXGK010000012.1 GCA_017513245.1 Clostridia bacterium
GTGGTCTATGTAGTCCTCCGCCATACATTCCATGATAAAGTCGTAATTGTGATTGATATATCCTTCCACAAAAAAGCGACTTACCAGTTCTTTGTTATCCATAACTGTTGTTCCTCCTTGTCGTTAAGATTTATATGTTTACTATCATTGTAGGCGCAAATTCAAAGCTTTCGTTCTATGTGTCTACACACTTTTATATTATACTACTTCTTTGTTAAAATTTCTACGATTTTGAAAAAAATCAGTGACAGAGAGGTATCAATCTCCCTGCCACTGTGTTTCGGTTAGTTATAAATTATATCATGATTTACGATTTCTGTGGCTCTGCTACGAATATTATTCATCCGAGCAATCCATTCCATTTGATTGTCTGCTTTGAGCAATTCGGTCACACCCTCACGCTCTGCCATCCGTTTTACAAGCCGAAAAAACATATCCTCAGCTTGTTTGTCAATATCAGCGAGATAGCTGTTCAACTTACCGCTTGTCAGTAGATTGACATATCGCACCTTGTGATGTTGCTTGATATATCTCAAATGTTGTTGTCCCCATACACCGATTTCAACTTGTTCTTCATCTGGTAAGGTTAGATTGGGAATGAGATAACCGTTTTCCTCACGATAAGTGCCACCTAATTGTTCAAATAATGATTTCATTGCAGTTTCCTCCAAATATAATTTTTAGATTTTTCTGCAATATACCGTACCGATTGTCTTTACCACTTGTTTTCAAAACCTTCGTTACGGAACCTCATCATTTTCGAAGTCCTTTTAATTTTAGTTTATAAAGCTGTCGCAGGTTTCGCAAAGGGTTATATAGTTTTCGAGGGTTAAGTTTTCTTTTGCCTTTTCGGCGGCCGAAGTAATCGCCGTCACTGCCTCGGGGTGGGCGGCCATTATACGCTCGGCGGCAGACAACTGCTCTTTAAGGCACTCCTCACGCGGTGCCTCCTCGTAGCGAGATACAAGGCGCTTAAGCACGGCGCGCTCGGTAACGGGCTTACCCGCTATAATATCCTCCTCGCGAAGGCGCGAGAGCAAAATCTCGCTCGAGCCGGGGCGAACCGTGCGGCCGCGGCCCTGGTCGTAGACGACTATAATATCGCCGTTTTCCATCTCGTCAATCATAGCGTATGAGCTATGAATGCGGGTATCGAGAGTTAGCTTATAAGGCCAGGTAACTCCGCCATCCTTTGATAGAGCGACAGCTATATTATCGCGGACTTTTGTATTGTTGTTGTGAAAGGTGAGCAAGAGGTTGCCAGATGCAAGACGCTTGATGTTGTTAAGCGAATAAACCGTTTGCATTATTGGGCTGTTTTCATCGTTGTTATCATAACGCAGCAGCTTGTAGCTATCCCACTTATCGGGAGCAGATAGCTTGGCCTTGGTGTATCGCGAGCCTAACTCATTGCGCTCGATGAGAATAAGTTCGCCGTTTGCAGTTTCGGTAATGGTAGCTTCCCCTGTGTCGCTTTCGCCACCCTCGGGTGTGCAAACATATTCAAATTTTTCAAGGTCTTCGCTCCTGTATATGCGAGGACCGCTTCCGCGGGCAAGGCATTCCTCCGGATAATATTCGGGCATGGCATGGCGGGAGAAATAGGCGGCAAAATACCATTTTCCATCCGATGCCTTTAAGGGAATGTCGCGATAAAAGCCATCGAACATTCGCTTTGGCTCGCTCCAGACGGGAGCATCACTTTCGGGATTATCACAATAGGTTATCCACTGACCCTGCCTGCCCGAATAGTTTGATTCAATACCAACCTGCTGGGTGTAGATGAGGTAAAGGCGGTCGCCCACAGTGAAAAGAGCGGGGTCGTATACACGGCTGGGACCATCCTTATCGGGATCAAAAACGGTTATGGGGTTATCCCAGTTGATACCGTCGCGGCTGCGCAAAATCGGGATATAGCCATAATAGTTCTCGCCGCCGCAGAAGGTTTTGCCGAAGGGATCGGCCATAATCGCAACATAAAACGTTCCGTTTGGGGTGTGGGCTATGGTTGGAACAGCCTGATAACCGCGCTCCCGCGGGCGGTAATATTCCATATCTGCGGCAAGAGCTTCGCCCGACAGATACCCGCAAGGAAGCATTGAAAGACGGAGGTTTTCCTCAACCATCTCGGTTTGCTTGATAGGGACATAGCCGGGGTCAATATCGCAAATAACAACCGACAAACCGCCGCGAATGATAGCGCTTTGGAAATCGGTTCCCTCGGGAACAAAGCCGCCTAAAAGCGAAAGCGGAGTTTGCCATCCGGGAAGCAGTTCGCCCTCTTCAAAATCGGCAACCTTTTTGAAAGTGCCCGGAATACGGAGATTTAGATAAAATGAAATATCGTTGGGGGTCGGTGTTTCAGGCTCTTGCTCGACAACAATAAGCATCCAACCACTCTTTTTAACCGTCATACCGATGTTGGAAAAAGAATCGGTGAAAAGAAAATTCTCTCCTGCAAGGCCTTCGGGGATGTTACCGATTGTTGTATGAAACATCATTGAAGCGATGTCGAAAAGGTGCTTGCCTTCAGCTATGGTATCAGCACAACCGTGTTGCGGAACAACAACTGCTCTCCGACGGTCGGATATCCAACTATCATCATAAATTTTCATTACACAACCTCCTTTGGTTGGGTTTATTATGGCACAAATATACCGTAAATGCAATATATTATGTCCAGTATTGTTCGCTCAATGTGCCACTTTGAAATAAATTGCGAACAAAACGCTTGCATTACTTCAAGCCGGACTATATACTTTAATTGGTGATATTTATGATAGAAAAAAATCGATTTGAAATAGAGAGTTATAGTTTTATCAGCTATAACAACTATACATCGCCAATCAAATCCGCTCGCGGAATACACATAATTCTGGCCGATGATAACCCGTTCAGCCTGCAAATAGAATCCAAAAGAGGCGAGCGTTTGCTTCGGTTGGCACAGAGCGACGTGTGCATTGTTTTTGACGGCGTTAAATATCATTTTTCCACAATGCCGGATATTGACACGAGAATTTTAACCCTGGAGTTAAGTTGCCCCCCTATCTCGGAAGACGACGGCAAGGAACTTGCAAAGCTTTTAAACTGCGATAGGGAATATCTTATTTTTTCGGGCACCAAGGAGCTGCGCGAGCTTATGCTGCTTTTGCAACGCTGCCACGAAACCCAATACCGCTCAGGCAACGTTTATCAAAGCGTTGCACTGCTTGCTAAGGCTTTTTTATGCAGGATTGCGGAAGAAATTTTCGGCCGCCAATTAGCACCCATGCTGTGCGCCCACACCCGCAAAGCAATTTCCTACATCAGCAAGAACTACAAGTCCCCTATCACGCTTGGTTTGCTTTGTGCCGAGGTTGGCATTGGCGAACGTCGTATGCAAAAGCTCTTCCGTGAGGAGCTCTCAACCACGTTTGTAGATTATCTTACAGATTTCCGCATCAGCAAGGCTTGCGACCTTTTGCGCAGCAGCAACGCCACAATCGAGGCGATAGCCGAGCTAATCGGATACAACAGTCGGCAGCATTTTACCCACGTTTTCAAGCAAAAGCTTGGGCAATCGCCGCAACAGTTCCGCACGGCCATAAAGCAGCGCAACTACCGCTATACCCACGCGGATTTAAGCTATCTACAGGATGCCTTTATATCGTTTGAAGGCGCCATTGTTGAATAAGAAAAGGACTCGGAATACCGAGTCCTTTTAATTTATCTTTTTATAAAATATTCTTCATACCAAACGAGGAAGGTATAGATTACGTATATTTTACGCCAGTTGTCGGAGTTTCCGCCGATATATTCCTCGAAGATGGCGTTTACCTCGTCGAGGTTGAAGAATTCGGCGGCGAAGTCACTGCTGAGTTTTGCGCGCACGTCCGAATTGTAGCGCTCGTCGGCCATCCACATACGGATGGGAACAACAAAGCCAAGCTTTTTGCGGAAAGCAATATCCTCGGGCAGTACCTTAGCGGCGGCGGTGCGAAGAGCAACCTTGTTTTGCTCGTCGTTCACCTTATAGCGAGAAGGTATGCGGGCCGCTATATCGAAAATTCGGCGGTCGGTTAAGGGCATACGCACCTCAAGGCCTGCTGCGCGGCTCATTTTATTTACGTTTAGGTAAATATCGCCCTCAAGCCATACTTGAATATCAACGTCGGTCATCTTGGAGAGGGGGTCCAGCCCCTCGTTCTCTTTATAAATATCACGGACAAGGTCGATAGGCTCGAAATTATCAAAGTATTTTTTAAGCAGGCGGCGCTTTTCCTCCTCCTTCATTATGTTGGTGTTGCCAACGTAAAAGTCGTGAAGATTTTCGCCGTAGCGGTCGGCGTTTCGGTACATATTGTAGCCGCCGAAAAATTCGTCTGCGCCCTCGCCCGAATAGCAAATATCGGTATGCTCTGCGGTGGCACGACAGCCAATCGCGAATGCAACGGCCGAAGCGTCACCAAGCGGCTGCTCCATATTATACATTACGTAGGGCACGGCACTAAAATACTCCTCGGGGGTTATGAGGCAACGATTAAATTTTCGTCCGAGAATATCGGCGGTTTGACGCGCAAGGCCGGATTCGTCAAGTCGGCTGTCGTCATAGCCGCAACTGTTGCAGGCCGTGGCGTCCGAAACCGCCAGCACATAGGACGAATCTACGCCGCCCGATAAAAAGCTTTCGACGTATTCATCTTCGCTTTTAACCTCGGTCATAACGGCCGATAAGGTTGAATTAATCTCGTTCGCCCATTCTTCGAGGCTTTTATTCTCATCGGGGGCAAACTGCGGTCGCCAATAGCGAGTGATTTCCTTTTTGCCGTTTTTATAGGTCATAAAACGGCCGGGCAGAAGCTTGCGAACGCCCGTAAAGAAGGTTTCGTCACCCGTCGTATAGGTCATTGTAAGGTATATCTGAAGCATTTTGAGGTTTAGAGATTTTTCGAAGCCCTCACCCTCCATCAGCTCGCGAATTGTGGTGGCCGCGAGCAGGCGGCCGTCGGCCGTTTCGTAGTAGTAAAGCGGCACGGTGCCGAAATGGTCGCGGCAGAGAAAAAGACTGCCGTCTTCGTTTTCGATTACAAAGGCAAACATACCGTGGAAGTGATTTGCGCAGTCCTCTCCCCACTTTTCATAAGCCGCGAGAATTATAGCCTCCTCACGGGCGGCTCGAGGCAGGGCTTTATCTATTCCCAGCTGTTCACAAAGTTCTTTATGATTGCGGATGTGACCGTAATAAACCTTTAAACGTAGCATCTGACCATTCCTTTTTCTTTTATCACACCGATTTTATCACATTTTTCTTATCTTTTCAACAAATATCGCGTGCGTATGCTTTTCGGTTGAATTATTGTCGCGGTTGCGGTAAAATATTCGTAAAGAGGTGGCTTGTATGAAAAGATTTTTAGGCGCTTTTTTATGTTTGGCGCTTTTGCTTTCTTTCCCGATTTCGGCCGATGCCGCGGCGGGTTGGGAAAACGGTATGCGCTTTAAGGCGGTTGACGGCTACGCCGAGATTATAGAGGTTGACCAAACCTTAAGCGGCGATATCGTTATCCCCGATTACTACGGCGGTTACGGCGTTGAATACGTCGGAATCGAGGCCTTTAAGGACTGCACTGGCATCACCTCGATTACGTTTGGCGAAAACATAGGCGGCATATACTATAACGCATTCGAGGGCTGCACAAATCTTAAAACGGTTAATTTTTATGCTAAATCCTTTTCGGAAAAGTATTCGGCCGGTTCGCCCGAGAGACCCGTTTTTGCAGGGTGCCCGAATCTCACAACCGTAAATATCGGCGCAGAGGTTGAATCTATCCCGAAGTATCTTTTCTACGGCGTTACTTCGCTCACGACGGTAAATTTTGAGGGCGCCGTTCCGAAAATCGGAGAAGACGCTTTTTACGGTTGCTCGGTCGACCTCAGCCCCTATGAGAAGCCTGCGTCCTCCAGTAGCAGCAAAAAGCCTTTGAGCAGCGCCACGCCTCCCTCATCGAGCAAAAAGCCCGCTAGCTCTGCGCCGGCGCAAAGTGAAATCGTAAATTCCGAAGAAGCTAAGGACGAGCCCTCGTCTTCCGCTATTATGGCTCCCACCCTGTCTTCCGACACGCCTAAAGGTGGCGGCGGTATAAATCTCGGACTTATTTGGGGAGCCGCAGGCGGCGCTGTCGCCGTTTTGGCGGCGGTTTTCCTCGTTCTTATGAAAAAGGATAAGAAATCCGGAGATAAAATATAAATCAGTTGAATCAGCGCACCGAATATGGTAGAATATTCGGGTATTGGAGGTAATAAAAATGAAAAAGACAATTACTTTAATTTTAAGCTTAATACTCGTTTTCTCGCTGTTTAGTTTCTGCCTTGCAGGCAACGTTTCGGCAATCACCGAAGGCTACTTTACATACGAGATGACCGGCGGTAACGCTATCCTCACAAAGGTAGACCCCGCGATCAGCGGCGACGTTGTTGTTCCCGTTCATCTTGGTAATTTCGATATTCTTTATGTTGATGAGGGCGCCTTTAAGGACTGCGTAAACATTACGTCTGTTACCATTCCCGAGGAAATTGACGGCATTTATTACGGCGCATTCGAAGGCTGCACCAACCTTACTACCGTTAACTTCAACTGCAAGGACTATTCCTACAAGGATTCTGCAGGCAACAAGGACAGACCTGTTTTTGCAAACTGCCCCAATCTTACTACCGTAAACGTTGGCGCAAACGTTACTGCCATTCCGAAGTTCCTTTTCTACGGAGTATCCTCGCTTACCACCGTTAACTTTGCAGGCGAGATGCCCAAAATCGGTCAGGACGCATTCACCGGTTGCTCGGTTGACCCGAGCGCCGACAAGGAGTCTTCTTCCTCTTCGAGTAGCAGAAAGCCCTCGAGCAGCACCGTTGCCCCCTCTAGCCAGAAACCCGTAAGCTCGGAAAAGCCCGAGAGTGAAATCGTTAGCTCTGAGGAGCCCACCGCCAAGCCCTCTTCTTCTGAAGTAAAGGCTCCCATCACTTCTAACAACAATAACAACGACACCACTACCACCGGCAGTGAAGGCGGCGGCATGAACCTTGGTCTTATTTGGGGAATTGCCGGCGGCGCTATCGTGGTTTTGGCTGCGGTATTCGTTATCCTTTTAAAGGGCGGCAAGGGTGACGACAAGGCCAAGGCAGACGAAAACGAAGCTGACGACAACAAGGCAGAATGACACGCGAAGAATTTATAGAAAATCTGCGCGAAGATTATAAAATCGCCAAGGTTTTATCCGATAAAAACGGATACCGCGTGCTCCGTCTTAAGCACCGCGCGCTGGGTCGCGACATAATTTTGCGAAGCTACCCTATACCCGTTTCGGCTTATGAAAAGCTAAAGAACATTTCCCACCCGAATATGCCCGAAATTCTCGACGTGCTCACGCTCGACGACGGGCAGATAATACTTGAGGAGTTTATTGACGGTATTACGGTGGCCGAGGTGCTCTACAGTGACAGCTACACCTACAAGGGCGCCAAGCGGGTTATCGAGGGCGTGGCCTTTGCGCTGGATACGCTTCACTCGATGGACATCGTTCACCGCGATATAAAGCCCGAAAATATTATAATTAAGAGCGATGGAGACGTTGTTCTCCTTGACCTTAACGCTTCACGCGAATACAACAAGAAAAAGCGCACCGATACTGTGGTGCTTGGCACGGTTGGATATGCTCCGCCCGAGCAGTTCGGCATTTCGCAAAGCGACCCTAAATCGGATATTTACGCTTTGGGCGTACTGCTGAACGTTATGCTCACCGGGGCGCACCCCAGCGAAAAGCTGGCCCGCGGCAAGGCAGGCAGAATTGTTCTGCGCTGCACCCAAATAAGCCCCGAAAAGCGCTTTTCTTCAATCAAAAAGCTAATAGAAGCTCTGTAAAACAAAAACACCAACGGCATCCCGTTGGTGTTTTTAAGTTTATCGTTCAGTTAATTAATGCGGGTGGCATCAAAGTTCACGTATTCGGAGCCTTCATCGATATAGTATGCAAACTCCCAGCCTGATTTCACGATATACATAATAAGCATTCCACTCTCTTCATATGCATTATCCGAATCGAGTACCGCGCTTGTCATTTCATCTATGTCGTTGCCGGGATATACAAACGAAGCCGGAACGGCCGAAACCCACATCATGTACGGCAGTGCATCCTCAAAAGATTCGCCTGTTCCGATATCGCGCAGACGAACCGCACCGCAGATTTTCTTTATCTCGCCGTTTGCATCCTTGGTAAGTGAATACAGCGCGGTATTGTATGCATAGGTATACCTGATAATCGAGCTTGTAGATTGGTTTACAACCTCGCCGCCTTCGGCCTCCTCAAACCATTCGGCCATATAATCAGAAACGTAATTTGCTATGTTTTCTTCGGTAACCGCTTCGCCGCCGCAGGCAGTGAGTAAAAAGCACAGCATAAGCGCCAAAATTAAAGCAACTGCCTTTTTCATAATTCTCGCTCCCATTTTACCACATATGACGGTAGTACATTGTTACACTGCTACTATCCCATGATACGTGGCCGTCGCCATCTAAGTAAAGATACAGTTTACTGCCGTCGGTAAAGGTTATTTCATACTCGTCCGTATCGTCCACCTGACCGGTAAATTTCCAATTACCATCAGAATACTCGCTTATTCCTGAAGTGAATCTGCAGGTGCCGTTCTCTTCCATTTTGATGCTGAAAATGTAGGAACCTGTGAGTTGCACCTTTTCATCGGTGCCAAGTTTGGTAGCGTAATCAAACACCCATGAACCGGTTACGCCGTCTGTTCCGTAACGCGGTACGGTAGGATCTGTCGGTTCTTCTTCCTTGGAACTTGTTTCTTTATCGGCCTTTTGTTCTGTTTCCAGCATTACAATTATAACTGGACGGAATCCACGGTACGTATAGGTCTTTGCGGGCCTGGTATACGGTGTATCAATTGAAACCATGCCATCAGCTTCTATCCACTTTTTTGTCATAACGTAATCGTTAATAACCGATTGCTCAGATGCCATCCACCAACTGGATGCGTCTACGTCATTCTCATAAATCGTAGCCATCAGCTTTGCGTATTCCGTTGGTTCGGCTACATACAATTCCTTGTCCATATAACGAGAATGCTGTGTTTCGTTAAAAAGGCATGCATGGGTGGTTACGCCGTCATTGGTTACCGTTCCTATATGCTCGAGCTCTTCCTCAGTAAAGGATTCTTTTACAAACTCCTGCTCTATCCACGCAGCAAGATAGCTCTTACTCCAATCGGCATATGTCGTGTTCGTGTTTGGATCGTTATATGGTTGCACATCCAATATGTACTTACTTAAGAGAACAACGCCCGCTTTTCCGCCATCAGGGCCCTGCAAAGCCATAACGGGAACCCATTCAATATCTTCCTTGCCGTTGTCTTTATCTGCATCCTGTTCATACGAACCGTAATATATAGCTCCGCCGCCATACTCAATGACTTCGAGTTTTTCGGATATTGAAATTTCCTTTTTAGAAGGTTTTTTCGAGGAGGTTTCGTCTTTATCCTTCGATGTTTCCTTCTTGGAGCCGCCGCAGGCAACAAGAGATAAACATAGTACAAGCGCAGTAACAACAGCGATTATTTTCTTAAACATTTTCATTTTAATCACCAATTTTTAATAGCTGCAAAGATATAAAACCGCGAAGGTGTTAAACGCTTTGCACTCGGCGTATTTTGCGCTCATTACAAGATTATCTTCCTCATCGTATACGCAAAGAAGCTTGATGATTTCCTGTACGTCGGTCATAAGAGAGGGAATCTGGGGATTTTCTCTTACCGAGCCGGTTACGGTTACAAGATAGGTATTAGAAAGGTACTGGGTGTAATCGTTTTCCTCAATATACTCTTTCCACTGGTCATCGATTTCTTCCTCTACAGCAGAATACGGCGCATAGGTTACCTTATAATCGGGAGAGGCCTGGTTAAGAAGCGTTCCTAAAGGAGAACTGAAAACACCGCTTACGGTATACTTAAACGTAGAAACGGTTTCTGCGATTATTTCTCCGGATATTTCCTTTTTTCCTCCTCCGCCGCCGCAGGCGGTAAGGCCGAGGCACAGAATAAGTGCCAATACGATTGCAAGTGTCTTTTTCATTTTTTATTTCCTCCTTTAAATTAATCGGGCCGCTTTTGCGGCTCGAAAATTTACAAAACGATTTAGCGAGGGGTAAATGCACAAAAAATTCGTCCTTCCCCTCTTTGTCGAATTTATTATAATATAGCATTTTTAATGCTTATTGTCAACTTTTAATGCCTTTAGTGCGTTTATAAATAATGCTTATTGAAGTAAAATAGAATTATAAGTAGTGAGGTGACTAATATGCAAAAAGACATCGACTATAAGGCAATGGGCAGCCGAATACGCGCCGCCCGAAAGAAAAAAGGCATAACTCAGGATAAACTGGGCGAGCTGTGCGCAATATCGACGGCTCATATCGGCCACATTGAGAGAGGCACCCGTATTCCCTCGGCGGATACGCTTTTCCGTCTGTCAGGCGCACTTGATATAAGCCTCGATTACCTGTTTTTTGATTCGCAAACAGAAACCGATAATATTTTAAAAAGTATCTCCGCCCAGCTGGCGGGCAAGGACGGAGAGAAGGTTAAAATATTTCTTTCCACTGTAAAGGCACTTGCGGATAAAATAGATGAACTTTAACCTTCGAGAAAATTATAGTTGAGTTAATCGGAATAATATCGTGCTGTCAGCACAGTTTTCGAGTTTTTTCGAGTATTATCTTGACTATAAGCATTATTTCGATTAAAATTTATTAAAAGGTTAAAGACGGGTGCCGAAAATGAAAAAAGAAACTACCGAAATGCTAAAGGAGCTGGCCGAGTGCGAAAGCTTTACGGCCTTTTACAGCGAAAACACCGAAAGCCTGGCAAAACAAGAGCTTTCGGAACTGCTTCGGGAGCTTGTAGAAAAGCACGATATCAAACGAAGTGACGCCATTCGCCGCGCACAGCTTAACGATTCCTACGCCTACCAGATTTTTTCTGGCAGGCGAATTCCGGAGCGCAATAAGCTTTTGGCTCTCGCGGTTGGAATGGAGCTTCAGCTCGACGAAGTGCAAAGGCTGCTGCGCTCGGGCGGATATGCTACACTTTATGCTAAAAACGAGTTTGACTGTATTGTTATTTTCGGCATTTGCAAAAAAATGACCGTGGCCGATATCAACGATATCCTTTACGACCGCGGATTTGATACGTTGGGTTAATGGTATGAAAAAATGTCCGTATTGCGGCAAGAGTATAGAGGACGAGGCAGTATTTTGCCTTTACTGTATGCGGTCGCTAAACGAAAAAACGCGCATCACGCCAAAAACGGCGACTGCGCGCAAAAATAAAATAGCCTTTTCGCTGTTGTTTTTATTGCCGATAGCGCTTATCGTTTTGTGTCTGTCCGTTTTCGGAAACAATCACGCAAAAGAGGTTGGGTCCGGCAGTCAAACGGCGATGCTCTCGAGCGATGAGGGCGCACCCCTCTCGAGTGTAGACGGTATAACCGATTCACGCGGTGACTCTTCCCTTTCGGGCTCGGGCGAATCAAGCGAAGAGGAGTCGGGTTCTTCCTCCAAGGGTGACGCTTCGGGCAAACCCTCGGGCAGTTCGAGCAAGAATTCATCAAGCTCGCGAAAGCCCACCTCGAGTTCTTCGAGCGGCTCTTCTAACAACTCGGCTACCGGTCCGTCGGACACCTCTACGGGCGGTTCCTCGGGCAGTACCTCGGGTAGCGACGAGGACGAAAAGGACGATACCGTTACCTCAACAAACGGCAGTTCCTCAAAAACGAGTTCGGATGAAAGCAGTTCGAAAACCAGTTCGAAGACCAGTTCTAAGACCAGTTCGACTGCAAGCACCTCCACTTCGGACTTTACCTACAAGGAGGTTGACGGCGGAATTTCGATAACGGCTTATAACGGAAGTGCTAAAAAAATAACCGTGCCCTCCAGCATTGACGGCAAAACCGTTGTCGGCATTGCGGACCTGGACCCCATTAAATCCACCGGTGCAAATTCCCTTCAGAGCGTTACCTTGCCCGATACCTTGCTGTTTATCGAGGACTATGCTTTTGCCCATATGGAGGACGTAAGATACTGGCATATACCGGCCAGCGTGCGCTACATAGGCGCTTATGTTTTTGCCGGAAGTGAGCTGAAGCATGACGTTTATCTTTACTCAACCGAACTTACCTTCCACGAGGACGCCTTTTCCTACGGCGATGTCGAAATGGTGCCGGGCTATATATACTGGGAGTGGGACCTTGTCGTTCACGCATACGAAAACGTTGCAAACCAGTTAAAGCCATATTCTGCAGAATGGGATACACCTATTGTTGTAATGAAATAACAAAAACCGAGACTTGAACTAACGGTTCAAATCTCGGTTTTTATATTTCCAAAAGCTTTTCACATACCTTTTCCCACTCGGTCATTTTTTCTTCGAGCTGTGCATTTTGTGTTTCGAGCGTTTGCTGCAGCTCGGCCAGCTTTTGATAGTCGCTTGCGTTTTTATCGCTTATAAACTGCTGCTCGGTTTCGGCTATGCTCTCTTCGAGCTCGGCGATGGCGGTTTCCAACTTTTTCTGCTCGCGCTCGAGTCGCGAGCGCTCCTTAAGCGGCGTGGTATAGGTTTTTTTGCCCTTTTTCTCCTGCGGTTTTGGTTTTTCCTCCGCCACGGGCTCGGGTCGGGAACGAACGGCGGTTTCGTACTGCTCGTAGCCGTATTCGTACCAGTTTGCGGTACCGTTTTCGAACACGAGCAGCTTTTCGGCCAGCTTTTTTATAAAATAGCGGTCGTGCGATACGAAAATGAGCGTTCCCTCGTAGCCTTCGAGTATTTCCTCGAGCGTTTCCTTGCCGATTATGTCCATATGGTTGGTCGGCTCGTCGAGCAGCAGTACGTTTGGCGAGGTGGCGAACAGCTTGCAAAGCGCCAGTCGCACCCTCTCTCCTCCCGAGAGCATATCGAGGGTTTTATAAACCTCTTCACCGCTGAACATAAACGCGCCGAGGGCGCTGCGGCACTCGAAATCGTTTTTATCGGGGAAGGCCATACGGAAATTATCAAACACCGTCTGGCCGCCGCGATACTGCGCCATCTGCTGGTCGAAGTAGCCGCATTTTACTAGCGCGCCGAACCGAAATTCGCCCGACAGAGGCGGCATCTTGCCCATCAGCGTTTTAAGCAGGGTCGATTTTCCAAGGCCGTTGCCGCCCAAAATTGCTACGCGGTCACCGCGCTTTACCTCGAACGACAAGGTCGATAACGGGCGGTCGAAGCCGACGGTAAGCTCGCTTACCGTAAGCACGTCCTTGGCCGAGCGTACGGCCGGAGTGAGCGACGCGTGGAAGGTGCGGTTATCCTCACTTTCGGGGGCGGACAGACGCTCCATTCGGTCGAGCTGCTTTAGCTTTGACTGAGCCATCGACGCCTTGGTGGCCTTATAGCGAAAACGGTCGACAAGGCCCGTCAGGTGTTCGATTTCCTTTTGCTGGGCGGCATAATCCTTGGCCGCGAGGGCTCGCCTTTGGCGTTTTTGATTTATAAATTCCGAATAGTTGCCCGGGTAGCGCTCGGTTCTTCCGTGCTCGATTTCGTACACGGTTTTCACCGTGCGGTCCAAAAACATTCGGTCGTGCGATACGACGACGAAAGCATTTTTATAGTTTTTAAGGTATTCCTCAAGCCAGGCAACAGCCTCGATATCGAGGTGGTTCGTCGGCTCGTCGAGCAGCAGTAAATCGGGCTTTGAAAGCAGCAACTTTAAAAACGCGATTTTGGTGCGCTGGCCGCCCGAAAAGGAGTGAAGCGGACGATGCTTTTCCTCTTCGGTAAAGCCGAAGCGCTTTATTGCGGCCTCGTATTCCTTTTCGAAATAAAATCCGCCCATATTTGTAAAGCGGTCTAAAAGGTCGGTGTATTCGGCGATTACCCGGTCGTTTTCGCTCTGTTCCATCAGCATTTGAAGCTCGCCTATTCGCTTTTGCATCGATAACAGCTCGCCATAAGCCGAGCGAAGCTCCTCAACGAGGGTTACGCTGTCGTCCTTAAAGGTCATCTGGTCGAGGGTGCCGATTACGGGCGAACCCGACACGGCAAAAACGCCCTCCGCCCCGTCCTCACGGGGAGAAAGCGTAAGCTCGCCCGACAGAAGCCTCAGCAGCGTCGTTTTACCGCAGCCGTTTCGGCCCACGATGCCGATTGCGCTGTCGGGGAGTATCTCTATATTAATGTCGGTAAGTATCGGCTCGCCCGACAGGTCGACCGCGCCGTTTCGCACACTTATCTGCATAAATATTTCCTTTAAAAGTTTTTATCCATTTTACCACCAAGCGCACCCCAGGTCAACCTCTCTTTGCTTGACGGGATGGGTGAATAATGGTATAATCTTTTCGGTCTCGGAGGGGATATAAAATGAGAATGCGAAAGAAAAAACATCTCGACGAGCGACTTGCTCTTTGCAAAAATCTAACAGTTATGGAAATTAACGACCGCAATGAGCAAACCGCTATTGAGGTTAAGGAATATATTGATTTCCGCGAGCTTTTCGGCAACGATAATCCGGTCTATATGGAGATCGGTTGCGGCAAGGGCGGCTTTTGTCGCGAGGCGGCACTAAGGGAACCTAATATAAACTTTTTGGCGGTTGAAAAGGCGGCCAACGTTATGGTTACGGCCTGCGAGCAGTGTGCCGACGTGAAAAATCTGCACTTTTTGCTGGGCGGCGCCGAATATCTGCCCAAGTTTATCAAGCCCGAAAGCATATCGCGACTGTATCTTAACTTTTCCTGCCCCTTCCCCAAAAAGAAATATGCCGCACACAGGCTGACGGCAGGCAGATTTTTAAAAATCTATAAAAGCTTTTTAAAGCGTGACGCCGAAATCCATCAAAAGACCGACAATATGCACTTTTTTGAATTTTCGCTAGAGCAGTTTTCGCAAAACGGTTTTTCGCTTAAAAACGTATCGCTTGATTTGCACGCAAGCGATTTCGAGGGCAATATTATGACCGAGTATGAGCGGCTGTTTTCTTCTAAGGGACAGCCCATTTACCGACTCGAAGCCTATATAAAGGAATAAAAAAGCAGAGTACTTTTTTGAGTACTCTGCTTTTGTTATTATTTAGTCGCGGTCGAGATAGATTGGCGAGAGCGCATATCGCATCGAGGCGGCGAGCTTGATACGGGCGCGCTTTAAATTGCGCGATACGGTTGATTTATTTACGCCCTGCTCGGCGGCCAGCGCCGTTACGCTTTTTCCCTCGAAGTAAAAGCCCGTAACCGCCGCCCGTTGGCAATCGGTGAGTTCGCTTTCTATTGCCCTGTGCAACAACATTTTAAGTCTGGATATGTATTCGCTGTTGTCACCGCGAAATCCGTAAATGCGGCTTGATATCTGCTCACCGAAAACCTCAAGGCTGAAAGAAACTCTATTCATGGCGGTCACCGTAATAGTTTATAAGATGCTCGCCGGTTATTTTAAGCGACATGGCTACCTCGCCGAGTGAGAGAATTCGGCAATTGTAAAGATACTGTTGCTTTTTTGACAGCCCCCGCATTTGTTTTTTAAGCTCTTTTATGCGCTCGCGTACTGCGCGGTACTGATTTAAGTATTCCATTCCTAATTCGTATAAGCTCATTTCTTCACCTTTCTACACATATCGTGTGGTTTTGCTGTTTAAAAATTCCGACACATATACGGGGAATATCTGTCGGTTAATTTAACCTTAACACATTTCGTGTAGTCTTTCAAGGTATTAAACGAATATTATACACATTTCGTGTATTTATATAAACGTTGCATTGTAATTTTGTTGATTTTTAGATCATACGACGGTTTGACTTTTCACACATAATGTGTTATAATTTGACCTAAGGAGTGATCTTTATGACAAACTTTGCGTTGCGACTAAAAACGCTTAGAACCAAGCACGGCTACACCCAAGCCGAGTTGGCTGAAAAGCTTGAGATTTCTACCAGTGCGGTAGGAATGTACGAGCAGGGCCGTCGCGAACCCGACAACACCCTGCTTAAGAGAATTTGCGAGGTTTTCGGTGTTTCGGCCGACTACCTTTTGGCACATGATGAAGGCCCGCGAGAGGTTGAAAAGGCTTTATCCGATATGCGAGAGCGACTTAAAAGTTCGGGCGGCATAATGTTTAAGGGCACCCCCTTGAACGACGAGGACACCGAAAAGCTTTTCGACGCTATGCTGCTGGCCGCTAAAATTATGCTTAGGGATACCCCCGAAGCGGAGGAGCGTTAGTTTTAAAGATGACCGAAAATGTTTTACTTACTGCAAAACATTTAAAAACGAAATACGGCACCGGCGACCCTAAAGAGCTTTGCGAACTCTTGGGAATTTCGGTAATCTTTACCGACCTGCCCGATGCGGTGGATGGATTCTATTTTGAAAACGACGGCCGCCGCGCGGTTATAATTAACCGTGCGCTTGGTGCTACGCGAGCGTTGTTTTGCATTGCGCACGAACTAGGACACGCGCTGCTGCACAAGGATATGAACAGTTATTTTATTTCGGAAAACACTAATATGCCGCTTGGCAGATACGAGCGCGAGGCCGATTTGTTTGCGGCAGAGCTGCTGTTTGGCGATGAATACACGCCGCTGTTGGATATAGAACACTTAAGTGCCGTTACGGGACTGTCACGGCAGGTTATTGACAGTTATTTTAAACTTCGGACTTCGGCGTAAAGAAAAAGGACAGAGAATTTTTTCTCTGTCCTTTTCTTTTATGCTATACCGTAGTTGGACGCCACAACCTTTACCTTTTCAACTATGCGATTTTCCTCGATTATTTCCTGAAAGTCAATCCACTGGCAGCCTGAGAAGGTTGAAATTTGTTCCGGCGTGTGAACCTGTAGTGTGAAATTTGAGAGTGTGCGAAGATTAATACCGTCGGTTGCGCCCGAATGATATATGCAACGCGTAAAACTCACACTGAGTCCGGAAACCGAAACCTTTACGGCCGAATCCGCAAATTCCCAATCGCGTTCGAGCTTTATCGCCAGTTCGGATACGTTGGCCAAGCGTTTTCCCGCTACGGTGACGTAGGTGCTTTTATCCATACTATCTCCTTAGGTTGAATTTCCGCAAAAACGGTCGCGCAGATAAAAATGTATCGGCAACACACTGCACAAGAAGGTTCTGTCAAAGTACATCTCACCCGTGGTAGCCTTGTAGATAGGCAGACTGCCGGACGCCACAACGTCAACCATCTGCGTGGCCAACTCGTAGGCTACGACGCCGTTAAAGTCACGAGGCAGGTATATAGGCGCGCTTATAACCACCTCGGCAGGCACGGAGTATTCCTCCCTGCCGTCCTTGACGCCTGCATAGTTGCCGAGCGCGGTGAGGTTCATTTTTATTTCCTTTACGCCCACCGCAACAAAAGGTTTTGACAGCGGCACGTCCATAAGCCTGTTTTCAAATTCACACTGAATTTGAAGAGGCAGGTCGGTGGTTTCGATAATCGAAACAAACTCGTTTACAAGTCTTCTAATACTCCGCATATTTACCACCTTCTATTGCAGGGTAGAGCACCGCCCAAACGTAAAGCGGACGTCCGCCAAAGCGAATAAGCTCTGCTCGTTTCACCCAGAAAACGCGACCGTCAATATAAACCTTTGAGGCGTTCCAGGTTTCGGAAAAATCGTACTGCGGCTTGCCGATATAGAGGTAGCTTCCGTTATCTCGCGTACCGGCAGGTCCACGCGGCAGATCGACGTATATTTTATTCTTATAACGCATTATCTGCACAATCGCATTATCGTTATATATGCGCCCAACTATATCGATTGTGGCAGGGGCGCCGTATTTATCTATAATCTTTTCTATTTCCCTTTGGTAATCCGTAAAGCATTCCTCCTACACAGTCTTAAAGCAGAAACCTCGTTGCGGAAGACAATCGGCAATGTAGGCAAGCGCGTCGTCAAGCAGTGCCCGTGCGGCGGCTGTGGTAGCCTTTATATCCCCCGTTACCGATACGTCACCCGCCTTATACGAGGCTGTGCCCTCGCTTTGACGGGCGAGTGTATAGCGGTAGTATGCAAGGCAACCTGCCGCATGCAGCAGTTCTTCTTCGCGGAAGCGGTAATCTCTGCCTTTTTTAAGCAGTGAACTTATTGTTCGTGCCGCGGTAGCGCAAAGGCTCTCATGGTCGGCGGCGGGCTCGCCCGAAAGCGCTTCAAATATCTGCGCCGTGCGCTCAACCGAGAGTGTTATATTCATAATAACGCCTCCGATTAAGCGATGGAGAGCACCTTGCAGGCGTCGGGGAATATCTTTGCGAAGCCTACGGTAGAGGTAACGGCGGCACGCTCAAGCTGACGGTCGATAAGACGGTCGTAATCAACCGAAACGTCACCCGCTATTACCATTTCGAGAGCGCAGTTTTTATCAAGCGCAATAATGCCGTTTTCGGGTGCGGCCGACGACTTGATAAACTCGGCACCCAAGGGATGACCCACCTTGCCGGTGCCCTGGAAGTTGATGCCGGTGTTCGGGTTTTTAAACTCGGGCAGTTCGAGCATACGGCTCATCATATCGGGCGATGCAATAAGGGTGGTCATATTATAGGGATCGACCTTATTAAGAAGCTTAATGAGGTCGGAATAAGACAGCGTGCCCTTTTCGGCAGCGGCTATTACCTCAGCGGCGTTATTGTTGCCGTCGCCTTCGGTGAGCACGCGCACTGCGTCGGCAAACTGCTGACGTGCAATGTAAGCGCCGATCTGCTTTAAGGTTACGGTGAAGAGGTCAAGACGCTGGAACTTAAGTGCCTCGTAGGAAGCAACCAGCATTCTGCCGCGCTTATTAAGCTTTACGAGATTATCCTGAGTGCGGATAACGGTCTGCGGAATGTATGCGCCCTCACCCACCTGCTTGAGTTCCTTGTCGCTGTCGCCGGGGCAGGAGCTGATGGTACGGTAGTCAAGACCGTCAATATGGGTCTTGGTTGCTACGATGCCGTCAAGCAAATTAGCCTCTTCTATTCCCTGCTTTACTGCACGTGAAACGTATTCGGGGAAGAGTGCTGCCGACTGGGTAGTGGCAAAAAACTTGCTTACTGCATCGCTGTTTGCGCCGCTTACCTTAATGTCAAAGCGCTTGAGCTGACGGCCGAAGGCATCGAGTCCTGCCGTTTCGGTGCCTGCATACTCGGCCGAGGGGTCGAGCGATTCGAGCACCTGAGAAAAGGTCTTACCGGGTACGGCGTACATACCCTTTTCAAGTTTAATTTCCTTGTAGTTCATTACTTTTCCTCCTTAAAAAATGAATCCGACAACGGCGTTTTCGGTATCGATCTTGATAACGGTGACAGCAGTACCATTTTCCGATACCTTTACACCGCCGTTACCGTCGGCTGCCACGCGGTTGCTGCCGTGGGCGATTTCGCCGCTAAAGGGCATTTCTACGTAGCCGCCCATAAGCACGGTAGCGGCGCCGCAACGCTCGCCGAGAGCAATGCCGCAAAACTGTTCGCCGTCTGCCGCTGCGTCAACCGTAGAGTCGGCAACAACCTTCACGGGCTGACCCTTGATATTTTCGTTCTCTGTTTTGAAGGTGAGTACATTCTCACCAAAGCCTGTAAAATCAAACATATAATTTTTCCTTTCTATCTGATCATAAATCCGCCGTTTTCAGCGGTGTCGGAAGCCTTTTTAAGCTGGGGACACACAGGTGCGGACTTTTTCATAGCCTCGCGGTAAAGCTCATCGAGCTCTGCTGCGTTTAGGCGGTCTACCATCGACTTTGCGGTGGTATCGCTGATATCGCCGAATATGCCGCTTTTGAGTATGGCGGCGCGCTTTTCGGCAAGGTAGGCACGGCCCAGTTCGCAAAGGCCGTTCTGCTCGGCCAGATATTTGCGAAGGCTGTCGGTATCCTTATCGGTGAGGGATACCTCCTCGCCCGAGGACAGTGCCTTTAAGATTTCTGCAGATGTCATAGTTTCTTTCTCCTTATAGGATTTTGTAACGCCTGCTTTTCGCTGGGCGGGTACCGCAACGAAGGACCATTCGTAAGCGTCTGCAGGGTTGTCCAAAACGGTGTGGCAAAGCACGTAGCCTTCGGCCGTTTTATAGCTTCTGCCCGGCTTATGGATACAGCCAACTGCACGGCTTTCACCGCAAACTGAACAGCGTCTGTCGCCTATATTACAGCCAACGCTCACCTCTTTTTTGATGCCTGCATCAATTTCTCCGATTAGTTCTTCGTTGCTCTTGCTTTTTATCATATACGCCCTTGCGCAAAGCCTTTTATATTCTCTGCCGTCCTGGGTTTTCTCGCCCGTGTACTCGGTATGACAGCTAAAGACGCGAGCCTTTTGGTTGCCGCTTTTCATCTCGTGGTCACAGATTCCGGTCTTGCCCACAAAAAGTTCTGCGAGCTTATCGAGCGCTTCGTCCGAAAAACGTTCATGGTCGCGGTCGATATCGTTGTCACACAGAGTTACACTAAAGACGTATACCTCGTCGGCAGTGAGGGGGCGGCGCGAATAGGCGTTGATTTTTTCGAGCTCGCCCTCAAGTACGGTGTTTCCTTTATTCATCACGGTTTTTACCTCTCTCGGTTTCTAATTTTTCGGCCTGCGCGTTATAAAGTCTTGCGCGTGCTAGCTCGGTTTCGTCCTGAAGGCTTATATTATTCCATTCGACGGCAATATCGCAGTTTATTCCCTCGCCGCGAAGATAGGTGCGGCAGATTTTTAAAATGAGGGGCGTTAAGAGTCCGCGATAGTATTCGAGCTCACTTGTGAGGATATCGGCCTGCTGGGCCGACATACGCTCTGTTGAAGACCAGGAAATCCCCAAAAGAAAGGGCGGCAACCCCGTTTTGGCTATAATCTGCTCGAGCACAGAGCGAATGGGAACCGATACGTCGGGCATGGCACATTCGCCGCCAATCACCTTAATATCAACATCGCCCACCGCCACGAAATCACGCACGGCGGTCGGGTCACGCATTGCATCGCTCCACGCCTTGGCAATTTCCTCGGCGCACGAAGGTGCATATTCGCCACTGCCGGGCTTATAGGTAACCGCAAAGCGCATATTACCCATACGCTCAAAATTAACACCCACAGAGGAATATATGCTGAGCAAAACTCGGCTTAAAAAAGGCAGTCCGCGAAGTATAGATATGCCGTAAGGGCTGTGCGGTTCGGGACTGAGGGCGGTTACCATCACCCTCTCGGGGTGGGGTATTTTTTCACTGCCCGAAATGCCGCGAAGGTATATTTCGGGTTTTGCGGGCTCGCCTTCTCGCAACTCTACCGCACGCAAATCGGCACCGTAAAGCGCCACAAGGCGGCCGCCTTCGTCGATTAAAAGTTCACTTACGGCTGTACCGTAAGTTAACATTCGGTCGAGCGTGCTCGCAACGAATGCGTCTATTCCGCGATTAACTGCGCCCACGGGCACCTCGCAAAGAAAGCGCTTTAACATTTGCTCGGCCGTCTTGTCGGAGCAGGAAACCGAAAAGCCGCCGCAAAGACGAACTATCTTTCCGATGGCGGCATCGATAATCGGAACCGATTCGCGAAGGGCCGCGTATATTTCGCCCTCGCAGTCCTGCATAAGCGCCGCACGCTCGGCAAACGAGAAGGTTTTATCCTCGGTCTGCAGTTTTTTCTGGCGCGCACGCTTTTTAAATAAATTCAAATATTTCACTCCCTTTATTTATCTTCGGGCGGCCACCGCAACCCCTGCGGCGCCGCCGTACAGCACGGTGGAAACAAAATAGCGTATGTCATCCATCGCGTGGTCGTTTTCCTTCTTGGGAGCATCCTTCACCGCCGCTTCATCCCAGCGGTAGAGCGAAAACTCCCTTGCCGCATCACTGCAGCCGCGGCATATGCGAATTCGTGAGCTTCTCAAACAGTCCGATACCCTTCGTATGCCGTCAAGCACGTCGTTTTTCGCGGGTATGACCGTAAACCTGCCGTGCCTTTTTATGCACGTCATGAACGAGGCAGCCGACGGGTCGCATATGACCGCGGTAATGCGGCGTTCGCCCGCAAGCCGTTCAAGCTCGCGGTAGTATTCTTCGTCGGTTTTTTGTTGCCCTGCGGTGCGTGAGGAATAGTAATATTCTTTGAGTCGGTACCAGACGCCGTCACACAGTCCCCAAAGGCCGAACGAGGACGGGTTTACCGTTCCGTAGTCGCAGGAAATATAATATTTGTGGCACCTCTCGGGCGGGTACGCCATATCCTCTTCGCGAAAGAAGGGATACACGAGTCCCTCGGCCGCCACCCACCTGCCGAGCACGAACCGCTCATAAAACGTGCCCGAATAGAGTGACGTGTAGCGACGTAAGATATCGGGCGAGAGGGATGGGTTTTCGGCCATCGTAAAGTGAAGATACAGCGCGCGTTTTTCTTCACTTTTTTTGATCCACTCGCGGTAAAACCAGTGTGACGGTCCCTGCGGATTGCAGTTGAAAAAGAACTTCGACCCCTCGACCGAGCAACGCGCCAGCGCCTGCTCGACAAACGACCGCGGCATAAGGGCAGCTTCGTCAAACAGTACTCCCGACAGCGTCATACCCTGAATAAGCGCCGCGCTTGATTCGTCGCGACCGCCGAAAAGATAGAAGGTGTTTTCACGGCCGTCAAGCGCTATTTTTAAAATTCCCTGACTTTTTAGCACCCTGCACTCAAAGCCCATATCCCGAAGCACCTCGGTCATAGGGGTTATCAGATTTCGGTGCAGGGAGGTTACCGTCTTACCGCAGATGGCAAAGTCGGCCGACGAAAACCTGTAAAACGACCAAAACACGAAGGATAAGAACATACAAACCGATTTTCCGCTTCGCACGGCACCGTCACATATCAGCGCGTCACAGTCGCGGTAGGGGCTTTCATCGTGCCAAAAGCAGAGCGCCGTAAGCTGTTTTTCGGAAAAGGTTTTAAATTCCATCTTCTTCCCCCGTTTCGAAGGATAGCCTTGCTGCGCCCTGACCCAAGGCGCGGAAAAACGGCTCGGCTTTGCCGCCGTGGCTCACCGTTTGGGCGCCGAGTAAATCGAGCGCTTTTATCCGGTCGAAAAACTTTACCTCTACTCCCCCGCCTTTTTGAAATTTCAGCTCGGATATCATAAATAAATCGAGCTTTTCAAGCTCCTCGCGAGTTGGTATTTCCCCTCTTTGACACAGCCACACCGCATCGGCAACGCCGCCGAAGGCTATGCGCCGCAGTCCGTCGACCGCCGCAGCCTCGGCTGACAACGCCCTTTTCACGGCCGCCTTCTTGAGCAGCTTTATCGCGCTCCTTTCGGGGAAGGGATACCCCGCACGCGCCGCCGCTTCTCGCGGGCTGTGTAAAATTTTCATATATTCGCAAAAGAGCGCCTCTTTGGCGCTAAGGTCTTTTCGCTTCACAAGACCACCTCCACTAATACCCCCTTTTTTTCGATTTGTTGCATTTTTTTGTGCAACAAAAGTGCAATTTTTTATAAAATTTTTATTCTGCATTATTTTTTCGGCCTTCGCATATCTATAAACTAAGAAAACCGCAGAAAAATTTCTGCGGTAAGACCCTAAAAAGAAAGGCTGATATATATGAATAGATTTTACCCCGAGGGGTGGCTTTTAGAGCACGAGGAAAACCGACGATGGTTATCCTCGCAGGCGGCAATTGAACGTGCGGCAGCCGAGGGTGTAGTGCTTGAGGCAGTAGCCGAAATGTGCGATTCGCAACACAATCTTCTCGTGAATTTAGGCCCCATGCGCGGCATAATCCCCCACGATGAAGGCGCGATTGGAATTGATTGCGGACAAACGCGCGATATTGCTCTGCTCTCACGAGTAGGTAAGGCGGTAAGTTTTGTGATAACCGATATAAAAACCGATCGTCTCGGACGTCGGCAGGCGGTTTTATCACGCAAAGCCGCCCAAGAAAAGGCTCGGCGCGAATATATCTCGCGGCTGACGCCCGGCGATATTGTAGACGCCCGCATAACCCACCTCGAGAGTTTCGGCGCTTTTTGCGATATTGGTTGCGGCATAATCGCGCTGCTGCCGATAAACTCTATTTCGGTTTCGCGCATATCCCACCCGCGCGACCGCTTTTCCTGCGGCGAGGATATTAAGGCCGCGGTAAGGCAGGTGGCAGACGGTCGCATTACGCTGACCCACAAAGAACTTTTGGGCACCTGGGAGGAAAACGCCGAACTTTTTTCTCAAGGTCAGACGGTTTCGGGTGTGGTGCGGTCGGTGGAACCGTACGGTGTTTTCGTAGAACTGACGCCGAATCTTGCAGGCCTTGCCGAGCCAAAAAGCGACGTTTACATAGGACAGACCACCAGTGTATACATTAAAAGTATACTAAAGGATAAAATGAAGGTTAAATTAATTATTATTGACAGCTTTGATTCGGAATATTCACGCCAAAAGGAATATTTTTATAAGGGCGACCGCATAGACTGCTGGGTATATTCACCCGAAGAATCACAAAAAAGAATTGTTACCGATTTTGTTGAAAAAACGTAAATTTGTGTTATACTTAATGTATAGCATTTTTTAAAAATCAAGGTGATACAAAATGGCAGAAGAAAGAAAATGTAACGACAGTAGCTGTACGGGCGATTGCTCGTCCTGCTCGAAGGCTGACGGCGGCATTCCCAAGGAGCCCGGCAACCAGTATAGCACCGTAAAAAAGGTTATCGGTGTTGTAAGCGGTAAGGGCGGCGTTGGCAAAAGTTTGGTTTGCGGTATGCTCGCAACCCTTATGAACCGTCGCGGATACAACGTCGGTGTTATGGATGCAGATATTACGGGTCCCTCTATCCCGAAGATGTTCGGCGTGCAGTCACGCGCTTATCAAAACGAGCTTGGTCTGCTCCCTGCAACCACCGGCAGCGATATTCGCATTATGTCCATAAACCTCCTGCTTGAGAAGGAGGATTCTCCGGTTGTTTGGCGCGGTCCCGTTATCGGCGGAGTTGTAAAGCAGTTCTGGAACGACGTTGTTTGGGGCGACTGCGACTATATGTTTATCGATATGCCTCCCGGAACGGGTGACGTTCCGCTTACCGTTTATCAGTCGCTTCCGATTGACGGTATCGTAATCGTTACCTCTCCTCAGGATTTGGTTTCGCTTATCGTTAAGAAGGCCTATAACATGGCAAGCCTTATGAACGTGCCGGTTATCGGCGTAGTTGAGAATATGAGCTATGCTCTCTGTCCCGACTGCGGTAAGAAATTCCGCATTTTCGGTAAGGGCAAGACCCAGACGGTTGCCGACGAGCTTTCGGTTCCGCTGCTTGGCGAAATTCCGATTGACCCCTCCTTCGCAGCACTCTGCGACGCAGGAAAAATCGAGCGCTTCACGGGTGACTTCCTCGACGGCGCGGCCGATATAATTGAAAAATTATAAAAAGAAAAGCCTGACTCAGATGAGTCAGGCTTTATTTTTTATTTTTTTAACAGTTTTTTAAGACTTACTATCTTTACGCAGAGGACGAAAACCTCGGTTGCGACAGCAAGGTCCTCAAGTGTCGGATAGGACGGCGCGATGCGGATGTTGCAGTCGCGGGGGTCGTTATGATAGGGATAGGTGGCACCTGCGTCGGTCATAATTACGCCGAGCTTTTTGCAGAGCGCTACGATATCCTTTGCTGTGCCCTCCATTCCGTCGAAGGAGATGAAGTAACCGCCCTTGGGGTTGGTCCATTCTCCGATGCCGAGACCCGAAAGTTCACGATCTAAAATCTCAAGCACCTTTTGGAACTTGGGACGAAGAATATCGGCGTGCTTTATCATATGAAGGCGCATACCCTCGATATCGCCGAAGAATCGAACGTGGCGAAGCTGATTTACCTTGTCGTGACCGATGGTCTGAATTCCCAACTGGTGGCGAATTTCTTTAAGGTTATTGAGCGATGCTGCGATGGCCGAAATTCCCGAACCGGGGAAGCTTATCTTCGAGGTGGACGAGAACTTATAAACCATATCGGCGTTGCCTGCGCGACGGCATTCATCAAGTATCTCGAGCACTACGTCGGGATCATCGGGATAGAGGTGATGTCCGCAATAGGCATTGTCCCAGAAAATGCGGAAATCTTCGGCGGCAGGCTTGAGTCGCGCAAAACGGCGAACTGTTTCGTCCGAGTAGGAATAGCCCTGCGGATTTGAATACTTCGGTACGCACCAAATACCCTTAACGGCAGGGTCACTTTCAACCAGCTTTTCAACGATGTCCATATCGGGACCCGTCGGCAGCATGGGAACGTTTATCATTTCAATGCCGAAATGCTCGGTAATTGCAAAGTGGCGGTCGTAGCCGGGTACGGGACAGAGGAACTTAACGGCAGGCAGCTTTGCCCACGGGGTATGGCCCATAACTCCGTGTGTCATACAACGGGAGATGGTATCATACATAACGTTAAGACTCGAGTTGCCGTAGATGATGATGTTATCGGGCGAAACCTCCATCATATCGCCGAGAAGCTTTTTAGCCTCGGGCAGACCGTCGAGCACGCCGTAGTTGCGGCAGTCGGTACCGTCCTCACAGGTGAGGTCGGAATCGCTCGCCAGAACGTCCATCATTCCCATAGATATATCGAGTTGTTCATTACAAGGCTTACCGCGAGCCATATTAAGCGTCATTCCGCGGGCCTTAAACTCCTTATATTTTGCTTCGAGCTCTGAAAGCAGAGCTTCTTTTTCTTCGGTCGACATTTCAATATATTTCATAATTGACCTCTTTCTCTTACAAATGTCACCGAATATTATACTATCAAAAGACCGTAAAAGTCAATCACTTACTGTCGAATAAGCCTTTTTGTTGCGCGATTTTTGAGTAAAATGAACATTGCTATCGAGGTTGCTATCATTTCGGGCACCATATAACCTGCATTATAGGTAATTGAACCCCAAATAACGGTCCAAATATTTTCGGTTAAATCGCCAAAGATTGCAACGCCCGAAATTACGTGGCACAAAAGGCGCAAAAAGAGCGCTACGTTTACGCCGACTATTACCGAAACGTCTCCGCCCTTGCGGAAGAAGCCGATAGCGGCAAGCACGAAATAGGCTAAGATGTAGTCAACAAGCAGGCAGGCTACAAGCTTTACCGGAGTCATACCCCAGCTTACTACCTCAGAAACGCTCAGCAGCATCTGAATTACGCTGTTTACAAAGCAGGCAAAAAGGCCCCAGTTTACACCGAACATAAGCGGTATAAGCAGAACGGGTAGCATCGAAAGCGGAGAAATTCCGCCACCGAACGGAAACTCAATTTTTACTAAACTGAGCACCGTGCTCATTGCGATAAACAGCGCGCTTATCGTGAGTTTTACGATTGGTTTTTGTGTGTTTACTTTCATTTTTTATCCTCTTTTCCGGCGGACAGACGGTGTAGAGCACACTCTAAAGCAACAAAAAAGGACACCGCAAACATCCTGCGGTGTCCAAAAATGCATAGTTGTAGAGTTTTACTTCCTACGTCGGCATTACCCGCATCAGGTATTACGGGTCGAAACAGTAACGGTTTCCTCTCAGCCGGACTCAATCCAGCTCCCCAAAAGATATTTTACTACTCGCAGTCGCCGTTGTCAACCTCGTTTTTTTCCGTTTCGTCGGCAACTATTATAAATCCGCCCGGAAACATCGGCGGCTGCTCTTGCGGCTGCTCGTCCAAAATTTCCTCCGGCGCTGCGGCAAGCGCTTCGGCTGCGTCTTCTGCCTGCCAACGGGCAATAAGCTCATCGCCCTCGGGATAGTTTTCCTCCCTTGGATGACGCTTTTTATAGTACTCGCCAAGCACTAACCAAACGGACAACGCCACCAGCGCGATAATCGAAACGATTATGCCCACCGACAGCCCCGGTGTTGAATACTTGAATACTATTTCATTGTCGCCCTCGGGGCAAACGACCGCCATAAATCCGATATTTACCTTCTCTATTTCGGCAGGGGCACCGTTAACGTAAGCGGTCCACCCTTCTTCATAAGGAATCGAGAAGAAAACAAGATTTTCACGGTCGAGCTTAATTTTAGCTGTAAAGGAATTTTTGCCCTCGGTAAACTCATAGGCCGCGGTGGCGGCACGCGCTGCACAGTCGGCGGCGAAGGTTTCGTCGTCGAAGTAGACCGATTCTTTGTCGCCGTCGTAGGAATCGAAGGTGTAGTGCGACTTGATATCACTCAGCAGACGGTCGTATTTTTTTATCTGGTCGTATTCGAGCAACATAGCCTTAAGCATCATATTGGATGCGTTGTCCGAACCGAAATGCTGTGCATCCTCACGGGTCATATAATAATCGTAGGTGAAGCCGTAAGGAATATAGTTTTCGTTTTCGTAGATATCGTAGCCGTGCTGGGTTTCGAGATAATTATAGCCCGGCATTTCTTTTTCGTCACCCGACTGGAAATGGTCGCCGTCGTCAAGGTCGATAACGTATTTTACCGATAAAAGCGGACGCGCCGCATACGACGTGGTGGTGGGTCGGCTGGCAACTCCGCGTTCCTCACCGATAAACTCGTAAAACTCGGTGACCGATGAGGGCACGATGGAATGGAATGCGTTTATACAGTTGTAATCGAAATACATTCCGGTGTTGTCAACACACTCGTACGCGTCGATACGGTAGTCACCCTTGTCGCCGGGAAGTTTTAACTCGTTTTGGAGCATAGGAATCATTACGGTGTCTTCATCGTAGGAGTGGGTTTTGCCCGTGCCGACAAAAACGCTGGCATATATAACCGAGATTGCGCAAACGGTACAAAGCGCTCCGCGGAAGAAAAATTTACTGCTCTTTTCTTTATAAGAAAGCAGTATTTTAAGGATTATCAGGCTTATTATTGCAATTGCGCAGGTTAGAATAAAGCGGTCACGGAAGACGTTGTTATCGTCCTTCACGTAGAGACCCCATTCGGCAACCTTGCCGTTTTCGTCGAGCGAGTCGGGGAAAAATCCGATTATCTGCGAGGTAAGCACCGTGATGGCGCCAACCCATCGAAGCGGACGTTTCCAATTAATTTCCTTACATTCAAGCGCCATACCGGTAGCCAGACACATCATTAGTATCGGCATATAGTACCAGCGGGCATAGTAGGCGCTGTTGAACATATAAAACGCGCTGTTAAGCACCGGTACCATAGCCATAAATATCATTATGGCGAGCAGGCGGCGCAGCCAGTGTCCCCTCTTTTGTCCCATCCAGGCAAAGACGCCGACCATACTGAATATCGGCAGCCAGCCGCCGAGCGACGACCATTTTACGTCGGCGCCGGGGAAGAAGATGGGCCTTGCAGGTAAATCGGGCGGGAAGAAGAAGCACTGAAGCGCGTTGGCGTATATTTGCTCCTTGCCGTAAAGAAGAGCGCCCCATCCCACCATAACCTCGCTGAGTCGCGAGTTGCCAAAGATGGCCGACGCGGCAGGCAGCAGTATAAAGGCCGAAAGCAAAAGGCCCGCTACCGCCTCAAACAGAAGCGAGAAGAATCGTCCCGAGGTGACCTTGATTGCGCCCGAAAGGACGCGCACAAACCAGTAAATAACCGTAAACACAACCATTCCGAAGAAGAAGAAATAGTTGGTAACCGCGGCGACACACACCATAAAGGCAAAAACGCCGCGTCGGTTTTCGGTTATCAGCAGTTCGACCGACAGTAAAAGCAACGGAAACACGATAAGTGCTTCGTGGAAGTGATTAAAGAAAATGTTATACACCGAAAAGCCCGAAAACGCATATAAAAGCGACATAAGTCGGGCAGTTTCGTGATTTTTAAGGAAACGGCTGAGGTACATATACGCCGCCCATGCGCAGCAGGCGAATTTAAGAATAAGCAGCGGCCCCATTAAATAAGGCACAGCGGCATTCGGAAACGGGAGCGTCAGCCAAAAGAAGGGACTGCCGAGCAGATAGAAGGTATACGAACCTATAAAGTTTACACCCAAATCAGTGCCGAAATCCCAGCCAACGTTGCCCGTTTTTATCAGCTCGTGCGCGCGCTGGTAAAAGGGTATCTGCTGAACGTTAAAATCACCGTAAAAGAGGAAATAACCGCCGTCGGCTATCATATACGGAATAAAGATTGCCGCCGCACAGAGGAGCGCTATAAAAAACGTGCTTGCCGCTTTACTCTTCTGCGGACGAAGAGTATGCAGGCGCTGTCTTGAGAAGGTCATGCTTTTCCTCCTTTAAAAAGTATTTTACACAGGCGTAGACGGTATGAACAAAGCAGAGCAGGTTTATGGCGGATACCACCGTCATAAGCGAACCGAGCGAGCCGTCGAACGTTCCGTGGTTAACGTTAAAGAGCACCACGCATTGATTTATAAGCGTAATCGCCGTGAGGGCAATAAACTGCCACAAAAAGTCATAATAACGGGTGGTGATAAATGCCAGCAGAGCCATCGGCAATACCACCATCTGATAACGCTCGTGCATACGGGTTGAGAGCATAAAGATGCACTGCATAATGAAAAGTCCGCCCACGTAGATATTGGGCCTTTTGGTTTTGAGCATTAAAAACGCCGTTGCCGCAACGGTAAGCACGAGCAGCGCCGCATTTATATGCGAATAGGTTATGGGGCCCCCTACGGCGGTTTGGTCGTAGACGCCGTTGAGGCCTAAAAGGCCGTAAATATTATAGGCGTTAAAGGTGCAGTACTGGTAGGTGTTGGCGCCGCCTAAATAAACGTCGAAAAACAGAAGCGGATTGCCGGCGCCTATCATAAACGGCAAGAACACCGCTATAACGGTGAGCGCCGCCGCGGTCACACCCTCGAGCAGGCGTTTTATTCCGTGACGTTTGAAGATAAAGAGCAGCAGCACCGGAGCAAAAAACAACGACTGGTATTTCGTAAGTCCCGCCAGCGCAAACATAAAGCAGGCAAGCAAAGGCCGGTCCTCGGCCCACATAAAGGCGATTATCAGCATCAGAGCCATAAGTCCGTCGGTTTGTCCCCAAAACGAGGAGTTAAACACCGCCGACGGGTTTACAGCCCAGGCAGCGGCCGCAAAAAGCGCCACCGTTTCGCCGCGTTTTCTTGCCACCTTGTATATGGCAAAGACACACAGCGTATCAAAAATTACGGGCCAGAATTTCATTAAAAACATCTGCATTCCGTCGGAGCAGGCGATGCCGAACACGCGGTATGCAAGGCCCGTGAGGTACAGACAGAAAAGATAAAGCGGCGGATAATCGAGGTCGATTTGCGACGCACGCGAATAAACCGAAAACAGACCGTTCGGAAGGTCATAGGCCCATTTGCGATACCAGTAGGTATCGAAGGCGTTAAAATACAGCACGCTTATTACCATACGGGCGACGAGCGCCGAGCCGATGATTATTGCGAGCGCGAGTATTACCTTTTTGCGGGTTGAGCTCTTTTCCATTTTGCACCTCCGTAGAAAAAGATTTGTTGATATTATAACATTAAATGGTATAATATTCAATAGAAGTAAAATCAGATGGAGGTAAACGCTATGAGCAGTCACTTCTATTCCATGATAATGAGAATGAAATATATTAAGCGTTGGGCGCTTATGCGCAACACCGAGGAGGAAAACCTTTGCGAGCATTCGCTTGAGGTTGCCTTTATTGCGCACGCGCTGGCAATTATTAAAAATCACCGTCTCGGCGGCAACGTAAACGCTGACCGCGCCGCCGTTGTGGCAATGTTCCACGACACAACCGAAATTTTAACGGGCGACCTGCCCACCCCCATTAAATACTATAGTCCCGAAATTAATTCGGTATACAAAAAAATCGAATCGGTTGCGGGTGAGCAGCTTATAGACTTGCTGCCCGAGGACCTGAGAGAAGATTTTACGGATATATACGAGTGTCGTGACGAGGAAATACTGAAAATCGTTAAGGCGGCAGACAAATTATCGGCCCTTATTAAATGCATAAACGAGGTTTCTCTCGGAAACCGCGAGTTCTCGGCGGCGCTGGAATCCACCAAAAAGGTAATCGCCGATTTACACCTTCCCGAAGCCGATATCTTTGTAGAAGAGTTCCTGCCGAGTTTCACTTTGCCCATTGATAATATGACGATAAGAAAATAACGGTTACAATTCTGTTGTTGACAAGTGTGATATAATTATTATCGGAACACAAGAAATTTCTTGGAGGCATTCTATGAATAACACCGATAGACTCTGCTTAGGTTGCATGAATGACAACGGCGGCGCCGCCGTTTGTCCCATCTGCGGATACGACCCCTCTGCGGTTGCAGATGACGAAGTAATCACAGCAGGAACCTGGATAAAAGAACGTTATCTTGTAGGCCGCGTTATCGAAACCACCGGCGAGGGCAACACCTACATCGGCTGGGATAACCAAAACGATAACGTAGTTTATATAAAGGAGTACTTTCCTCTCGGCCTTTGCGAGCGCCAAAAAAATAAGTCCGTAAAGATAACCGAGGGTCGCGAATACGACTTTAACAACGGCATTATGACCTTTATCGAAATATCGAAAAAGTTGAGTGAGCTGGATCTTCCCTCGCTTATGCCCGTTGTTGAAACCCTCGAACTCGGGGGCTCCGCCTACAGCATTATAAAATCCTCGGCCGGCATCCCCCTGCGCGAGTTTTTACTGCGCAACGGCGGCGTGCTTAAGTGGGAGCAGGCAAAGCCTCTCTTTATGCCCCTGCTCGACACCCTTGAGGAGTTACACAAGGCCGGTATATACCACGGCGGAATCTCGCCCGAGACCGTAATCGTAGGCCGCGACGGCCGACTGCACCTTATGGGTGTTTCGGTGCCGCAGCTGCGCGATGCGAACAGCGAATTCACCTCGCAGATTTTCCCCGGATTTGCAGCTATCGAACAGTATGACCCGCAGTACGAAATCGGCGCCGCAACCGACGTTTACGGCGTTGCCGCTACGCTTTTCCGCGTGCTTATCGGCAATCCTCCCATGGCGGCCAACGAGCGCGCAGTACACGATAATATGTCCATCCCCGCCAAGGCGGCCGAAACCATACCTCCCTACGTGCTGACAGCACTGGCCAACGCCCTTCAGATTGACCCCGCAAACCGCACCTCGGGTATGGCGGCCCTGCATGAAGACTTTTCCCGCTCGGGCGGAACGGGAGTTGTTCCCGCACCCGTTCCCGGTGACAAGAGCAAAAACGGCGGCAAGGGCGGCGCACCCGCCCCCAAGATGAATAAGAACCTCAAATACGGTCTTATCACCGCAGGTATTACGGTCGGAGCACTGCTTATTTTGGCCATTATCCTTATTTTAATCCTCGGCCGCGATTCTATCTTCGGCGGCAAGGACACCAGCTCGGTTGCCTCGGTAAGCGCTCCCAGCGTTTCCTCGTTTGGCGACGTTGACAGCACCTACAGTGCCCCCAATATTGAAACCCTTTACGAGGTTCCCGATTTTGCAGGCAAGAGCTACGCCGAGATTTCGGCCGACAGCGAGCTTGGCCGCACCTTTAAAATAACCATTAAGGGCACCGAATTTAACAACCGAATTGCCGCGGGCCACGTAATATCGCAGACCGTTGCCGCAGGCGAAAAGAAGGCGAAGGATACCGAAATTCAACTGGTTATAAGCCTTGGCAACGCTGAGATTAAGGTTCCCAACCTTGCAGGCACGTCCGAAATCGAGGCTTATATTGCGCTGCTTGAGCTCGGCCTTTCTAAGGATAATATTGAGTTTGTTGAGCGCTACGACGAAAACGCCGAGCCCCAGCTCATTATCTCCACCAGTCCTGCCGCAGGCGAGAGCATTTCCCGTTTTGACAGCATCGAGGTGTACGTTAACACCTATGAGGAGATCACAAACGAATACGATGCATTCGAGGGCGTTTCTTCGGCAGAATAATAAGTAAAAACAAAAACACCTGATGAAAGATTTTCATCAGGTGTTTTTTTGTTGCGCCGAAGCGATGTCGGACTCTATTTGTGCTTTTAGTTGGTCGAGCGAATCAAACTTTTTCTCCTCGCGCAGGAAGGAAAGCAACTCAATTTCAATATGCTTTCCGTAAAGGTCGCCCGAAAAGCCGAGGAGATTGGTTTCAACTATGCAGCGGTCAAGCTCGTAGGTCGGGCGGTTGCCCACATAGGTTACCGCGGTGTAACGCTTGCCCTCAATACTGCAAGCGGCGGCATAAACGCCGTGACGCGCCTTGACTATTTCCTCAGGGTAGAAGAAGTTCACCGTGGGATGCCCGATAGTACGGCCGCGGCTGTCGCCGTGAAGCACCTCGCCCGAAATTGAAAACGGGCGTGTGAGCAGTTTGTTTGCCTTCTCTACCTCACCGCGTTTTATAAGGTCGCGGATAAAACTTGAGCTGATACGAACGCCATCCTGCTCCACTACGGGCAAAATCTTGGCCTCGATTCCGCGTTCTTCACAAAACCGCTTTATAAGTGCGGCGTTACCCTTGCCGCAATGGCCAAAGCGGTAGTTAAAGCCGCAACACATGATCTTCGGCTTATACTCGGCATCCATTTTTTCTAAAAAGTCCTCTGCCTCAATATGGCTCACCTTTGAAAAATCGAGTATGCGCACCGAAAATCCGTTTTCGAGCAATCGGTTTTTCTTTAAAAGCGGCGACAGCAGAAGTTCCTTTTCCTCCTCCATTGCGGGGGGATACGGAAAGGTTATAACCGTAGCAGGAAGCTCCGCCTGGCGAAGCACTTCGAAGTGACCCTTGTGAAGTCCGTCGAAGGTACCGAAAATTATCGAGCCCTTACGCACCGCAATCACTTCCCTTCGCATCGTTAATAACACACTCAACCTTGAGTATGCCACGCTCAGCCATAACTATTCCGAGCCCTAAGAGAATCTCGCCGAATTTTACTCTTACTAACTCTCGGTCCGAAAACGAGCCCTTTATACGCGTAAGGTCGAGCTCGCCGCCGTTCGAAAAGCGAATAGCCTGCTTTTCGGTAACCGATGTAAAGGGCAGGTGCGCTACCGCCAGGTCGGCAGGTTTAAGAAAACCACACACGTTCTCTTCAGACAGATCCTCAAGCGCTACGGCATTTTCGATAGAAAAGCCTGCGGTTTCGGTTCGAAGCAATTCGGTAAGAGTAGCACCGCAACCCAGCTTTTCGCCTATATCGCGGCAAAGCGAACGAATATAGGTGCCCTTGCTGCAGCAAACCGACAGCGTAAAATCGCGGCCGTCGAAGTCGGACACCTCTATTTTTTTAATTACAATCTCACGGGCCTCACGTTCAACCGTTTTACCCTCACGGGCAAGTTTATAAAGGCGCACCCCGTTTTGGCTTATGGCCGAGTACATGGGAGGCACCTGCATTATTTTGCCCGAAAAAGCATTGGCAGCGGCGATAAGCTCCGCTTCGGTGACCGAAACGGGCAACTCCTTAAGCACCTCTCCCGTGATATCCTCGGTATCGGTGGTAAGACCCAATCGCACGCGGGCTATATAACTTTTATCGGCATCGGTAACATACGAGGAAAGGGCTGTAGCCCTGCCCACCAAAATAGGCAAAACACCCTCGGCTAGCGGGTCGAGAGTGCCTGTATGTCCTACTCGCTTGATGCCGCAGAGTCTTCTGACTCTTGACACGGCCGAAAACGAGGTTATGCCTTTTGGTTTTTTGAGAAGAATTATGCCCTGCAAGTTAATCCTCCAAAGCCTTTCTTACGTGTTTTAATATCTCTTCCCTCGCCTGACGCTTGGTGCCCACGATTTCACAGCCTGCGGCATATTTATGTCCGCCGCCATTCATCTTGGCGCAGATTGCGGCAACGTCGAAGGGGGGATACGAGCGCATCGAAATTTTCCAAACCTTAGGTGCCTTCTGGCGCATGGTAACACCAATCTGCACGCCCTCAATCGAGCGCGGAATAGCCGTAATACCGTCAAGGTCGGCATCGGTGCAGCCGCTTTCACGCAGCATTTTGCTTGTAACTGCCATTAAAGCGCAACGGTCGCGGTAAAGCAGTTCTACGCTTCCGAGCGCCATTTTTTCAATCTCCATACGACTTTTCGACTTGGTATCAAACATTACTCGGTTGATTTCGGAAAAATCAATTCCCGAAGCCATAAGCTCTGCCGCGATAACGTGGGTCTTGGGTGTCGTGTTGGAAAACTTAAAACAGCCCGTATCGGTTGAAATACCGGTGTAGATAGCTTGTACCATAATTTCGTCTATGGCGATATGCATGGTATTTAAAATATCGTAAACGCATTCTGCGCAAGCGGCGGCAGTACCGTCCAAAAACAGGTTCTTGGCAAAGTCGCGATGAGAGACATGATGGTCTATAGCAAGTTCTATTTTGCCCTCGTACTTTTCGGCCAGAGCGCCCAAAAGCTTAATGTCGGCAACGTCGGCCGATATTACGGTTTCCTCCGAAAATTCGGGGAACGAAACGGCATTTGTAAAGTAGCCGTAATGGGCCGGAATAGGGTCGGGGCAGACTACCTTTGCCTTTTTGCCGAGCTTAATAAGACCCGAGCAAAGCGCATAAGCCGAGCCCAAAGTATCACCGTCGGGCATACCGTGGGTCAGAATAAGGTAATTGTCGTGCTCCGAAAGAAAGGAGCAAACTCCCGAAAGATCAAGTCTTTTAGATTTCATTCTCTTCCCCTCCATTCTGCGAAGCGGGTAAGGAATTGATTATCGAGGAAATGTGTGCGCTGCGCTCGATAGAATCATCGGCTATAAAGCGCAGTTCGGGCACCTTGCGAAGAGAAAGTCTGCGACCGAGCTCACGACGGAGATATCCCGACGCGTTTTTAAGTCCCTTAACGGACTGCTCGGTGGCTTCTCTTCCTTCTATGGCGCTGACGTACACCGTAGCGTACGACAAATCGCCCGACACGTTTACCTTAACGATACTTAAAAGACTGCTTATACGGGGATCCTTAAGCTCTCTGAACATTTCCGATAATGCAAGCTGCACATCGGAGGTTATTCTGTCGATTTTATATCCCGCCATTAGTCTCTGTACTCCTCCATAATGTAGGCTTCAAATACGTCGCCCGTCTTAATATCCGAGAACTTATCAAGTCCGATACCGCACTCGTAGCCGGAAGCTACTTCCTTAACGTCATCCTTAAAGCGACGCAGCGAATCAATCTTATCCTCGGCAAGTACTATACCGTCGCGTACTACGCGGATAAGGCAGTTTCTGGTTACCTTACCGTTTGTTACGTAGCAGCCTGCGATGGTGCCAACGTTAGAAATCTTATACGTGTCGCGTACCTCGATGCTACCCATTTCAACCTCACGGTACTTGGGCGCGAGCATACCCTTCATAGCTGCCTCGATTTCCTCGATGCAGTCGTAGATTATGCGGTAGGTACGGATATCAACGCCGTCACGCTCGGCGCTTGCCTTGGCAACAGCGTCGGGACGAACGTTAAAGCCTACGATGATGGCGCCCGAAGTGCCTGCTAGCATAACGTCGGACTCGTTGATAGCGCCTACGCCGCCGTGAATAACGCGAACGCGAACCTCATCGTTGGAGATCTTTTCAAGGCTCTGCTTAACAGCCTCAACCGAACCCTGAACGTCGGCCTTAACGATGATGTTAAGGTCCTTAAGGTCGCCTTCGGAGAGCTGGCTGAAGAGGTTATCAAGCGTAACCTTCTGCATACGGCTGAATTCTTCATCCTTAATCTTCTGCTTGCGCTGTTCAACAAGCTGACGGGCCAGACGCTCATCCGATACGGCATCAAAGCCGTCGCCTGCTTCGGGGGTCTCAGCAAGACCGGTAATCTCAACCGGTACAGAAGGACCTGCCTCGTGAAGCTCAACGCCGTTTTCGTTTGTCATAACGCGAACGCGGCCAACCGAGGTGCCTGCTACGATGATATCGCCCGTGCGCAAAGTACCGGTCTGAACCAGCAGCGAAGCAACCGGACCGCGACCCTTATCAAGTCTGGCCTCGATGATAACGCCCTTTGCACGACGGTCGGGGTTAGCCTTAAGCTCGAGCATTTCGGCAACGAGCAGTACGTTTTCAAGAAGATTGTCGATACCCATGCCGGTCTTGGCCGAAACGGGAACGCAGATGGTATCGCCGCCCCACTCTTCGGGAACTACCGAATGCTCGGTGAGCTGCTGAAGAACACGGTCGGGGTTGGCCTCGGGCTTATCAATCTTGTTGATGGCAACGATGATGGAAACGCCTGCGGCCTTGGCGTGGTTAATAGCCTCGATGGTCTGCGGCATAATACCGTCATCGGCGGCTACAACAAGGATTGCAATGTCGGTTGCCTGAGCACCGCGCTGACGCATTGCGGTAAATGCAGCGTGTCCGGGGGTGTCAAGGAAGGTGATATCGTTGCCGTTTGCGTTTACGCGATAAGCACCGATATGCTGGGTAATTCCGCCTGCCTCGGTGGAGGTAACGGCGGTATGGCGAATAGCGTCGAGCAGCGAGGTCTTACCGTGGTCAACGTGACCCATAACTACTACGACGGGATCGCGAGGACGCAGGGTATCTGCGGTGTCCTCGGTGTCGTCCATAATACGCTCTTCGATGGTAACTACAACGGCCTTCTTAATCTTTGCGCCCATTTCGGTAACAACGATTTCGGCGGTGTCATAGTCGATAACCTGGTTAACGGTGGTCATCATACCGAGCTTCATAAGTTCTTTAATAACCTCGGCGGCGGTCTTCTTCATTGCCGCGGCAAGCTCGCCTACGGTAATCTCCTCGCCTACCGTTACGGTGATGGGGGTCTTCTTTATGCGCTCAAGCTGCATTCTGCGAAGCTTGTCGGCCTCGGTCTCACGCTTGGCGTTCTTGGGACGGTGATAATCCTGCGATTTCTGCTTAATCTTCTGCTTACGCTGCATATTATCACGCATGGTGTTGGCGGGAGCAATATTCTCATACTTCTCGTTGTAACGCTCGATATCAACGTTAGAGGTACGGGTGTCAACATGAAGAATCTGGGCAGGTCCGCGATTGGGAGCCTCGCTCGGGCCCTTCTTTTTCTTGGGCGGAGCAACGAGAATTTCGGGCTCGGCCTTCTTTTCGGCCGGCTTTTCTGCCTTGGGTGCTTCGGCCTTTTTCTCTACGGGCTTTTCAGCCTTGGGAGTTTCAGGCTTCTTTTCTACGGGCTTTTCAGCCTTCTTTTCTGCCTTGGGGGCCTCCTTCTTAGGCTCCTCCTTCGGGGCATTCTTTGCGGCCTCTGCCGCTGCGGCGGCTGCCTTCATCTGCTCGAGAATTGCCATCTGCTCGGCGAGCTTACGATCCTTCTCGGCCTTACGCTCGGCGGCTGCGGCCTCGCGGGCCTTTGCGCCGGTTGCAAAATATGCGTCGAAGCTCTTTACCTCGTGCTTCTTGGTGAGTACGTCAAAAATTACGTCGAGCTCTGCTTCTTCGAGGGTCGACGAGGTCTTTTTGGTGCTCTCAAGCTCTGAAGTGAGTATCGCAACGATATCCTTCGACTGCATAGAAAAATCTTTGGCAAGATCACTTACCTTATATTTAACCATCATGGGCATTTCCTCCAAATTATAAGTTTTCTGCAATGGCGGCGGCGAAGCCCTCATCGAGTACGGCAATTATGCCTGCGCGCGTGCCGATTGCACCGGTAATTTCGTAGGTGTCAAACGTGGGTTTTATGAATTTTATACCGTGCTTTTCGCACAAAAAGCGAATTTCCTTGCTGCTTTTTTCCGAGATATCGGAGGCCGTTATTGCGAGATAAGCTTTTTTTCGCTTTATCGCGTCTTCGGTTGCCGCGGTTCCTACCGCCAGTCGACCCGCCTTACGCGCAAAGCCCAAAAGCGTCAGCGCTTTGCTCATTTAAGCTCCTCCAATATTTTTTCGATTACCTCTTCGGGTACTGCCGAGGAGAAAGCCTTTTCAAATCTACGCGCCTTCCCTGCGGCAAGCAGACATTTTTCCTCTCTGCAAATATATGCGCCGCGGCCGTTTTGCTTGCCCGTTTTGTCAAGGCTTATCTCACCGCTTGCGCTCTTTACAACGCGCACGAGTTCGGTCTTCGGCTTCATCTGGCCACAGCCGACGCACATACGCATGGGAACCTTTCCGCTTTTCATAAAATCACCCTTTACTCGGCGATATCCTCGCCGTAAAATCCGCTTTCGGGACGGATATCAATGTTCCAGCCCGTAAGCTTAACTGCAAGACGAACGTTCTGTCCGCCGTTGCCGATTGCGAGAGAGAGCTGCGAATCCGGCACGGTTGCACGGCAGCTGCGGGGCTCCTCGCTGATTATTTCAACTCCTACGACCTTGGAGGGAGAAAGTGCTTCACTTACAAATGCTACAGGGTCGTCAGAATATTTTACTATATCTATCTTCTCGCCTGCGAGTTCTTCAACAATCTTGTTAACGCGAGCGCCGCGCGGTCCGATACAAGCACCTACGGCGTCAATCTCGCTGTTGGCCGACCAAACAGCCATCTTGGTACGCGAGCCGGCCTGACGGGAGATAGCCTTGATTTCGATGGTTCCGTCGAAAATTTCGGGAACCTCGTTTTCGAAGAGACGCTTTACAAGGCCCGGATGTGTACGCGAAAGCATAACCTTGGGACCCTTTTCGGTGCTCTTTACGTCTACTATGTAGACCTTGATGTGGTCGCCCTCGCGAAGTTCCTCGCCCGGTACCTGCTCCAGCTTGGGAAGCATTGCATCACTATGGCCGATGGTAAGCGATGCGTTACCGGTTTTGGGGTCGATGCGCTGTACAACGGCGGTTACAAGCTCGCGGTTGCGGCTCTGGAATTCGGCTAAGGTCTGGTCACGTTCAACGTCGCGGATGCCCTGACGGATAACGTGCTTTGCGGTCTGGGCTACAATACGGCCGAGCTTGCGGGTATCGAGCTTGATGGTTACGATGCCGCCAACCTTGGAGCGCTTGTTGATTTTAAGCGCGTCCTCAAGCAGCATATCGGCGTATTCATCCTCAATCTCGTCAACTACGTTCTTCTTAACGTAGGCGCTGAACTTCTGCTTTTCGCAATCGATTTCGCAGAAAACGATTTCGCGCGAGCCGTATTCCTTTTTAACGGCGGTAACGATGGCAGCCGAAATCTTCTCGGCGATGAACTCGGCAGGAATGCCGCGCTCGGTTTCCATTACCTTTAATGCTTCAAAAAATTCTTTGTTATTCATTTTTCCATTGTCCTCCCAGACTATATTGTCATATCGTTTAATTTAACCGATGAATATAAACCTTTTTCAAAATAGCGTTCTTCCCCCGAAAGAGAGATTTTAACGCCGCCGTCAAAGTCTAAAAGCGTTCCGCAAAAGGTCTTTTCGCCGTCTAACGCACGGTAAAGGTTCACCGTTACCTCGCGGCCCTTCATTTTTTCGAAATGCTCGGGCTTCAAAAGCTCGCGCTCGAGTCCCGTAGAGCAGACCTCAAGGTAATAGGACTTATCGATGATATCGGCCTCGTCCAAAATCGGGTCGATAGCGTGCGATACGTCGGTACAGTCGTTAATCCAGATGCCCTCTTCCTTGTCGATGAAGACACGAAGATACCACGAAGCACCCTCCTTTAAAAATCTGACATCCCACAGGTCGTACCCCATCTCTTTGACGGTTGGGGCGATAAGCTTTTCAACTCTTTCCGCAGTGTTTCCTGCCATTTTTTCACCTACTTTAAATTAAAAAGTCCACACAACGAAAAGTGAGCGGGTTGCCCCACTCACCTTCATTCGTCTATCTTAGCATAGAGAGTATAACATATATATAATATAAAATCAAGTCTTTTTTATTCTTCCATCTGTTTTCCGAGAAAACCGGCCGCAACCGTAACCAGCTTGATATCGGTTTCGGTGGGAGTGGCGGCGCTGTCGGTAGCCAGCAAAGCCACCGCGCCGGTTACGTCACCCGAGGCCAAAATCGGGGCCGCTACGCAGATTTTGCGGTCAACGCCGTCGAGGGCGGGATACGCCTCCTCAGTTGCGGTAAAGAGGCGGCGCGAGTTCATAATATCCTCAAGCGCGGGCGACACCCTGCGTTCGAGCACCTCGCGCTTGGGCAGTCCCGCGGCGGCAACGCAGTGGTCGCGGTCGCAGATTATAACGGCCAGCTGAGTGCCCTTAATAAGCGACTCGGCATACTGCGCCGCAAAGGACGACAGCTCGCCTATCGGCGAATATTTTTTAAAGATAACCTCCCCACCGGCATCGGTATAAATCTCCAGCGGATCCCCTTCGCGAATTCTCATCGTTCTTCTAATCTCTTTCGGGATAACAACACGACCAAGGTCGTCTATACGGCGTACAATACCTGTTGCTTTCATATATAAAAACTCCTTGCTTTACAAATTTGTACTGTTAGTATCTGTAAAACAAGGAGATTTATACTTGTGTTATTTAACCAATATTCGAAACTAATTTTCCTTCTGAATTCATATAAAGATAATATTTCAATTCTTCAAATCTATGTTTTTCTTGCCAATCTTTTTTATCAAAATAAGGCATTTCATTACCTATCAAACCAATAATATTCGTTATGTGACCTAAACCGCGCAGATTCTCAATATCTTTATGCAATTGACCGAATTCATCAGTTCGTGCAAAATAATGTGTTGGTCTGAAACTATGATGTTTGTATATTTCAAAACTTATTTCATCACTATCGCAACCTTCATAGGCAAAAAAACCATCTTCATCTATTCCTTTTTCAATACCTAAATCTTTGTCTTCTTCGCTATAATGCATATTTACGAAAGGAAAAGTTTCATCGTTGTTGATTGCTACATCACAGAACTTTAAAAATATTTCAAAATTTTCACATGACAAGTCCGTTTTATCTGTCGCCTTAAAATATACTTTACTATTTATGAGCAAGTATTTTTCTTTAATTTCTTTGCCATCTGCAACATTTGTATATTCTTTGATATTTATATTTAGACTTTCTGCACTAAAAAGAACTTGCCCCGTTTTATGCTTAAAAGTTGGTGTGTTTTTAGTAAAGCCATATTCCCGAAACTTTAAATTTTCATAATTGTTAAGTTTGTATTTTGTTCCAATGATTTCCCCTTCTTCATTTACATCATTTTCTAAACTCCAACCATAAACTTGGCATTCTTTTATTTCGTTATCATTGAAAACAAGCTCAGTATATGTAGGATACAAACTATTGTTCATAGAAAACCATTTCCCATTAAGGCATTCCTGCATTTCTTCAATGCTTTCAAAAGCAATATTGTCTTCTGGTTTGCTTTCGCCACAACCAGCCAAACAGAAAAGCAAACATAAAACTAAAAGCAAAGAACAAAGTTTTTTCATTTTATTTTCCCCAATCATAATGGATTTTATGATTGGATTATACTTCAAAATACAAATTATTGCAATATCTCTTTATATCTTTCCACCACACTATGTATTGCCCAATAAACCCTGTCGAACGGTGTCAATGTTATATGTGAGGGATCCCCCTCTCGAATTCTCATTGTTCTTCTAATCTCTTTCGGAATAACCACACGACCAAGGTCGTCTATTCTTCTCACCTTTCCTCTTGCGGTGCCCGACTCTGCGCTCACTCCTATCGTGGCGCAATCGTCGACCGCGGCGCTTCCTTACGCTCGCTTCTTCTCACACTGTGAGCGCTCGCGACGTCACCTGTTGCTTTCATATATACAAAATCTCCTTGCTTTACAAATTTGTACTGTTAGTATCTGTAAAACAAGGAGATTTATACTGATTTAAAAAATAGATTTGCTACGCTTTTTTTACGATGATTTCGGTATGCTTTTGAATTTGCGCAATCCAGTTTTCAACCTGTTGTTCATCAGGCTGTTCAAAACTTTGAATCGCTTCCGGTTTGCCCAGCTTCATAGGTTTGTTGCGACCGAAAGAATGATACGGTTCAACGTTTATTTCTAAAACGTTTTGCAAAGAATTTGCTATTTCTGCAATCCCTTGGAAATGCGCGTCATTGTCGTTCACTTTGGGTATGATAGGACATCTTAATATAATTTGGGCGCCGCTGTTGTCAAGCGCTTTTAAGTTTTCAAGTATTTGTGCATTGCCGGACCCCGTATATTTTTTGTGTTGTTCCTCATCCGTTACCTTCCAATCGAAAAGGAAAATATCGGTAAGTTCCGCTATCTTCAAAACTTCTTCCTTTTTAGCGAAGCCGCAGGTTTCAACACAGGTATGTATTCCGTTTTGTTTTGCCAACTTGAGAAGTTCGTACGCGAAATCAAATTGCATAAGCGGTTCGCCGCCGGATAAAGTCAGTCCGCCACCGGAATTATCGTAAAAAACTTTATCCTTCACGACTTCCGCCATAACTTCGCGTGCGCTAACCTCTTTTCCGACAAGTTCGATCGCGTTTGCGTAACATTCGCTCACACAGCATCCGCAAGAAATACATTTTTCGCGTTCTACCCTATGCCCGTTTTCAAACCGATGCACCTTCTGCCGACAAGTCTCCGCACAACGACCGCAGGCAACACATTTTTCCGTGTCAAAAAGCAACTCGCTTTTATTCAGATGTGCCTCGTAATTATGGCACCACTTACACCGCAGGGGGCAACCCTTGAAAAACACAGTGGTTCTGATGCCGGGGCCATCATTTATACAGAATTTTTGTATGTTAAAAACAATACCCATTCTCTGCTAAACCAACCTCTCAGTCCGTTTTGCCGTTTCGATAAATGCTCGGCGTTCGTCAAAGCTCAAATCGCCGAAACGCGCGCTGTATCCACCTATCCGCACGATAACGAACGGATACTTTTCGGGCTCTGCATGTGCTTTTTCTAAAAGCTCGATGTCTGCGCTGTTGACCTGTAGTTGCAATCCGCCCTGCTGAACATACGTGCGAATTAAAGCCTTGACCTTATCCCTCAAAGCCTTATCCTTAAACCAGGCTGCATCAAAATATAAATCTATCGGCTGACCGCCGCTGAATTTATATTGTTCCAATGCCGCAGCGGAAAGCATGACGCTTGTATGCTCTATTTTCTGCAACGCCGAAGACGGGTTGGCGTTTTTGTTGACCGGTTCGCCTTTTTTGCGACCGTCTAACGTTGCGTAAAGATGGTCTCCATACCACATATTCACAATAAGGGTATGAAGCGAAGGCAAGAACAAGCGGTTATCGTGGTTTATTGCTTTGCAGGCACGTGACACCATATCACAAACGCGATTACAGAGCGCATTTGTCTGCGGCTCGTTTGTGCCGTATTTTTCACATTTCGAAATATCGTGCAAAAGCTTTTCGTGCCCGTCAAAATTGTCCTTTGCGGCAACGATAAAGTCATTCAAAGTATATTTTCCTTTTTCAAACACAAGTTCCTTTATTGCCGATAATGCATCACAAGTGTTTATCAGACCCATCGTTTCGACCGTTACGGTATTATAAGTTGCGCCGTTCGAGCGGTCCCGACGGTTTTGTATGCAGCCGTCTGTCAACGCCGAAAGAAGCGGGTCCGGGGTGTTGGCTTCTTGTTCAAGCGCTACCTGTTCATACGTTTCCCCGGCTATCGCTACGGTCTCGCAAAGATATTCATTATATTTCTGCAGCAGATGCTCGAAACTCTCAATATCCTCGGGAACGGTTTTAAGCTCAAGTTCGATTTTTGCATTAAGCGGGTTGCCTTTGTTAATCGCAAGTTCCAACGGAAGGTGCGAATTGAATTTTATGCCCCACATATCGGCAAATTCTCGTCCTACTGCAAACAGTCCCATACAGCTGTTCACCGAATAACCTACTGCATCAGACTCCGTTACACCTCTGTATGACATAGCCTCTCGGCACGGAATTTCACCGTAAAACGTTGGCTGGCCTATTTTGAACAAATTAAAATCAATAAGCGAATCAAAGACGTCCTCGGGAATATCCGGCGTTATCCGCACGGCGAAAATCGGTGCGCGCAACGACATTTCTTTTTCGACTTCTATTAACAGTCTCGAAAGGTCGTTTATCATATCGCGACCATCCGCATCCATACCGCCGATATTCATGGCACAGGCACCGTCTCCGTAAGAATCAAGAAGCACAAACAGATTCTTGAGTATTTCCTTAACCTCTTCTTTTGTGCCGCCGTCTTCTATATGCTTTTTGTAAAACGGATATAAATATTGGTCGATTCGTCCGATTGATATACTCGCCCAAGACATCTCGGCTATGGGAATAAGCAAGTGCATAATCCAGACCGACTGTACCGCCTCCAGAAAATTCCGAGCACCCGATTTCGGCACACGGCAAAGCGCGGTGTGGATTTTCTCAAGGCGTTTCTTTTGCTCTGGTTCTTTTGCATCCTTTATCTTTTCATAAACCGTAGCCGCAAAGCGTTCGGAAAATTGACAAACCGCATTCAGCGCAATTTTCATAGCCAAAAGGCAATCGTCGTCCGGGCTTTCGCAAAGTGCGGCATCAACCCGCTTCATATAATACTCCAGACCGTTTTGCACAATGGTTTCATAGTCGACACAAGTATGTGCTCTGTTAAAATCTATCTCGATTTTCAAAGCGCCATAAAGATGCCTAAGCCGTTGTCTTTGCTCGTCGTTTAATATGCTAACGTGCTCAAAATTTCTTTTTTCCGTTAGCGTAATATCACAACCGTTTTCATATCCGTACCAGCCTGCAATATAATCGTTATCCGTTACCTTCAGCGGAAGTTGTTCCGTTATCAGTTTGAAAAGCGTCGCCTGACGGATATACGGAGAATATTCTTTGAGCTCGTCAAAATGTTTGTTTCTTATAAAATCAATTATGTCATATACCATATCGTTCACCCTTAAAAATTACATCAATTTATTTGCCCAAGCGGGTTGAAATTGTCTTTGCCGCCTCTGTCACGTACGGCAACAAGTGACTTACAATCCGGTCAGATTGGCCGTTAAACGTGAACGCCGAGCAGCCAACTGTCGCAATTACTTTACCTGTATAGTCATATATTGGAGCCGCAACGCATGTAATGCCGTTACCGAATTCTTCTTTGTCGGTTGCGTATCCATTTTTACGAATATTTTCAATTTCCGAGAGCATAGCCGTTTTTTCAGTAATTGTATTTTGAGTTGTTTTTTCAAAATTTCTCGAAGTATATTCCTCAATAAAACCATCATCCGCATATGATAACAGCACTTTGCCCGGTGCAGAGCAATATAGATCATATTCTCCGCCTACTCTACCTGCAACGCGAACATCCTTTACACCGTCAAGATGCTGAAGATATAACACCTTATCGTCTTTTAATATTCCAAGATATGTACTTTCACCTGTTTTGCTTAGTAAATCATATAGAACAGGAGCAGCAGCCGTATTCAAGGAAAATCTGGCAATCGGCTTTGAAGCCAAGCTAAACAAGGAAAGAGTTAAACTGTATTTTTGCTCATGACAGTATACCCAACCCTCTTTTTCAAGCGTATTCAGTATTCTAAACACCATATTCTTATTTATTTCTGTACCGCGACTGATTTCAGAAATACCAACTTCCCGCTCGCTATCTGCGAGAAACGATATTATCTTAGTTGAAGCTTCAACAGATGGCGCAAAATTAGACATAATCGCCCTCTCCTTGTTATATATTTATTATGTTGTTATAATTGTATTACAATATTACACTTTTGTCAATGCCTATAAAAAAACAGCACCATCGGAATTAATTTTACTCCTTTGGTGCTATTTATGTTATACTTGCGCAAATTAAACGCTATAAAAACCGATGAAAAGCATAGCTTTTATGCGGTTTTTCCGATTTTTGTCCTATTATACCATATTCCTCGATTCTTCTCACCTTTCCTCTTGCGGTGCCCGACTCTGCGTTCACTCCTATCGTGGCGCAATCGTCGACCGCGGCGCTTCCTTACGCTCGCTTCTTCTCACACTGTGAGCGCTCGCGACGTCACCTGTTGCTTTAATATATACATTTCTCCTTTATCATCCAAACGGGCGGATGTGGGCATCCGCCCCTACACAAAATTCTCGAATCGTGATGTTAATATTTGTAAATGGTGGAGATTTATACTGCCGCAATTTACTTTTTAAATACTTTGTGATACAATAAAGACGATTCTGAAAGGAGTGGGGAAATGAAAATCGCCGATCTTCTCAAAAAAAATACCCTGTCAATTTCTTTTGAGGTCTTTCCTCCAAAAACCGATTACAATTTTGAAAGCGTGCGCGCGGCCGTTGAGGAAATA
>JAFXGK010000013.1 GCA_017513245.1 Clostridia bacterium
CGCTCGCTCACTAATAAACGCAATGTATTTCTTCCGATACCGGTATATTCAGCAGCTTCTTCAATAGTCATTGCAATTTTTTCTACCATTGGCGATACCTCCTATATTATTTGCCTCCATTTCCGCCGGAGGCAGGCTTTGAAACATATAACATATAAATACTCCTTACAGGCGGTGACGGATGCCACCGCCATAAACTATAGGCAGATAGACCGCCTAATCTTTACTTCCTATTTTTTGTCCCTATATATCAATCCCGCATATTTTCGTCAGCAGGATATTTTAGTCAATTTAAATTCTTCCTTCATCATTTTAATTAATAGTTACTTTTTCTTCGGCTTATCAGCCAAGTAAATTCTTGTTACTTCGGTTCTGTGGTGACCTAAGTTTTCGCTTACAATCTTTCGAGCTTTCTTTGGACGCTCTTTTAATGCTTCTTCATAGGTGCGTTGGGCATAGGTGTGTCTCAGACTGTGCCAAGAGATTGTTTCGGTCCTTTTCTTTTTACCGTCTTCACTGAAGTCCTCACGGTTTTCTACCATAAAATATTTTCTGTTATAACTCATCCAATTTTGCAAAGAACGCTTTTCTCGTTGAACGCCGCCCTTTTCGCTACCTGAGATTAAATAATCTCTCGGGTATCGACCTGAACACCTGGCATAGTTCAAATAATCAGTAATAATACCTCGTTGCTTTGCGCTTAAATTAATAGCCCTTGTCTGACCGCCCTTGCCTTTTATTACGAGTTGACCCGTTTTTAATGCAGACATAAGGTATTCAACTCTAAGGGTGCAAATCTCTTCAAGCCTTAAACCAAACTCATGGGCAAAGTCTATGGCAATCACCACGTCCTGTCTACCTTGCTCGATAGCCAACAGTCGCATATTATCAATCTCGGTTTTCAGCCACGAGTGGTCTTTAACGCCTGTCGAACGTTTAGGCAGTGATAGCTTATCATTTTTGGAAAGCCTGTTTTTACTACCGGATTTTCTGTGGAAATACCGTATGCCCGACAGATCGGATTGAATAGTCGCAGCAGAGTTGTTTTCTTTCAAGTGTTCAACATATGCTTTAAAGTGCCGATCTTCCACGTTCTTAAAGTTTTGCAGACGAAAATTATCGGCTAAAAACTTACAGAACCTTTTAGTTGCTTCAAAGTACCGAGCCCTTGTTTTAAAACTAAGCTCGTTGCTGTGCCTATAGATAGACTCAACTTGAGCAAGTAAGTTCTTATACAAGCCCGGATTTAGCACTGTAATATTATTAGAATCTGACATAGCAAACCGTCTCCTTTTTCTAAAAATTTTATTTTAACGCAAGGATAGGGACAAAGCCTTGCGTTAAAATCTGTGTACGAAAAAATATAGATTATTGGGTATTTTCGTTAATAAAATATTTCTGATTTTCCTAACGAAAATAATTTTGTGTACGAAAATTTTGCATTGCTCATTTTCAAACGATAGTCATCAATCATCTCAAACCGAAGAGCATAAAAATCTTATAGCAGATTGTGCTGATCAAAACTCGAAATGAAAGTACTCTCGAACGGACGGTCAGCACAATCCTTTTTTGTGGGAAATGAAAATAATTTCAAAATATTCTCTCGAAACTATAATCATAGAGCATTTCAAAACTATAATCATCAAGCATATCGAAAAGTAAATCATCAATCATACAAGAGCCATATTACATAACATCATAAATACAAATTATCATTATTTAATGTTATCTATAATAAATCTATCATTAACCTATATGGCTCTTAAAAGGAAAGTCCGCAGGGCATAATACACCCACTGTCAAAGGTGTGTACGAGCCTTCATTTCTTACTGATTCTTCTTTGACGCGGGGTATTGTGCCCTGCTCATCGCGGCTCTTCGACTGCGTCTCCGAGCCGTTTCTATCTGACTATCGTCCAATAGAAACGGCTCGGCTCCCAAAAAGAGAGTCATAAATCATTTCTAAAGGACAATCATCTATCATCATAGAAATGATAGTTCTGGCACCTGCTTCTTAAGTTTTATCGTTACTTTCTTCGGCTTCCTGCAGTCTGTCATTCACTAAAGCGAATGACAACTTGCAGAGAGCCGAAAAGCTTTAATCTTGTCCAAGTTTTGATTCGGCGCAGGTGCAACTTTCTCTCGAAAAGTAAATCATACACTCTCGAAGAGACAGTCATAAATCATATCGAAAAGAAAATTCTGTTCTGGTATTCTGCTGTAAAATAAGGTTAGTACTTGGCTTAATCTATTTCACTTTAACGCAAGATTAATAGATTTTCCGTGCGTGTTCTCTTGATATTCAAGAGTGCAAACAACCTTGTATTGCTTGCTGACGCTACGCCGAGTGCAAGGCATTTCAGCCTGCCGAGACTAAACAACTCGTTCGGCGGGGATTTTCATTCTGTTTTAACAACGATTAAATCCCAGAAACTTCGTATACCATTCCCGCAAGGGCTGGAGATCTCCCTTAATGGACGGCAGCACCACCGCGTGAGCAGTTTTGTTTAACGACTTTAACTTAAAACGTCGTGGATTCTATAATTTTCGTCAATAACTTATGGCTGGATCCAAGCCGCTGTTACGCACTTATTTTCGTTAATAAACGCTGTAATAAGTGAAACAGGTTCGCAGTCGAACAATTATCTGTTTCGTAACGGCTCTGCTATCCGCACTCTTAAATTCACACCGCCTTTGTGAAGGGCTTTGTATATCACGGCTTTTCCTACTCTCATTCTTCAGACCACTGCGTGAAAGTGGGTTCTGATTTATTGCGGGAAATCATAAAACCGAGCAGCGTAATAGGTCGATTAAAAATGTGTCGCCTATCTTCCATATATCACCCTGTCCGCTGCCAGAACCGTGATAGCTCTTTAATTCCGTGTTTCCAGTTCTTCGGTCATACGGATAATCAGTCTTAGAGCATCGACTGATGAAGTCTAACCCGACTTCAAAGGTTTTCTGCTAGTGATTCTCAGTCCGTCGCAGATCTCAGACTGTAGCACTCGGCACCAATCCTTTGGTGCAACTAACTTCCCGTGTCACACAACAAAATTTTTAAAAACTCCTTCTTAACTCCACCACATGCCAATTCAGAGCACATCAGTGGGATATATTTGAACCTCGTTTAGAGGAAACAAAACACCATAAAACAAAGAAAGACACCTATCACGAAAGATAAGTGTCTTTGTTTGCTTTATCGTAAGCTTTACGAAAGAGCACACCAATACACTTAACCTTCTGGGTTCAATGTATTATTTGAATAACTCCTTCATTATTTTAAAGCTTGTATATATTATACAGTATAAAATTTACCTTGTCAAATTGCTTATTGGCCTCTTATTTGCGATTACGCGCGATTAGAAGCGATTACAAGCGGAAAAGTGGTCGTTTTAATATCGGTTTTGGTCTTTTTATATACATTTTGATACCGTTTTGGTCATTGTTATTATTTTGCTAACATTATAAAAGGGTAAATTAAAGGATACATCTTTTGAATTTTATCGAAGAAAAACCGCACCATAGATTTCACTCTAAGGTGCGGTTCGAGAGGTAACTCAAAACAGAATTATGAGTTATTCAAACATTGTAAAGTTGTCTTATTTATTAGATTTTTTCTTTTTAGCAACAATAATTATAATAACTCCACCTATAATTACCGCACCAAGAATAACCCAAATAATCCAGCTGCTATTTTCATTTTCAGATACATCATCAGAATTATCCATATTAACAGTATCATCCGGCTCAACATTGGTTTCAGCATCATTCTTGTCAAGCATAGGAATTTCTTCCTCAACAACTGTGTTGCAGATAGTACAAGTTTTTGTTTGCTTTCCAACAGCGGTTTCAGTGGCGGGAGTAACTACAACTGCTTCGCCGAAAGTATGCTCTTTTTTAGGTAAAGTATTTGTGGTTTCTTTATCACAACGGGTGCATTTACCACTTTCAATACCTTCTTCAGAGCAAGTGGGCTCTTTAGTTACTGTTGGGTTAGAGAACTTATGTCCAAGAGCTTTAATATCTTTAGTTTCTTTGTGAGAACATTTTGAACAAGTTCTTGTTTGACTACCTTTTTCCTCGCATGTTGCTTCTTTTGCAGTAGTCCATTTGCCCATAGAATGACCTTTAGCTGCAATGTCCTTTGTTTCTACTTTTTGACAAATAGAACAGGTGCGGGATTCGGTACCTTTTGCAGTGCAAGTAGGCTCTTTGGTCTGAGTCCAGTTGCCAAATGTATGCTTTGTTGTTGTGGCAATTGCTTCGGTTTTTGTTGCATTACAAACAGTACAAGTGTATGTCTTAACACCTGTTTCTTTGCATGTTGCAGCCTTTGTTATAGTACCGCCATTCCATGTATGTGCTGATAATTCTGCGGTGCCGCAGGCAGTGCAAGTATGTTTATGATTGTTATTATCCGCTTTACTCCATGCACCAAAACTGTGGGTTTTACAAATAACTTTTACAGTAGTAGTGTTTGCAGTGGAGGCTATAACGGTGCTACCATTTTTTATAACAGCTTCTGTTTTAATTGTTGTGTCTTTTAAAGAGGCGTTGTCTTTAACTTTCAAAACATATTTAAAAACATCTCCACTTTTATTAACCGCACTAGAGTAACCGATTGCAGCGTTTTTATTATCAAAACTGGCGATCATAGCACCGGTTAAAACCCATTCGCCCGATACAACCTCAAAAACATTCTCATCGTATACAGGGGTTAGTGCCATGGATTTAAATTCTGCATTACCATTTAAAGAAACAGTAACTGTAATTGTATCGCCAAGCTTTACAATGTTTGCAGATGTTTTAGAGTTAACCTTTACAGCTTCTGCCGCAAAAACAGAAACAGAAAGTGAGAATATTAACACTAAACAAATCAAAAAACTAATAATCTTTTTCATCAATCTATCTCCTTATTTGTGTAATGGGTATTTTTCAAGAAGTAAGGTGTGATAAAGCAAATAAATTGCATCATCGCTATCTAAATCACCATCACCATCAAAATCACATTTTTGATTAACGGCATACTCTTCTGGTAGGAGTGTATGGAATAGAAGATAGATTGCATCGTCACTGTCAATTGTTTCGTTTCCGTCGGCATCACCTAAAATATAAGTTAGCGCAGGAGTGATATCGTATTTTTCCTCATGGTTACATACGCTACAGGTATGTGTTGTGTAACCGTCTTTTTTATATTCGGGCTCTACAATTGTCGGTGTTCCGTATTTGTGTCCAAGAGCGGATATCTCTACATATGTTGTATAATCACATATCCTACAAGTCTCATATGCATTCCAGCCAATCTCGGTGCAAGTAGCATCTTTTGCGTCGTGATGAATTAAATTATGACCAGGCGCTTTAATCGTCTTATTTTCTCTTGAAAGTTCTTCATTACATACTGAACAGTACACTACACTATCGTAAGAACCATCAGTGATACATGTTGCTTCTACACGATTTTCTTCTTTAGTGACAGTTGGATTATGACCAAGCGGATGTATTTCTTTATAGGTTGTATAATCACAACGTGAGCATGTGTCATAAGCATCCCAACCAACCTGGGTGCAGGTAGGGGACTGCGCCTCGTGTGTAATTATATCGTGTCCGAGCTTATTAAGTGTAATTGTTTCACGCGAAAGTTCTTCGTCGCATACCGAACAATATACTACACTGTCATAGAATCCGTCTTCGGTACAGGTAGGATTAACACGGTTCTCTTCAACTGCATTTGCAGCATCGTGACCTGTAGCATCAATTGTAATTGTTTCGCGAGAGAGTTCATCATTACATACTAAGCAATATACTACACTGTCGTAAGTGCCGTTTTCGGTACAAGTCGGAGCAATACGATTTTCTTCTACCGCATTGTCGGCAGTATGGCCTGTAGCAGCAATTGTAATTGCTTCGCGTGAAAGTTCTTCATTACATACTGAGCAATATACTACGCTATCATAGGCACCATCTTCAGTACAGGTGGGTTCGATACGATTTTCTTCTACAGGTTCACTGGATGTGTGACCAAGGGAAGCGAGAGTGTTACCTTTAATATTTTCATTGCAAATATCACAGTGATAGGTTGTATAGCCTTCTTCGGTACAAGTGGGGTCGGTTACAACTCCGGCGTCAGCATCGACTGCATGTGCTGCAAAAGATGCACGACCGCCCACAAAAGGAACCACTTTGAGACCGTTTATACAGTTTTTATCCTGTCCATCAAAAACCTCTGCATAAATAGCGATATCTCCGCAAAAAGCCTCTTTTACCTTGAAGTTCAAAGTAAGCATTTCGCCAGTTGCTGTAGAAACATTGTTCATCATTAATGTGTAGCAAATACTATCGCTATAAACATAAACGCCTTCTATGTCATTAGAAAACAGATTTGCACTAGTATAGTCAACAAACTCAAGCGCATCTGGATCAAATTTAACAGAAAATTTAAGAATAGTAATGCCGGTATTTTGGTCTGCACTAATCTTTACAGAAACTTCGTCACCGCTTTTATAAATAGCTGGCGAGAAAGAAACGGGAGTGGTAGTCTCTGCCACCACTCCCACCTCAAAAGTTTCGATAGTTTCAACAGTTTCAGCATTAACAGTAACCATTGAAGTTGAGAAGATTAGAGCGGCAGCCAAAAGCATCGATAAGATTCTTTTAAGTTGCATCTCTTATACCTCCAAATCACATATCTAAATAGTCATCGTTGCCAACAACTGCATTGTGAAGAAGTGCAAAGTCATAAGCAGTTACATATCCATCCTTATCAAGGTCAAATACGGTTTCGTAAACACCTTCTGCTGCATCTGCAGAATTATACCATTTTGCAAAATTCATTGTATCTGCAGAATCAATAACACCGTTACCATCAGCATCACCAAGTGTTACAACGTTAATACCTGCTTCTGTGCCAAAATCAACAATCAATTCGTTAATATAAGCATCATCGTCATTACGAGCGGCAACACCGGGAGCTACAGTGAAGTCTGCAACACCGGTAAAGTCTTTATTAACTTTAAAAGTAAGAGTTGCAAAAAGGTATTCGCCTTTTTCGAATTTTTTATCAACATAGTTATATCCCATGTTTTGTGCGAGTGCAACAACATATGAACTGTTTGCTGCATCAATATATGTGTTAGCAGTTACATCAAATACCTTGCCTTCAACATTTACCAAAGTAAGATTTTGATTAAAGCCGATAGCAAAGTTAAGACCATAAAGTCTTGCAATATCACTGTTAACATTCATATAAACATTAAGTGTAATATAACCGGAATTTACAGCTACATCACTACCGTTAATACCAATTGCTTCATAAGTAAAGGTTATCTCTTCATTTAATGCAGCAATTTCATTCTGTGCAACGAGTACTTCATCACAAACGGAGCAGTGCTTACCTTCGGTAAGACCTGTAGTGTCGTAAGTAGGAGCAACAGCTTCATCGATAATTTCGGTGTGGCCAAGTGCAGCCAACTCATTATAAGTAGTATGATCGCATCTAGAGCAATCTTCATATGCATCCCAACCAATATTAGTACAATCAGGTGCCTGTGCGTCATGCTGAGTTAAATCATGACCAAGAGCTGCTAATTCATTATAAGTAGTGTGATCACATCTAGAGCAGTCTTCATAAGCATCCCAACCAATTTCAGTACAGGTAGGATCCTGTGCGTCATAGTGGGTTAAATCGTGGCCAAGAGGAGCGATATCGAAGAAGAGTGTAGTGTAATCGCAGAATGCGCACTCGAGGTGATCGGTGTAACCGGGCTCAGTACAGGTAGCGGGCTTCTCAAGATATCTCTCGAGTCTATGACCGAGAGCAGCCTTCTCTACATAAGTAGTATAGTCACATCTCGAGCAATCCTCATATGCTTCCCAACCAATATTGGTGCAATCGGGAGCCACTGCATCATGCTGAGTTAAATCATGTCCAAGAGCATCAACAAAGTTATCCTTGAAGACTTCATCACAAATGAGGCATTTTTTAACGGTATAACCCTCTTCAGTACATTTGGGCTCTACGATACCTAAAGTTAAACAGTCATAATGACCTGTTGCAGGAACAGTAGAATCTACATACTCGTTATCACAACGTGAGCAAGTGTGAGTGGTAAAACCTTCCTCGGTACAAGTAGGATCGGTTACTACTGAAGCATAGTCGTGACCAAGAGCTGCCAACTCATTGTAGGTGGTGTAGTCACATCTTGAGCAGGTAACATAAGCATCCCAACCAATTTCAGTACAAGTTGCAGCCTTAGCTTCGTGTGCAACTTCATCATGACCTAAAGCATCTACAAAAGCATCTTTATATGTATCATCACAACGCGAACAAGTGTGAGTAGTAAAGCCAGCATCTAAACAAGTAGCTTCGGTAACTACATCTATATAATTATGATTATCAGGATCAATCGGAGTTGTCTTTTGTGCTGCTAAAACGATGTGGCAATCGCCGCACTCAATCTGGAAAGTAAGACCGGTTTCAGTACAGGTTGCCTTAACTTCGTTTTTAGTAACTACGCCTCTATGAGAAAGCGGATCGGGGTCAACGTAGGTGTCAACATATGACTCATCACAACGTGAGCAATCGTGAGTAGTATAACCTTGGGCAGAGCAAGTAGGAGCAGTTACGGTAGCAATATAATCATGTCCGAGAGCGTCAACAACTTCTTGAGCAACGATAACTGTATCACAAACGGAGCAATGCTTTCCTTCAGTAAGACCTGTTTCGGTACAAGTAGAAGCAACCGCATCATCAATTACTTCGGTGTGGCCAAGAGGATCAACAACGATATTTTCTCGGCTTAGTTCTGCATCACATACGTCACAGTAAATAACGGAATCATAAGAACCAGAGTTTACGCAATCGGGAAGAACTTCGTTCTCCTTAACAGCTTCACCAGGAACATGCTGGAGAGGTTCACCAACAGGCTCATCAAAAGTGAAGGAACATACCTTACAAGTATATCTTACAATTTCAGCATCTTCACAAGTAGCGCCGATTACCTGCTTATCATAGTCGTGATGTCCAACACATGCAATAGTTTCTCTCTTGGTTTCGTGGCATACAGAGCACTCGTAGTCGATATAACCATCTACAACACAAGTAGCATCCTGTCTGCCGGTCTCAACCCAGTCGTGGCCGGTAGCATCAATTACATGGTTAGTACGAACAAATTCCTCTCCACATACAGAACAGTAAATAACGGTGTCGTATGAGCCGTTGTTTTCACAATCGGCCTCAACACGATTTTCTTCAACCTCACTGCTTGCAGTATGACCTAATGCATCTACATATGTATCAACGTAGGTATCATTACAATCGGGGCAAGTGTGGGTGGTATAACCCTTCTCAGTACAAGTAGGAGCGGTTACTACAGAACTGTGAGAGTGACCGGTAGCAGGAATTTCTACATACTCGTTTAAATCGCAGGTGTTACAAGTTCTGTAAGCATTCCAACCGATTTCGGTACAGGTGGGAGCCTGAGCATCATGATTTACGTAATCATGTGCACCTGTGGGCACTGCGGTAAGTTCTGCATATGTTCCGTGACACTCGTCACATTCATATACTTTGTATCCAAAGTTTGCACAGGTAGGAGCAACTTCACTTGTTACTGTGCCTGTGCGTGTTGCAGGGTCACATTCACATTTTGTTGCTTCTAATGCAGATGCAGGTATTATTAGCTGTGTTAAGAGCATTGATAATACTAAAAGCATTGCAAAGATTTTAGAAAAATGTCTCTTCATAATTTTTTCTCCTTATTAGTTTTTGTTTTTACATTTGCTATAAGCTTTAGGATGTCCGCGTGGTAACGCAATAAAAAAGTACAAAATTCAACAACTCCTGATTTCCCGTTAATATAGGGCTATTTTTGATACAAAACGACTATTATCAAATGGTGTACCTTTTGATAATGGTCGCTTTTACCCAGTAAGGAATTGCTTTTTCAGTTATCCTTAAATAAATATCTTCAAAAATTCAATTTTTTCTTAAAAACACTTGCATTTTCTTTTCTTTTATGATAAAATATCATAGAATAAAATGACTCTCAAAAGGTACACCTTTTGAGAGTCATTTTATTTATTTCTCTGTATTCTATGCTCACGCAAGCGACGATAGAATGTAGCTTCACTCATATTACAAATCGCTAATACTTGTTTAAGGGATAATTGCTTTTTCTCCCACTTATTTATTAATTCATCAAATTCAATCGGAACTGGAGATTCCGGTCTACCAAACTTAACACCCCTTACTTTTGCTGCGGCAATGCCTTGCGCTTGTCGTTTCTTTATATTTTCGCGTTCGCTCTGCGCCACAAAAGAAAGTATTTGCAAGACAAGGTCAGCAATAAACGTTCCCATTAAGTCTTTCCCGTTTCTCGTGTCAAGCAACGGCATATCAATAACACAGATATCAATTCCGATATCCTTAGTGAGTATCCGCCACTGTTTTTGGATATCTTCGTAATTGCGACCTAGGCGGTCGATACTCAGTATGTAGAGCAAATCTCCCGCCTTTAACTTCTTGACGAGCTTCTTATACTGTGGCCGCTCAAAATCCTTGCCGGACTGCTTATCAATATAGATATTGCCCTTTGGCACATTATTTTCGTCCATAACAATAAGCTGCCTGTCCTCATTCTGATCGATACTCGATACTCGCACATAACCATAAACATTTCCCATAATATTACCTCCTGTGCCCAATATTATTTTACAATATTTGGGCAATTTTTGTTTTGAGATAATATAAGGAACATTATATTATGACTTTCAAGAAAACAATAAGCAACCCCGAAATTTCGAGATTGCTTATTATATAATGTATAGTTTTAATAAATTCGAGTAATTAAATATTCTTTATCCGTTGTAAAGGCATTATCGATCTTACGAAAACCGTAAAGTTCTCCTTGATTTTTAGTTTGAACAATATCAAAGGTAACGTCCATATCCCACCAAGAGCCATCAAAGTAAACGCAATTCCAAGTGTGGCAATCCATTGTTAAATTATATGGTGTGCCATCAATAACATAACAAGATATATTCTGACTGCGGCATAGTGCGGCAAACAGATGGGAAAAGTCATAACAGATTCCTTTTCGCGTGCTTAAGGTTTTACGAACATTGAAATACTGTATTAGAGGGCTGCAGTCATAGTTATACTCAAAATTATGTATCATCCAACTGTATATTGCCTTTACTTTTTCTTCATCGGTATCATAATCGGAGCAAATTTCATCAGCAAGCTTAACGGTGCCTGTATCCCACAAGGTTGCCTGACCGTTTGTAAGAGAAACATCAACCTGTCTGTAGACAAAAATATATGCTGAAAAAAGCAATACGATTATAAGCATTGATAATATTAAAACATATATTTTCGTCAGCGGTTTATCTTTACCCATATTATCGGCGAAAGCGATAAAATACATAAAAATGATAGCAAGTGGAATAAGTTCTAAAAACGGAAATACTCTGCGACAATAAATCGCATAAGCAATATTCATACAAGCAATGAGTATCAGTAAAATATAAACTGCTGCTCTCATTGCTTTTGTTTTTATCTCAACCGCTAAAAATAAAGTCGGTAGAGCCGATAGCATATAGAACACCTGTAGAGTGGGAGAGAGGACAAGAAAGTCTCTCAGATAAAATCCCAATATTAAATTATATGTAAGTGCAATGGTAAAGAAAATAAATCTTGTTATGTTAGTTTTAGATGCTTTTTTAGTCTTCATTTCAATTTTCCTTTATGTGCGAAAATTCCTTGAAACGAAGAAGTGGCAGTACAGAGCCGAACACTCTGTACTGCCACAAACAAAGGCTATTTAACATCTTTTAAGAAAACAACAAACCCGAACGTTTCACCGATTGGTAAAAGGTTCGGGTTTGAATGCTTTGGTGCCGATGACCGGACTTGAACCGGTACGTTGTCGCCAACGAGGGATTTTAAGTCCCTTGTGTCTGCCTATTCCACCACATCGGCAGGAACAATAACAATAATATAATATTTGCTCGGTTATGTCAAGCAAAAAATTATCATTAATAATCCTCTAAAAATGTGTGCAGCTCTTCCCCGTCGCGCAGACGGTAGCCGGGCATTGCGCCTAAGTTTACATTATGCATACTGCGGAAAAGATTATCGTCGGCCGCAGGATTGTTTTCGCGAAGGTCGGCTATAAGGCGCTTAACCTCACGGCGCTTTGAAAGATCCTCAACCTCTTCACTCTTTTCGGTAAAGCGGCAGGCACAATGCAGGAATCGAAGCTCGTTATAATTGCTCCAGGCGATTATATCGCGCTCTTTTACCTTATAAAGCGGACGTATAAGCTCCATATTGCCAAAGTTTTGGCTTTTGAGTTTTGGCATCATGGTTTTGATTTCGCTCGCGTAGAGCATACTCATAACCATAGTTTCGATAGCATCGTCAAAATGGTGGCCGAGCGCTATTTTATTGCAGCCGAGTTCCTCCGCCTTGGCGTATAAAAAGCCGCGGCGCATACGGGCGCAAAGATAGCATGGCGAGCCGCCAACGTGGTCGACCGTTGCAAATATATCGCTATCGAAAACCTTAACGGGAATATTAAGCAGCTCGGCATTTTTTAAGAGAAGCTCGCGGTTTTCCTTGTTATAACCGGGGTCCATAACGAGAAATTCGAGCGAAAACGGCACCTCGCTGTGGCGGCAAAGCTGCTGCATGCATTTTGCGAGGAGCACCGAATCCTTACCGCCCGAGATGCATACGGCAATTTTATCGCCCGGGGAAATAAGCTCGTATTCCTTTACGGCGCCGACAAAATTATTCCATATGCGTTTGCGGTAGGTGGTTATGATGCTGCGCTCAACAGACTGATATTTTTCGAGCATAGCTTACATACTCTCGGGTGCATCGATTTTTAAAATCGAAAGCAGGTTTCTAATAGCAGTTCTTGTTGCCAGGCAGAGCGACAGACGGGCCTGCATAAGGCTTTCGTCTCCGCACTTGCAGCGGCAGTTGTTATAGAACTTGTGGAACTGCGCGGCAACCGAGGTTGCATAATGGGTAAGCTTTGCAGGGTCGTATGCGGCTGCCGATATTTCGACCGTCTTGGTGAACGCGGCAAGCAGGTTTATAAGCTCACGCTCTTCGGGAGCCTTTAAGAGCATAAGCTCGTCCTTCGTGCACTCGCGGGGGGTGATATCCTCCTCTGCAAGGTTACGCAGGATGCTGCAAATACGGGCGTGAGCATACTGAACGTAATAAACGGGGTTTTGGTTAGACTGTTCAACCGCCAAATCGAGGTCAAAGTCGAAGTGGCTGTTGGGCTCGCGGAGGTTAAAGAAGAATCTTGCAGCGTCAATCGGAACCTCTTCAAGCAGCGTTACGAGAGTAATAGCTTTACCCGAACGCTTGGAGGCCTTTATAACCTCGCCGCCCTTTACAAGGCGAACCATCTGCATAAGGACTACGTCGAGTTTGTCGGCATCGATGCCGAGAGCAGATAAAGCGGCCTTAAGACGCGGAACGTAACCGTGGTGGTCGGCACCCCAGATATTGATAGCCTTATCGAAGCCACGGGTAACGAGCTTGTTATAGTGGTATGCGATGTCGGGGGCTACGTAGGTCGGGAAGCCGTTGGAGCGAACGAGAACAAAGTCCTCACTGCCGAAATCGGCGCCCGAGAACCATAAAGCGCCCTCTTTTTCATAGGTGTGGCCGCTTTCCTTAAGCTTTTCTATGATACGCATGGTCTCGCCCGACTGGTGCAGGCTGCTTTCCTTAAACCAGGTATCGTATTCGATGCGATATTTTGCAAGGTCATCGTGCAGAGCCTTGATATTCTTCGGAAGTGCGAAGGCAACGAGTGCTGCGCGGCGCTCTTTTTCTTCTTTTTCAACAAAGCTGTCGCCATACTCGGCCGCAAAGGCCTCGGCATGAGCGATTATATCGGCTCCGTGATAGGAGTCTTCAGGCATTTCGATGCCCTCTTTATAAATCTGCAGATAGCGTAAATCAAGCGAAAGACCGAATTTTTCTATCTGGTTGCCTGCGTCGTTAATGTAGAATTCACGCTCGGTCTTGTAGCCTGCAAAATCCATAACGGCAGCAAGACAGTCGCCGAGTGCGCCGCCGCGAGCGTTACCGATATGCATGGGGCCGGTGGGGTTGGCCGATACGAACTCAACCAATACGCTCTTGCCTGCGCCGATATCGCTTCTGCCGTAGTTTTCGCCCTTTTCGTTTATATCACGGACGATATCGGCATAGTAGGAATCGGACAAAAAGAGATTGATAAAGCCGGGGCCGGCTATCTCGTAGCGTTCGATATAGCTGCCCGAAAAATCGGCGTTTGCCATAAGTGTTTCGGCAATTTTGCGCGGTGCATTGCGGAACACGCGCGACCAAGACATGGCACAGTTTAATGCGAAATCGCCGTGTGCCGAATCGGAAGGCTTATCTATCGAGTAGGCCGTAAGCTCGGCCTCGGGCAACTCGCCCTTTGCCATTGCGGCTTTGGCTGCAGCCTCAATTATCTCCTTTATTTGAGTTTCGACGGTCTTAACTATCAGTGACATTTTTATACCTCTTTTGCAGTTATCTCTATCTTGTTTCGGCCTATAACTCCCATTTCGTTTAAGAGTGTGTACTCGGCCGTAAGCGTACCGTCAAGCGAGAGACGGGTTACACATTTCTCACCCTTTACGGCCATCATAAATGCGCCGTAGGGGGTGTTATATTCGGTTTTGTGGGCTTTTCCCTCTTCTATCTTAAGCACGCTGCCGAAGCCGCCCGTACGGGTTATTATAACCACGCTGCCGTGGGCCTTTATGACGGTATTTATCCGCGCCCCTTCGGTTATTTCGCTGTATTTAAGATAATCGGCATCGCCTATTTTTTCGAGCATACCGTCATAGGTGAAGCTCGATTTATCGGTCTGCCCGTCGGCTGTCGTTGTGCTGACGAGCGTTATTTTTACCTTTTTCATATTTTCTCGATATCCACCGTTTCTGCCTCGATATCTTCGCTTCCCAAAAGGGCGCGAGCCATTTCGGAGAAGGACTCGGATTTATCGCTGACCAAATAGCGGTCGGCTGCCGCATCACCGTTTGAAAGCATATCGTTTTCGGTGAGGTACTGCTTAACGTATGCGGCCGTTGCCTCGCCCATATTTATAAGCTTTACGCCGTCACCGCAGACCTTCTTTAAAACGTCGCTGAGAACGGGATAGTGAGTACAACCCAAAATAAGGGTGTCAACACCTTTTTCAATTATGGGAGTCAGATATCGCTTAGCCGCCTCGAGCGCCATCATATCGTTTTCGGAGGTTATACCCTCTTCCACAAGCGGGACAAACAAGGGACAGCTGTTTTGATACACCTCGGCGTCGGGCATCCGGCCGAGAATATAGTTTTTGTGGGCGTTGCTTTTGATGGTCGCAACCGTTCCGATAACGCCGATTTTGCCGTTTTTAGTAGCCTTTACGGCGGCGGCAGATGCGTGGGACACCACCTCGACGAAGGGTACGGGAAGTTCCTTTTCGGTATCCTTGGCAACCGAGGAAACGGTACCGCAGGCTGCAATTATAAGCTTAACGCCGTGGGAAAGGAGAAGTCGCTCATCCTGCTGCGCGTAGCGGCGAATTATTTCGCGGCTTTTGTTGCCGTAGGGCACGCGGCCGGTATCACCGAAATAGACGACCGATTCACCGGGTAAAACCTTTTTCAGTTCCTTTACGACGGTGAGTCCGCCAAGGCCCGAATCGAAAACGCCAATAGCACGATTATCAGACATACTATCCCCTCCTTTTTATACTATTCAAATTATATTACCATATATTTTTAAAAACTGCAACAAAAAAAGGAATGTCGCCATTCCTTTTTATTTTTTGATTATGTCTTTTATAACCTCACCGGCTATTATAAGTCCCGCCGCCGACGGAACGAAGGATATGCTTGCGGGCACTCGCTCGCCGCGAACTACGGGTTCTTCGGTTGAATAAAGCACCTTAACGTCGGTTATTCCCCGCTTTTTAAGCTCGTAGCGCATTACTCGCGCCAAAGGACAAACCGAGGTTTTTTTGATATCGGCTATACGAAAGGCGGTGGGGTCGAGCTTATTGCCCGTTCCCATCGAGGATAAAACGGGAACTCCCGACTGCTTGCATTTTTCGATTATGAGCAGTTTCGACGTGACCGAATCAATGGCGTCGACGACGTAGGAAAACTGCGAAAAATCGATGTTATCTGCAGTGTTTTGCGAAAAGAAAATATCGTGTCTGTGCACGCAAATATCGGCGTTTATATCGGCAATTCTCTTGGCCATTACTCCGGTTTTTTGCTCACCTATCGTACTCGAAAGGGCTATAAGCTGACGGTTTATATTGCTCTCCGCCACGGTATCGGAATCGATAAGAGTAAGCGTTCCGACGCCTGCGCGCGCAAGCGCCTCACACACAAAAGAGCCGACGCCGCCTATACCGAAAACGGCAACGTGAGCGTTATTCAGTTTTTTGCGGTTTTCTTCACCTATAAGCAGGTCGGTTCTATCGTAAATACCCATTTATTTCCCCAAAAGTTTAATGTATTTCGGCAGCTCGTTTTCGAAGTCTACACCGTAGGTGCGTTCGGGCTGGAAATGCTTGGTGCGATAGATACAGCCGCTTGTATATTCGGCGGCAATCTGCATTGCTTCGCGTATTGGCTTGCCGTTCAGTATTGCGCCGACAAGCGCGCTTCCGAAAACGTCACCCGTGCCGTGATACATAGCGTCTACACGGTCGGCAAAGGCGTATTCGATTTTACCGTCACACAGTGCGGCAGAGCCAAGCTTTTTATCGTCAAAATAAACGCCTGTAAGAATAGGAAGTTTGGCACCCATATCGCGAAGAGCCGTAAGTATCTCCGATACGTATTCCTCGGTGAAAACGCCCTCTTTATACTCGATGCCGAGCATAAGGCAGGCTTCGGTGAGGTTGGGAATTACTATATCGGCCTTGGCGCAAAGCTTTTTCATTCCCTCGGGGAAGTTTTCGGGGAAAATCTGATAAAGCTTACCGTGGTCGGCCATTACGGGATCGACTACGACCAAGGTATCTTCGTCACGCAGAATATCGATTATTTCGCAGACAAGATCTATTTGGCGGAAGGAGCCGAGATAGCCCGTATAAATCGCATCGAAACGAATTCCCTCGCTTTTCCAATGTTTGGCGATGGGTAAAATATCCTCGGTGAGGTCACGGAAGGTGAAGTCTTTAAATCCGCCCGTATGTGTTGATAAAACGGCTGTCGGGATAACCGAAGTTTCAACTCCGGCGGCCGAAATTATGGGCAGAGCAACGGTAAGCGAGCACTTGCCGAAGCCTGATATATCGTGGATTGCAGCAACTCTTTTTTGCATTGTGTTTTTTCTCCTTTATAGTACTTTTTTGCAGACGCTGCTAAGGCAACATTTTTCGCAATATGCCTTTCTTGCGGTGCATACTGCCCTGCCGTGCAACACTGCGCGGTGGCAGAAATTATTAGATTCTTCGGGTGGTAAAATTTTTCGCATTTCGTTTTCAACCTTTAACGGGTCGCGGGTTTTCACGAACCCCAAACGGTTGCAAAGGCGGATAAAATGGGTGTCGGCAACTACGGCAGGCTTGCCGTATACGTCGCCGCAGACGAGGTTTGCGGTTTTGCGTCCAACACCCGGAAGCGAGGTTAAATCCTCAATATTATCGGGCACCACGCCACCAAAACGCTCGCATATTCCCTTGCCTATGCCGATAAGGTCACGCGCTTTAGTTTTATAGAGGCCACAGGTTTTAATAAGTTCTTCAACCTCGGATACGTCGGCCTCAGAGAAGGCCTTTGCATCGGGGAAGCGGGCAAAAAGCGCAGGCGTTACTATATTAACCCTCGCATCGGTGCACTGTGCCGAAAGCCTTGTGGCAATAAGCAACTGAAAAGCATCGGTATAATCGAGCGAACAAATAGCGTTCGGGTATTCAGTTTTAAAAAGTTCTACCGCGGCTTTGGCTCGCTCTTTTGCATTCATTTTATCACCTATACGCTGAGTTTCATATCGCCGTGCTTAATAAGCTTTAATGCGCGCATTCCCTCGGAAATTGCGAGGGTAACAACAGCAGGCAGAACAAAGTGCATTACGGCGATTTCGATTAATGCTAATGCAGGAGAGAATCCGGCCTCAATCATAGAGGTATAGCTGGAGAACTGACCTACAAGACCTGCAGAACCCATACCGGAGCCGGTGGGATTGCTTACCATACCGAGCACGGCCGAACTGATGGGGCCTAAAATTGCGCTTGAAAGTATCGCAGGAAGCCAGATTATCGGCTTTTTAACGATATTGGGCACCTGAAGCATCGAGGTTCCGAGGCCCTGTGCCACCAAACCGCCAAACTTATTTTCTCTGTAGCTGGCAACGGCAAAGCCAACCATGTTACAGCAACAGCCAATCGTTGCTGCGCCTGCTGCAAGACCGGTTATTCCCATAGAGATACCGATTGCGGCCGAGCTTATGGGAAGCGTAAGTATCATACCCATCAGCACCGATACGGCTATACCGCCTAAAATGGGGTGTGCTTCAACGTTTACGTTTACCAGGTTTCCGAGAAGGGTCATAAGCTTTGCAACGGGTACGCCGAGGTAGATGCCTACCACTGCGCCCGGAATTATTGCACAAAGGGGTGTTACAATAATATCGACCTTAGTCTTGCCCGATACGAGCATACCTATTTCAACCGCTACGTATGCAGCAACGAAGGCGCCCAGAGGCTCACCGGGCGCGCCGAGAGTGATGGTTGCAAGTCCCTTACCGGCGAAGGCACCAACCATACCGGCAACGGCAGCCGACACTGTTACCAGCGGAGAGGCCTTAAGCTTTGCTGCTACGCCTGCGCCGATACCCATACCCGTAGTCACCTTGGCAACGTTACCGATTTGTATCAGATAACTGCCAACCGTTCCTCCTACGATATCGCCTATCTGGCAAATGATTGTGCCGATAATAAGCGTTGCGAACAGACCGAGCGCCATACCGGTAAGGCCGTCGATAAACAAGCGGTTCAAAAATTTCTTTATGTAACCCATACTTACTCCCTCATATTATTTTATAGCAAGATTATATACCTCGTTTTTTTGGTTGTCAAGGCGGTCGCACTATTTTAGTTTAAATTGCTAAAGTGTTTTCTGCTTGACGGCTTTATTTTTGTATTGTATAATGGTGAAAAACTTACTTTGTGAGGCTGTTATGATAATAATGTCTGTTGACCTGGGGGATGCGAGAACCGGTGTCGCCGTAAGCGATTCGAGCGAAACTTTTGCTTTCCCAAAAGGTGTTATAAAGGAATACAATAAGGAAAAGCTGCTCGAGAAGCTTTGCGAAAAGGCACGCGAACTGGGCGCCGAACTTTTGGTTGTAGGATACCCAAAAAATATGGATGGCTCCGCCGGATTTAAGGCACAGGAATGTGAAACACTCGGAAAACAACTTGCCGAAATGTGCTCGTTGCCGCTCGTGCTTTGGGACGAACGCTGTACAACCGTTTCGGCGCATACGGCACTTAACTACACCGATACACGCGGCAAAAAACGTAAGGAAATAGTGGACGCAGTAGCGGCAACCATAATTTTAGAGGATTATTTAGCAAGAAGAAAGCAGGGCAACTGATTGCCCTGCTTTTTTATTCGTCGCGGTCGTGTATATGGGTGTTTACGGTGGTGCCGCGAACAATGCTGTCTTTGCCGTATTTTTGGCGAATTTCGAAGATTTTATCCTCGACCTCTTCCCTGCTTTCGGCCTCGTGAAAATCGGTAAAAATATCGGTTTGGTACGGGGCTGCAGCATCCTTTAAATTAATGGCCCTAAAGCCGATTGAACGCAGCGGCACCGAAAAACCGAAATTATTTTCAATAAGCTCCATACATTTTTCCGCCATAACCATACTGCTTTGTGTTGGGGCAGGAAGTGCAGCCTGAAACTCTTTTACGTTTAAATCGAAGGTTCGAATATGTGCCTGTACGGCTCCGCAATAAAGACCGTGGCGGCGGAGTGTTTCCGAAATGTTTTCCGAAAGCGAAAGCACTACGGGCCAAGCCTCCTCAGCCGAGTGTAGGTCGGAAGAAAGGGTTGTCGTGCGGCCGACACTTTTGGGGGCAGACTCCTCTGTCGCCACGGGGGACGAATCCTCTCCGCAGGCTGATAAATAAAGTTGCTCACCCATTTTTCCAAATCGGTTTTTAAGCACGTCGCAGCCTGCCGCAGCTATATCACCGATTGTAAAAATCCCAAGTGAATCGAGTTGATTTTTGGTCGAACGACCAACGCCGAGCAATGCGTTTGCAGGCAAAGGCCAGACCTTTTCTTTAAAGTTTTCGCGAGATATTTCGGTAATGCCGTCGGGCTTTTTAAGGTCGGAGCCGAGTTTGGCGAAAACCTTATTAAAACTGACGCCTATCGAAACGGTTACGCCGATTTCACGCTTGACGGCGGCACGTATCTGCTCGGCGATTTCCATTCCGTTGCCGAAAAGAAGACGGCTTCCCGTTACGTCGAGCCAACACTCGTCGATGCCGAAAGGCTCGACGGCGTCACTAAAACGCAGATAAATATCGCGAACCGCCATAGACACCTCATTATAACGGTGATAATTGGGCGGCACACAAACAAGTTCGGGACATTTGCGCTTAGCCTGCCAGATAGCCTCGGCGGTGGCAACTCCGTAGCTTTTTGCAAGCTCGTTTTTGGCGAGCACTATGCCGTGTCGCTCCTCGACGCTGCCGGTTACGGCCAAGGGGCAATTCTTAAGGGTTGGATTATCCAGCACGGCGACCGATGCAAAGAAATTATTAAGGTCGCAGTGGAGTATGGTGCGGTCCATTTGTTTTGCCCCTTTCAACAAACTTAAGAACAAGTGTTCTACATCATTTTAGCACAAGGGAGTGCGTTTGTAAAGCCGTAATTTATTGACATTTTTATTTAGTTGTGGCATTATGAAATTCAGAAAAAACGGTGGTGAAATTATGTTTTTTGACTTATGTATTATAGGCGGCGGCGCGGCAGGACTTATGGCCGCGATTACCGCAAAGGAGGCAAACGCAAAATTAAACGTTTGCATTATGGAGCGACTCGACCGCGTAGGCAAGAAAATTGCCCTCACGGGTAACGGACGCTGCAACATAACCAATAAAAATATTTCGGCGAATAATTACTACGGTAAGGATTCGCAGTTTGTAGTGCCCGTTCTCTCCCGTTTCTCCACCGCAGACACCTGCGCTTTTTTCGAGCGACTGGGTGTGCCCGTGATATTCGAGGGCAACAAGGGTTATCCCCGCTCGTTGCAGGCCGCAAGTGTTGTTGACGCGCTTCGATTCCGCGCAGACGAGCTCGGCGTAAGCACACTTGTAAACACAAGAATTTCGGCCATCAAAAAGCAGGGCGACCGCTATATCGTTTCGACCGCGGAAGATAATTTTAAATGCCGTGCGGTTATAGTTTGCGCAGGCCTTTTATCGGGCGGAAGCAAACTCGGCTGTGACGGAGAAATGCTTTCGGTCTTAAAGGGTTTGGGCCTTGACTGTACCGCCGTTTCGCCCGCTATCGTTCAAGTTAAAACCGATACCGATTTCGTTCGCCAGTTAAAGGGCATTAAAATCGACGCCGAGGTTTCGCTCATACGGAACGGCACGGTTTTAAGACGTGAATTCGGTGAAACGCTGTTTTGCGATTACGGGCTTTCGGGTCCCCCTATTCTCCAACTTTCGGGACACGCAAAGAAGGGTGATAAAATTGTACTTGATTTGGCCCCCGAATTTGATTTTTCCGCGCTTATCGCAATGCTTTCGGCACGCGCCAAAACTCTAAAGAACCGCAAAAACGACGAATTCCTTTCGGGCCTTTTAAATAAGCGCCTCGGTCAGGTTGTGCTCAAGCGCACAGGGGTGGCTCTTTCGGGCAACGTTTCCGATATTACGCCTTCGCAGATTAAGGCTGTTTGCGGCGTAATTAAAGGCTTTGAATGTTGCTATACAGACAATAACGGCTTCAATAATTCACAGGTTACCATGGGCGGAATTCTTACCCGAGAATTCGACGGCCGTACCCTTATGTCCAAAAAATATCCCGGTCTTTTTGCGGCCGGCGAACTGCTCGATATTACCGGCGATTGCGGCGGATACAACCTGCAGTGGGCTTGGTCGAGCGGATATACGGCAGCGCTTGGCGCAGTGGAGTTTTTGAAATGATAATTATTAACGATATTCACCTGCCGCTTGATGAGTTTCCGAGCGATTTCATCCCGGTCGCAGCGAGGGAACTAAAGGTAGATAAAAAGGTAATAAAAAGCGCCGAGCTTTACCGCAAATCGGTTGACGCGAGAAAAAAGAACGACGTTCATTTTTGCTGTTCGTTGCTCGTATCGGTGACCGCAAACGAGCAAAGCGCAATAAAGAAATGTAAAAAGGCACGTATTTTCCGTGAGGAAGAATTCGTGTGGCCCGAGGGCTTTTCTTCGACCGAACGACCCGTTATCGTAGGATTTGGTCCTGCGGGTATGTTTGCGGCGCTGACGCTGGCAAGAGCCGGCCTTAAGCCCATAGTATTAGAGCGCGGAGAAGAAATTGAAAAACGCGTTAAGACGGTTGACGGCTTCTTCGGCGGCGATAAATTAAACACCGAATCCAACGTTCAGTTCGGTGAGGGCGGTGCAGGAACGTTTTCGGACGGAAAGCTTAATACGGGCATTAAAAATATCCGTTGTCGCGCCGTTTTACGCGAGTTTGTTCGCTTTGGCGCCGACCAAAAAATTCTTATAGACGCTAAACCCCACGTCGGCACCGACCGACTGGTTAAAATTGTTAAAAACCTGCGTGAAGAAATTATCTCGCTGGGTGGTGAGGTGCGTTTTTCAACACGCCTCGACAGTATACGCACAAAAGACGGAAGGCTTTGCGAAATTGTTTTATCAAACGGTGACTCACTCCCCTGCTCGCGGCTGATTTTAGCCACGGGACACTCGGCAAGAGATACCTTTTTGATGCTCAAAAACGAGGGCGTACCCATGGAGCGAAAGCCGTTTTCCATCGGTGCGCGAATCGAGCATAAAAGGGCCGATATCGACCGCGCCTTATACGGCGATTTTGCAGGTCACCCTGCCCTTTCGGCCGCTGATTATAAACTGGCGGCACACCTTGAAAACGGCCGCGGTGTTTACACCTTTTGTATGTGTCCCGGCGGCGTGGTTGTAAACGCTTCGAGCGAAGAAGGCGGAATTGCCGTAAACGGTATGAGCTACTCTGCGCGAGACGGTGAAAACTCCAACAGCGCGGTTTTAGCCGATATACGGCCCGAGGAGCTTTCGGGCGACGACGTTTTGGCAGGTGTTGAACTGCAGAGAAAAATAGAGCAAAAGGCCTTCTCTATAGGCGGCGGCGCGGTGCCGAGCATTGCCTTCGGACGCCTTATCGGAAAAGAAACAACCGACACGGTTTCGCCCACGGTAAAGCCCGAGATTATCGAGTGCGATATTCATAAGGTTTTGCCCAAGGATATTGCCGATTCAATTATCGAGGGAATTCGGATTTTCGGCAAGAAAATCGAGGGTTTTGACAGTGAAAACGCACGCCTAACCTTCCCCGAAACGCGCTCGTCCTCGCCCGTTAGAATTCTGCGTGGCGACAGTTTTGAATCGGTTTCCGTTCGCGGACTTTTCCCCTGCGGAGAGGGCGCAGGATACGCAGGCGGAATTATGTCGGCGGCAGTGGACGGAATACGCGTTGCCGAGGCGGTTATTGCTACTGTTAATCAATAAAAAAATCACTTACGGAATACCTGCCCCACAGGTGTTCCGTATTTATTTTTTCGGCAAAAAGACAGGTCTCGTTAATGGGTAACCGAAGCCTGCACGCGCGATTTTTATGCTCATAAAGCAACAGTCCTCCCAATAGTGAGAAGGCATGGCTTGCGGGCTTTTTGAGCACTTTAGACACCTCTATTTCGGCATACGGACTGTTTATTCGAAGAAAAAGGGTGGCTCCGTCGGCGGCCACGGCTGCGAGGTTAAGCAGCGCTATTTCATACAGTCTGCTATTAATTTTTACTGTAGCCTCGCCCTCGGTTTTGCAGTAGATAAATCGGTCGCGCAGCGCCAAATAAAACACAGCCGAGCAAAGAATCTGCTCGGTGAAGCACTTAAGATTTGTACACACCTCATATTCTTTAGAATATGCCCTGCCCTCTAAAAGAAAAAGCTGCCGCCATTTGCGACGAATTTCGGGTCCCGACTCCCCTTTTGCCATACGTTCGCAGAGGTCTTCGCGAAGTCGGGCCAGGGTTTTCATTCTTTTTGTTGGTGAAAATTGCATCTTTTTTTCCTCAATTTCTATAACTTCGGCACCCGTTTTGGGGTTATTTACGGATAAAATCAACAGTTTTGTTAAAATAATGACAAAATTACTTGCAAATTACGAAACTTTGGGGTAAAATACTTGTGTAAAAATTTTAGGAGGTTTTTCCAATGGTTAAAGTTGCTATTAATGGTTTTGGACGCATCGGCCGTCTGGCTTTCCGTCAGATGTTCGGCGCAGAAGGCTATGAAATCGTAGCCATCAACGATCTTACCAGCCCCGCTATGCTCGCTCACCTTCTCAAGTACGACTCTGCTCAGGGTCGCTATGCTAAGGCTGACACCGTAGTTGCAGGCGAAGACAGCATCACTGTTGACGGTAAGACCATCAAGATCTATGCAGAGAAGAACGCTGCTGATCTGCCCTGGGGCGAGATCGGTGTTGACGTAGTTCTCGAGTGCACAGGTTTCTATTGCTCTAAGGAAAAGAGCCAGGCTCACATCGATGCAGGCGCTAAGAAGGTTGTTATTTCTGCTCCCGCAGGCAACGATCTTAAGACTGTTGTTTTCAGCGTAAACGAGGACACTCTTACCGCTGATGACACCATCATCTCGGCTGCTTCCTGCACCACCAACTGCCTCGCTCCCATGGCTAAGGCTCTCAACGACTATGCTCCCATCCAGAGCGGTATCATGACCACCGTTCACGCTTACACCGGCGATCAGATGGTACTTGACGGTCCCCACAGAAAGGGTGACCTCCGTCGTGCACGTGCTGCTGCTGCTAACATCGTTCCGAACTCTACCGGCGCTGCTAAGGCTATCGGTCTTGTTATTCCGGAACTCAACGGCAAACTCATCGGTTCTGCACAGCGTGTTCCGGTTCCGACCGGTTCTACCACTCTTCTCGTTGCTGTTGTTAAGGGCAAGGACATTACCAAGGAAGGCATCAACGCTGCTATGAAGGCTGCTTCTTCTGCTTCCTTCGGTTACACCGAGGAACCGCTCGTTTCTTCCGATATCATCGGTATCACCTACGGTTCTCTCTTCGATGCTACCCAGACTATGGTTGCTAAGATCGACGAGGATACCTATCAGGTACAGGTTGTTTCCTGGTATGACAACGAGAACTCTTACACCAGCCAGATGGTTCGTACCATTAAGTACTTCGCTGAGTTGGCATAAGAACAATTCTAAAAATAAAAACGCTCTGCTCCGGCAGAGCGTTTTTTCTTTATATTCGCAATTCCTTTTCTATCATCAAAAGTCGGTTGTATTTTGCGGTGCGCTCGCTTCTTGCGGGGGCGCCGGTTTTTATTCTTGTGGCGTTTATTGCAACCGCCAAATCGGCTATGGTTGTATCCTCGGTTTCACCCGAGCGGTGTGACACCACTATTTGATAGCCGTGGTGTTTTGCCAGCTTTATAACGTTTACGGTTTCGGTTAGGGTGCCGATTTGATTGGGTTTTATCAAAATGCTGTTGGCCGAGCGGTTGGTAATGCCCTTTTTGAGCCGTATTTCATTGGTTACGAAGAGGTCGTCACCCACAAGGGCAAGGTCGTTTCCGAGAACGTCGGTCATTCTCTCCCAGCCGACCCAATCGTTTTCGCCAAGGCCGTCCTCGATTGAGATTATCGGGTACTTTTTCATCATATCCTTGTACATTGAAATCATCTGCTCGCCCGTAAGTGATATACCGCGTTTGGGCATAACGTACGGTCCCTCGGGAGTGGCCCACTCACTGGCGGCGACATCGAGCGCTATTTTGATTTGCTCGGTGGTGTAGCCCGCCTTTTCGATAGCCGCAATAATAAGTTCTATTGCTTCGCTGTCGTCGGACAGGTTGGGAGCAAAACCGCCCTCGTCACCCACTCCGCAGGAAAGGCCTTTATCCTTTAGCATTTTGCCGAGCGTATGATAGGTTTCGCAGCACATACGAAGGGCCTCGCTCATATTGGCGGCGCCGATGGGAACTATCATAAATTCTTGAATGTCCACGTTGTTTTTTGCATGGGCGCCGCCGTTTAAAATATTCATCATCGGGGTTGGTATCCAGCTGCCCGAAAAGCCGCCAATATAGCGGTATAGGGGCATTTTATAAGCCGCGGCCGCCGCCTTGGCCGAAGCCAGCGATACAGCCAAAATCGCATTTGCGCCGAGACGGGATTTATTTTCGGTTCCGTCGAGTTCTATGAGGGTTTTATCAAGCGCCATTTGGTTGGTGCAGTCGGCACCGCGAAGGGCTTTATTAATCTCGCCGTTTATGCCTTCGACGGCACGGGTTACGTCACGTCCGAAGAAGGCTTTTTTATCGGTGTCACGCAGCTCGTAAGCCTCGTATTCACCCGTAGATGCGCCCGACGGAGCAATCGCAAAGCCCTCGCTTCCGTCCTCGAGTGTTACGGTTGCCGCAACGGTTGGATTTCCGCGCGAATCAATAAGTCGCATTCCTTCAATTTTTTTGATTTTTACGTTCACTTTACCTACCTCCGAATAGAGTATTCCCCGTGAAGGATATTTTTTTCATAAAGATTGTTATTTTTTTGCTGTTTGCACTTTTATTTTTAGGAATGTTATGTTATAATACAGTTAACTATAATTATTTATACATTTCGAAGGGATGTTTATGAACGAAAACGGAAATGGTTCGAATATAATTGCGGGTCGCAACGCGGTGCTTGAGGCTATTCGCTCGGGTCGCGAGATTGACCGTCTTTTGGTTTCTCACGGTACCGAGGGTGGCTCGGTGACCGCCATAATTGCCAAGTGCAAGCAGCGCGGCATCCTCATAAAGGAGGTTTCGCCCCAGAAGCTTGACTACCTCTGCGGCGGCGCTGTACATCAGGGCGTTGCGGTTATGATTGCTTCGCACAACTACTGCGAGGTTGGCGATATTTTAAAGCTTGCAAAAGAACGCGGTGAGCCTCCGTTTATCATCATCTGTGATGAAATTGAGGACCCGCACAACCTTGGCGCGATAATTAGAACTGCCGAGGCTTGCGGTGTGCACGGAATCATTATTCCCGAGAGGCGTTCGGCATCGCTTAATATGACGGTTGCAAAATCGGCAAGCGGAGCTCTTGAATATATGCTTGTTGCCAGAGTAACCAATATTTCAAACACCATCGATGAGCTAAAGGAAAAGGGTGTTTGGGTGTACGGCGCCGACATGGGTGGAAGCGACCGTCACAGTTTTGATTTTACCGGTTCTACCGCAGTTGTAATCGGTAACGAGGGCAAGGGTATCGGCCGATTGGTTGCCAAAAAGTGCGACGGTATCGTAAGCCTTCCGATGTATGGAAAAATCAATTCTCTTAACGCTTCGGTCGCCGCCGGAGTGCTGATGTATGAGGTTGCAGACCAGCGACATAAGTAATTTTTTGATAAAACTTTAGGGGGACAGTGTTATACTATGGGACTTTTTCCTAGAAGAGACAAACACATTTACGGCGATTATTCCGATGAAGTAATAAAGGATAATTTCAGCCTCTCCGACGAGGGTATTATCCCCATCGGTCAGCGCCACGATATAAATCGCGCACCTCACGCCCTTACTCCCGACGAGGTTGTAAAAGGCAGTGAGCCGATAGCGCCGGTTGCCGATATTCCCATGCATTCGGCCGGTGAGTCGCTCTATAAAAAGATGCTGGACGCTCGAAAGAGCGATGGCGACGACAATACCGCCGAGACTAAATCCGAAGAGGTTAAAAAGGAAGCGGAAACTCTGCTTTCGCGTTGCTCTCAGTTCGTATCGGACGATCAGGGCACGCCAATACTTACCGGTCAGCCCGCGTATTCGCTTGACAGCATTGAGAGCATTATCGCCGAGGCCGAAAAGAAGGCGCAGGAACGCGTAAAGAAGATGTACGGCGGAGATGACGCAACAAAAACTCCTGCCTCCTCCCCTGCAGCGGAGGAGGTAAAAACCGAAAAGGCTCCCGTCGAGGAAACCATTCCGCCCGAGGAGGCTCTGGTTGAGGGTCTTCGCTTGCCTAAGCAGCCCGCAGAAGAGATTCCGATGGATAAAGAACCTGCAGAGGTTAAAAACTTCCAATACCGTTTTGCCGATGAGGACCGTTCGAGCGAGAACGAACAAAAGGAAGAAATCGCGGCCGACGAGGGTGCCACCATCACCTTTGACGCAGTACGCGAAGAAGAGCCTGAGGACATGGGAAACACGGCAGTGTTTACGCCCGTGGGCGAGGATACCGGTGACACGGTAGTCTTCGATAAGGTTGAGGACACGAAAGAAGATGGCACCGTCGAGTTTGATGCGGTAGGCGCTACAATGCCGATTCCCGAGCTTAATATTGACCCCGATTTTGACATTGTATCGAGCAGTTTGGGTAAAAGCGACGAGGAGGCCGACGAGGAAGAAATCTTCGGCGATTACGAAACCGCAGCCGACGCTGTTCCGATTGAGAAGGATCTTCGCTCGAAGGTGCGCAAGCTTACCCTTCGTACCGTGGCGACCTTCCTTATTTCCGCGTTGCTTACCGTTATGGCGACACCTCTTCTCGACTCGGTAAGAGAGAGTAATCCGCAGATATTTTTGATAATAAGCACTGCGGCATTGGCTTTGTGTGCAATTGTAAACCTTGACGTATTTAAGGGTCTGGCGGCTCCTTTCATAAAGAAGTGCGGTGAGGATACCGCCGCCGCCATAAGCACCGTTTTCTCACTTGTTTTCGGCATTGTTTGCATTATTACCAAGAATACAACCTTTGCGCAGTTTGGCTTTATTTCGGCTATCGGTATGTTCTTCTCCCTAATCGGTAAGCGTAACGCCGCAAAAAGCCGTCTTGTTGGCTTCTCTGAGATCGCAAACGGCGATGAAAAGTATGCTCTCACGCTTATCGATGAGGAGCACGGTTCCTACGCCATCGCTCACGATGCGGTTGAAGGCGAGGCACTTATCGCTTCGGGCAGAAAGACCGTAAACGTTACCCGATATTTAAAGAATTCGCAATCGGAAAACCACTTCTCCGGCAAAGCGTTTGCAATGGCTGTTATAACCCTTTCGGCCGCTGCTGCCGCCGCTATGTTCGGATTTATTTCGGAAAGCGGAATATTTGCGCTTTATTTATTTACCGCCGTAACGGCGGTGGGCTCGTCCTTCAGCTGTGCCCTTGTCGGCACTATGCCCCGTAAGATGGCGGCCAATCACCTTGCCGACTACGGCGCTATGATAACAAGCTATGACGCCGCCGAGGAGATTGAGCAGGTTAACGCCGTTACGTTTGATGTTAACAGTATTTTCCCGCGCGGTAGGGTTAAAATGTATGATATGAAGGTCTTGAGCCCCAACAATCTGGACGAGACTATATTTAACGCCGCCGCGGTTACTACGTCTATTAACAGTCCGCTCGGACACGTTTTCAGACGAATTGCCCGCACAAGCGAGGATTACGTTCTGCCCCCTGCCGATTCGGTAAAGTATGAAAATCGCCTTGGCGTTTCGGGCTGGGTGGGCGACCATTCGGTTCTTATCGGTAACCGCACCTTGATGGAAACGCACGGTGTTGCAGTGCCGTCGGTTGAGGTTGACAAGAAGATTCTGAGAAGCGGTTATTTCCCCGTTTACGTTGCATCCGACGGTCGTCCTTGCGCACTGCTTATAGTTGGATACGAGGCCGACCACGACATTGAAAACGAGCTTCGCAGACTTACCCGCACCGGTGTTGTTCTGCTTATTAACAACTGCGACCCCAACGTGACCGAAGAGATGCTTTGCGACTATTTCGGCCTGCCTGAGGATTTTGTTAAGATAATGCAAAGCGCCAGCGTAAAACAGTACAAGGACGGTACTGAATTCTGCGAAAGCATACCTGCAAAGGCCGCGTATCGCGACGGTGCCGCAGGCATCGCCGCTATCGTTACCGCTTCGATAAGGATGAAGCATCTTACCGCCTTGATGGCAGTGTTGCATATAATTCTTGCGGTTGCGGGAATCGCCGCTGCTTTGGTGCTTGCGATTGGCGGATTTGCATCGCTTTTAACCCCCGTTAACGTTGCGCTTTATCTTTTAGCATCGCTTATTATCGTGCTTTTGGCGCCGTTTTTCTACAGACCTTAGAGAGAAGGAATTAACATGAATAAAGAAAAATTTTATATAACTACCGCTATTGCATACAGTTCGCAGAAGCCCCATATCGGTAACGCTTACGATATCGTTTTGGCCGATATGATTGCCCGCTACAAGAGAATGATGGGCTTTGACGTATATTTTATGACCGGCTCCGACGAGCACGGCCAGAAAATAGAGGACTGTGCAAAGGCCAAGGGCGTTACACCCAAGGAATACGTTGACGAGGTTTCAAGTGTTATTAAGGACGTTTGGAATTCGCTCGGCACCTCGTACGACAAGTTTATACGCACCACCGACGACTACCACGAAAAGGCTGTTCAGGCAATATTCAAAAAGCTTTACGAGCAGGGCGATATCTACAAGAGTGAGTACACCGGTAAATACTGCGTACCCTGCGAGTCCTTCTTTACCCCTTCGCAGTTGGTAGACGGCAAGTGCCCCGATTGCGGACGTGACGTTGTTGACGCTAAGGAGGAGGCTTATTTCTTACGCCTTTCCAAGTATCAGGACCGTTTGCTCGAATACTTTGAGCAAAACCCTGACTTTATCGCTCCCGAATCTCGCAAAAACGAGATGATAAACAACTTCTTAAAGCCGGGTCTTGCCGATCTTTGCGTATCGCGCAGTTCCTTTAAGTGGGGTGTTCCGGTTGAGTTTGACGAGAAGCACGTTATCTACGTTTGGATTGACGCGCTTTCGAACTACATTACCGGTATCGGCTACAATCCCGACGGCAGCAGCGATATGTATAAAAAGTATTGGCCTGCCGACTTACACGTTATCGGCAAGGACATCGTTCGTTTCCACACCATTTATTGGCCGATTATCCTTATGGCGCTCGGTGAGCCCCTGCCCAAAAAGGTGCTCGGACATCCGTGGGTGCTCGTTGGCGAGGATAAGATGAGTAAATCACGCGGCAACGTTATCTACGCCGATGAGCTTGCCGCACGCTTCGGCAGCGACGCAGTCAGATACTATCTGCTTGCCGAAATGCCCTTTGCGCAGGACGGAACCATTACCTACGAGGCATTTATCGCCAAGTTTAATACCGACCTTGCAAACACCCTCGGCAACCTCGTTAACCGCACCATCGCCATGACCAACAAGTACTTTGACGGCACCGTACAGAAGGGTGAGCCCGTTGGCGAATTCGACGAGTCGCTTATCTCGGCCGCACGTGAAACCGCCGAAAAGTATATCGGTTATATGGATAATTACAGAAATGCCGACGCAGTTGAAACGGTTATGGACTTTGCCCGTCGCTGCAACAAGTATATTGACGAAACCATGCCCTGGGCTCTCGCCAAGAATGAAGAGGATAAGCCTCGTCTTATGACGGTGCTTTATAACCTGCTTGATTCCATCCGTATTCTCGGCAACCTTTTGGCACCCGTTATGCCCGTAAGCGCCGCCTCCATCAAGGAGCAGATCGGCAACAGCGACGAAAGCCTTGAATTCGGCGTTGCCGACAGCTACACCGTTGGCGCCGCTACTCCCCTCTTTGCCCGTCTTGATGCCGAAAAGGTGCTTGAAGAGCTGGCTCGCGAGGCTGAGGAAAAGAAGGCAAAGGCCGAAAAGCAGGCTGAAAACGTTATAACCCTGCCGCAGATTTCGATTGACGATTTTGCGAAGGTTGAACTCACCACCGCGAAGGTTGTGGAGTGTGAACCTATTAAGAAGGCTAAAAAGCTTTTAAAGCTTACCCTTGACGATGGCTCAGGCACACCGAGAACCGTGGCTTCGGGCATTGCGCTTTATTATAAGCCCGAGGAGCTTATCGGCCGCACCGTTATCGTGGTTTCCAACCTGAAACCCGCCGTTTTATGCGGTGTTGAAAGCAACGGTATGATTCTTGCCGCAGATGCCGGCGAAAATCAGATTAAGGTTATTTTCGCCGATGACGTAGGCCCCGGCGCACGCGTAAGATAATGGATATTATCGAGGTTTTAAATCCTGCTCCGAGCGGCAGCATTATCGACACCCACGCCCACTATGACGACGAGCGTTTTGACGGTTTTAGGAATGAGCTTTTGTCGCAGATGGGCGATATGGGAGTTTGCAAGATAATTAACTGCGCGGTTGATACCGCATCGTCAAAACGGGTGCTCGATATTCGAAAGCAATTCCCCTTTTGCTACTGCGCGGTGGGCTTTCATCCCGAAAACCTGCCCGACAGCGAGCCCGCGCTTGATGAAATACGCGAGATAGCAAAACGCGACGGCGTTGTGGCAATAGGCGAAATCGGACTCGATTACTACTGGGACAAAAGCAAAACCGAGCTTCAAAAGCGCTGGTTTTGTGCCCAGCTTGAGTTGGCAAAAGAACTTTCGCTTCCGGTTATCATACACGACCGTGAGGCCCACGGCGATACGCTTGATATACTAAAGGAGCATAAGCCCGTGGGCGTTTTACACTGCTATTCGGGCAGCGTGGAAACGGCTCGCGAAATACTAAAGCTCGGAATGTATATCGGTGTCGGCGGTGTTGCCACCTTTAAAAACGCCCGTGTGCTGCGCGAGGTTATAGCGGAGGTGCCGCTTGAGCGAATGTTGCTTGAGACCGATGCTCCTTATCTTTCCCCCGAGCCGTATCGCGGAAAGACCTGCCATTCGGGTATGATAATTCGCGTTGCGGAAAAAATTTCCGAAATTAAAAACGTAAGCGTTGACGAGGTACTTTCGATTACACGCCATAACGCAGAGATATTATTCGGTATATAGAATATTCACCCCGACTTTTGCAGATAATAACTGTGAAAGCGGGGTGATTTTTTATGGCAGACAAGAATAAGAATCAGCAGAACAAAAACCAGAATAAGCAGAATCAGAACAAAAATCAGGATAAAAACCAAAACAAGCAGAAACAGCAGGATGAATATCGCTACGAAGACTAATTTTTTGTAGTTTTTGGTACTGAAAATGGGAAGCGGCACGCTCCGTTTCCCATATTTTATTTAAATAGTTTGACAAATCTATACAATGTGTATATAATGTATATATATTGTTTGATTTCTATTTGGCTATACTACATTTATACGTAAATGCTTGGAGAGTGCCTTTGTTGGATAAATATATAATTACAGGCGGAAACCGCCTTTTAGGTTCGGTTAAGATCAGCGGCGCAAAAAATGCTGCAGTAGCAATACTGCCGGCAGTTTTGTTGTCCGACGGTGTTTGCCGTATTGAAAATTTACCTAATATTTCTGACGTATTTGCTATCATCCGTATCCTGCGTGAGCTGGGTGCGGATGTTCGTATGATTAACAAAAACACGGTCGAGATTGACCCTGCCCACATAAGCTCCTTTACCCTGCCTTTTGAAATGACCAAGCGTATGCGCGCTTCGAGTTATTTCATCGGCGCTATGCTAGGTCGCTTTAAGCACGCCAGAGTTGCCCCTCCCGGAGGCTGTGATTTCGGCGTTCGTCCCATCGACCTGCACATCAAGGGCTTTGAGGCTTTAGGCGCTCAGGTTACTATGGAAAACGGAATGGTTGATGCCAGAGCCACAAGGCTTCTCGGCAGTCCCGTATACCTCGATAAGGTTTCGGTTGGAGCCACCGTTAACATTATGCTCGCAGCCGCCAAGGCACGCGGACTTACCGTTATCGAAAACGCCGCTCGCGAGCCCCACATAGTTGACCTTGCGAACTTCTTAAACTCTATGGGAGCCGATATTATGGGTGCCGGTACCAGCGTTATTAAGATTCGCGGTGTTGAGCGTTTGGGCGGAACCAGTTACAGCATTATCCCCGACCAGATTGAGGCCGGAACATATATGGCAGCCGTTACCGCAACCGGCGGCGACGTGCTTATCGACAACATAACACCCAAGCATTTGGAATCGATTTCGGCCAAGCTGATCGAGATGGGTGCGGTAATCGAAGAGTTTGATGAATCGCTTCGCATTACTATGGACAAGCGTCCCAAAAAGTGTAACATCACTACCCTGCCTCATCCCGGTTTCCCGACCGATATGCAGCCGCAGATAACCACCGTGCTCTCGATAGCCGACGGTACAAGCATTGTTGCCGAGGGCGTTTGGGACAACCGTTTCAGATACGTTGAGCAGTTATCCATGATGAACGCCAACATTCAGGTTGACGGTAAGGTGGCGGTCGTTACGGGTGTTGAAACGCTCAAAAGCGCTCCTGTATTTGCAAACGACCTTCGCGCAGGTGCCGCGATGGTAATTGCAGGGCTTATTGCCAACGGCACAACCGAGATTGAAAATATTGAGCTTATCGACCGAGGCTATGAAGACCTTGTTGAAAAACTTACAAAGCTCGGCGCCGATATCAAGCGCGTTACGATTAACGAGCCGACAGCCATCAGACAAGCATTATAAACCGAAAGAGGAATACTTACGTGTATTCCTCTTTTTTAAACCAAAAAAGGAGGTATTCGATGTCACGCTTTTGTCCGCTTTTCAGTTCGAGCGACGGCAACTGTATATATATTGGTAGCGCAGACGCCGCCGTTTTGATCGACGTGGGCGTATCCTGCCGCAGAATTTTGGCCGCACTGTCACAGCGAGATATTGACGAAACCTCCATAAAGGCCGTTGCCGTAACCCACAGCCACAGCGACCACGTAAGCGGTCTTAGTGCCGTTGCAAAAAAGCTCGGTATTCCGATTATTGCAAGCGCCGACACCATTACATATTTAAAAGAGCATTCTCTGATAAGCGACGCCTGCGAGGTTATAGCCCTTGACGGTGAAGTAGAAATATGCGGCATTAAGATTAACTCGTTTTGCACAAGTCACGATTGCCAAGGCTCACGCGGTTACGTGGTTTCCCTGCCCGACGGCAGACGTGTTGCGGTTTGCACCGACCTCGGATACGTTAGTGACTGCGTAAAGGAATCGCTTTTGGGTTGTGACCTTGTTATGATTGAATCCAATCACGACGTAAATATGCTCAAGAAAAATCCCAACTACCCCTTCCCGCTAAAGGAACGTATTTTAAGCGACCACGGTCACCTTTCAAACGGACAGTGCGCTTCCCTTTTGCCCGAACTGGTTAAAAGCGGCACAACACGTATCGTGCTGGCACACCTAAGCATGCAAAACAATCTGCCGCCGGTGGCTCTCTCATCGGCCAGAGCGTGCCTTACCGAGGCCGGATTTAAGGAAGAACTCGACTATATATTATATGTAGCACCCCGTGAGGGCGGAAAGATGTTTATATTATGATAAAGATAACCGTAATTGCCGTAGGCAAGCTAAAGGAAAAGTATTTTTTAGCGGCCAGTGAAGAATATGAAAAACGGCTTACTCGTTTTTGCAAGCTGAATATAATCGAAATTGAGCCCGAAAAGCTGCCCGATAACCCTGCCGAGGCTCAGATTTCGGCTGCGGTTGCGGCCGAGGGCAAGCGGATTCTCCAAAAAATACCTGCCGATGCTTTTGTATCGGCAATGTGTATTGAGGGTAAGATGACCGACAGTGAAACCCTATCTCGAAATATTGACCGTGACGCCGGCAACGGTGTCGGACACCGTATATATATAATAGGTGGGTCTTACGGTCTGTCCGACGAGGTTAAAAAACGCGCCGACGAGCGTATGTCGATGTCGCCCATGACCTTTCCGCATAAGCTGGCGAGAATTATGCTGCTTGAGCAAATTTATCGCGCTTTTATGATACTCGGTGGAGGCACATATCACAAATAATAAAAAATACTTGACTCTTGCGGGGGAATGTGTTATTATGACTGTACCTCTGCAAGGGTCTTTTTTTTTGCATAAGATTCCTTTTCATAGTTTTGTGTGCCACGGTGCTTCTCACCCGACTCGGGGCGGTGTCGCACAAACTGATTGAGGGAGGCTCAAATTTACTTTCGATTTTCGAAAGCAGAAAATATTTCCGTAAAACGGGAGGTGCCGTCATGAGAGTTAAAATCACTTTAGCTTGCACTGAATGCAAACAGCGCAACTACAACACAATGAAAAACAAGAAGAACGATCCTGATAGACTTGAAATGAACAAGTATTGC
>JAFXGK010000037.1 GCA_017513245.1 Clostridia bacterium
GATCGTATTCCTCGATGTTGTCAACGAGGAACATATAGTAGAGCGCGTTTGTCGGGATATGGAAATAGCCTGTGCCGAGATTCCAGCCCCATTGTGCTACGTACATATCTCCCGCTTTTCCTGCACCGATACCTAAACTGTAACCGATATCCTCAACGTATTCGTATTGACCGAAATCGTTAGGCTCGTCGCCAAGCTCTACGCCGATATAGTCTTTAGCTGCATTGTAGAAATCGCTGTTGCTGGTAACAAGTATTTCTTTCGTCTTGTACTCGTACCATTCTGCCTTTATACGTTGCAGCGTTCCGTACCTATCAAGAAAGCGTTTCGGTACAGAAAAGTAAACGGTGTCAAGCTGGTTTTGGTGTCCTGCGCCGAGAGGTGAGGTTTCGGAACGGTAGAAGGTATGCTTAACGGAAAGCTCTATCGTTTCAAGGTACTCAATTTCACAGGTAAGCGTGCTTTTCGCTTCGGGATCAGGCCCGTAGCCTTGTGCATAGCCCGTGAAAATATATGTACCGCAAACGCTGTATTCCTTAGCGTTGTTAGATCCCTCGGATACCAATTCCACACCCGAAACGTCATAGCGGCGGGCGTTACTGTTTACGCGGTCAAAAAAGGTCGTACCGTTTATCTCCCGGTCAATAACCTTAAATTTGTAGAAAAGATTGTTGTAATCTCCGGTGGACTTATTACAAAATTCAAGGGTGAATTTGTCATAGCTTGTGGGGTTGCCATCGGCGTCGTAGCTGACTGCCATTTGGATTTTGTTTAGCTTGTTATTCTCTGAAAAGCTTTGCCCCTTTGGATTATACACGTAGATATACAAGCCGTAGTTTTCTTGCATATTCTCTCTGTATGAGTAGCAATATTCTACGAAGTGAATAATCTGGGCGTCCTTCGCTGCGTTATAGGGGTAATCCTTAACATCGAATGGAGCGCCGCCTACGGTGGAGCTTTTCAGGTCATCGAGAACGTTAGTTTGTGAATAGCTCGTTTCGCTCGTGGCTGCAAGGGCTACTAACGGTACTGCCATAAAGACAGTACCGAATAGTATAATAACCGTTAAAGCAAAAGCCGCTATTCGCACGGATAATGCTTTAATCAAAAGATAATTGACTCCTTGTCAAGTATTACTTTCGTAGGCAGCTCCATAACAGCAAAGTTGATAATTACGCTGGACTCGCCGTTATAAGAAGTCACTACGAGGGTAAACATATTGGGATATGCCTTACCCGTACAGTCTGATACCTCGGCATCGGGATATATAGCCCTTAATATATCCGTTAATTCGCCTTTAGGAGTGATAACGAAGGATTCCTTGGATTCCTCGATATAGAAGCCGTCCGAAAGATCGGTTTCCTTCTGGAAGGAATACACCTCGCCGTCCACAGTGAAGTCAAAATCCTTGCCCTCTATTGCGTTAGGGATAATCTTGATTGAATAGCCGCTAACGTCGTTTTCCGAGGAATTGAAGGTGTACTTTACGTCCACTTTCAAGGATTCGTCCTTGGAGATCGTATAGTCGTTTGCAACATTCATAATATCCTTGTCGCCAATAGTGACGTAGAATGTTTTGAACTCACTTGTAAATCCGCTTGTAAACTTAGCGATAAAGCCGATAACACCGACCAAAGCCAACACTATGAGGACATAGACAATTATTTTACTTGCAGTTTTCATAGTGTTTTACCTCTCGATTACATAATGATGTTTGTTTTGTCAAACTCTACGGAAGATACCGCAACCACGAGGGAGTCAGCGTTAAATCTTACCTGTGCTACCGCAGTGCCGGAGTCGGAGCCATAACCTTGATAAGTGTAAGACCAATTCATGTTGAGGTAAGCGTGCTGTGCAGGCTCGGAAACAACATACTGTCTAAATGCACTCTGCCACTGACTCTGACCTGTGCCGGGATCGCCCGTAGCATTGATAAATCTGGTACAAGCACCGACAGGAACAGTTACAGATTTTGCATTTGTAAGGTCTGCAAAGTTAGAGATTTCCTGACTTCTTGCATAGTTGCCGCTTGTAAGTGCGGTGGTACACGCGCTAAAGAGATAATCGGTAAGCTTGAGGGATACTCTGCCGGCAGTAAACGTACCCTGAATTGTACCGTCGGAATAGGTTACGTCGTAGCTGATGGTGGTAGTAGAGTTAAAAGCCATAGGCGTAGGGTTATAAGAAAGTGTTACCTTTTCAACTCTCTTTACGTAGTCAACAAGACAAGTAGCTTTGAGTGCGAGATTTGCCTCGGAGGTGTCACCCTCTACGTAGTTATGCGCCTTTACGGTAATTGCAATCTGTTCACCGAAAGCCTTGCCAACGGAAAGCGACCAAGTATTGTCACCCGTCTTAACTGCTGCGAAGTATTCACCGACTGCCTTGCCGGATGCCCATTCGCTATCGGGATTTACCCAATCAAAATCAAGTGTAAGAACCTGATTTGTCGCATCTGCGGGCTCTACGGTTGCGGAAATGGTATAAGCAGATTCAGCAGCAGGAGCTACGTTATAAAGCGCGTAATCCGACTTGGGAATACGGGCAGACATAAGCTTGATGCTCTGTGTTTCCATCTCCTGAATAACTGCGCCGCCTGCCATCTCGGTATCGTTGATAGTAACGTCGGGATCGGCTTCATCACGCACAGTATAGGTGGGAATGAGGGCGGCAATTACGCCAACGAAAAGAATTGCGATGCAGACAAAGGCTGCAATCCACTTTACGTTATCCGATTTCTTGTGATTATTAAGTTCGTTATACATTTTTGATCCTCCTGTATTATGTTATATTTTGGTGTATTTCTGGGTGTACTTGTCGGCTCTCTTACGGTTACGGACACCCTTCTGATAACCGAAGCCCGCTACCATACGCGAGCCAAGCCGCTTGGGAATAATGTAAGCATCGTCCCAACCGCGAGAATATCCGATCTTATACGCGGTAGTCATATCTTCCTTATACGACTTGCGGGGTGCTTTGTTAGCTTTATTGCTCATATAGACCTCCTTCTTTGGTTGGCGACCTATGCTACAATGGGTAACATAGGCCGCGTTGTTAATGCTTTATTACTTCAAAAGCATATTAAGCAGCGCCTTATCGGACTGACGGTAGGGCTTCACGGCACACTCGTACATCTCGCCGTTTTCGTCATAGGAAACGACAGCGAAGGTGTTGCCGGATACGACCTTCTTGGTCTTTTCGTCCTTGATCTCGTAGGGCTTCACTACAAGCTCTGCCGCCATAGCGTTGCCAAACACGATATCCAGAACGACAAAGCCGCCGTTGTCCGGGGGCGTAATTGCGACCTTTACATCTCTGCCGCGGATCTGTCCTTTAATGAAGTAGGAATAGTAGGTTTTGCCTTCCATTTCAAAGGTTTCGCGCTCTACAAAGATTGCCTTACCTGCGTTAGTTTCGTTCGTTTTAGCCATAAGTTCTGATACCTCCTGTTAAATTACTTAGATTTCTTCTGCGAAATTTCGCGTGCCTCTGCCTTGGATTTACCCTCGGAAAGTGCCTTTTTGTACTTATACAGCCCGGCGTGGTCGGTCTGAGCCTGCAAGTAGCCGGAACGGATACCTGCCTCGTAATCGGTCAGCTCTTTACCTTCCTTCGGTCCGCGCTGATGCACCTTTGCTTTACGCTCGGATGCGTAGTTCTTTGCACGCTTAGAGGGGATCGCCCATCTGCGCTGATTGTACTTGTTTCCGCCCTCGGCGGTGGCTGCCTTTTTAGCCATTAAAAAATCCTCCTGTGATTTGTAGATTTTGTTTGCCCGTAGGCTATTCAGTCGTCCGTAACCTGAACGCTCCTTGAAACTCTGTTCCCGGCGATTGTGCTATGGAAGGTGGCCACCTTAGCTTGCAAGCTCCAAGCGCCATAATCGTAAATCGGTAGCTGTCAGTTACGCTTTCATTTTAGGGAATCCGTCGGGTAAATACCAGAAAATCAATCCCAACGTAATCAAAAGTAAACTTGCAAATTCTATCTGTTTACCCAAACTTTACCCCAAATGAAACCAAAATGTTTTTTGAAGCCGCACCCGTCTTTTTTACTCTCGGTACTCTCGAATGTAGCCCGACGAGGGAAGCCTTTTTCCGTCTATCTGCTCACGCTTTTTGAAAATTTTCTCGTACTCTGCGTTACGTGCCGGTGTTCTTTTGTAGAATGTATCTCGGCTTATAACTGCATTGTTTTCTTCCTCGCTGCAAAGGATAGAAAGTCTTTGCCTGACGATAAAGTGGGGAGTACGGTAAACGTTCGTAGCGTTCAGCATAAAATCCGGCGTATGCTTCATTTTCTTTCGTCCTCGCTCTTAAAGTAAGATTGAAGGAAAAGCAGGAGCTTTTTGTGTTGCATCTGGATATATTCGGGTGTATATCCAAGCTCGATTGACAAGCCCTCCTGCGTGTAGTTCTTGACATACAAGCAGATATAGAGGTCATAGAGCCTCGGCGGTGCGTTCTGAACGGCGGTGTTGTATTTCTTCACCGTATCAAAAACCTTGTTAAGTCCGATGCCGCCGATAGCAGAGTCGAAAATCTCCTTGCGTGCGTAGTAGTAGCGGATCTCCTTCAAATCTTCTCGAATTTTGTTGAGTGGTAACATCTTCGTACCTCCTGAAAAAGTGTAAGACGGGTGCGCCTTCACCTATAAGCCACGAGAATGACGTTTTGAGGGGGTATTTTTCAAAAATTCTTTTGGACTTTTTTCACAGCCGCCCGATAATGCTCTCTGACGGTATCCCAATTCACGCCTAAAAGCCGTCCTACCTCGTGAAAGGAAAGCCCGTCCACAGCTACGAGCCAAAGGATTTTATACTGCTTGTCCGTAAGAGTTGCCATAGCGTTATGTAATCGTTTTTCTTCCTCCGAACGTATAAGCCGTTCCGATGGACTTTCTTCCGTGGAAACAAAATCCAAGCCCTTTTCGGTTATACTTTCGTATGAAATATGCCGTCTGGTTTCCTTGCGCCTAAGGTTTTGCGCCTCGTGTTCTTCAAGTATGTAAAGGTGGCGGATTTCTTCGTCACAATGAGCGAGCGCCGCCGCAGTTTCGTCCTCTACAAAGACTGTAATTTTTTTCGTTTCGCCGTTTTCGGTTATGATATTTGTGCTTAATTTCTTCATTTTAGCCTCCTGATTGATTTCAAAATTTGACATTTAATTTCAAAAATCTTTCAGGTGGCGCACGAATAGGCAAATTATTACATTTTTCGCGCGGGCAAAGCAAAAGGCACTTATTGTCAGATGCTTTTGTTTTGCATCGTCTAATAAGTGCCTTATGGCGTATTCTATTCAGTTTTTTATGTATAGCAGCTCTTACGCTATAAAGTCGTAGTCGCTACTCATAACGAGCAGCGAAACGTTGTTCACCCAACGCATATTTTTTACCTCCTTGATTTAAAAGATAGGCACGGCTCGTCCAAGGGGTAGCGGAAGATGACCGTGTAGTTATATTCTGTTGTCCTCACTCATAGAATAGAGTGGGGATTTTTGCTTTGCGTGTAATATGATAAAGGAAAGAAAAACGGCAGACTACGATTTGTAGCCTGCCGATGATCTTGTTAAGTCTGTGCGTACATAGTGCGTCGCAGGCTTTTTATTAAGGCTTTATTCGTTACCGCAAATTACGTTGTAATCTGCTGCTTCGTATGCCCATTGAGAGTCTTTCTCGATAGCATCCCACTGCGCCTGTGTTCCTTCAAAATTGATTGTTTTGAGATTTTCACAGTATGCAATAGTGAGGAATTTAATTCTTTCTACGCTGCTTGGAATAGTGATACTTTCAAGGGCGGTACAGCCTGCAAATATGTAGCTA
>JAFXGK010000014.1 GCA_017513245.1 Clostridia bacterium
GCACCATATCGAGTGTTCATAACGGATTTGAGTTATGGACACTCGATTTTTTTGCAATTTCGAGTTTCTTCGTTATGTATGGAGCAGGTTTTGAAGCCTGCTCTTTTGTTTTATGCGGATTTGGTAATATACTCGACGGCTACACCTTTTCGTGTGTCTGCCTTGTAATTACTTCCGCATTCGGGTATCTCAATATACCCAATGAATTTGTAATGGATCATAATCCTCTGACTGCGGTTTTTACCAACTCCTTCGGTTTCATAAACCGTTATTTCGTCTATGAGCTCTCGAAGAAGCGGTGCAGTCAGTTTTTTCATTTCCATAAATCTTCGGATAGCATTGATAAATCTGTCTTTGTTCTGTTGCATCGTGCCAAGATTGTTTATTCTCTCGTTTAGGGATGCAATCTTAGTTTTCAGCTCCATACGCTCCACTTCGTACTTATGGGATAACTGCATAAACCATTCATCCGTTACCTTGCCCGAAACATTATCCTCATAGAGCTTTTCGTAAAGCTCGGCAACCTTTTGGTTTCTTGCCGTACAGCGTTGTAGTTCGCCTTGCAAGGCTTTTTGCTCGTTGATAATATCCTTTTGTGTCTTTTGAGCAAGTAGGTCTGCAAAAGCTTCCTCGTCGCTCTGCAAGAACCTCGCCATTCGCTTAAGTTCAAGCATTACCACTTGCTCAATAGCATCGGCTCGGATATAGTGGCGTGTTTCACAAGTTCCTCTCGTATCCACCTTGTAGTTAGAGCAACTGAAATATTGAATATCCTTGTTTATTGTGTTTACGTGCGACCATAATTTGCTACCGCAATCAGCACAATAGAGCAAATCACAAAACATATTCTTTTCGGCATTATCCACTTTCGGCGCTCGGCGTTTGGTTTTCTTGGTGAGCTTCTGTACCGCTTCAAAGGTTTCACGGTCAATAATCGGCTCGTGAACATCCTTGAATACCGCCCAATTTTCTTCGGGATTAGGGATACGGGCTTTGTTCTTGAATGACTTTGAATAGGTTTTGAAGTTGATTACATCACCGCAGTATTCTTGTTGAGCAAGTATCTTTGCTATGGTAGTTTTACACCATTTGTACGGATCGGGTTGCACTTTCTTTCCACCTCTGCCAAGACCTTTTTCTCTCCAATATGCCATCGGGATTAACACCTTTCGCTCTTGCAGGATTCGGGCAATAGTTTCGTTGCCTTTACCCTCCAAACACATACGGAATATATCTTGCACCACTTGTGCCGCTTCGGGATCAATAATCCATTTCTTTTTGTTCTCAGGCGATTTCAAATATCCGTATGGTGGTTGGGATAACGGCTCTCCTGCGTTGCCACGAAGTCTGTGGGAGCTTCTGACCTTACGGCTGATATCTCTTGCATACATTTCGTTCATAACGTTACGAAAGGGTGCAAGCTCGTTTTCACCGTCTGCACTGTCCACACAGTCATTGACTGCTATGAAGCGGATATTTCTGTCGGGAAAGTAAGTGTCGGTGTAATATCCCACTTGCAGATAATCTCTACCAAGTCGGGACATATCCTTTACAATAATCACACTTACGTATCCCATCTCAATATCCTCAAGCAGTTTTTGAAATCCGGGGCGGTTAAAGTTTGTTCCCGTATAACCGTCATCCACATAACTGCGGGTGTTGGAAAAGCCGTGTTCCTTTGCGTATTTCTGCAACAGCTTCTTTTGATTCACAATAGAATTACTATCATTATCTGTTCCGTCATCACGGGATAGTCGGCAGTATAAAGCGGTTACGCCGACGTTATCTTTTTTCTTCGACTGCATTTAGTCCTCCTTTCCGGCAGTCGAACACACATATTCTACTGCCATTTTACTCGGTGGCGATTCGTCCGTCAAAGGTACGAAATCACTTGTTACAATTCTTTTGAAACGGTCGGTAATTGTCGGGTGGTTTCCAACTTTGGTAGTCTGAAATGACGAACCGACGATATACTTGACTCCGTTTATCACATACTCATTTTCTTGCTGTGCAAGACCACATATAATTTTCATATTCTTTTCTTACCTTTCATCTCGATTTTTCCTTGCTCGCTCACGGCGCTGATAATCTTCACCGATGAGCTTTAGGATTGCATTATATACATCTTTTTGGGTATAACTTTTGGGGAAGAAACGGCGAACATCTTCAAAAGGAAAACTGATACGTTCCTTTTGATTTGCCTTTTCTTCACTCATAACGGCGAAGATCTTATCCGCATTAAGCTGACCTGATTGGGATAATTTTTTCAGCTGCACTGCCTGTGAGAGTGACGGAGTGCAGTCCTCACTATCAATGGTACTCATTAAATCGTACTGCTCCTGCTCTTTTAGATATGATAACTCCACGGCAGGAGTAAGTGCGATTCGTTCCTCATCCACAAGCTGTAACAGTTCGGGGATAAGATTAGTTAAACGGATATACCGAAATACTTGGTCACGGCTTTCGTTTGCCGCTTTGCCGATCTCGGTAGCGGTATCCGACTTTGTCGCAACTTGCGACAAGGTTAAATCGGTTCGTTTACCTTGTTCCTTCAAAGCCTCCATCTTCATTTTGTAAGCAAAGGCTTTTTCACTCGGCAATATCCGTTCTCGGTGTAGGTTGCTGTCCACAACGGCAATCGCCGCTTCGGTTTTGGTATAGGGATAAATTAAGGCGGGTACTTCTGTAAGTCCCGCCCTTTTACTTGCGTGTAATCTTCGGTGTCCCGATATTACTTCGTATTCATCGGTGGTATTATCTTTCTGCCTTACGATTAAGGGAGAGATAATACCTTGCGATTTGATACTTTCCACAAGTTTGTCCATATCCTCATTATCTGTAACTTTGAACGGATGACCGTCAAAATCGTGTAATTTGTCTATGGGGATACGGGCGGATTTTTTCTTTTTGCTTTCGATTGGGATTTCATACTGTGTCATAGATTTTGATCTCCTTTCTTTGTTTGATTTCGTAGAATTGGGTTTTAGGGATACCCCTAACGAGTACTGTTTTGCGCCGATAGGAGTACAAACAGTCTGCTCGCTAAGATGATGCAATTACTCCTAGCCTGTTCGAGGTTAATTACTCCTATTAGGCGCTTTGCCGTTCTCCCGAATGTCCGTTAATTCCTAACCCATAGCATCTCGCACACGTCGTTTTCGCTCACCCTTTAAGAGGTCTTGGCGTAGTATCTACATTCGGTAACGGGTATTCAATTTTCAAAGTGCAACTGAGGTTATATGTCACATTCATATTTCGGCTGAGTAGTCAGAGAAAAAATAAAAAGCCGTTATGTATCAACACTAATCATTGGCGGGAGCGTTTAGCTCTTGCTTCAAATCAGATGCTCATACATAACGGCTTTGAATTAATTCAAAAGACCATACTGTTTGTGTCGACTCAACTCCACCTTAAACAGCACAAAAAATTCACAGTGGCGAGTCACGGTTTTCTCAAAAGAGATCACCGGCGGTATATCGGACTGGTGCCTAACTATACCTCTACGAGGACATCATATTCAGTTGTAGTCCCTCTATGAGGGTATTTCAGTATACACGATAGAACATTCGTTTGTCAAGTGGTTTTTGTCGCAACACGAACACTTTTTTTGTAGATAAATCAATGATAGGTAACACTTTTCTCAAAAAAATAAGATGAAAGTGTATTTTGAAAGAATTTGTTGTGTTGTGAGGAGCCGCAGGCGACGAACAACACAACAAATTCGGCGCTCGTTACATTACCGCCAGATAGTCAGCAAGTACAGCATTTGGACTTCTGTATTTTAAGCAACTTTTTGAAATATTGTTTGAGATTCTGTTGTATTTAGCAAGTTGTTTTCTTCCGTCTTCAAGGCTAAACATTCGCATTTTGCTGTAAAACCTCTGTTCATCAAGTCGGTGTTGACGCTCCACTTTACCGTTGTGTCTTGGGGTTGCTACTTGTATCCTATGGTATTTAATTCCGCACTCTTCTAAATATTCTTCAAACAATGTCTTATGGGTTGCTTTCTTCACTAATAGTACGTTAGTCCATTCTGTTCCGTTATCGGTCTGAACCTCTCTTATTGGGAAAGGAAATTTCACTATTAACTTCTTTAAAAAATCTAACGAACTATATGTGCTGTGTTCATCATACATTTCTCTAAAACAATACTTTGTACATTCGTCAACTGCTGTATATTGGTAGTATTTCTGCCCATTCGCAACACAATACGCTGGCACAAACTTAACATCTATTTGAACCTTTTGTCCTGGATATTCTGCCCTTTGGTATGGTTTGGGTTTGTAGCCTTTGCGTTTCTCAGGTGTTTCTTCTAATTTAAGCCTTTTTATTGCTCTAAGCAGACTATTGTAACAACGTGTATATCCATTTTCACGAAGCTTATCCCAAAGCATAATCTTATCCTTAGTTCTGCGGTAATATCTTTCAATCATCGCATATTCTTCTGCCGTTTGTTGTCTCGGATGGCTATGCGGACGGTGAGAACGGTCGATTAAGCTCTGCCATCTTCCGTCATAACGTTTCTTCCAATCATATATTGCTTTTCGACATACTCGGTAACGAATGCTTGCTGCTGTTACTCCTCTTTTTTGAGAATATTTTATTACTAGTTGACGAAACTTAGCTTTTGGTGATATACTTTTCATCGGAAAAACAACTCCTTTGTGCCGATGTTTAGTGTGGTTACTTTCATCTTAACACATTTGAGTTGTTTTTTCTATTTTTACTGTTACCTATCTATTGTATCATAACATTTTGTAAAAGAAATAACCTCCACATTATAAAATAATGTCTTTGAACTCCGATTTTAAAATATCCTTAATGACATCTCTATCTATAACAAATTCGGGAGTTCCCATTGAGCCGGGACCAACCTCGTATTCATCAAAGATAATTACTAAATCGCCGTTTTCATTCCAATAGAAATTATGGTCTGCACTGACAGTTGCAAATTCTTCGCCTATCCCACTATTATTTATCCAATATGAGATATTTTCATCGTTTGCCATTTGCTCTTGCATTTGCATTTTGATTTCTGCCACAAGAATATCGGAAAATTTATCGGTATTGAACAGGTCGCCAAGCTCGACTATCTTTCCTTGCTTTTTATCAATGTGATAAAATTCAAAATAAGCATTACTGCTTGCCGCCGTTTCACTTACAGATAATTTGAGCGTAAACCAACGATCTGTATTCGTTGTCGCTTCATAATCAACGTGGATAGAGCCATAGCCATTATTCCCAGTAATTTCAAGGTCTTTATAAAACTGATTTACAAGAGCAGTTGTAAGCTCGCTGACATCTTTGTTTATATAATCAACAGCTTCGCTATCCTCACCCTCTATTTGCGGTACATCAATACCCATTTCGTGTTTATCGTCAGCATAGAAATAATTACGGATAGTTACTACCTGAACAATATCACCGATTACGGGAATTTGCTCCAGAGCCTGTGCGTATGCTACGCTCACATTAGGCAATAAGAAAAGTGTTATAAAAATAAAGCATGCTGCTGCCGCCGCAATACGGGGTAATATGCTAATTTGTTTTATAACGGGTTTCTTTTCGGGCAAGTCGGCAAGCGTTTGTTCTATACGGTTTTTCACAGAATCAGGAATTTCTGTCTGTTCTTGTGCCGCTTTGCTTTTTATATACTTATCAAAATCATTCATCCGTTAAAATCCTCCTTCAAAATTTCTCGCAGCATCTTTCGGGCACGAGAAAGCTGCTTTTTTACAGCAACCACATTCGTGTTTGTAATTTGTGCGATTTTTGATACCGAAAGATTTTCATAGTAAAACAGCACAACAACTGTACGGTAGGGTTGTTTAAGGCTATTCACAGCCTCACGAACTGTAAGACTTGTAGTTATGTCGTTTTCGGGACTGTCATCGGGAATGTCCGGTGTTTCTTCCATAGGTATAATTTTTGAATTTTTGCGGATCATTTCAACTGCTGTATTATGAACAATACGCAATATCCACGGCTTAAAAGAATTTTCGTTTTTTAGTGTGTCTAAATTTTTATAGGCTCGGTATATGGATTCGCTGATGATTTCGCCCGCATCTGAACCGTTCCTGACAATAGAAAAAGCCAAAGAATACATTGCGTTTTCACAAAGCCGTATATGTTCGCAAAATGCGTCTTTGTCGGTCAAAATCATCCCTCCCCGATTAGTGAAGCCGTTTGTCTTATGATCCATTTGCCCCACTCACTGTAATATTTAGCATAAAGATGTGTGCTGTCCTCCGATTTGTCGGAAGATAGTCCGCCTGTTTTATCATCGAACAGAATATTGGCATCAAGATAAAATTTGCTTTTTCCGTCAGCGAGTTTTGCCAATTCTGCATTTAACCCGTTAATAGCAGTATTGTTTACCACCTTATCGCTATCCGAACGACTTTTCGTAACGTGCAGATTTGCTTGTATGAAAATAACAGCATCGGATTGTTTGCTTTTAACAAATTCAATCAACTCACTGTATTTTTCGATGGTGTTGCTAAATTTGTATCCCACTTCATTGATGCCGAGCATTATATATATTTTACCATACTTTTTGCTATTCAGCAACTCCGTCAAAGTCACCTTGCCGACATTGGGAACAGAAACAGGCTTTTTATGAATGTTGTAAACACTCATTCCCACCGTGCAAAAATAGTCTGCTCCGTCGATACCTGCATACTCCATAAGTCCCACTGTCCTTGAATCACCGATGAACAGAGCATCATCCATAGAAATATCGCTGTTTGGTTGCGTTGTTATATTTTCCGTCGTTGATGTTTCTGTTATAGATGTACTCGCTTCGTAATCACCCTCTGTTTGCGTAGAGTTTGTATCTTCTAAGGTGTCTTTGGGAGTCAATATAATATCGTTTTGCGTTACCGAATTGTTGTCGGTTTCTGTGCCGGAGCTTGAAGATGGGGTTTTCCAAAGAAACATAAACAGTATAACAGCAACAACTAAAAAACATAAGGACAAAAGAGTAACTAAATTTGACTTTTTCATTTTCTTTACCTCTCAAAATCTAAAATATAAAAACGGATCATCAAAGCCACGGTACATACAATATACACTTGCACAGAAAATCACCGATAACAGCAGGCATATAACAACACGGCTTTTAATTCGTTTCAAAATACGAAACGGCAATCTTGTCGAGAACAATATACCTGCGATAAAAAACGGATAAAATAAGTTTAAGTATTTTAGGTAGTCATACCTAAATATCGACCATACGCCTTGACCGAAAAACGGGAACAACCGAGTAAAAAACACCCAAAGCTGCCCTATATCATCAATAGCGAATATTGCCCAAGTAATCGGGATCAATATGAACATATAAAGGTGGGCAATGACAGGCATTTTATTAAGATATTTTCCTATAAAGAATTTTTCAAGCATTATGATAATGAACAGAACTGTTCCCCATAAAACGAAATTATATCCTGCACCGTGCCACAACCCCGTAAGCAACCATACGATAAGCAGATTTCTGACAGTAGCAATTTTGCCGTTGCGATTTCCGCCAAGAGGGATATATACATACTCTCTAAACCAAGCCCCAAGTGTTATATGCCACCGCCGCCAAAATTCTGTCATTGTAAGGCTTGTATATGGGTGGTCAAAGTTTTTCGGTAGCTTGAATCCGAGCATTTTTCCAAGACCTATAGCCATCAGGGAGTAACCGAAAAAATCAAAATATATTTGAAGAGAAAATGCTATTATCGCCATCCACGCAAGCGGTGTAGATATGCTTTCAAACCCAATCGCACAAGTCTGCGACCACAGTTTTCCGATAGGATTAGCAAGTAGCACTTTTAATCCTAATCCGAAAATAAATATGCCGATACCTCTCAGCACAGATGATGTTTTGATTTGCCGCTTATACAGTTCTTTTTCCACTTGACCGTAAGTAACAATCGGACCGGCAATGAGCTGTTCGAACATTGAAATATATATCGTATATTTAAGCAAACTTTGTTGTGCCTTTGTAGTTCCTCGGTAAACATCAACAATATATGAAATTCCTTGAAAGGTGTAAAAAGAAATGCCAATAGGCAATACAATATCTGCCGTAAAGTTAAAACTCGGATTGAGCCGACCAATTTCGTTTATTACAAAACCGGAATACTTAAATGCGGCCAGACTGATTAAGTGTAAACTTATGCCTATGGTCAATAATATCTTCTTGTGTGCCGAAAATTTTTCAATCCATACACCAACCACAAAATCCGCAATAATACTTAGTATAAACACTATAAAATGTTCGGGGTTATGGATCGTGCCCACAAAGTAAAAACACAAACTTCCAATAAATAATATAAAATTCTTTAATTTATCAGGTACAATATAGTAGCACCCGAAGAATATCGGCATAAATATAAAGATAAATTGTAAACTACTGAATACCATAGCCATACCATCATTTCGCTGTTCTGATATATAGATGCACGGGCAATATAAAAGGTGACACACAAATTTATTTTTTCAAAAAAATTAGCGGCAAGGATTTCTCCCTGCCGCCGTGCTTCTGTTAGTTGTAAATTATATCGTGATTTACGATTTCGGTAGCTCTGCTACGGATATTATTCATACGAGCAACCCATTCCATTTGATTGTCTGCTTTGAGCTGTTCGGTCACACCCTCACGCTCTGCCATCTGTTTTACGAGCCGAAAAAACATATCTTCAGCCTGCTTGTTTACATCGGCAAGGTGTCTGTTCAGTTCGCATTTTGTGAGCAAAGTCGTATAAAAACCTTTGCGGTGCACCTTTATATACTGCAAGTGCCGCTGTCCCCAAATGCCGACTTCGACTTGTTCTTCGGCAGGTAATGCAAGGTCGGGCAGATAATAATCGCCCTGCAAAGTGTATCTGATACCTGTTTGCTCATTGTAAATACGCTTTTCCATAATTAAGCCTCCTTGTAGATCACTTTGATTTTCTTTTGTTTTGCGTTAAGGATTTTGAGCAACACTTCATCAACCGCATCGGTGTATTTGCCGTCTGCTATAAGTTTATTTCGCTTTTCGTTAAGACAGTTGATAATCGTTCCTCTCTCGTAATCATCAAGAGCTATGTAATATTTCTTTGACATATCTTTCACTCCTTCAGCAAATCCTTAAACGGTGTTTCGGTTGATACGAAAGTATCGTATGTAAAGTTAGCTCCCAATCGAAATCCCATAATAAAACTGTCGAGATTCGATTCTCCGTTGACGATACTCCAAGCATTGACGAAATCAAGAAACTTCTTTTTGTTTTCACCCGAGAGTGCTTCAGTCAGAAATTCCTCGTTGAGCATTAGAACTTCCATCTGTTTTTGAACTATCTTGTTCTGTTTAGTGCTTCTTGCTTGGGGATCAATGTTACCGTAATAGAATTCTTCAATAAATTTTGACATAATCTTGTTTCCTCGTTTCTGTATTTTTATTTTACGAAGAAACCTTGAAATACACAAATGTGTGGATGAAAAATATGTGTGTTTCTGCCGGTTATTCAATGCTTTTTAATCAAGTCCGTTATGAACACCCGCACCAGAAAAAGAAAGACACGCGAGAGCGTGTCTTTTCTTTTTCAACTAAGTGTGCCTTACGGCACGTGAAGCACACCTTCGGTGTGTGAAGTTTGCTTACGCCGTGTGAAGTGCCTGCGGGCGTGAGTGGCACACTTAACTTCACTTTGTGCGAAAGCACAAAACTTCACTATGCCAACGGCATAACTTCACGTCGGCTTTGCCGATGCTTCGCTCAAACCCTTGCTCCTCCGCCGCTTTTATGCTATAATTCACCCAAGGAGGCGATTTAATGAGAAAATTTATTCTTGGAACCGATTGGTGGGACGATAGCGACGATGCGGTTGCTGTACGTCTTCTCACACGAGCGGTTCGCAATGGAAAAGCACAGCTTCTCGGCATTGGAATAAACGCTTGTATGGAACATTCGGTCGCAGCTTTAAGAGGGTTTTTGAACGCCGATAACGTTTTTGACGTTCCGCTCGGTATTGACTTAGCTGCCAACGATTTTGGTGGGCATCCTGCGTATCAGAAAAGGCTGGCCGAAAACTTTGGAAAAGGAATAAATAACACAGACGCCGAAGACGGCGTCCGCCTATACAGGCGACTTCTTGCATCTGCCGATGAAAAAATTGAGATAATTGAGATTGGTTTTTTTCAGATTGTTGCCAACCTTTTAGAAAGCAAAGCAGACGATATTTCCGAAAAAACCGGACTTCAGCTTGTTTCGGAAAAAGTGTCGAAATTTTGGGTGATGGCAGGAAAATGGTCGGAGGACGGAGGTTTAGAAAACAACTTTGCCCGAAACGACCGTTCTCGTATCGCTGCCGATACTTTTTGCAGACTTTGCCCGGTTCCGATTACTTTTTTAGGTTTTGAAATCGGATGCGGCGTTACAACGGGCGGACATCTTGAACATAGCGACCATCTTTACGATGTGCTGTCCGATAATGGTGTCTCGGGAGGCGGATATTCTTGGGACCCGATGCTCGTTTTGATGGCGCTGACTGGTGACGAGGAAAAAGCGGGCTATGAAACGGTAACAGGAACAGCGTCCGTTGACCCCAAAAGCGGAAGAAATTATTTTGTCAGAAGTGATGATGGCAATCATCGGTTCGTCATTAAAAAGCACGAGAATTGTTTTTACGCAGAACAGATTGACCGATTGCTGTAAGGTTTACGTTTGTCAAAACTCCCGAATGCAAAAGCGTTCGGGATTTTACTTTTTCACTATTAACTTTTCACTCTTCACTAAAATTCGCATTCGGGGATTTTTGTATTTGTATATATGGTAAAAATATGATATAATACCCTGGTATATTGATAATATGAACAGCACCGCAAAAGAACTTAAACGCTTTTTTCATTAATTTACAGGAGGTAATAGGGTGGAACCTTTACACGCTGTGTTTCTTATCCTTATAGGATTTGGTGCAGGCTTTGTTCAAAGAGTAAGCGGCTTTGGACTCGGCATATTTGCCATGGTATTTTTGCCGCATTTTATGCCGTCGCACACCGCCGCGGCAACCATATCCTCGCTTTTTGCCTGCGCAACGGCAACGTATAACGCCGTTCGCTATTGCAAAAAGGTCGAGTATAAGACCGTGCTGCCTATGATATGCGCGGCGCTTATAACCATTCCCATCGCGGTACATTTCTCGGCCGTGGTGTCGGGCGAGATTTTTAAAATTCTGCTCGGCTCGGTGCTTATTGTCCTGAGTATATACTTCCTTTTCTTCAATCAGCACATAAAAATAAAGCCCGGCATAGTAAACGGTTTGATTTCGGGCGGCCTTGGCGGCACCTTGGGCGGTCTTTTCTCAACGGGCGGCCCTCCGGTCGTGCTTTATTTAAGCAGCGCCGCAAAGAATAATTTATCCTACTTTGCAACCGTTCAGTTTTACTTCTGCTTCACCAATCTCTACGCTACTTCGATGCGCGCCGTGAACGGCCTTGTGACAACCGAACTTTTGATTTACGCAGTAATCGGTATGGTCGGCTGTATGACGGGCGACTTTGTAGGCCGCAAGATATTCAGCAAGCTTGACGGCAAAAAGCTCAAGCAAATTATCTACATAGGTATGATAATAAGCGGAATAGTAATGTTCTTCTAAAACAAAAAACCTCTGTCGAAAGACAGAGGTTTTAATTATTTATGACCTATGCACCGACCGAACTTTACGGGAGTTTCCTCGTAGCGTTCGGTGGCCTCAAAATATTCTTCGTCAATCGTGGCGGCATCCTTCTCGAGCAGTACCACAACCGTGCTTCCGCCGTAAAGGAACATACCCTTTTCTTCACCGCGCTTAAATTCGTGTTTTTCGTGCAGGTTCTTTATCTTTCCAACCAACAAAGCGCCGACCTCAACCTGAGTAACGGTGCCGAAATTTTCGGTTTCCATCACGGTGTATTCGCGGCAGTTCTCAATAAAAACGGGATAATTTTCAAGCGCTATCGGTCGAACCGTGTGGAGTCTTCCCTTAATAAAAACGTTCTCGCCCTTTTTGCCGCCGTCGATATATCCGTAGCGGTGGTAATGGTCGACGCAAAGGCGAAATACAAGGCATATACCGTCCTTATATTTATCCGCTATGGCGTTTTCTCCCAGCAGGGAAGATACGGTGTAGCGGCTCTGCTTAATGGGCAGCACGGTGCCGTCGTTAATGCGGTAGGCCGATAACAGTCCGTCACACGGCGCAATAAGGTGGTCCTTTTCTGTATCAACGGGTCTGAGCTCTGCCTTAATTTTACGGCAAAAACAGTCGTTAAAGCAAGTAAACCCGTCCGAATGATACTCGTCAAGATTGATATTATTAGCCTTTACAAAGCGCTTTATAAGCCATTTTGAAAGACGGCTGTCGAGATATACGCCGCAAAGCCTTGATATCCATCTTGCTGTGAGCAGTCTTAAAACAATTCGGCCCACGGCGGTTTCGTAAAGAAACCCAAGCGCGCCTTTTTTCTCTTTCTTCATGCCGTTTTATACCGAGTGCTGAAGTGTGAGTATCAAAATGATAATAAACTCAACGGCGCCGATACCAACGAATACGAGAATGCCCTTAAGACCAACCTTGCGTAGCTGGAAGGGAACGATAAACAGAACTGCAAGTAAAGCCACCATAAAGATATAAAGCAGCGTAACGTCGGTGGGAATAACGTAAAGCAGAAGCGAAATAAAGGGGAAAACAATAGCGGCCGAAGTAACGGGCAGACCGAGATAATATTTTCTCGTGCCGTCCTCGGTTTCCTGACGTTCCTCTTCGGTTACGTTGTAGTAAGCCAGGCGGATGAGGGCGGTCAGTATATAAAGCGCCAAAACGCCGAAAACGGCAACCCTTGTCACGTTATTATACCATCTGTTACAGTGGGGTCCTATAATCGACTGCATCATGGGCGACACTCTGATAAATGCCATGCCGATGCAGGCAGGAAGCACGCCGAAAGCGACGATATCCGAAAGCGAGTCAATCTGAATACCGTACTTGCGCTCCGTATCGGTACGGTTTTTCTTGGTCTGGGCAACCTTGCCGTCAAAGGCATCGCAAAGTCCGCAAAACAGTAAGAAGAAAATACCCATAAACGGATGTCCTGTGCCGCTTAAGCAAACAAAAATACCGCTGCCTGCCGAAAGCAGGGAAAGGTATGTAAGTATAACGGTGTAATCGTAAACGCCTATCATTTTAAAAGAATCCTCCTCTTATCCAAATGGATAAGGAAATATAAGGCCACTTAGCCTAAGTCCTCAAATTAGGTGGGTGCAAAAACCCACAATAGCCATAACATTATAGTATATTTTGTCGAAATTATCAACATAAAAATTATTCCAAATTAAAGAAACGTTAAAAAATAGATATTATCTAATTCAAAAAACAGTTTTATTATTGATTTATATCCGAAAAAATGGTATTATATTATAAATATTTCTTGAGAGGAAAAACTATGAAATCCTATTCCGAAATTACGCCCTATATCGAAAAAATGGCGCAAAAATCAAATGAAGGCAACGGCATAATGCCCGATATGTACGCTAAATATAAGGTTAACCGCGGTCTGCGCGACCTTAACGGCAACGGCGTCGTAACGGGACTTACCGAAGTCTCTAACATACAGGCTAAAAAGGTGCTGCCGGACGGAACCACGGTCCCGTGTGACGGTCAGCTTTTCTATCGCGGAATCAACGTGCGTGACTTGGTTGCAGGATTTAGAGCAGACGGCCGCCTCGGCTTTGAGGAAACGGTTTATCTTCTGCTGTTTTCAAAGCTTCCTACGGCCGAAGAGCTTGAAGAATTCTGCGCGGTATTATCCGAATACCGCAGTCTGCCCACGTCCTTCGTCCGCGATATGATACTCAAGGCCCCGGGCAAAGATATGATGAACATTATATCCCGAAGCGTGCTGGCGCTTTACGCGTACGATGAAAATCCCGATGATACCTCGGTTCAGAACGTGCTCCGCCAGTGCCTGCAGCTTATAGCAATGTTCCCGTTGCTTTCTATCTACAGCTATCATTCATATCAGCATTATCATCTTGGCAAGAGCCTGTTTATACATCATCCGAAGCCGGGTCTCTCCACCGCCGAAACACTGCTTAATATCCTGCGTGAAAACGGCGAGTATACCGCGCTTGAGGCCAGCATTCTCGACTTGGCGCTCGTGCTCCATGCCGAGCACGGCGGCGGCAATAATTCAACCTTTACAACCCACGTTGTAACCTCGTCGGGAACCGATACCTATTCGGCGGTTTCGGCCGCTCTCGGCTCGCTAAAGGGCCCGCGCCACGGCGGCGCCAATATTAAGGTTGTCCGTATGTTTGATGATATGCAGCAATCCATAAATACAAAGAGCGAGGGCGAAATAAAGGATTACCTTGCGAAACTGCTCAATCGTGAAGCCTTTGATAAAATGGGCCTCATTTACGGTATGGGACACGCAGTTTATTCACTGTCCGACCCCCGTTCCGACATACTTAAGCAGTGCGCCCGTGACCTCGCTATAGAAAAGGGCAAGGAAGAGGAGTACGAGCTTTACGAAACAGTTGCTCGCGTGGCCCCCGAAATCATCGCCGAAAAACGAAAGATGTATAAGGGTGTCAGCACCAACGTCGATTTTTATTCGGGCCTTATCTATCGTATGCTCGAGCTTCCGTGCGAACTCTTTACCCCCTTGTTTGCAACGGCTCGTATTGCCGGTTGGAGTGCCCACCGCATAGAAGAAATTCAAAATGCGGGTAAGATTATTCGCCCTGCCTACATCAACGTAAAAGAAGAAATGGAGTACCGTTGTCTCAATGAAAGATAAGAAAAAGATCAGTTTCCGCCTGTGTATGCAGTTGTTTTTGTCTTTCTTTAAGATAGGCGCATTCACCTTCGGCGGCGGCTACGCCATGATACCGCTTATTCAGCGTGAAATGGTTGAAAACAAAAAATGGATATCGGACGATGATATACTCGAAATTATCGCAATAGCCGAGTCCACCCCCGGCCCCATAGCCATTAATATGGCAACCTTTGTGGGTACCAGAACGGCCGGCTTCTTCGGCGCCTTTTTTGCAACGCTCGGCGTTGTGCTGCCCTCGTTTATCGTAATCTCGGTAATTGCAAGACTTTTATCGGAATTCAGCGATATAAAAGCCGTTCAATACGCCTTTAACGGTATTCGTGCAGGTGTACTCGCGTTGCTACTAAAGGCGCTCTTCACAATGTACAAAAAGGTTAAAAAGAACGCCTTTAGCTATGTTATTTTGGCATTAGCCTTTGTCACAACGGCGTTTTTTGGCGTAAACGTGCTGCTGGTAATTTTATGCTGCGCGGTCTTCGGTATAATCGTTTCGCTTATTGCAGGCAGTAAGGAGGCGAGCCGATGATTTATTTACAGCTTTTATGGACCTTCTTTAAAATCGGTGCGCTTACCTTCGGCGGCGGCTATGCAATGCTGCCGCTCATCCAGAGTGAGACGCTAGCAAACGGCTGGGCAACCGAGGAAGAAATCATAAACTTTATCGCCGTAAGTGAGAGTACACCGGGCCCCTTCGCCATCAATATGGCCACCTACATCGGTACCTCGCAGGGCGGCGTTTTAGGCGCCTTCCTTTCAACACTTGGCGTTGTGTTACCTTCGTTTATTATTATTCTTATAGTGGCTCGTTGCTACGAAAAGTTTAAAACAAATCGCTTTGTTGCAGGCGCAATGACGGGCCTTAAGCCTGCTGTTGTCGGTCTTATCGGCGCTGCAGTGTTGTCGGTAGGCAAGACGGTGTTCGTGCCTGAAAATTTCAGCACGGCAATATTTAAAACCGACATATTTTATATGTCTGCGATACTGTTTATAGCGATGACGGTGCTGGCCTTCAAAAAGGTTCATCCCATCATCATTATTTGCATATCGGCCGTCGTCGGCATAGCGGCGGGTTACGCTTTCGGAATGTAAAAAAATAAAAGGTTGGTCAATTTTTGACCAACCTTTTTTATTTATGCAAAATATAATCTGCAACGTGTGTTTCTTTTCCGTTCTGTATATAAACGCGCGGAACACGTCGCGAAACGCCGCATATCAGCTCATAGCCGATAGTACCGCAAAGTGAGGCAACCTCCTCGGCAGGGAGACCCTCGCCAAAAAGCATGACCCGCGTTCCAACCTCTACGTCGTCAATATCACTTACGTCTATAATCGTCTGGTCCATGCAAACGTTGCCCAAAACGGGGGCTTTCTTGCCGTTTACAAGCATATAACCCTTGCCCGATAACGCCCTCGGATAACCGTCGGCGTAGCCAACGGGGATGGTGGCAACCGTCATATCGCGGTCAGCCGTAAAGCGGCGGCCATAGCTTACGCTGTCACCCTTTTTAATGGTCTTTACAAACGAAACGGTAGAATAAAAATTCATTACGGGACGAAGCGGAAGAGTTTTTTCCATGCCCGTATCGGGCATCAGTCCGTATAAAATTATGCCCGGTCTTGTCAGCGTGCCGAATTTGTCCTGCTCCAGCATAAGTCCTGCCGAATTACAGCAGTGAATCTCACTGAGCGTAACACCGCTTTTGATGAGCTTTTCGACGGCGCTACTGAAACGTGCGTACTGCGCAGCGGTGAATTTACCGTCTTCGTCTCCGTCGCGGTCGGCGGCGGCGAAATGGGTGAATGCGCCCGTGATTTTAAGTCCCGAAAGGGAAGAGGCGGCAAGCATTTCGCCCATACCGCAAAGCTCGTCACTGCGGCAATCAAAGCCAAGCCTTGACATACCCGTATCAATCTTTATGTGGCAGGTGAGCAAAGCACCGCATTCGCAGGCCTTCTCCGATAATTCCTTGGCATACGACAGCGAAAAAACGGTTTGAATAACGTTGTTTTCGGCCAACTGTTTTACGTATTCGGCAGGCGTGTATCCGAGAATCATAATCGCGGATTTTATACCGTTTTGGCGCAACTCAAGCGCCTCATCAATATTGGAAACGGCAAACATCGAAACCCCTGCCTTTTCCAGCAGAGGAGCGATATAAGCGGCCCCGTGACCGTATGCGTTAGCCTTTACTACGGCTGCGATGCGACCACCGGTGTGCTCACGTATGGACTTTAAGTTGTAAAGCAGGGCGTCATTGTCTATCTCCGCCCACGTTCTCTTTAGATAGTCCATAAAAGACCTCCGAAAAAATTAAACATTGAATAAGAACTCGACAACGTCGCCGTCCTTCATAACGTATTCCTTGCCTTCGGTTCTTACAAGACCTTTTACACGTGCGTTGGCAAGCGAGCCTGCCTCGGCAAGGTCATCGTATGCTACAACCTGCGCGCGAATAAAACCGCGCTCGAAATCGGTATGTATCTTACCTGCGGCCTGCGGCGCTTTAAGACCGTTTCGAATGGTCCAGGCGCGAACCTCTTTTTCGCCTGCCGTGAGGAAGGAAATAAGACCCAAAAGGGTGTAGCTCTTCTGAATAAGGCGGTCAAGACCCGAATGTTCAAGACCAAGCTCGGATAAGAACATAAGCTTCTCTTCGGCGCTCATTTCGGCTATATCGGCCTCCATCTGTGCACAGATGGGAAGCACCTGCGAGCCCTCTTCAGCGGCCAGAGCCTCAACGGCCTTAAGCTGTGCGTTATCGCCGATACCGCTCGCAAAATCATCCTCGCTCATATTTGCGGCGTAGATGATGGGCTTAGAGGTAAGCAGGTCAATCGTTGCAAGAATGGCCTTTTCGTCATCATCGATATCAAGGCTTCTGGCGCACTTGCCCGAATCAAGGTGTGCATATAACTTATTGAGGAAATCAACCTCGCCCTGGAGCGATTTATTGCCCTTAAGTTCCTTGCTGGTTTTGGCAATTCTGCGCTCAACCATCTCCATATCCGAGAAGATAAGCTCGGTGTTTATGGTTTCAATATCGCGAATGGGGTTGATGTTGCCCTCAACGTGGATGATATTATCATTTTCAAAGCAACGAACAACGTGAACGATAGCGTCAACCTCGCGGATATTGGCGAGGAACTTGTTGCCGAGGCCTTCACCCTTGGAAGCGCCCTTAACAAGGCCTGCAATATCAACGAATTCGATTACGGCAGGTACAATAGGCGGAACCTTGCTGCCGACGGTATACATTTCGCAAAGCTTATCAAGACGCTCGTCGGGAACCGATACAACACCAACGTTAGGGTCGATGGTGCAGAAGGGGTAGTTGGCCGATTCGGCGCCTGCGTTTGTTATAGCGTTAAAAAGTGTCGACTTGCCAACGTTGGGCAGTCCTACAATACCAAGTTTCATTTAAAAATGCCTCCGAAAAAAGTAACTGATGTGATAATTATATAACCATTCGGGCAATTTTACAAGAAAAATAAAAGAACTTTGAGAAAAACACTTTATTTTGATAAATAAATACTGTATAATAAAATCGTATAATTCTGTTTTTACAGGAGGCAAACTATGAAAAAGCAGTTTACCGTTTCGCTTGCCCGCATTATAAAGGAGTTCTCACTTGAGACCGTTTATATGCCGAGCGATGCCGAAGAAATCTTAATAGGAAACACCGAGATCAACCGACCCGGCCTGCAGCTAAGCGGCTATTTTGAGTACTATGATAATCAGCGTATTCAGGTGCTCGGCCGCAGTGAGATGAGCTACCTCTATGAACTGCCCGAGGATCAGTACCTTAAAGCAATTGACAGTTTTATGGCAACTAAGCCTGCAGCAGTTATAGTTTCTCGCAACATCGAGGTAAAGGATGAGTTCCTCAAAGCCGCCGAAACCTATGCAGTGCCTATGCTTCGCACCGGTGACTCAACTTCGGGCTTTTTGGCAGCGCTCATATCCTTCCTAAACGTTCAACTTGCTCCCAGAATTACCCGTCACGGCGTTTTGGTAGAGGTTTTCGGCGAAGGTATACTTCTGCTTGGTGAAAGCGGCGTAGGTAAGAGTGAAACCGCAATCGAGCTTGTTAATCGCGGCCACCGTCTTATCGCCGACGACGCGGTTGAAATCCGCCGAGTATCTTCAAAGTCGCTTGTAGGCACTTCTCCCGAAAACATTCGTCATTTTATTGAGCTTCGCGGTATAGGTATTATTAATGCCAGCCGTATTTTCGGTGTCGGCGCAGTTAAGCCCACCGAGAAGATTGACCTCGTTATCAATATCGAGCCTTGGGATTCCTCCAAGGTTTACGACCGTATGGGCCTTGAGGAAGAAACAACCGAAATTCTCGGCATTTCACTGCCCTCGATTACCGTGCCCGTAAAGCCCGGCCGAAATCTTGCGGTAATTATTGAGGTTGCCGCCCGTAACAACCGTCAAAAGAAGCTTGGCTATAATGCCGCGCAAGCGCTTCTTGAGCGTCTTGGTATGAGTGAAGGTAAGGGCAACCAAAACGACGAAACCGGCTACAGCATTTTCTAAAATAAAAGGAGTTTAAACTATGTATAATTTAGGTATCGACCTCGGCGGCACCAACATTGCCGTCGGTGTAGTAAACGAAAAATACGAAATAATCGGTCGCGGAAAGAAAAAGACTAATGCACCCCGCCCGGTAGAGGAAATAGCCGATGATATTGCTGCGGCATGCCGCATGGCGATTGAGGATGCAGGCCTGACCCTCGCAGACATCAGTTCTGCAGGTATCGGCGCTCCCGGCAGCATTGACCCCGTAAACGGTGTTATTGCTACCTCGAACAACCTTCGTTTCAGCAATGCTCCCATGGTTGCTCTCGTGTCCGAGCGCCTTGAAGGCATTAAATGTTATATCGAAAACGATGCCAACGCCGCCGCATACGGCGAATATATGGCAGGTGCAGGCAAGGGCACCAACGATTTTATTACTATCACACTCGGAACGGGTGTCGGCTGCGGAATTATAATCGGCGGCAAGCTTTTCACCGGTAGCAACTATGCAGGCGGTGAACTGGGCCACACCGTTATGATTTACGGCGGCGAGCAGTGCACCTGCGGCCGTAAGGGCTGCTGGGAAACCTATGCTTCGGCTACCGCACTCATCCGCCAGACCAAGGCCGCAATGGAGAAAAATCCCGACAGCGTTATGTGGCAGTTAACCGACGGCAGTATTGACCGCGTCAGCGGCAGAACCGCGTTTGACGCTATGCGCAAGGGTGACGTCGCAGGTAAGGCTGTAGTTGATCAGTATGCGCTCTACGTAACTTGCGGAATCACAAACGTGGTAAACACCTTCCAGCCCGACGTGCTTTGCATCGGCGGAGGCATTTCTCATGAGGGCGAAACTCTTATTGCCCCAATCCGCGAGGATAACCAAAAACAGCGTTACTCCAAAAACGTTGCAAAGCAAACCGAAATTCGCGCAGCCTTACTTGGCAACGACGCAGGCATAATCGGCGCCGCATGTCTTTACAATCTTAACAACTAGGTGATACTATGACGGCATATTTAAAGGCACTATCCGAGCACAAAATTGAATATACGGAAAACTGCCCCATGTCGTCCTATACGAGCTTCAAAATAGGCGGTCCGGCCGACGTTTTGGTTTCTCCCAAAACCGAGGAAGAACTTACTTTGGCAGTTTCTCTCGCGCGAGAGAGCGCCACTCCTTATATGCTTCTCGGCAAGGGTTCGAACCTTCTTGTATCCGATTTGGGAATAGAGGGTGCAGTTATCCATCTGTCGGAGGGACTCGACAAAATCACACTTATCGAAAAGGAAACGGTATGTTGCGGTGCAGGCGCATCGCTGGCGGCACTCTGCAATTTTTGCCATAGCGAGGGTCTTTCGGGGCTTGAGTTTGCCTACGGAATACCCGGAAGTGTCGGCGGAGCCGTGTATATGAACGCGGGTGCCTACTGCGGCGAAATGAAGGACGTTCTCGTATCTGTCAAATATTTAACACCCGACGGTGAAATAAAAATGGCAGTAGGGGATGAGCTCGATTTATCCTACCGCCACAGCCGCTTCAGCGGAAAGAGGGACGTTATTCTGTCGGCAGAGTTTAAACTCAAAGAGGATAATGCTGCCGATATACGCGCCAGGATGGACGATTATATCGGCCGCCGCAAGGATAAGCAGCCGCTCAATTTCCCATCGGCAGGAAGCGTATTTAAGCGACCCGAGGGTCATTTCGCAGGCGCACTTGTTGAGCAAAGCGGCCTTAAAGGCTATACCGTCGGCGGTGCGCAGGTAAGCGAAAAGCACGCAGGCTTTATAATAAACGTCGGCGGTGCAACCTGCAGTGATGTTTTGGCTCTTATCGAGCATATCAAGTCTACCGTCAAAGCAAATTTCGGCGTAGAACTTGAAAACGAAGTAATAAAAACGGGGAGGTAATGTAGGTGGAACTTTTAATAGTAACAGGAATGTCCGGAGCAGGAAAATCCAATGCGGCAAAGGTTCTTGAGGATATCGGCTACTACTGCGTTGATAATATTCCACCCTCACTTATTACCCCCTTTGCAGATATGATGCTTGCCAACAGCGAGATCGAGAAGGCCGCAGTTGTAATAGATGCCCGTGTGGGCAAGCATTTTTCCGAAATGGTTAACGTGCTCGACCATCTGAAAGAGCAAAAAGTTAACTATAAAATTATGTTTTTTGACTGCGCCGACGATATACTTATCCGCCGCTACAAGGAAACGCGAAGAAAGCATCCCTTCAGCGGTTTGGGCCTTAGTCTTTCAGAGGCAATCGAAAAGGAGCGCGAACTGCTTTTAGCCGTACGCCAGCGCGCCGATTACGTATTTATGACCTCGCAAACCTCGGTTAAGCAAATTCGCGAGCAGATAACGAGTCTTCTGCTCGGCAACGTAAACGAGGGCACCTCGGTACGCGTTATGTCCTTCGGCTTTAAGCACGGCGCCGCAACCGAGGCCGACCTTATGTTTGACGTGCGCTGTCTGCCTAACCCGTTTTATATTGATGAACTCCGTCCTTTGACGGGACTCGATGAAAAAATAAAAACCTACGTACTCGATAACGATACTGCGCGCGAATTTAAAAAGCGCCTTTTATCGTTTATAGATTATTCAATGCCCCTTTATTGCAGTGAGGGCAAAAGCCAGCTCGTCATAGCCGTAGGCTGTACTGGCGGCAAGCACCGTTCGGTAGTTTTTGCCGAGCTTATAGCCGAAGAACTTAAAAACGGCGGCTATAACGTAGGCGTAACCCACCGAGATATTACAAAATAGGTGATATGAATGTCATTTTCACAGGACGTAAAAACTGAACTGTGCTCACAGAGAACTGCCGGATGCTGCAGGTATGCCGAATGCTACGGTATGCTGCTTTTCGGCAGGTCTTTTTCTATGGAGGGCATATCCTGGCTGTCTTCGGATAAAAACGCCGCAGAACATCTTAAAAACCTGCTTTACAGCAATTTTTCGGTGGTGGCAACGGTGTCCGAGGGCGGTGTAAAAAAGCCTACCTATCTCGTATCGGTGGACAGCCCTAACGATATAAAAAGAATTTTAATCAAATACGACCGTTACGGTACCGATGCAAACCTATCCCTGAATCGCTCGGTGTTCGTTAAGGAATGTTGCACCGAAGCATTTATCAGAGGCGCGTTTTTGGTGTGCGGCAGCGTAAGCGACCCCGAAAACGATTTTCACGCCGAATTCGCCCTAAAAAACCCCGACCTCGCGGAGGACTTTTTAGAGGTGCTTCGCGCACGCGGACTTAATCCTAAACTTTCAACCCGCGCAGGTAAAAAGGTAGTTTACTTTAAAAACGGCGTCGATATTGAGGACCTTTTGACCGTAATCGGCGCTACGATGCACTCGCTTGAGCTTATGAACGTGCAAATCTACAAGGATATGCGCAATAAGACCAACCGTATAAAAAATTGCGATAACGGAAACATAGCTAAAACCGTAAAAGCCTCTATGGAGCAACGTGAGGCGATAGAAAAACTGCAAAAGAGCGGAGCGCTTAATACGCTTCCGCCCGAGCTTTACGAAGCCGCAATGCTTCGTCTTGAGCACCCCGAAGCCCCGCTTTCGGAGCTTTGTGTAATAGCGGGCAATAAGTTTACCCGTTCGGGTCTTAACCATCGCCTAAAGCGAATAGTAGACCTTGCAAATATGTAGAGAGGTAAGAAAAGTATGGATTTTGTTCACCTTCACGTGCATACGGAATACAGCCTGCTGGACGGCGCCTGCCGTATCGGCAAGCTTCTTGATGCCGCCGCGTCCCGTGGACAAACTGCCATTGCCATAACCGACCACGGTGTAATGTATGGCGCCGTTAATTTCTACAAGGAGGCCAAAAAACGCGGCATAAAGCCCATAATCGGCTGTGAGGTATACGTGGCTCCGGGCAGTCGCTTCGAAAAGGCCAGAATCAATGAAACCGCATATCATCATCTGCTGTTGCTTTGCAAAAACGAGCAGGGATATAAAAACCTTATAAAACTCGTATCCGCGGGCTTTACCGAGGGCTTTTATTCCAAGCCGCGTATCGATAAGGAGTTGCTCGAGAAATATAACGAGGGCATTATTGCGCTCTCGGCCTGCCTCGCAGGCGAAATCCCGAGGCAGCTACAGCGTGAGGAATATGAAAAAGCCAAGCAAACCGCCCTTTGGTACGATTCGCTTTTCGGCCGTGGAAACTATTATTTGGAACTGCAGGACCACGGCCTTATCGAGCAAAAGCAGATTAACCCCTATATAATCAAAATTTCGCAGGAAACGGGCATTCCGCTTGCCGCCACCAACGACGTTCATTATGTTGAACGCGAGGATTGGAAGATGCAAAAGGTGCTTACCTGCATCCAAACGGGCAGCAAAATAAGCGATGAAAATATCCTCGAATTCAAAGCGCAGGAGTTTTATCTAAAAACGGCCGATGAAATGGCGGCCCTTTTCCCGTCGCACCCCGAGGCGCTTGAAAACACCAAAAAAATCGCCGATATGTGCAATCTTGAGTTCGAATTCGGCAAGATTAAACTGCCTTATTTCGATATCGGCGAGCGCGACCATTATGAATATTTCCGCGAGCTTTGTTATAGCGGCCTTTATAAAAACTATGGTGAAAATCCGTCCAAAGAAGCGGTCGACCGCCTCGAATACGAACTTGACACCATTCACAAAATGGGATATGTCGACTATTATCTCATAGTTCAGGACTTTATAAACTACGCAAAATCAAAGGGCATCCCCGTGGGACCGGGCAGAGGCTCAGGCGCAGGAAGCCTCGCGGCCTACTGCGTTGGCATTACGGGTATCGACCCCATAAAATATAATCTGCTGTTCGAGCGTTTTCTAAACCCCGAGCGCGTTTCAATGCCCGACTTCGACGTAGATTTTTGCTATATCCGCCGCGGCGAGGTAATAGATTACGTTATAGAAAAATACGGCAGTGACCACGTAGCGCAGATAGTAACCTTCGGAACGCTTGCCGCCCGTGCCGCAGTGCGTGACGTTGGCCGTGCTATGGATATGCCGTACGCCACGTGTGATAAGATTTCAAAGCTTATTCCGTCGGCCATGGATATGACCATAGAGCGCGCAGTGTCGCTCGTTCCGGAACTTCGCTCACTTATTGAAACCGACCTGCAGGTAGCAGAGCTTATCTCCATTGCCAAGAGCATTGAGGGAATGCCTCGTCACGCCTCTACACACGCCGCAGGCGTTGTTATATCCGACCGCGCAGTATCCGATTACGTTCCGCTCGCACTAAACGACGATATGGTGGTAACCCAGTACACTATGACCACCCTTGAGGAGTTGGGCCTTCTCAAGATGGACTTTTTAGGTCTGCGAAACCTTACCGTAATCAACGATTCACAGCGTGAAATCCGCAAAAACGAGCCCGATTTCGATATTGAAAAAATTCCGATGAACGACCCTGATACAATGAAAATGCTCTCAGAGGGCCACACAGACGGCGTTTTCCAGTATGAGTCGGCAGGGGTTAGAAACGTGCTCCGCCAGCTGCGCCCCGAGGCGCTTGAGGACCTTATTGCGGTTGTGTCACTCTACCGACCGGGTCCGATGGATTCCATACCGCGATATATCAACAACCGCCATAATCCAAAGGATATAACCTATCCTACGCCGCTTTTAAAGGATATTCTTGACGTTACCTACGGCTGTATCGTTTATCAGGAGCAGGTAATGCAGGTGTTCCGCAACCTGGCAGGTTATTCACTCGGCAGAGCGGATATCGTTCGTCGCGCCATGTCCAAGAAAAAGCACGATGTAATGGAACGTGAGCGCGCAGCATTCATCCACGGTGATATTGCGCCCGACGGTACCGTCCTCTGTGAGGGCGCCGTAAAGAGGGGAGTAAGCGAAAAAGACGCCGAAAAAATCTTCGATGAAATGAGCGCCTTCAGCTCCTACGCGTTCAATAAATCTCACGCGGCCGCCTATGCCGTCGTTGCATACCGCACCGCATATTTAAAGTGTCACTATCCCGCAATTTATATGGCCGCGCTTATGACCAGCGTGCTCGATTCGGCGGGCAAAATATACGAATACACCTGCGAATGTCAGCGCCTTGGTCTTAAAATTCTGCCCCCTAACGTTAACAGCAGTCAAAGCGATTTCAGCGTCTGCCCCGAGGGCATTCGCTTCGGCCTTTTGGCCATTAAAAACCTCGGCCACGGCCTTATCGACCGCCTGATAACCGAACGTGAGCAAAACGGTCCCTTTACCTCTATGTACGATTTTTGTCTGCGCAGTGACGGCCGCGATATGAACCGCCGTGCACTCGAGGGACTCATAAAAAGCGGCGCGCTTGACGGACTTGAGCAAAACCGCCGTCAAATGCTGCAAAACATTGACGCAGTGCTGGCGGCCGTTGCCGACCACAAGCGTTACACCGGCGGCGGTCAACTCGACCTTTTTGGTGACGGACAAGCCTCAGGAGGCGAATTCCGTATGGCTCCGTGCGAGGAACTTTCTGCCACCGAGTTGCTTAAAATGGAAAAAGAGGTCACGGGACTTTATCTCTCGGGCCACCCCATGAAAAACTACGAAAATTACGTAAACGCTTTATCGCTCAGCCGTATAAACTCGCTCACCCCCGAAACCGTGTCGGACGGACAAAAGGTGTCCTTAGCCGCCATCGTTTCCTCCAAAAAGGAAAAGACCACCAAGTCCAACAGCCAGCTTTGCAATATGGTGCTCGAGGATATGACGGGCACCGTAAACGCCGTCGCTTTCGGCAAGGTTTACTCCTTCTATAAGCCCACGATTACCGAGGGCAAGGTCTATAGAATAACCGCAACCGTCTCCGAGCGTGAAGATCGCCCCATTGAACTGATCATAGAAAAAATGGAAGCCATCACAGAGGCGCATATTGCTTCCGTCCCCGAGAGAAAAGAGCGTAAGCTTTACATTCGTGTCAATAATATAAATGACCCGATTCTCATAAAGGTAAAGTCAGTTCTCTCGAGCGCTTCCAAAAACGGTGCGCTTTGCAAAACCTTTATCTTTACTGAAAACGACCGCAAAAACCTACTGGCGCCTAAAGAACTTTGGGTTGCCGAAACGGCGGTAAATAAGACTATTGAGCAGTTAAAACCGTTTGTTGGCGAGGATAATATAAAGTTTGTGTAGCGTGTACTTTTTGCCAAAGAACAAAAATGTCCTCAAAAGTCAAAAAAAGATAGTAATATCTTGCAAAAAAACATTGAAAAAAACCGTAAAACGATATATAATATCGTTTGATATTGTTTTGGAGTTGAACTAATTATGAAATTAAACACAATCGGCGTTTTGACAAGCGGCGGCGACGCACCCGGAATGAACGCAGCCGTTCGTTCGGTAGTCAGAACTGCTCTTTACAGAGGAATGAAGGTCAAGGGTATCTTAGACGGATACGAGGGCCTTTTTAATAAAAACGTAATCGATATGGGCGACCGCAGTGTTTCGGATATTATCCAGCGCGGCGGTACAATCCTCGGCACTGCCAGAAGCGAAAAGTTTAAAACAGCAGAAGGCGTTAAGGAAGCAGCTGCTGCCTGTCGCGAACTCGGCATTGAGGGTATTGTTGTAATCGGCGGCGACGGTTCATTCCGCGGCGCACGCGACCTTTCTCTCGAGGGCATTCCCTGCATTGGCATTCCTGCCACCATCGATAACGATATTTCTTCCACCGAATACACCATCGGTTTCGATACCGCTATGAATACCGCTTGTGAGATGACCGATAAACTCCGTGATACCGTTCAGTCGCACTGCCGTTGCTCGATAGTTGAGGTTATGGGTCGTCACGCAGGCTACCTCGCATACGAGGTTGGTACCGCAGTAGGTGCTACCGCAATCCTCGTTCCTGAAGCTAAGTATGACCTCAAGGCTGATGTTATCGACCGTATCCTTGCAGCCAAGGCAACGGGCAAGAAGCACTTCATCATCGTTGTTGCAGAAAACCTCTGTGACGTTGATGCTATGGCAAAGGAAATCGAGGCAGCTACCGGCGTTGGTACACGTCCTACCGTTTTGGGTCACGTTCAGCGCGGCGGTAACCCCACGGTTCGTGACCGTGTTATGGCTACCAAGATGGGCTTCTACGCTGTTGAACTCTTAAAAGAGGGTATTGGTAATCGCGTTATTGCCTATAAGCAGGGCGAAATCGTTAACTACGATATCTACGAAGCTCTCAATATGAAGAAAAATCTCAATGCAGACGATCTTCACATTGCACACAGAGTTTCCCGATAGTTTAAAAAAACAAAAAGCAGCAGGTTTAACCTGCTGCTTTTTTTGTTACATTTTCTCGGATATAAGCAGTGTTCCCGTGATGCCCGTAAGCTTATAAACCTTGCCGAAGGGCGAGTCAACAAGCTCATAGGTAAAGGGTGTCTGCGATACAAAATGCGGATAGTTAGAATTGAGTAAGAAGGTTGTTTTCTCAGGGGTCGAGAAGGGAATTACGTAAACCGTAGCGTCCACAAGTCCTTCAACCACCATTCTGCGCTTAATTTTGTATGCAGTTGCGATATGGTCTTTAGCGTGCATTACGGTTTTGGCACCGTTTTCAACGAACACACGGCATTCGTGGCGCCAAGCCCTCTGCAAATTATACTTTGCGTACTTGCCGTCAACAATGCATTCGTTAGCCAGCATCAGAGGTGCGCCGAGCGGAGTGCTGAGTGTTACGCCAACGGTGGTGTCGGCACAAAAACCGTTAAACCAAACGGCGCCGTTAGAGCGATGCATAAGAATTACCGGTTCGGGAGAGTAGCGGTTAAACTTTTCAAATCGGAAGTCAAAGCCGGTATACGCTGCAGCCTTACGCATAAGCGTTTCGGCAGGGAAGGAGTCGTAGTGAACGGTGTCATCCTTCTTGGCGGCATCATCATCAGCCACCGGCTTGCGCGAGCAGTCGCAACCGCGGCACCAAATAGCCATACCGTCACCGGCGGGTGTGACGAGTGAGAGAATTCTGGTATCACCGTCTTTTTCGGCTGTAGCAAGCACGGTAGATTCGGTGTTGCCGTCTTTAAGGGTTGCAAAAAGTCCGCCATCGGTAAAGATACCGCCGTAATTTATGTTGGTGCAAATGGTATCCTCAAGCAGTTCTTTTTCGATACCGGTATTATCGCATACCTCAAATTCACCGCAAAGTTCGGAGCTTTTTTCGAGCCCTAAAACGTCGATAATTCTCTTATCGGCGCCCAAAAGCGAGCCGTAGAACATAACCTTGCCGCCGTTTTTAATAAATTCGCAAAGCGCGTCACAAACCTCTGCGCCCTCGTGAGGCATCGGGGTTACTAAAATTCTGCCTGCGAAGGTTTCGGGCTTTGTTTTGGCTAATTTTCTGAAGTTATCGGTCGAAACAACACTGTTTACGGGCAGACCGTGGTTAAGCGCGGCAATAAAGTACCAATCTTCAAAGAAACTCTTTTCAAGACGTCCGCTTGCGATGCTGTTGTATTCCGAGAAGGGATAAACCCAAACAAACGGTGCCGCATCGTCGGGAGCGTTAACGTAGGAACTGAGCATATAAGGAATAATCTCGTTGGGACAGCGGTCGGGCATATCGCCGTAACTGTCGTCAATGGATAAGAAGTTAATATGATTGGCAACTACGGTATCGCCGTCTTTGTTGATTCGCGAGGTGGCGGTAGGCAGATAAATATCGTGGGGCTGACCTTCGTAGCGGTCAATCCAAGGGCTGTTTACCCACCAAATATCGTGAACGTAGAAACGGAAGAGGAAGTCCTCGTCCGGCAGCTCGGCCGCACGTGACATATATCCTGCAAGTTCAAGACCAAAGTTGCCGTCAAGCGCTGCCCAAGGCGAGTTGGGAGGCGGCAAAAGTTCGGGATTAAGATCGTATATTAAGCCGTGGTCAACGCCGTCGGAGGCGAAGTCAGCGCCAACTGTAAGGTTTGTGCCGCGTGTCTGAACAGGGTAGTGGCACTCTTTATAAAACAACTTCCAGAAGTCGGCTATCTTTTCACGGCAATCGTCAAGCTTCTCCTTGTAAAAAGCCTTGCCGTCAAACAAAGCGCCCGAAACGCCCCAGGTTTCGGTACCAAAGCCAAAGCCGTTCGAAAGCCAGATGAAATCAAATCCCATATCGGAAAGGAAGATTTCCGATTGCTTGCCGAGGAAGGTGCCGAAGGGAGTACCGTCGGGAATACCGTTCGGATATGCGGCGTAAGCAACGTCGTCGCCGTTAAGCACACCGTAGCAGCAAACCATACTCTTTGCGCCCATCGAGCCGCCTTCGCAAATTTCGTTGTGACGATTGTATTTAAAGTCCGAAACCGCAAACTCGGGGCCGGGGTCAAAGGTGGTGCCGACGAAAACGGGCTTACCCGTAATGCGTGCGCCAACCTCCTTGATTATAGAAACAATATTCTTAAGATCGCGGTATGTATATTCGGGTGCGTTGTCCATATAAGGGTAGTTACGGGTGTGAAGGCCGAGTCCTTCAGGGTCGTTGGCACGGTCCCAGTTCATCTTAACGTTGGCTCCGCCCAGATAATGCGCCCACTCGAAAACGTCGTCTAAGTTTCCACGGTAATCCAGCAGTTCGCTGCCGTCACCGGTCCACATCATAACGCCGACTTCTTCGGCCGCATCGAGTATATTCTTCCACTGTAAAAAGGCCTTTTCACAAACCTTTTCTATAACAGAAACGTCGGTGCTTTTAAAAGGCTTTAAGCTAACCTCCAGCGTAACGCGTTTTATGTTTTTCATAAATCAATCACTCCGAAATATAGATTTATATTATGATTATAAATAAATAAAAAGTTTTATGGGATATCGAAACACAAACAAAAACTATCTAAAATAAAGATACGAGCCGTGTTTGCGGCTCGTATCGTTTTATTTATTCTTTAGCAGGTAAGCATTCTACCAATTCAACCTGCGTTGCAGATTTAACCGTGAATTTACCGTTAATGCTGTAGGGTGCGAAGAAGTAATCGCCCTTCTTAACGGGGGTGGCTTCCTCGCCGCAAACTATTTCGCCTTCGCCTTCGGTAACGATATAGATTGCAGGAGCAACCAAATCATCGGTGGCCGAAGCGCAAACGCTTACGCGGTTAACGGCAAAGCAGGGGGTGTCGTCATACGAGATAAGGGCCTCGCGTTTAACGCCGTCACGCTCGTAAATTACGCGGGGTTCCTTCTTGGCACGGCGAACAGCCTCTTCTCCGAATATATCAAAATTAAATACATCCAAAGCGATATCCTCGGGCAGACCTAAATACATGGTATGCTCCGAAATACGGTTGCCTGCGCACCAAGCTTCGGGCTGAATGGTAAAGTCGGAAGGCTCCTGCGTCTCAAGGATAAGGCAGCCTGCGCCGATAGCGTGTACCATCTTGGCAGGAACGAGGTAGATATCACCCTTCTTAACGGGAACACGGTTAAGAAGCGGTTGCATATAGTCGGGCTCGTCGTAACTCTTGGCTACGGCCTCGCGGAACTCCTCCTTGGTCATCTTGTCCTTAAAACCGAAGTAAAGGCAAGCGTCCTCGCGGGTGTCAACAACGATCCAGGATTCAGCCTTACCGTAGCTGGAGTTTAAATACTTTTCGGAATAAGCGCGGTCGGGATGAGCCTGAATCGGCAGACGAATGGCGCTGTCGAGCAGCTTTACGAGAACGGGGAAGTCGGGACGGGGACCGATCATATCCTCCTTGTAGTCCTTTAAAAGATCGGAAAAAAGGATATTGGTGCCGCGAACGGTCGAGATACCTTCGTTTTCAATGTCGCTGCCTTCATTTAAAGCCTCAACGGCCGAGCAAACCCACTCTTCGGGGAGAAAACCGTCCACCGGCTCGTCACCGAAGAAGCCTGCAAAAAGCTTACCGCCGGTGTAAATACGGCCAACTCGGTTACGGTTTAAGAAAACAGGCTTTTTGGTAATTTCACTTATATTCATATTATTCACCTATGTATCTGATAATTTTTTGAGCTTCCTTTATGCTCTCGCATACACCGCAGGCTGCAAGTGCGAAAACTGCGGCGCCGTAGGCAGCCTCTTCTTTGTGGGCGGGTACCGACATGGAAAGTCCGAACATCTCTTCACACATTTTGCGCCAAACGGGGCTCTTGCGAAGACCGTTACCCGAACCAACAAGTTTGGTGGGCTTGGTGCTAAGCGTATCGGCAACCTCTAAGTACATATCGTAAAGTTCGCGTACCGAACCCTTAAGCACACCGCAAACGAGGTGGGCAGGGGTAAGGTTGTCTGTGCAGATGTTCTGTATGCTGCCGCGAACGTCGGGAGCCGAACGCTTGCCCGAAAATGCGGTATCAATAATAAGTTCATTGTCGAGCGGGTAGAAGCTTTCGGCAATATCATCCATAAAGCGATATGCCGATTCATCGCCGCCACCCTGCAAACGGAAGGTCTCGCGGAAAAACTTTTCAAGGCAGGCATAAACTCTGCCGCCGCAAAGAGCGCTTCCAACGAGGATATAATCGTCGCCGGTCAGGGGACGAACCTCACCGGAGGGGAATGCGGTTTCGGGTGCGCCCTTAACCGAAATCTGGCTTCCTGTGCCGATATTAACGAGAATGGTGTTTTCGCTGTCGTCAACCGAGCCGATAAAGCTTGCCTGATTGTCGCCGATGGCAACACTTACGGGAATACCCTCAAAGTTGCCTGCCGAAGCGGTATCGGCGGTAACCTCGGGCAGCATCGAAATATCAAATCCCAGTTTTTCGCAAGCGGCGGTGTCGAAGCGGGCGTTCTTTATATCGAAAAGGCCAAAGCTTGCTGCATCCGAAGAATGCATAAGCGGAGTCTTTCTGCCGCAAAGGCGCATGGCAATATAATCATGAATGGTACAAAAACTGCGTGCCTTAGCAGGTACAAGACCGTTTTGCAGATTATAGTAATGTGTGGCAAGGCCGTATCCGGGGGCAACCGAATAGCCGGTAAGCTCCTTAATCTTTTCGCAATAAGTCTTACCGTCCTTTGCCTTTTCGGCAGCGCGACCGTCCTGCCAGGTGGCAAGAGAACTGCAGGCAACACCGTTTTCATCGGTGTAAACAATTCCGTGCATCTGGCCGGTTACACCGATAGCGCAAACGTCTGCCGCCTCGGCGCGAACCTGTGCGAGAAGGTCGAAAACCTTACCCTCTATAATCTCAACCGACTGGATTTTTTCATAAGCCTTGTCGGTTTCGATAAAGCTTTCGCTGTTTACGGTAATGGCCTTTTTGCCGATACCCGTTTCGGCGTCAACCGCCGAAACGCATATCGTTGTTGTTCCAATATCAATTCCTAAAACGTACATACTAACACTCCAAGGTTGTGGATTTAAGGTCAAGACGCTTGATTATATCCTGCTGAATAGCGGGAGAAAGGTCGAGGAAGTTAACAAACGTGCCGTGAATACGCATGATGTAAACACCGCTCGGAGCGTACTTCTTCGGATTTGCAAGCACCTTACGGAGCATTTCGGGGGTAGTAACGTTAACGTAGAGATAGAAGGGAGCAAGCTTATCGTTAAGCGGGTTGAAGAAGAACTGACGCATAACCTTGTTCTTGAATTCGATACCTTTTTCTTCATAGGTAGCACCGGTGAAGTAGTTGGGGTCGATACCGAAGTGCGAGGCAAAGCCGCCGTTCATCTTAATGTAGGGAAGTTTGAAGGAAGAAAGAACACGGAAACCAAGACCCTGATGTGCATCGCCGAACAGCGGGTCAACGCCGTAGTTCATCATCTCTCTTGCCTTTCTGCCGTCGGGCAGAGCGCCAACCCAATAACCATAGGTGAGGTGGGTGGAGGGAGAGGAGAAGTCGGGACGGAAGGGATTGCCGAGGTAGTTCTTCTCTGCGGCTACCATATCGGCAACCTTGGAAGCAACCTCTGCAGCCTCATCGTCAACAACGGCGATGTTGTTACCGTACTTCTTGCAGCCGAGAAGATACTCGTGAAGTTCGTCATCGCCTGCAAAATCGTTTGCGAGAGCCTTGATAAGGCGCTCAGCATCTTCGGGTCTTTCTTCGAGGAGTGTGTCAACGGCGATAAAGCTGTCGGCAACAATCGAAAGACCGTGAATAAGACATCCGCTGCCGTTGTAGGGGGTACCCTGATGAACGGGGTCACGCATATCGTAGCCCGACTGGATACCGCCCATAAGGGTGGAAAGGAAGGGAACGGGCAGGTTAGAAAGCGCACGGGAAGCACCGTTTGCCGACTTGGTCATTTCCTTAATAATAAACTGGCAGTTAGCGTAGAAACGCTCGCGCAGATTCTTTAAGATGGTGATAGCATCGTCGCCGGTTGCGGGCAGGATGCGGTCGCCTGTGATGGTCGAAACACCGTCGCTTAAGGTGAGCTCAAGAATCTTGCCGAGGTTGAGCCAGCTGTTGGTGGTGTTGGCGTTATCCTTACCCATGATAAGCGGCTCCTGGCAGCCTGCGATGGAGTAATCGGCAAGGTCGCACTCGGCTACGCCGGCATTGCGAAGAACCTCGAATACCGAGTCATCGTTGAAGAGTGAGGGGGTAAGACAGCCGGGGGTAAAGAAGAAACGTCCGAGCTCTTCATAGAGTTTATCGGGGGTATTCTTATGAAGCTTTACCGAAAGAATAGGCTGAGGCAGGTTCATATCGTAGTAAGCGTCGAGCAGTGCATAGGAGCAGAGGTTGGTAAGGTCGTTACCCTCTGTGTCCTTACCGCCGACGATAAGGTTCTGGCTGATTGCCCAGCTGCGGTCAGCAACGTTGTAGAAAACAAGCAGATGCTTGAAAAGAGCAGCGGCATCCTCACGCGAGAGGTTATCCATTGCGCGGTAGGGCTCGAAGATGCGGTCAGCGTTACCAACCGAGAAAGCAAACGGGTTGGGAGCCTGCTCAAGGCACATTACCTGCCACATAAGAATGAAGGACTGAATTGCCTCGAAGAGGTTGCGAGCGCCCTCTGCAGGAACGCGTGCGAGAGCGTCAGCAAGACGGTTGAACTGCTCAGCCTTATCGCCGACTGCCTTTTCGAGAGCAATCTCTCTATAGCGGGCAGCAAAGATAATAACGGCATCGAGAGAGTCAAGCATTGCCTTATAGGCATCGATGCGCTCGGCGTCGTCGGTCTTCTGCATATTAGCCTCGATTTCACGCTTCATCTCATTAACGCCAACTTTAAGTGCGTGGCGCATATCGGGAATAACGTGACCGGTAACCTGCTCAACGAAGAAAGCAACTTCCTTTGTATAGTTTTCGGCTGCATCGTAAACCTTGGTGAGCTCTTTTATGTAATCGGTTTCCTTATCGTGAGCCTTAACGGTATCAAGACGCTCTTGTGTTATATCCTCGTTGGGCTCAATATCGCCGAAAACAGCGGTAGGATCGCAGTAACCCGAGAAGGTTTCAACGCGGAAAGCGGGGTTGATAAGAGCATAGCTGCGAGCAAAAGCATCGCGCTGTGTACCTGCGAAAACAGCATTGTCGCTGATGGAAATCGGAAGCTCTGCAGCTATCTTCTTAAGCAGATATGCGGTACGGCGCATCTTGGACATACCCTCGGTCTCGTGCTCGTATTTCATGCCGATTTCCTTGGAAAGGAACCAACCGTCAAGACGCATTAAACTGCGCTCTTCGCGGAATAATTCTTTTGCCATTTCGGTGGTCTTCTGGTGATTGATTGCCATAAAATTTCCTCCCTTATGTTCTTACTGCAGTAAAGCCTGCAGCCTTAAATTTGCTTACTGTTTTTTTATAACATTCGGTGCTTATGTTCGCGTTTTCCATAGCGTACACAAGTCCGCATTGTTTCCATTTATCCTTGCCGTATTCGTGATAGGCCAAAAATTCAATTCTTATATCGTCCTTAAAGGGCAAAAGCGCCTGAAGCAGTTTGTCGGTTGCGTCCTCATCGGCATTAAAGCCGTTTATCAGCGGTACGTGCACCAAAATATCGAGTTTTGCATCCACAGCCGCCTTAAGATTTTTAAGTATCGGGTAGAGCACACCGCCTGCAACCGATAAAAGTTTATCTTCGTCAGCGCTTTTAACGTCCATAATCAAATGGTCGAGAAAGGGGAAAAGCGTCGGCAGGGCGGGGCTCATAGCGTTGGTTTCAATCGCTGTGTTAATGCCCTCGTCTTTAAGCCTTTTAAGCAGCTCGCGAACCGCGTCGGCCTGCAGCGTTACTTCACCGCCCGTAAGCGTTACTCCGCCGCCGTCAAAAAACATCGGCTTGCAGGATATTATTTCCGACAGCATATCCTCAACCGTTACCTGTGTAATCGGGAAGGCAGGGTATGCGGCGTCGGCCTTCATTCCTTCGGGATTGGAACACCAAGGACATTTCATATTGCAACCGTGCAGATGATAAACCAAACGGTTGCCGGGTCCGTCCTGGGAGTAATTAAACCCTTTTTGAAAATATTTTATCGTCATTTTTCCTCCATTAGTTCAAACCTTAAACTAATTGCTATAATAATTATAATATATTATGGGGTTTGTGTCAATAAATATCTTTACAAAACGGACTGTTTGATTTACAATAGCCTTGTAAACAAGGGGGGAAGACTTATGAAAAGCTACGCCAAAAACGTGCAGTCGATAAAGAACGACAACCGCGCAACCATCCTTAATTTAATCCGCAAAGCGCCCGTTTCGCGAGCCGAAATTTCTGCGGTGGCAGGCCTTTCGAAGTCCTCCGTAACCATGATAACCAACGCCCTTATATCCGAAGGTCAGGTGAGGGAAATCGGCACCGAGGAATCCACGGTCGGACGCAAGAGAATTTTGCTGGATATCGTCGCCGATTACCGCTTTGCCGCAGGTATAATTCTTCACCGCCGCGATATTAAGGTCTGCCTGACCGACCTTAAAGGCGAGGTAATTACCCGCGCCAGTACTGCTATCGAAAATTTCCGTTCGGCCGACGAGGTAATCGACTATACGGTGAACACCGTTTTCGAGTTGATAGACCGACTTTCTCTTAAAAAAGAGGACTGTATCGGCATCGGCATCAGCTGTCCGGGACCGCTTGATATAACCCGTGGCGTCGTGCTTTCGCCGCCTCATCTTGATATGCTGCATAACGTTGCATTTTGCGATAAAATCCGCGAAAAAACGGGTATGAACGTATCGCTCGAAAACAACGCCGTGCTGCTTGCAATGCGTGAGAATCTTATACGTGATAAAATGCAGAATTTTATGTCGGTAATCATATCCCACGGTATTGGCTCAGCCGTTGTAACGGCGGGCGAAATTTATCGCGGAGCGCTCGGTTTTTCGGGCGAGCTCGGCCATATAAGCGTGGTGGCAGACGGTCTTCGTTGCCCCTGCGGAAACTGCGGCTGCCTTGAGCGTTACGTATCGCTTTCGGCCCTTAAGGAGCACTTCGGATTCACCGATTATAAGCAAAAGGTCGATATGGCCTACGAGGGCGACGAAGAGGCTCTTTCGGTGCTTCGCTACATTACGACCTATCTCGGCAGCGGCCTTGTAAGCGCCGTAAATTTATTCGATTTGGACGCCGTAATTTTGCACGGCGACTATTCCTACCGTCCTGAGCTTTTAAACGGAATGTTAAAGAAATATATAAACAAAAACTCGGTTGTTGCGGCGGTTCACGGGGTAGAGGTTATATCCTCGCCCGAGCGAAACGACCGCGCTGAAGGCAACTCGACAGCCGCTATAATTGAACAGTATTTCGACCAGATTTTGGAGGGCTAAAATGATACTCGACCGTTACGATTTAGAAACCTATACCTTGCCCGTTTGGGAGGGTGATACAGTATATAACGAAGGCGTTCTGTTTTATAGGGGTCGCCGTCGCGCTCGCCTTTTATACCCGATTGACGAGGTGATTTCTCTCCGCAGCTTTGATTTGCAAACCGAATTTTGCGAGGGCAAGGATTACTATGTAGAAAACGGCGAGCTTGTCCTTACTGAGAATACCGAAATTCCCGTTTGGGATATCGAACCGCTGACCGAAAAGCCGAATTGCCACGTTTTTCCCGCAAAGAAAGAAGGGCTTTTCCTTTACGACACCTGCGGCATAAAAATGCGCCAAATGACGGTATGCGTTACGTATAAGCATTCCAAGGTTTTCCCCGACGGTTATTCGGGCAGGGGAGTAGATACACTGCGCGCCAAACTGCCCGATATATTCAAAAAACTCGAAAACGGCGAAACAGTTAATATTATGCTTAACGGCGACAGCAACTACACCTCGTGGGGCTGTAGCGGCGGCTATGCGGAGGAAAGGTTTTTCGACAGAACCGATACCGGCTCTTTCTATACGGTAGGACTTAACGTTCCGCCGTATTCTCCTCCGTGGTTTGATATGTTCGTATCGGTGCTCAGAGAGCGTTTCCCCAAGGCCGAAATCAACGTTGATAATATCTCTATGGGCGGCGTTGACGCACGCTGGGCAAGCGAGCATCTCTCGGCTCGACTGAAACTCTCGAAGCATCGCCCCGACATCGTTTTCTACGGCTACGGCGTAAACGATCTTTGCGGCGGCGCAAGCGCAGCTACTTATAAAAAGCATAATCTTGAGCTTATCGATAAGCTTCGCGCAGATGAAAACGGCAACCCGCAGGTGGCCTGCGTTATGGTGTCGCCCCATATATGCAATACCGACGCTAAGTGCTATCCCACCGAGGTCTTCCTTGAGTATGAAAAAATGCTTGAAGAAATTTGCGAAGAGCGCGAAAACTGCGTTCAAATCAAGCTTACCTCGTTCTCGTATGATATCGCAAAATGCAAGAAGCCGCTCGACCGACTTGAGAACAACATAAACCATATGATGGACTTCAGCGGACGTATGTTTGCGCAAATTTTCATCGAATCCATGAAATAAAAAAGGCCCTTTTATAGGGCCTTTTTGTTATATAGTCCAAGCCGACCTTCATATATCTTTAGTGAATAAAGGGGGCATTGGCTTGAAATATATTATAGTGTCAAAAAAACAGCTCATACTGGGTGCGCTTGCCATATTGGCAACCCTCACGGTAATAATCGGCTCGGTCCGCGTGTTTGCAAGCGGCGAGCGAATATTGCCTATTTACTGCGTCGAATGTGAGGAAAAGAAGGTCGCGATTTCCTTTGATGCCGCGTGGGGTAACGACGATACCGACGAGCTTATAAACATCTTAAAGGAGTACGACGTACCGGCAACCTTTTTCGTTGTCGGCGCGTGGGTCGATAAATATCCCGAATCGGTAAAAGCGCTTCACGACGCGGGTCACAAGGTGCAAAATCATTCTAATACGCATCCTTATATGACCAAACTTTCCGAGCAGCAAATGCTGGCGGAACTCTCATCCTGCAACGAAAAAATTGCCGCAATAACGGGCGAAAAGCCGCTGCTTTTCAGACCGCCTTACGGCGACTATAATAACGCGGTTATAAAGGCGGTGGAAAGCGCCGAAATGTACACAATTCAGTGGGACGTAGACTCCCTCGACTGGAAGGATACCGCCACACCCGAGAGCATTTGTAAACGCGTTACAAGCAAGGTCAAAAACGGCTCTATCGTGCTCTTCCATAACGATGCCGACCACACTCCCGCAGCCCTGCCAAACATCCTAAAAACCCTTAAAGACCAAGGCTACGAGTTCGTATTTATCGAGGACTTAATCTATAAAGAAAATTACGAAATTAAACACGACGGAACACAATGTAAAATCGAAAATGACAATTAAACGTAGGGGAGAGCCTCTGCGCCCTCCCGTTTTTAATTGATAAAATAATCGGGCGGGCATGGAAACCCGCCCCTACAACGAAAAAAGACGGCGATTTCGCCGTCTTTTTTGTTGCAACTATAAAAAGAGGTTGTTTTAATCAAAATCCCAATCCATTTCTTTGAGGCATGTTCCGTTTGGGGAAATAAAAAAAGAGGGGCTACTAACAGAGCCTTTGTAATTAGCGTAGTTGGTTTTTACGTTGCTGCGTTTAGCTTTTGTTTTGCGAATATAATAAGCACTGTTATTGTTTTTTGTTTTTGAAAAAGGGGGGATAGGCACATCAATGCCGAGGGTTGTTTTTAAATATCTTTTCGCTTCCGTGTCCGCAGGAAACAAGCCTTCGCCAAATATTGAAATGTTACGTTTGTATTTTTTCCCTTTGTAATAAACAACGATAAATGTGCTCGAACTATTGAAATTTTCCACCCACACAATTTCTTGGTTTTTGCAATAAAACTTTTTCATTTTATCACCTCTAAAATAAAAGTAAAATGGTGCGATTGTTTTTTTACAGGCTATACACTTTTATACAGTATATCACTATTATATGATTTCTGCAATTAAAGAGCAAAAACAGGTGATTTAATTGACGCACTACGGTAGCGATGTTATAATAATATTGCGATGTTAAGGCAAGGTGAAGGGGTGAGTAAAAATGTTATTTAAATATAATATTTTTGGATACGACAAAGAAGGCTATAATCGTAAAGGTTTTGATAAAAACGGCTTTGATCGCAGTGGTTATGATAAAGACGGCTATAACAAGGACGGGTATGACGCTAACGGATACGACAGATTAGGCTACGATTTACGGGGCTATGATAAAAGCGGGTATGATAAACAGGGCTTTGACAGCACTGGATACAATGCGAACGGTTTTGATAGAAAAGGCTTTGATCATAGCGGTTTTGATAAAGACGGCTATGACAAAGATGGGTATGACGCCAACGGATACGACAGGTTAGGTTATGATTTGCAAGGCTATAATATTGATGGATACGATATAAAAGGCTTTGATAAACTGGGTTTTGACCATAGCGGCTTTGATAAAAACGGCTTTAATCGTAGCGGCTTTGATAAAGACGGCTATGACAAAGATGGGTATGACGCCAACGGATACGACAGATTAGGTTATGATTTGCAAGGCTATAATATTGATGGATACGATATAAAAGGCTTTGATAAATTAGGTTTTGACCATAGCGGCTTTGATAGAAACGGCTATGACAAAAAAGGATATGATGCTGACGGATATGACCAGTTAGGCTATGATTTGAATGGCTATGATAGAAGCGGGTATGACCGCAATGGCAAAAGATTTGTTCATGATGACAAAATAATCGAGCTTACAAAAAAGACGTATAAAAAAAGAAACAAGGAAAATTTAAAAGAGTTAGGTGATTCGTTTGATGGCGGGTTATATGGTGTGGAAAATTATGAGTTGGCCCGCTATATTTATGAAATTGCAAAAGGGAAAAATGTTCGAGTAAGTGAACAATATTATTATGCTCCTACCCAAGCTGCTTTTCAAAAAAACGATAATTCGTTTGGTGAGATTTTCAACCAAGAAAAGAGCACTCTAAAAAGGGTAAAAACGGCTATTGAAAATGACATTTCCAAAACAACTGAAGGAATAGAAGAGGTTGAAAAAGAAACCTGGTGGATGGATTATGACCAAAAGAACGAATGGCGTGTAACAGCGGGCAGAAATCGCAAAAAAGAAGATAAGATTTTCTTTTTGCAAAAAATCAAAAAGCGCCCATATTATGCCAGAATGGACACCAAAACAGAAGGAGAAATCAGCACTGCTTATATAGGGGAAGAGCATTACGATAGCGAAGATGGAACTTGCTGTATTGCCTCTGTATGGTCGGAAATCGGTAGGCGTTATAGAGAAAAACGCAATTCATCGTTTCAATTCGATGGCAAGGTGCATGAAATACAATTAAGACGAAACCTTGAAATCCAAAATGGTGAACTGATTGACGTTTATGATGAGTATAATGTTGGTTCTGAAGCTGCAACAAACAATATAACCGACCTGTATTTGTTAAAAGTTCTTGAGGAGAAGAAGGGCGAAAAGAATATAACCAACATTATTCGTTCGATACAGTTAAATCAAAATGCCATAATCGAATATGATTTTCAAAAGAATTTGTTGGTTCAGGGCTGTGCCGGCAGTGGTAAAACAATGATATTATTGCATAGGCTTGCTAATATGAAGTTTAATTACCCGGATGTGGATTATACAAGAGTGAAAATCATCACCCCAAACAAAAATTTTAATTTGTTTATCGATGAATTATCTAAAAATCTTCATATAGAGCAAATACCTAAAATGACGATTGGCGAGTATTGGATTGATGTTGTATCAAGATATAGGGTTGCGCATACTAAAGATAAATCGCCCATGCCTTATAGTTTGGAAGATTTATTAACTGATGACTTTTCAAAGGAAGTTAGAGAAATCATTTATTCAAAAGAATTCGCCAACGTACTAAAAACATCAATAGAAAAAATACCCAAAGGTCTTGACTATACACAAGATGGTACGAAAAAAAAGGAAGACGGCAGCACTGAAAAAAAGGAAGGTAGTATAAGAAAAATTGATAATGCTATTGAGGAGGCACTATGTAGTTTTGGTTTGAGAGATATTAAGGTTGCGGATAGAAAAGAAAACAACAAAACTAATCATATGGATCTCACAGATTCAATACTTTATGCAAAAGTTTTGGCGCTATTCTTGTATTACGGACCGTTAAGTAATATTTACCAAGATACGTATTTGTGCGTTGATGAAGGACAAGATATTTCTTTGTTGCAATACGGGTTAATGTTAAGAATTAATCGCAATAATGTTAAGTTTAATATATATGGCGATATATATCAACAAATACCAAGTGGTTGCAATATTGAAGATTGGGATTATTTATTAAAGTATATTCAGGCAGAAAAGTTTGTTCTAAATGAGAATTATAGAAATAGCGAAGAAATTATACAGTTCTATAACCAAAAACTTTCTATGTCTAATTTATCCTTCGGTTTAAAAACTAAAGAGGTTGAAAAAATATCCCACAAAACATTGATTTGGAAAGTTTTACTCAATTTAATACTTGGCAATCGGACCGCTATAATATGTAATGATTACAACCTTATTCCAAATGACATCAAAGAATTCTGTTCATTTAATGATTTGTCAGCAACGAATAAAGCCAATGTGTTAACGGTAAAACAAGCAAAAGGCCTCGAATATGATACAGTGTTTGTTTTTGATAAGGATATGAACAAAAACGAAAGCTACATTTCATATACCAGAGCTTTAAGTGAACTGTATATTGTTGAATGAAAAAGCGTTGCTTTTGATTTCTAATTGTCTTGTGTTGCGATGCGTTTAAGTCGAAAAAATCAAGCAATTTGCAAACAAAAAGACGGTGCTCGGTAGCACCGTCTTTTCTATTAATAAGCCTTAAAGCCTAAATCTGCAAGTGTTAACTTTACGCCCTCGTTTTTGAAGCACGAATCAGTCAAAGATAAAAGCGTGTGGAAGAGGTTGTCCAGCTCGGCATCCTTACAAACCTTGGTGGTCTTGGTGAGCTTGGCAATATCAAACTTGCCGCTTTCGCTTTTGGTGGCATACTCGATTTTGTAGGTAGCCTTTGTAATGTTTATTTCGTAACTAAACTTGTTACCGTTATCGAAACCACTCTTTCTAAGAACAAAGTTGTTGTAATAATCGAGAATTATATAAACGTCGTGGGGCGCCATAAGATATTCGGAACTCATGGCGGCGCCGTCCGAGCCCTTGGACTTAATTACGTTGCTCAGATAGTCAAAAACCTTTTCGGGGTTAATGCGGTCACACTTGGTGCAGAAATCACCCGAAAAATTGTGGGCAAAATCTATTTCCTCGGTGTAGGTATCGCCGCAGGCGCAGGTGTAGGTTACCGAGCCCTTTTTGGTGCAGGTAGCGGCAACAGTTTTGGTCTTATAGTCGTGGGTGTGCTCGTTCTTGCCGTCACCCTTATCGGTCGAAGGCTTGCTCGATTCTTCTTCCTTGCTGCTTACAGGCTTATCGTCCTTGTCATCCTTATCGTTGGCCGGCTCGCTCGAAGAGGGCGCGTCGGTGTTTTCCGTTTCGGATGAAGTGTCGTCAATGCGGATAACGGTGGTCTCACTGCCGCAAGCGCAGAGTGAGAATATAAGTAACAGTGCTAATAAAAGTGCAGAAAGCTTTTTCATTTTCAGGTCTCCTTTTTGTGGATTACAAAATGATTTTATCATAAAATCCTGCCCAATACAACGACAAATTAGGGCATTTTTTGCCACGAAACAAAGCATTATTTTACTTTTTGTGTTTTGAAAATTTTCCTCTCGCATAATAAAGGCGTTGTAAACCGCGTAAAAATATGTTATTTTATCATAAAAGGAGGGGTGAAAATGCCGCTTACGGAAAGACCGGTGCACATATATGAACCAACGCCGCTGCAGTGCGGTCAGGCGGTGCTTGCCATGCTTTCGGGCGAGAGTGTTGAAAACGTAATAAACATCTGCGGAACCGACCGCGAAACCACCCTTCGCCAAATGTTTTCTACCCTCGAAAATCTGGGCATTTCCTATAGCCGCGAAAGGGTAGAGGTAAAGGAAAAAAGCGCCCTTCCGAGGGTCTGCATTCTAAGCCTCGAAACGCCTAAATGCTGGCATTGGTCGTTATATTTTGACGGCGTTTTTTACGACCCCGAATACGGCGTTTTATCCGATTTTCCGCCGTCTGACCGCCGCTATTATTTCGAAATACTGTCCTAAAGAAACCCGCAAAATTTTGCGGGTTTTATTTTTTTGTTTAAAAATGTTATTAAAAGTCTAAATTATATATAAATATTAACTTGACATAGCGGCACGAAAACATTAAAATTATTCTGGATATTTATTACTAATGATATTATGAGATTGATATACATATTTCACTTAAGGAGGAAATTGCTTTAATGCCGAAAACGACAGAAAACAAGGCTAAGAAGAAGTATACAAAAGCCGGCAATAACGAAAAGCAAAACAAGAAAGAAAAAGTAAATAAGTCCAAAAAAGGCGATATCAAGAAAACCAATGCTAACAAGCCTACATCCCAAAAGAAGGGAAAGGGCGCGCCCAAGAAGGATACGGCGCAGCAGAAAAAGGCTCCCAAGATGCGCATAATTCCGCTCGGCGGACTCGGCGAAATCGGTAAGAACCTAACCCTTTACGATTATGCAGGCAGCATGTTCATCGTCGACTGCGGAATGACCTTCCCTGACGAGGACACCCCGGGTATCGACGTTATCATACCCGACTTTGATTACCTTGAAAAAAACAAAGACAAGATAAAAGGTCTTGTAATAACCCACGGCCACGAGGACCATATAGGCGCCGTTCCGTATCTGCTCAAAAAGATAAATATCCCGATATACGGAACACGCTTAAGCCTCGGCCTTATCGAGGGAAAACTTCGTGAGCACAAGATGCTGGGTGAAGCCAAGCTCAACACCGTTGACGCAGGCGCCACTATTAAACTCGGCGCATTCACCGTTGAGTTTATCCACGTAAACCATTCCATTCCCGGCGCGGTTGCGCTGGCAATCAGCTGCCCCGCAGGAACGGTGGTACAAACCGGCGACTTTAAAATCGATACAACGCCGATCGACGATAAAATGATCGATCTTGCCCGATTTGCGGAGCTGGGCAGGGAGGGCGTGCTTGCGCTGCTTTCCGACTCGACCAATGCCGAACGCCCCGGATTCACTTCATCCGAGCGACTGGTCGGCGAATCCTTCTCAACCTTGTTTAAAAAGGCTGAGGGTCACCGTATCATCGTTGCGACCTTCTCGTCCAACATTCACCGTATTCAGCAGATAATCGACGAGGCAGTCCGTTGCGGCCGTAAGGTTGCCGTATCGGGCCGCAGTATGATAAACGTTGTTGCGGTTGCATCCGAGCTTGGATACCTTAAGGTGCCCGACGGCGTAATTATCGAAATCGAAACGATAAAGAATTATCCGCCTGAAAAACTCGTTATCGTAACAACGGGAAGTCAGGGCGAGCCTATGTCGGCGCTTCACCGTATGGCCTATTCCGACCATAGACAGGTCGAAATCATACCCGGAGATATGATAATCATATCCGCCACCCCCATTCCGGGTAACGAAAAGTTCGTAAACCGCGTCGTTAACGAGCTTATGAAACGCGGCGCAAACGTGGTATACGAAAAGATGTACGACGTGCACGTTTCGGGCCACGCCTGCCGTGAGGAGCTTAAGATAATCTTAAGTCTTGTAAAACCGCAGTATTATATCCCACTCCACGGCGAGCAAAAGCACCTTGTTAAGAATGCTCAGCTGGGTGAAGCAATGGGAATACCCAAAGAAAATATAGTAATAGCAACCATCGGCAACGTAATCGAGCTGTCCCGCAAAAAAGCCAAGATTATCGACACTGTTCAGGCGGGTCGAGTTTTGGTTGACGGCCTAGGCGTAGGTGACGTTGGCGGCACGGTGCTTCGTGACCGTAAGCATCTCGCAGAGGACGGCGTTATAGTGATTACCGTAACGATGGACAGCATAACGGGTGAGGTCTTGGCAGGCCCCGAAATTATATCGCGCGGATTTATATACGTTCGCGAATCGGAGGATATGATGGACGGTGCCCACGAAGCCGCCTGTGACGCTCTCGAGCAATGCTATATTAAAAACATTCGTGATATGAACACGGTAAAAACCCGTATGCGTGATGCGGTTTCTCGTTATCTTTACGAGCAAACCCGACGCAGTCCGATGATTTTACCGATAATTATGTACGTGTAAGGAGAATAAAAATGAAGGTAATTTTACTTGCAGATGTAAAAGGCCACGGCAAAAAGGGCGAGCTTTGCAACGTATCCGACGGATACGCCCGCAACTTCCTTTTCCCCAAGAAACTGGCTATCGAGGCTGACAGCGCCGCTATGGGCGAGTTCAAGAGCAAGCAGGCCGCTGCCGACCACCACAAAGCAGAAGAAAAGGCTGCCGCGCAAGCGGTAGCCGACAAGATAAACGGCAAGAGCGTAACCCTAAAGGCCAAAGCAGGCGCTTCGGGCAAGCTCTTCGGCGCAGTTACCTCCAAGGAAGTAACCGCTGAGATAAACAAGGTCTTCTCGGTTTCCATCGATAAGAAAAAGGTATCGATGAACGATATTAAGGCCTTCGGCACCTACAGTGCAGAGGTTAAACTTTATAACGGCATTACAGCAACGGTAAGCGTAGTTGTAGCCGAGTAGGAGAATAAAATGGCAGAAGAAAAACTCGTTCTGGATTTAGAGGGAAGAAAACTTCCGTATTCGGTTGAGGCCGAGCAGGCGGTTTTAGGATCTATCCTTATCGATCCTCCCAGCATTAATATTGTTGCGCCCCAGCTTAAACCCGAGTTCTTTTATATTCCGCAGCACAAAGAGATTTATCGCGTGCTTACCCATATGCTTGAACTGGGCGGCAACACGATAGACTTTGTTACCGTGCTTGAAAAGCTGAAAAGCGAGGGTGTGTACGACGAAGCAGGCGGCAAGGCTTATCTTTCGCAGTTGGCTCAGGCAGTGCCCTCGTCGGCCAACATTCTTACATACGTCGGCATAATACGTGACCGTTATTATGCTCGTTCGCTTATGCTTGCGGCGCAGAAGATTATAAAGGACGTTGAGGAAAACGCCAAGGATTCTTCCGATTTGCTGGATGCCGCCGAGCAGAGCATCTACGACATCCGCGAGGGTATCGACTTTACCGGTCTTACCCATATTAAGGATGTTATCTCGGGCGAGACTTTTGAGAGGCTCAGCAAAATAAACGACCCTGCAACCCGCGACGATTATATAGGAATTCCCACCGGTATTTCGGCGCTCGACCGCGTAATAACCGGACTTAACAAATCCGACCTTATTATTCTCGGCGCCCGTCCCGGTATGGGTAAAACCTCGTTTGCGCTCAATATTGCGCGCAACGTTGCCGTGAACGCAGGTAAAACGGTATGCTTCTTCAGCCTTGAGATGAGCCGCGACCAGTTGGCACAGCGTATGCTCTCAAGCGAGGCCCCCATAGAGAGCCAAAAACTCCGTACGGGTGAGCTGACCGAGGACGAATGGACCAAGCTCTTAAAAGCGGGCTCAAATCTTGCAAAAGCCAACCTCTTTTTCGATGAAAGTTCGGGTATTACCGTTCCCGAAATGCGTGCAAAGCTGCAGCGTATGAAGAAGGTGGACCTCGTAATAATCGACTACCTCGGTCTTATGCATTCTCCTCGCCAGAAGGAAAACCGTGCGCAGGAGATTTCCGAGATTACCCGTAGCCTTAAGATTATGGCAAAGGACCTTCGCGTTCCTGTAATCGTGTGCGCACAGCTCTCGCGTGCAACCGAGAGCAAAACCTTAAAATCTCACCGTCCGGCCCTTTCGGATTTGCGTGATTCGGGTTCTATCGAGCAGGATGCCGATATCGTTTTATTCCTCTACCGTGAGGCATATTACGATAGTGAAAAGGCCGACGACGCAGAGCGCAGCGATCCTAACAAGGCCGTTTGTATGGTAGCCAAGAACCGACACGGCTCGGTCGAGGACGTACCCCTTTATTGGGACGGTGCTCATACAAGGTTTACCTCACAGGATGTGTATCATTAATGTTAAATAAAGTGCTTACGGCAATAAGCCGATATTCGATGCTCTCGGCAGGGGACAGCGTTACAGTTGCTCTGTCGGGCGGCGCCGATTCGATGGCGTTGCTGCACGTCTTATGCGCAAACCGTGAAAAACTCGGGATTTCGGTTTCTGCGGCGCACCTGAACCATATGCTGCGTGGCGAGGAATCCGACCGCGACGAAGCCTTTGTCCGCGACTTTTGCGAGCAAAACGGTATACCGCTTGCGGTAGAGCGCGCCGACGTGGCCGCCTATGCCGAGAAAAACGGTATGGGTATTGAGCAGGCGGCAAGGGCGGTTCGTTACGGTTTTCTATCGCGTGTGAGCGAGGGTAAAACGGCAACGGCCCACACCGCATCGGATAATGCCGAAACCGTGCTTATAAACCTTACTCGCGGTACGGCGCTTAAGGGCGCCACTGGTATTCCGCCCGTGCGGGAAGGGTTTATAAGACCGCTTATTTTCTGCACCCGTGCGGAAATTGAGGCTTATTGTAAAGATAATAATCTACCCTTCGTTACCGACAGCACCAACCTGTCGGACGATTATACGAGAAACAAATTAAGGCACAACGTAATACCAAGGCTTTGCGAACTTAATCCGTCCTTTTTTGCCGCAGTAACCAGATTTACGCAGGCAGTGGGGGAGGATAGCGAGTTTCTGGAGTCTATTGCCGACGCCGAATTTGCAAGGCTTTATCAAAACGGCATTTTGGAAATACCGAAGGACATGGCTCCTTCAGTTGCCAAACGCCTTATTGCCCGACTGCTGGATATACACTCGGCAGGCGGTGACAGTCTTCACATTTGTGAGATATACGAAGCCTTGGGCGACGTTACCTGTCGCAGCGTATCGGGTGGAAAGACGGCGCAAATAAACGACCGCAAAATTTCGGTTTCGGACGAAACACGGGAAATAACCTTTACCGTTTCGGCCGAGAGTATTGATCTTACGAATCCGGAAGAAGCGGCCAAAATTAACAAATTGTTATTAAAAAACGCCGTAGACTGTGATAGAATAGTTGGCAAAGTGCGGCTTCGCACCCGAGAAGAGGGCGACAGCATAAAGCTTGCAGGCAGGGGAACAAAGAGTCTGAAAAAGCTTTATAACGAGCTTAAAATTCCGCAAAATATGCGGAAAAATCTTCCCGTAGCGGCAGATGATGACGGTGTTATTTGGGTGTGTGGCGCAGGCGTTAGCGAGCGAGTTTGCGTAACGGACGAAACCAAAAAAATTACCGTGTTTACTTATCAACAATGCGAATAATAATTTCGCTTATTTTGGGGGATGTTAAAAATGCTTAGAGATGTAGAAAGAGTATTATTATCAGAAGAGGAAATCGCTGCAAAAATTGCCGAACTCGGTAAGCAGATTTCCGAGGACTATAAGGGCAAAAACCTGCTGCTTATAAGCGTTTTAAAGGGCTCGGTTGTATTTATGGCCGATCTTATGCGCGCTATAACCATCGACTGTAAAATCGATTTTATGGCAGTTTCTTCTTACGGTGCCGGCACACATAGTTCGGGCAGCGTAAAGATTATCAAGGACCTTGATATCAACCTCGAGGGATACGACCTTTTGGTTGTTGAGGATATTCTCGATTCGGGTAACACCCTCTCCAAACTTAAGAAGATTTTGCTTGACCGCAACCCCAAGAGCTTTAAAATCTGCACGTTTTTAGACAAGCCGGATCGCCGTGTAGTTGAGCTTGAAGCCGACTATAAGGGCTTTACCATTCCGGATGAGTTCGTAGTAGGCTATGGCCTTGATTACGATGAAAAATACCGTAACTTACCCTGCGTTGGAATTCTCAAGCGCAGTGTTTATGAGAAATAACATCCCCGAAAGGAAGTGCCTTTTTTGAAGAAGAATTTAAGAAACGTTATTCTCTTCATAATCGTTCCGATAGTGCTTTTGGTTTCGGTTGTTGCCGTTACCCAGGGTCTCGAAAAGCAGACCGATAAAAAGTACTACGAAATCGTAGATATGATTAAGAATAACGAGGTTTCCGAATATAAGCTTAATCTGTATTCGGGTGAGCTTAAGTACCGCTTACGCGCCGATAACAAGATGTACACCTACAAGGTTGCAGAGCCTAACATCTTTTATAACGACGTAAATGAAACGGTAATGCAGATCTACGAGGATAACAAGGGAACCGACATGGTAATCAAGTACGATTACGAGCGTGGCGGTGAGACCTCGTGGCTTATCAACATACTGCCGACCCTCGTTATCATCGTTGTTGTAATTGTTTTCTGGATCATGATCAGCAAGAGAATGAACCAGTCTATGGGCGTTGACCGCACAATGGGTGTGGGCAAGGCCCGCATCCGCAAAAATTCCGACCGCCGCAAGACTACCTTTATCGACGTAGCAGGCGCAGATGAGGAGAAGGAAGAGTTAGCAGAAATTGTTGATTTCCTTAAAAATCCCAAGAAGTTTAACGAACTTGGCGCCCGTATTCCCAAGGGTGTTCTACTGATGGGCCCTCCCGGAACAGGTAAAACCCTCTTAGCCCGCGCAGTTGCAGGCGAGGCGGGAGTTCCGTTCCTTACCATTTCGGGCTCGGATTTTGTTGAAATGTTCGTCGGTGTTGGTGCATCGCGAGTTCGCGACCTTTTTGAAGAGGCTAAAAAGAGCTCGCCCTCCATCATCTTTATCGACGAAATTGATGCCGTTGGTCGTCAGCGCGGCGCCGGTCTCGGCGGCGGAAATGACGAACGCGAGCAGACCCTTAACCAGCTTCTGGTTGAGATGGACGGCTTCGGTACGAACGAGGGCGTTATCGTTATGGCAGCTACCAACCGTCCCGACGTACTCGACCGAGCACTGCTTCGTCCCGGCCGTTTCGACCGTCAGATAACCGTAAACTATCCCGACGTAAAGGGAAGAGAGGATATCCTTAAGGTACACGCCCGCGGTAAGCCTCTGGGCCCCGACGTTAACCTTAAGACCATAGCAAAATCCACAGCCGGCTTTACCGGTGCCGACCTTGAAAACCTGCTTAACGAGGCAGCCTTGCTTGCCGCCCGTAAGGGACTTAAGGCCATCACCGAGGAGCAGATAGAAGAGGCTACCATCAAGGTTGTAATGGGTACCGAGAAGAAGTCGCACGTTATAAGCGATAAGGATAAGATGATAACCTCCTACCACGAGGCAGGTCACGCCATCGTATCCTACTTCCTGCCCACGCAGGACCCCGTTCATCAGATATCCATCATTCCCCGTGGTATGGCAGCAGGCTACACAATGTACCTGCCCACCGAGGAAAAGGGCCACGTTTCACGCAGCCAGATGTTAGAGCAGATCTGCTCGCTTTTGGCAGGCCGTGCCGCAGAGCAGCTCACCCAAAACGATATCTGCTCGGGCGCATCTAACGATATTGAGCGTGCTACCGAAATCGCACGCAAGATGATAACCCGCTTCGGTATGAGCGAAAAACTCGGCCTCGTTACCTACGGTACAAACAATGAGGAGGTATTCCTCGGCCGTGACTTCTCCTCTACGCCGAACTATTCCGATGTAACGGCAGGTAAGATCGATCAGGAAATATACGACGTAATTACCGCGCAGTATAAGAAGGCTATCGATATTCTTACCGAAAATATGGAAAAACTCAACGAGGTTGCACGAGTACTCTTCAATGAAGAGAAAATCTCGGGCGAGGACTTCCGCGAGATAATGGAAAATAAGCAGGCAGAGGCTTAATGCATAAGCCTCTCGCCTTAGGGTGATACATATGATTTGTGAAAAGATCGAACTCCGCAAAGTTCCCACAGAACATGGTTTTATGCCTTCGGTACATACATATATATTAGACAAGGATCCCGACGTTGGTCCCCGTCCGATAATTATTGTGTGCCCCGGTGGCGGCTACAGCAACGTTTGCGAAATTTGGGAGGGCGAGCGTGTTGCTCTTGCGTATAACGCAATGGGCTTTTGCGCGCTGACTCTCAATTATGCAACCACACCGCACCGCTATCCCGAAGCTCTGCTTAATATCGGCGCTGCCGTTAAGCTGTGCCGCGACAGAGCAGAGGAGTGGCAGGTAGATCCTAAAAAGGTAATCGTTCTCGGCTTTTCGGCCGCGGGCCATCTTGCCGCAAATATTTCCACCGAGTGGGATAATGCCGAGGTGTTTGGCGAAGAGGCGGTAAAAAACCGCGCCTACCGCCCCGACTATGCCGTGCTGTGCTATCCCGTAATTACCGGTGGCGATGAGCGCCACGAGGGTTCTTTTGTGAATCTGTCGGGCAGCAGGGAAGAGAGCGAATGGGTAAAGCACTCCAACGAAAAGCGAGTGAAGCCCACTACTCCGCCTACCTTTATTTGGCACACCTTTGAGGACCGCTGCGTTCCCGTTGCAAACAGCCTTCTGTATGCCGAGGCGCTTCGCGTCAACAAGGTGCCCTTTGAGCTGCATATATATGAAAAAGGCGACCACGGCCTTTCGCTTTCCACCCAGCGTCTTTATCGAAACAAGCCTGCGCTTGCGCGTAAATATAACTGGGTAGAAAATTCGGTCGATTGGCTTTGCGAGCATTTTGAGGATTAGCTTGCTTAAACGTTTATTGCAAGAATATAGGAGCTTGTTATGAAGAAAAGTTTTCTTTCAATCGCATTAAAATGGGCGATAACGTTGCTTGTTATCGGCGGATATTACTATTTCGTTCTGCCGCCCATCAATTTCCAGAGTAAGGATTTTTGGTTTTTTGTCGGATTCGCAATAGTCGTAGGTGTTGGTATAAACGCCTTTGCGCAGATTTTAGAGTTCATTAAGGACAATAAAAACGCCACCGAAAAATCCAAAATACCGCATTTTGATTTCGGCTCGTTTAACAAACCCGTAAAGATAGCCTTGATTGCAGTTGTAGCAATTATCGCTTTAAGTGCAGTTGCTTCAATTGTCGGTTCACAGCTTTTTAATGCAAAGTCCTATAGGGATCTTATAATCTTTGAAGACGGCAATTTCATCGAGGAGGTTGCCGAAATCAGTCAGGACCAAATTCCCGTGGTTGACCGTGATACCGCTTCGCGTTTAGGTCAGCGTAAACTGGGCGAAATGGCCGATTTGGTTTCGCAGTTCGAAATCGAAGAAATTTATACACAGATTAACTATAAAGGCAAGCCCGTAAGGGTTACTCCTTTAATGTACGGCGATATCATTAAGTGGATTAACAATCGCTCAGAAGGTATTCCCGCATATATCACCGTAGATATGACCACGCAGGAAACCGAACTTGTGCGTCTTGAAAAGGGCATAAAATACTCCGAAAGCGAGTACTTTATGCGTGACCTTAACCGTGCGCTCCGCTTTAAATATCCTACCAAGATTTTTGATAATATCTCCTTCGAAATCGACGATGAGGGCACACCTTATTGGGTAGCGTCCGTAATTGATTTTAAAATCGGTTTTTGGAGCGGAAGCGATATTGACGGCGTAGTTATTATGAACGCGCAGACCGGTGAAAGCAAGTATTATAAGCTTGAGGACGTGCCTTCGTGGATCGATCAGGTGTTTGACTCAGATATGATCGAACAACACCTTGTATATAACGGTAAATACCGTTCCGGATTCTTCAACTCCATTTTTGGTCAGCGAGGTGTGTTACAGCCCACCGACGGTTATAATTATTTAGCGCTCGACGATGATGTATACTTGTATACCGGAATGACCTCGGTTACCAGTGATGAATCCAACGTTGGCTTCGTGCTTGTAAACCTTCGCACCAAGGAAACCAAGTTCTATACCATTCCGGGCGCAGAGGAATATTCAGCCATGAGCTCTGCAGAGGGTCAGGTACAGCATCTTTCATATTCCTCAACCTTCCCGCTGCTTTTAAACGTTTCGGATAGGCCAACCTATTTTATGTCGCTTAAGGACAGTGCCGGTCTTGTAAAAATGTATGCGTTTGTCGATGTTAATCAGTATCAGATAGTAGGTACCGGCAACACGGTCGAAAGCGCTCGTGCTGATTATATTTCCAAGCTTAAAAAGGAAAACGTTTCCGACGCTCCCGAAACCGAAGATCAGGAGGTAGAGGGCGTTATAGCGGGCATTAGCTCTGCAGTCGTTGAAGGAAACACTACCTATTATATAAAACTGGAAAACGACGCTAACGTATATACCGTGCTGGTTACCAAGTCCGATTTACTGCCCTTCGCAAAATCGGGCGATAGAGTAAAGATTACCGTTTCGGGCAAGACCGTAAACACGATTCAGTTTGTTGAATAATAACCGTAAAATAAAAAACTGTGCAGTTTGGCGTGATACTCCAAGCGGAGCATCACGCCAGTTCTATTCGCCTGCGGCGAGTTTTATTGCTGCGCAGTGTTATTCGGCTTACGCCGAGTGATATTTGCTTCGCAAGTTTATGGCGAATAGAATATCACTGAAGCCGTAAGGCTTCAATATCACTTTCTTTTGGAAAAATCTCGTCATAGACGAGGAATTTTCAAAAGAAAATATCACGCTGACTTTAGTCAGCATATCACTTACACACATAAAGAAAGAGAAGACTCGTAATTAAAACGAATCTTCTCTTTTTCTGCTTCTGTGGGTTTGGGCTACCGCCCAAGTGTATTTGTACTTACAAATGCGATGCCGGTTCTCAACAAGATTTGAAAGAATTTTCAAATTCTCCGTTAGGGATAACACGCGTTTTCTGCACAGTTTTTATTTTTATACCGCCGTTTAAATAAGGTTGACGGTGTTTTAAAACACCTTTATCCGAAAAGGGAAAGTCCCCTAAAAAATGAGGTTGTTATTTTTTTAACAAAAATTTTGGCAAAAAATAAAAAACATTGACAAACATTTAACAAACCTATTGACTTTACTGTTTTCTTTTAATATAATGTAGCAAATGTTTTTTTGGAGGTCATTATTATGTCTAGAGTTTACAACTTCAGTGCGGGCCCTTCCATGCTTCCCGAGGAAGTACTTAAAACCTGCGCAGCCGAAATGTTAGAATTCGGAACCACCGGTCAGTCCGTTATGGAAATGTCCCACCGTTCCAAGGAATATCAGGCAATCTTTGATGAAACCGAAGCAACCCTTCGTCAGCTTATGAATATTCCCGATGAGTATGCGGTTCTTTTCCTGCAGGGAGGAGCATCTTCTCAGTTTGCAATGCTTCCCTTAAACCTTATGAACAAGAATAAGAAGGCTGACTTCGTTGTTACCGGTCAGTGGGCTAAGAAGGCATACCAGGAGGCTGCCCGTTACGGCGAGGCAAAGGTTATCGCATCTTCTGCAGATAAAACCTTCTCCTACATTCCTAAGCTCGATAAGTCTACCTTTACTCCCGATGCAGACTATTTCCATATCTGCATGAATAACACCATCTACGGTACCAAGTGGCACGAGCTGCCCGACACCGGCAATGTTCCGCTCGTAGCCGATATCTCCAGCTGCATGCTGTCCGAGCCGATCGACGTTAAGAAGTTCGGCGTACTTTACGGCGGCGCACAGAAGAACGTTGCTCCCGCAGGTCTTACCATCGTTATCATCCGTAAGGACCTTCTCGGCAACGCTATGGATATTACCCCCACAATGTTCAACTACGTTACCCATGCTGACAACGGCTCTATGTTCAATACTCCGCCCTGCTACACCATCTACGTTGCAGGCCTCGTAATGAAGTGGATCCGCGACACTATGGGCGGCCTTGAGAATATGAAGAAGTACAATGAAGAGAAGGCTAAGCTTCTCTACGACTTCCTTGACAACAGCAAGCTCTTCAAGGGCACCGTTGTTCCCGAGGACCGTTCTCTTATGAACGTACCCTTCATCACCGGCAGCGATGAACTCGACGCTGAGTTTGTTGCCGCTTCCAAGAAGGCAGGCTTCGTAAACCTTAAGGGTCACCGTTCGGTTGGCGGTATGCGCGCATCCATCTACAACGCAATGCCCATCGAAGGCGTTCGCAAGCTTGTTGACTTCATGAATGAGTTTGAAAAGGAGCATAAATAATGTTTAACATTAAGACCTATAATAAAATTTCCCAGAACGGACTTTCCTTACTTCCCGCCGACGCTTATACCGTAGGCGACGAGGTAGCAAGTCCCGACGGCGCAGTAGTTCGTTCTGCTTCGCTTCACGATACCGAGTTTGATCCCAACTTAAAGGCCATCGCCCGTGCAGGCGCAGGTACCAATAACATTCCGATCGACCGTTGCTCTGAAAACGGTATCGTAGTTTTCAACACCCCCGGTGCAAACGCAAACGCAGTTAAAGAACTCGTTATCGCAGGTCTTTTACTTTCTTCGCGTAAGGTTATCGCAGGTATCGAATGGGCCAAGACCTTAAAGGGTAACGGCGCAGAGGTTGGAAAGATGGTTGAAAAGGGCAAGAGTGCCTTTACCGGTCCCGAAATCCTCGGCAAGAGCATCGGTATCATCGGCCTTGGCGCTATCGGCGTTTTGGTTGCCAATGCCGCTAACAAGCTTGGCATGAAGGTATACGGCTACGACCCGTATCTTTCGCTCAACTCCGCATGGCACCTCACCCATAACGCTATCCACGCTATGGATTTAAAGGAAATCTACGAGAAGTGCGACTACATCTCGGTACACGTTCCGCTCACTAAGGACACTAAGGGCTTCATCAATAGCGAGACTATTGCTAAGATGAAGGACGGCGTTCGCATCCTTAACTTCGCTCGTGGCGACCTCGTTAACAATGACGATCTTAAGGCCGCTCTCGAGACCGGCAAGGTTGCAGCCTACGTAACCGATTTCCCCGCAGATGATATTCTTGATGTTAACGGCGTAATCGCAATTCCTCACCTTGGCGCATCTACTCCCGAGGCAGAGGAGAACTGCGCAGTTATGGCTGTTCGCGAGCTTTCCGATTACCTTGAGAACGGTAACATCACCAACTCGGTTAACCTGCCCGAGGCATTTATGCCCCGCAGCGGTGAAACACGCATCTGCGTAATTCATAAGAACCAGCCCAATATTCTTTCTCGCATTACTACTGCTGTTGCCGAAGGAAACGTTAATATTGAAAACCTTATTAACAAGTCCAGAGGCGATTATGCTTACACTATGATTGATGCCGGCGCGGTTGATAAGGCAAAGGTTGAAGAAACCATCACCGCCATCGGCAGCGACGTTATCCGCGTAAGAATAATATAACGGAGGGAATAAGAAGTGCCTCAGAACACACACGCGCGCAAAAAGCGCAGAGGTTCTTCCGCCCGTCGAGCTGTAATTTCTCTGTTGATAGTTACGATGATTCTCCTCATCGTAACTATCGCTTTATTGGTGGAAAATTTAAGCCTTCGCGCACAGCTTGCCGAACCGGAAGATAATAGCTCCGCAAATTCGCAGATATCCGATACCGTTTCGGACAACAGCTCCGAAGAATCAAGCTCTAAAGCTCCCACGGTAGCAGCGGCTGACAAATGGAAACTCCGCGTTGCCAATTCCGAAAACGTGCTTCCTGCCGACTTCTCGGTGGAAACCGGACTTATTACTCCGGCCTACGCACGTGACCAGGGTATGAGTTTCGACGCTCGTGCAGTCGGCGACCTTAACGCCATGCTTGCCGCCGCAAATAAAGATGGCGTAAATCTGCTTGTAATTTCGTGTTTCCGCACCCTTACCAAGCAGACCAATCTCTATAACGCCGAGGTTCAAAAGTGGCTTAACCGCGGTTATAGCGAAGAAAACGCCAAGGCAAAGGCCGCTACCATTGTTGCCGTTCCCGGAACGAGCGACCATAACTTAGGCCTTGCCGTCGATTTAAACTCGGTTGAGGAATCATTTGAAAACACCAAGCAGTTTGATTGGCTGCAGGAGCATGCCGCAGAATACGGCTTTGTTATGCGTTATCCCAAGCACAAGCAGGAGATAACCAAAATCATCTACGAGCCGTGGCATTACCGCTACGTAGGCAAGGAGCATGCGGCCAAAATGAACGAACTCGATATGTGTCTTGAGGAATATGTTGAATATTTAGGTATCGAGTTTTAATTTTCTCTTGACAAACCGAAAAAATGTGTTAAAATACTAAATGACAATAAAGCAGATACGGTTTTCCGTTCTCACCCCGAGGCATAGACTTACAGGGTTAATAAGTTTTCTATTTTAACCAAATGGACTTATTATGCGTGGACGGATTATACTGTCCACGCTTTTTATTTTGGAGGTGTTTACCAATTAGCAGCAAAGAAATTGCCATCAACGAAGAAATCCGCTTTAAAGAGGTCAGAGTCATCGACTCGGACGGCTCTCAGCTCGGAATACTTCCGCTGAAGGACGCTTTAAAAGCAGCGTATGAAAAGGACCTGGATCTTGTTAACATCGCTCCTACGGCCAATCCGCCCGTTTGCAAAATAATGGACTACGGAAAGTACCGTTTTGAGCAGGCCAAGCGTGAAAAGGAAGCCAAGAAGAATCAAAAGGTTGTAGAGATTAAAGAGATTCGTTTGGGTCTCAGCATCGATACACACGACTTTGAAACCAAGGGCAACCAAGCCAAGAAGTTCTTGGCCGCAGGCAATAAGGTAAAGGTTTCTATCCGCTTCCGTGGACGTGAAATGGGTCATCCCGAAATCGGCCTTGACACCATGAATCGCTTTGCAGAGTACTGCTCGGAGGCGTCGGTTGTTGAAAAGCCTGCTAAGATGGAGGGCAGAAACATGCTTATGTTCCTCGCTCCGAAGCCTACTAAATAGTTGTATATTAAAGGGAGGATTTAATAATGCCTAAGATTAAAACACACAGCGGTGCAAAAAAGCGTTTTAAGCTTACCAAGACCGGCAAGGTTAAGCGTGCACATGCTTACAAATCGCACATCCTGAACAAGAAGACTACCAAGCGTAAGAGAAATCTTCGCAAGACTGTGGTTGCGCACACAACAAATGTAGCAGCAGTCAAGAAAATGATTCCCTACAAGTAAAGGGAAATTAAGAGAATTAACGGAGGTTGCTGTAAATGGCACGAGTAAAAGGTGCGTTAGCCACACGCAAAAGAAGAAAAAAGACTTTAAAACTCGCTAAGGGTTATTTTGGTGCAAAATCCAAGCTTTTCAGAACTGCTAAAGAAGCTGTTATGAAGTCGGGCAATTATGCCTACATCGGACGTCGTCTTAAGAAGCGCGATTTCCGTCGTCTTTGGATCACCCGTATTTCCGCTGCTGCAAAGCAGAACGGCATGAATTATTCCACATTCATGAACGGTCTTAAGAAGGCCGGCGTACAGTTAAACCGCAAGATGCTCGCTGAGCTGGCTGTAAATGATGCTGCCGGTTTTGCTACACTTGCCGAAACTGCAAAGAAGGCTTTAAGCAAATAATGTTTTTACGCCCGAGGGATAACTTTACTCTCGGGCGACCTTTTTTTAAACACTTCGCAAGGCGGTGGTGTTTTGTCGACAGAATTCACTAAAATTACAAGCAAGGATAACTCCTTAATAAAGCTGATAAATCAGCTGAATAATTCCGGCCGTTCCCGAAAGGAGCACGGTCTTTTCGTCATTGAAGGATTACGTCTTTGCCGTGATGCCGCCGAAAACGGATACGAGTTTGAAACGCTCGTAATATCCGAAACAGCGCAGGAAAAGTACGGTGACGATATTCTGCTTTTATCAAAGCAGGCTAAAAAGGCATATTTGGTAACCGACAGTGTTTTCACCAAAATATCGGATACCAAGTCGCCGCAGGGAATTATCTGCCTTGTAAAGAGGGAAGACGTAAAGCACAATATCGACCCACGCGGCCGATATATAGCGCTCGAAAACGTATCCGATCCTTCCAACCTCGGCGCCGTTGCACGAACAGCCGAAGCCTTTGGCATCAGCGGTATTATCGTCTCGTCGAACGGATGCGATCCCTTTGCCCCCAAGTCGCTTCGTGCTTCTATGGGTGCTTTGTTGCGTCTGCCCGTAATTGTTTTAGATGATTTTGTGTCAGAACTGAAATCGAGTGGTTTATCTCTTTATGCCTGCGTTGTTACCGAGGCTTTGTCGGTTACCGATGTTAACTTTGCCGACGGCTGTGCCGCCCTTATCGGCAATGAGGCAAACGGCCTTACAAGCGAAGCCATTGCCGCCGCAACACCCATAACCATCAAGATGACGGGTCGCGCAGAGTCGCTTAATGCTGCCGTTGCCGCATCAATAGTTATGTGGGAGATGCAGAGGTAGACTATGAAATACAGTGTTTGGCTTCAGGGAGTTTTGGGCTACGGCTACGGAAAAGCCGCCGCTATATATGACCGCTTCGGTTCTGCCAAAGGCGTCTACGATGCCGATGAGGAACGTCTTTACAACAGCGGTCTTTTCACAAAAACGGCCTTTTCTCGCGCCAAGGACAAATCCCTTGCGGAGGCCGAAAGTATTTTGGCTTATTGCAAAGAGCAGGGGATAGAAATTATCCCGTACGGAGACACGCGTTATCCCATCGGTTTTTCGCAAATCCCCGATTTTCCAATTGTTATTTACGCTAAGGGTTCTCTTCCCAGTTTGGAAGAAATCCCTTCGGTTTGTATTGTAGGTCCACGCAAGTGTTCGGATTTTGGTGTCAAAGCGGCATATTCGCTTTCGTCGCGTCTGGCTCGCGGCGGTATGGCGGTCGTCAGCGGTGGCGCACTCGGCGTTGACAGTGCGGCGCATAAGGGCGCGCTTGCCGAAAACGGTGTTACCGTGCTTATTATGCCGTGCGGCTTTGGCTACGATTATCTGTCCGAAAACGAAAATTTGCGTGAAAATATAATATTAAACGGCGGCGCCGTAATAACCGAATTTTCACCTAAAACGCCGGTAGGAAGATCAGCTTTTCAGGTCAGAAACAGACTTATGTCGGCGCTTACACTTGGTACCGTGATAATTGAAGCAGGCGAGCGCAGCGGTGCGCTTATAACTGCGCGCCACGCACTCGAGCAGGGCAAGGATATATTCGTAATTCCGGGTAATCCCACTCTGCCGCAGTACATAGGTTCAAATAACCTTTTGCGTGACGGTGCAAAGCCTCTTTTAACCGCTAAGGACGTTTTCTTTGAATATCTCGGCGCCTACAAAGATAAACTGGATATAGAAAAAGCTTACAGTCGCCCAAGCGGCAAGAGGGAATTACCCCCTGAAATCGCCGCCACGGAGCCGGAAAACGTGCCCGCAAAAGAAATAAACCTTTCGGGTCTTTCGCAAACCGCGGTCTCGCTTTACAATGCGGCCCCGACGGATGCGTTTTGCGTGGACGAACTGAGCGTTTTCTGTGATTATGATGCAAATGAACTTATGATTGCCATGACCGAACTTGAACTCGCAGGAGTTGTAAAGGCGGTTCCGGGCGGTCGCTATCTTAAACTACAATAAGGAGTATGAAAATGTCAAAACTGGTTATTGTTGAGTCTCCCGGTAAGATAAAGAGTATAAAGAAGTATCTTGGCGCGGGCTATGAAGTAATGGCTTCGGTAGGCCACGTAAGAGATCTTCCCAAATCCCGTCTCGGCATCGATACCGAGCACGGATTTGCTCCTCAGTATATCAATATGTCGGATAAGAAAGAGCTTATCAAATCGCTCAAAGCGGCCGCCGCAGAGAGCGAAATGGTTTACCTCGCGACCGACCCGGACCGCGAGGGAGAAGCAATTTCTTGGCACTTAGCGCAGATTTTAGGCCTCGATATGAGCGAAGAAAACCGCGTTGCCTTTAATGAAATAACCGAAAGCGGCGTAAAGGCCGGTATGAGCAAGCCGAGAAAGATAAACCTCGACCTTGTTGATGCTCAGCAGGCACGTCGCGTGCTTGACCGTCTGGTTGGCTATAAGATCAGCCCCTTCCTTTGGAAAAAGGTAAAGAGCGGTCTTTCGGCAGGTCGTGTGCAGTCGGTGGCGCTCCGTCTTATTGTTGACCGCGAAAAGGAAATCGAAGCCTTTAACCCGCAGGAGTATTGGACCATCGATGCCAAACTTCAGAGCGGACGTAAATCCTTCGCTTCCTACCTTTACGGCACCGCAGACGGCGTAAAAACCGAAATTGACTGTGAAGCTGATGCTCTTCGCATCGTAAACGAGCTTGACGGTGCAGAATATATCGTTGAAAACGTAAAGACAGGTATCCGCAACAAGCAGCCTGCCCCTCCGTTTACAACCTCCACAATGCAGCAGGAAGCCTCGCGTAAGCTTGGCTTCGGCGGTCAGCGCACCATGAAGATTGCGCAACAGCTTTATGAAGGTGTTGAGATTCCCGGATTGGGCGTAACCGGTCTTATTACCTATATGCGTACCGACTCTCTCCGCATTTCCGAAGAGGCTCGCGCAGCAACCGGTAAGTATATCGTTTCTCGCTTCGGCGAAAAATACCTTCCGAAAAAGCCCCGCTATTTCAAAACCAAGGCAGGCGCTCAGGATGCCCACGAGGCTATCCGTCCCACCAACGTAAACCTCGACCCCGAGCAGATAAAGGGCTCGCTTTCTTCCGAGCAGTATAAGCTTTATAAGCTCATTTGGGAGCGTTTCGTTGCCAGCCTTATGTCTGCCTGCGTTCAGGATACCGTTGTCGTTGATATCGTTGCGGGCAACTATCTCTTTAAGTCCAGCGGCTACAGCATAAAGTTTGACGGCTTTACCGTGCTTTACGAAGAGGGCAAGGACGAAAAGGATGAAGAACTTTGCGTTCTTCCTCCGATGAGCAAGGGCGACCTGCTTAAGCTTAAGTCGCTTGAGCCTAATCAGCACTTTACTCAGCCGCCCCAGCGCTATACCGAGCCTACCCTTATCAAGGCGCTTGAGGAAAACGGTATCGGCCGTCCCTCTACCTACGCTCCGATTATCGCAAACATCTCCAACCGCGAGTATATCGAGCGTGAGAAGAAGTCCTTAAAGCCGACAGCCCTCGGTACCGTCGTAACCGAACTTATGAAGGAGCACTTTAAGAAGATTGCCGACATTAAGTTTACCGCGGGTATGGAAACCAACCTCGATAAGATTGAAATCGGCTCCCTTAACTGGACAGACGTTCTCTCTGATTTCTACGGCGATTTTGAAACAATGCTCAAAAAGGCCGAGCAGAGTATGGACGGTGTTCGCGTAAAGGTTCCCGCCGTGGAAACCGAAATCCTTTGCGACAAGTGCGGCCGTAAAATGGTTGTAAAGAGCAGCCGTTTCGGTAAGTTCTTGGCCTGCCCGGGTTACCCCGAGTGCAAGAACACCAAGCCGATGCCCGAGGATGAGATTAAGCAGCCCTGCCCCAAGTGCGGTGCAAAGCTTGTAAAGCGTGTAAAGAGGGGAACAAACAAAACCTTCTACGGCTGCAGCAACTATCCTACCTGTGATTTTGCAGCCCCCGGCATTCCTACCGGTGATATCTGCCCCGAGTGCGGCGGTTATATCTTAAAGGGATTTAAGGGCAGAAAATACTGTATGAACGGTGACTGCTCTTCCAGAAAGAAAAAGTAAAATGAACAAAATAAACGTTTTAGGCGCCGGTCTCGCAGGTTGTGAGGCCGCGCTTCAAATAGCTTCACGCGGAATTTTCGTTGACCTTTACGAAATGAAGCCGGTTAAGCGTTCTCCCGCCCACAGCAGTGACGGCTTTGCCGAGCTGGTGTGTTCGAATTCGCTTAAAGCCGAGCGCGTTGATTCCGCGGCAGGTCTATTGAAGACCGAAATGCGCCGTTTTTCCTCCGTTTGTATGGAGGCGGCCGATACCTGCAAGGTGCCGGCAGGCGGAGCACTGGCGGTTGACCGTGAGCTTTTCTCCGAGTACATCACCGCTAAAATCAAAAGCCATCCGTATATTAACGTTATCGAGCAGGTGGTAGAGAATATCCCCGAGGGTATTACCGTTGTTGCCACCGGCCCCTTGACCGACGGTGCCTTGGCCGAAAGCATAAAACGCCGCTTAAAGAGCGAGCATTTAAGCTTTTTTGACGCCGCAGCGCCCATAGTTTCGGCTGATAGCGTTGATATGTCGGTAGCCTTTACCGCATCGCGTTACGACAAGGGCGATGCCGATTACATAAATTGTCCGATGAACCGTGAGGAATACGAGCGCTTCCACAGCGAGCTTATCGCGGCCGAAAGCGCACCGCTTAAGGATTTTGACCGTCCTTTTACGGTTTACGAGGGTTGTATGCCGATTGAGGTTTTGGCAAAACGCGGTGAGGATTCTATCCGATTCGGTCCGCTTAAACCCGTAGGACTTCGCGACCCGAGAACAGGCCACCGCCCCTGGGCTGTGGTACAGCTTCGCAAGGAAAACACCGAGGGCACCATGTATAACCTCGTCGGTTTTCAAACCAACTTAAAGTTTCCCGAGCAGAAAAGAGTGTTTTCGCTCATTCCCGGACTCGAAAATGCCGAATTCCTGCGTTTTGGTGTAATGCATCGTAATACCTTTATCGATTCTCCGCGATTGCTTTCTAAAACAATGTCGCTGAGAGAGGACGGAAACGTCTTCTTTGCAGGCCAAATAACCGGTGTAGAAGGTTATATGGAATCGGCGGCAAGCGGCATTTTGGCAGGTTATAACGCGGCCGCGCTCTTGGAGGGAAGAGAACCCGTTATCCTGCCCGATTTTACAATGATGGGCGCACTTATATCCTACATATGTGATGAATCGGTTAAGGATTTTCAGCCTATGGGCGCAAATTTCGGTGTTTTACCGCCTCTTGAAGAAAAAATCAGGGATAAGCGCGAGCGTTATGCAGCGCTGTCCAAGCGTTCGCTGGACTGGTTTGACAGTAATATAAGGGAGTAAAAAGATGAAAATAGCTATAGATGCTTTCGGTGGCGATAATGCGCCGCTCGAAATAATAAAAGGAGCCCGACTCGGCGCCGATGAATACGGTGTTACTCCTATTCTCGTAGGTGACGAGGAAATAATTAAAAAGTGCGCGGCAGAGAACTCTGTTTCGCTCGACGGAATGGAGCTCGTCCACGCACCCGACGTAATATCGATGCACGATGAGCCCACCTCTATTTTACGTGCGAAGAAGGACTGCTCTATGGCGGTTGCATTCCGTCTTTTGGCTGACGGCGAGGCTGATGCCTTCGTTTCGGCAGGCAGCACCGGCGCAGTAGTGGTAGGCGGCACGCTTATCGTTAAACGTATAAAGGGCGTTAAGCGAGTAGCCCTTGCGAGTATGATTCCGGGCCTTAAGGCACCGTTTTTAATGCTTGATATCGGCGCAAACGCCGACACTCGCCCCGAAATGCTCGCCCAGTACGGACTTATGGCAAGCGTATACCTTGAGAAGGTTGAGGGCAGGGAAAACCCCACCGTCGGTCTGCTTAACATAGGCACCGAGGAAACCAAGGGCGACGAGCTTCATCTTGCGGCATACGATTTGCTGCAGAAGGCTCCCATCAACTTTATCGGTAATATCGAATCGCGCGAAATTATGAAGGGCGAATGCGATGCCGTCGTAACCGATGGCTTTACCGGTAACATTGCTCTAAAGCTTATTGAGGGTGTTTTCTCATCGATGTTTAAGCTTTTAAAGGGCGTATTTTATAAGAATTTAAAAACCAAGCTTGCTGCCTTAACGCTCAAAAAAGGCATGATGGGCGTTAAAAAGATGGCCGACTCCGAAGAGGTAGGCGGCGCACCGTTGCTCGGTTGCTCCAAGCCTGTAATCAAGGCGCACGGCAACTCTAAGGCAATGGCCATCAAAAATGCTATACATCAGGCTATGCTTTATACCGAAAAGGACGTTATTGGTCAGATTAGCGAAGGCCTTAGCAAAATGTAAGGGGAATTCCTATGCGTGAATTGGAAAATAAAATTGGATATAGCTTTAAGGACAAGTCTTTGCTCCGTCTTGCATTGACTCACTCTTCCTATGCCAATGAAAACGGAAACCCCGCTCACTGCAACGAGCGACTTGAATTTTTGGGCGATTCCGTGCTTTCCATCATTGTATCCGAGTATATTTTTGCAAAGTTTAAAAATAGTCTTGAGGGCGATCTTACCAAACTGCGTGCATCGCTGGTTTGCGAAAAATCGCTGTGCGAGTTTTCAAAGGAACTCGGTATAGGTGACCATATTCTTCTCGGCAGAGGAGAAGAACAAAACGGTGGCCGTCAGCGTCCTTCAATTCTTGCCGATGCATTTGAGGCTGTGCTGGCCGCAATATATCTCGACGCAGGTATGGAGCAGGCCAAGCAGCACGTTCTTCGCTTTATAACCGAAGAACTCAAACACCGCGATAACGAGGTGTTTAAGGACTATAAAACAACGCTGCAAGAGGTTATCCAACGCAATCGCGAGGAGCAGTTGACCTACGTATTGACCGATGAAAGCGGCCCCGACCATAACAAGAGTTTTACGGTTGAGGTGCGTCTTAACTCTAACGTAATCGGCGTAGGCACCGGCCGCAGCAAGAAGCAGGCAGAGCAGTCTGCCGCCAAGCAGGCCCTCGCTTTAATGGGTATTGAGGAATGAGCGTAAAACACTCCAACATCTCTATCTTTGTGCCGCATCTCGGTTGTCCAAATATGTGCAGTTTTTGCAATCAGCACTATATTGCGCGCACTGAAAAAGTACCCACCGAGCAAGATATAATAAACGCTGTAGAAATTGCAAAAAGCAGTAAAAACTATAACCCGTCCACCACCGAAATTGCATTTTTCGGCGGCAGTTTTACGGCTATTGAACGGGATATGATGATATCGTTGCTCGAATGGGCAAATCCCTTTGTAGCGGATGGTACGGTGTGCGGCATTCGCATATCAACCCGACCCGACGCCATTGATGAAGAGGTGCTCGATATCCTTGCCCGTTACGGCGTAAAAACAATCGAACTGGGCGCTCAGAGCATGTGTGACCGCGTGCTCACACTTAATGATAGGGGACATAGTGCCGAGGACGTTATTAATGCTTCGATTCTTATTAAGCAGAAGGGCTTTTTACTGGGCCTTCAGATGATGACCGGTCTTTACGGTTCTTCAGCCGCCGACGATATAAAAACAGCCGAGCAGATAATTAAACTATCGCCCGACTGTGTTCGTATTTATCCCACTATAGTGCTTAAAAACACTCGTCTTGCCGATTTGGTAGGTAAGGGAGAATACGAACCGCAAACGGTTGACGAGGCAGTAAGACTTTGCACAAGGCTTAAATCTATGTTTGACGAGGCGTGCGTGCCGGTTATCCGACTCGGTCTTCATACCATCGACGAAACCGCGTATATAGCGGGCCCGTGGCATCCCGCGTTTAGAGAGCTGTGCGATGCCGAAGAGTTTAAAAACAAAATATCCCGAGGCCTTAAGGAAAAAGGCTGCTACGAGGTTTTTGTAAATCCTCGCGACCTTTCCAAGGCAAAGGGTCAGTCAAAATCCAATATAGATTATTTCAGTAAAATAGGTTATAATATTAAGATAATCGCAAACGATGATATTAAAATAAACGACGTATTAATTAAAGGGTGTGAATAAAAAGTGCTGTTGCGTTCCATTGAAATCCAGGGATTCAAGTCTTTCGCAGACAAAACAACACTTAAATTCGGAAGAGGCATAACTGCCGTTGTAGGACCAAACGGAAGCGGAAAAAGTAACATTTCCGATGCCGTTCGTTGGGTTTTGGGCGAGCAGTCTACCAAAAATCTTCGCGGCCAGTCTATGGAGGACGTTATCTTCGGCGGCACAGCTGACCGTCGTCCGCACGGATACTGCGAGGTTACCTTGGTAATTGACAATTCCGACCGCAGTTTAAACTTTGATAACGACACGGTGGCAATAACCCGCCGTTATTACCGCTCGCACGAGAGTGAATATCTTATTAACAACGTATCGGTACGTCTGCGTGACGTTAACGAGCTGTTTATGGATACCGGTCTCGGACGCGACGGATATTCGATGATAGGTCAGGGTAAGATTGACACCATCATCAGTTCCAAATCGCACGAGCGCAGAGATATTTTTGAAGAAGCTTCGGGAATATCAAAATACCGCTACCGCAAGTTGGAGGCCGAGCGCAAGCTCGCAGCCGCCGACGATAATATGGTGCGTCTGCGCGATATTTTAGGTGAACTTGAGGGCCGTGTCGGCCCGCTCGAGGAACAGTCCAAAAAGGCTGAAAAATTCTTGAAGTTTGCCGCCGAGCGCAAGGAACTTGAAATAGGCCTTTGGATGCATACCCTTAATAATTCCAAGGATTCTATCCGCAATCAGGAGAGCAAAATCGCCGTTGCCGAGGCACAGTATTCCGATGCCGACAATCAGTTAAGGCAGATGGAGGCAGACCTCGAGGGCAACTCCGAGGGCTTTGCAAAACTCACCTCGGATATCGATAATATGCGCGCACGCGCAGCCTTCTTCGAGGAACAGGCGGTAGCCCTTTCGGGTAACATTGCAGTTTTGGAAAATACAATTGCCCACAATAAGGAAACCATTGCCCGAATTGAAGAGGAAATCGCAAACATAGCCGACAGCGACGCTTCTGCTACAGAGGAAATTGCAAAGAAAAACGAAGAGATTGCCGAAAAGCAGGCAAGAATATCCGCGCTTGAACTTAAGGTTGCCGAAACCGGTGAACAGCTAAGCAACCTTTTAAGTGACAGTGAAAGCATCTCTAAAAACATCGAAGACCTTTCAAAATCTCTTAACGAGCTTATGGCTAAGGGCTCCGATGAGCGAGTAAAAATGGTTACCGCTCAGTCGTCCATAGACGAAATCGGCAACCGTGCCGCCGTAATCGATGAGGTTTTGGCAGAAAAGTTGGCTGAAATCAAGGCTCTTAATGAGGAACTTGATGAAACAAATAAACTGCTTGATGAGATTGAAGACAACATCTCGTCCTGCAATAATTCGATAAAGGGCTACGAACTTCGCAAGGAGGCCCGCAAGGAAACAGTTGATAAGCTTAAGGCCGATATCGACGAAACCACCCTTGAAATCGAAAGTAAACTACATAAAATTCAGGTGCTTGAAGATCTCGAAAAGAATATGGAGGGCTTCAATCACTCGGTTAAAAAGGTTATGTCGGATGCCGAAAAGGGTCTCCTTCGCGGAATATACGGTCCCGTTTCACGCATCATAAACGTTGACAGCGAATACGCCGTGGCAATCGAGGTTGCTCTCGGAAACGCAATGCAGAATATCGTAACCGAAACCGATGCCGATGCAAAGCGCGCTATCGAAATGCTTAAGAAGGGCAATCACGGCCGCGCAACCTTCCTGCCCGTAGCCACCATGAGGGCAAAGAAGTATGAAACCGAGGAGGCGGAAAAGCACTTCGGCTTTATCGGCGTGGCAAGCGACCTCGTAAAGTGTGACGATAAGTATCGCGAAATAATCAAATACCTGCTTGGCGGAACAATAGTAGCTGACGACCTTGACTCTGCTGCCACTATCGCCAAAAAGACGGGCTATAAGCTTAAGGTGGTATCGCTTGACGGTCAGGTTGTTAACCCGGGCGGAAGCCTTACGGGCGGTAGCCTTTCCAAGCAGGCCGGTATACTCAGCCGCAGCGGCGAAATCGAAAAGCTTAAGACCGCAAAAGAAAAACTTGAAGAAAAGTTTGAAAAACTGACGGTCGACCATACGGCAGCCGCGCAGGAGCTTGCCGCCGTTGAGGCCGATATCGTTGCCGCAAACGCCGTTCTCACCACCGCAAACGAGGATAAGATTCGTGCTCTGGCCGAACTTCGCCGTATAAGCGAACTTAAAAACTCTGCGCAGGCAGCATATGATGCCGCTGCCGATGAAAAGCAGAACTCTGCAGCCAAGGTTGCTGAGCATACTGCCGCTATCGAGCAGTGCAACACAGCGATTGCCGAAATCGAAGAGCAGAAGGCCGCTATTCAGGCAGAAATCGATTCTAAGACCGGCGGACGTGACGACCTCGCAGCAAACCGCGAGCGCGTTGCAAATATGCTTACCGAATATCGCCTTAACATCGTAGAGATTGAAAAGGATATAGAAAACCTTAAATCGGTTAAGCAGTCGCTCGAAACCGCGGTAGGTAACCGCCTTGAGCGCGGCAACATACTTGCCGCCGAAAAGGACGAACTGCTTACAAAGAATACCGAACTGGGCGAACAAATCGAAAAGATAAAGAGCGATATCGAGGCTCTGCGTCAGAGCAAGACCGACGCTGAGGCCGAGACCGAAGCTCTCATAAACGCACGCAGCGAAATGGAAAAGAACTCGCACGATATGCGTGTTCGCGAGCGTGAGATTTTAGAGCAGAAGGAAACCCTAAGTGGTGAACTCGCCCGACTTAACGAGCGCCGTGAATCTATGCTTCGCGAGCTGGATGACGTTGTTAAACGCCTTTATGACGAATATCAGCTTACCCGTACCGAGGCTGAGGAGATGGGCATCGTAATAGAAAACGTTACCGAGGCCAAAAAGACGTTGGCTGAGCTCAAATCCAAGATTCGCTCGCTTGGTCACGTTAACGTTGCCGCTATTGATGAATATAAGGAAGTAAGCGAAAGATACAATTTCTTGTCCGAGCAGGTTGCCGACGTTGAACGTTCGCGTGCCGAGCTCAATAAGCTTATTGCGCAGCTTACCGGCCAGATGCAGGAACTCTTTACCGAAGGCTTTGAAAAAATTAGTTCTACCTTCAGCAAAACCTTTAAAGAACTGTTTGGCGGCGGTCAGGCAGAACTTTCCTTAAGCGACCCGACAAATATTCTCGAAAGCGGAATTGATATTAACGTTAAGCTTCCCGGCAAGAACGTTCCCAGTCTTGACGGTCTTTCGGGCGGTGAGAAAGCGCTTATCGCACTTTCTATCTACTTCTCAATCATGCGCGTAAACGCACCTCCGTTCTGTTTCTTGGACGAGGTTGATACCGCACTCGACGATATTAACGTTGATCGCGTTGCCGACTATATGAGCCGTGCCGACTTTAATACTCAGTTTATCTGCATTACCCACCGTCGCGGAACGATGGAGGCGGCCGATATGCTCTACGGCGTAACCATGCAGGAAAAGGGTATTACCAAGCTGCTTGAGCTTAACGTATCCGAACTTGAGAAGAAAATGAACTTAAACTAAAGAGGTTTATAAATGGGATTTTTCAGCCAAATCAGCGAGGGACTTAAAAAAACTCGCTCCAATATTTCGGGCGCCGTAAACAACGTCCTTAAAAGTTTCAAAAGAATCGATGAGGACCTTTTTGAAGAACTTGAGGAAATTCTTATCACCTGTGATATCGGCGTTACCACCTCGACATATATCTGTGATATGTTGCGCGAGCGCGTAAAGGAAGAGCGCATCTCGGACCCCGATGAAATTCGCCGTCTTTTAAAGGAAATAATAAGCGATATGCTCTCGGGCGATACCGCACTGCACCTCGAAACCTCGCCGTCTATCGTGCTTATGATAGGTGTAAACGGCGTTGGCAAGACCACCACCATCGGCAAGATGGCGCTGGGCTTTAAAAAGCAGGGTAAAAAGGTGGTGCTTGGCGCCGCCGACACCTTCCGTGCCGCCGCAATCGACCAACTTTCGGTTTGGGCAGAGCGCAGTGGCGTCGATATGGTTAAAAGCGTTGAGGGAACCGATCCCGCTTCGGTAATTTTCGATACCATCGCTTCGGCGAAGGCCAAGAAAGCCGATATTATCGTATGCGATACCGCAGGCCGTCTGCACAATAAGAAAAACCTTATGGACGAGCTTGCAAAAATGAATCGCGTAATAAACCGCGAACTGCCCGATGCCTCGCTCGAGACACTGCTCGTGCTCGACGCAACAACGGGACAGAACGCAGTAAATCAGGCGCGCGAATTTAAAAACGTTGCAAATATTACCGGTATCGTGCTCACAAAACTTGACGGAACTGCTCGCGGCGGCGTAGTACTCGCCATAAATCACGAGCTCGGAATTCCCGTTAAGTTTGTAGGCGTGGGCGAAGGAATAGACGACCTTCAGCCCTTCGATTCGGTAAAATTTGCCGAAGGTCTTTTTGAAGGCGGTGAGCAGGAATGAAATTCTTTATAGCAACAAAAAATGCCCACAAGGTAATCGAGTTTAAACGAATTCTCGAACCGATGGGAATAGAGGTGCTGTGTGAAAGCGACCTGCCTTATAGTCTCCCCGACGTTGAGGAGGACGGTACCACCTTCGAAGAAAATGCCACCATTAAAGCCGCCTTCGCTTGTGAGAAGACAGGCCTTGTATCACTGGCGGATGACAGTGGCCTTTGTGTTGACGCGTTAGACGGCGCGCCGGGAATCTTCTCCGCTCGCTACAGCGGTGTCCATGGTGACGATAAAGAAAATAACCGCAAGCTTCTTCGTGAACTCAAGGGAGTGCCATATGAAAAGCGTACTGCCCGATTTGTATCGGCGGTTGCCTGCGTTTTCCCCGACGGTCGCCGCTTTACCGTAACCGGTAAGTGTGAGGGCCACATTGATTTTGAAGAAAAGGGCGAAAACGGCTTCGGCTACGACCCGCTCTTTGTTGGCGAAATCGGCTGTTTTGGACTCGCTTCGGGCGAAGAAAAGGATAAAGTAAGTCATCGCGGCAAGGCGTTAAAGTTGCTTCGCGACGAGCTTAAAAACTATATTTAAGAGGTAAAAATATGTTAACCGGAAAACAGCGCGCACAGCTTCGTGCGCTTGCAAACAGCCTGGAAACAATCTTTCAGGTTGGTAAAAGCGGCATAAACGACCAGCTTATCCGTCAGGTTGATGAAACGCTTGAGGCCCGCGAACTTATAAAACTTCGCGTGCTCGAAACTTCTCCTCAATCCTCGCGTGAGGCTGCCGATATCATCGCCGCCGAAACGGGAGCCGACGTAGTTCAGGTAATCGGCTCGCGCTTTGTGCTTTATCGTGAAAGCAAGGAGCACAAAAAAATCGTTTTGGTAAAGAAGAATGGATAGGGTAGTAGCCGTATTCGGAGGCACCTTTAACCCTATACACAACGGCCACGTTGAGATGGCAAAAAAGGCGCTGGCATTGCCGCAGGTGGAAAAACTCGTGGTAATTCCTACCTACCGTCCGCCCCATAAGGATGCGCAAATGTTGGCAACCGGTGAGGACCGCCTTAATATGTGCCGCATTGCACTTATTGGTATCGGCGACGTTGAATTCTCCGATATCGAGCTTGCCCGCGGAGGACTCAGCTACACCTACGATACCCTGTGCGAATTAGGCAAGCTTTACGGCAAAAGGGCAGCGCTTATGTGCGGCGGAGATATGATAACAACCTTCAGTGGCTGGTATCGTTATATCGATATACTCAAAATGGCCGATATTATCGCTTTTCGCCGCATCGGTGTCGATAATGCCCAGTTTGACGCATCGGTTGAGAAACTTAGGTCCGAGGGCGGAAATATCACCGTTATCGAAGCCGATATTGCTGATATTTCTTCAACCGAAGTCAGGGCAGGCGAGTGGGATAAAATTCCCTCAAAGGTGCTTGATTATATAAAAGAAAAAGGACTTTACGGAGTAAAATAATGACAATTGATGAATATAAGCAGCTGCTCGCCAAAAGGCTTAATCCTCAGCGTTATAAGCATTCGCTCTGTGTCGCCGACGAGGCATTGCGTCTTGCCGAAAAATACGGCGGCGATAAGGATAAATGTTATCTGGCGGGATTACTGCACGACATTACCAAAAATGCGCCGAAGGATGAGCACTTGCAATTGTTCCGTGACTTTGGTATAATTCTTTCGTCTGTGGAAGCGAATGCCCAAAAACTTTGGCACGCTATGTCGGGTTCGCTCTACGTTCGCCATAAGCTCGGCATAAACGACGACGAGATAATAACAGCAATCCGCTATCATACCACTGCCCGCGCAGGAATGACCCTTACGGATAAAATACTGTATCTCGCCGATTTCACTTCGGCCGACCGTGACTATGACGACGTTGACGTTATGCGTCGTCTGGTTGATATAAGTATGGATGAAGCGCTTAAATATGCGCTTTCTTATTCCATCGTTGATTTAGTTAATAAAGGTAAGCCCATCCATCCGGATACGCTTGAGGCTTACAATGAAATATGTCTTTGAAAAGAGGAAAGTTTTTGGAAGCTTTTGAAATTTTAAAGGTTGCGGCAAATGCCGTTAACGAAAGAAAAGCAAGAGATATGTTTGCCGTTGAGGTAGGGGAGATAACCATTCTCGCCGAATATCTTCTTATGGCAACCGCAACGTCTTCGACCCACGTTCGCGCACTCGCCGAGGAGGTTGAGTGCAAGCTCTCCGAGCTTGGCGTAGAGCCGCATCACGTTGAGGGCAAGGCGACCGGCTGGATATTGCTCGACTACAACGAGGTTATAGTTCACATCTTCAGCCGTGAGGCCAGAGAGTTTTACTCGCTTGACCGTATGTGGAGCGACGGCAACGTAATTAATCTTGATGATATACTCACATCCGAGCAGGAGGATTAGCAATGTTTTACGATTACAAGCAAATTGAAAAGAAATGGCAGAAGCATTGGTACGAAAACAACACCTTTGCAGCAAAGGACGATTATACTCTTCCTAAGTTTTTTGCACTTGTAGAGTTTCCGTATCCGTCGGGTCAGGGCCTTCACGTTGGCCACCCCCGTTCCTATACCGCCCTTGATATTGTAAGCCGCAAGAGAAGACTCGAAGGCTACAACGTGCTTTATCCCATGGGCTGGGATGCTTTCGGTCTTCCCACCGAGAACTTCGCCATAAAGAATCATATCCATCCCGAAATCGTAACCGAGAAAAACGTTGCTCACTTCAAAGAGCAACTTCAGGCGCTCGGCTTCTCCTTCGACTGGACCCGTGAAATTAATACCACCGACCCCGACTACTATAAGTGGACACAGTGGATATTCCTTCAGCTCTTCAAAAAGGGCCTCGCATATAAAAAGGAAATGTCGGTTAACTGGTGTACCTCTTGTAAGTGCGTTCTTGCAAATGAAGAGGTTGTTAACGGCGTTTGCGAACGCTGCGGCAACGAGGTAGTACATAAGGTAAAGAGCCAGTGGATGCTCAAAATAACTGAGTATGCCGAAAAACTCATTGACGGCCTTGACGACGTAAACTTCATCGAGCGTGTTAAGACCCAGCAGAAAAACTGGATCGGCCGTTCCGAAGGTACTCAGATTAAGTTCAAGACAACTCTGGGCGACGAGTTTGAGGTTTTCTCAACCCGCGCAGATACACTCTTCGGTGTTACATATATGGTTATCTCGCCCGAGCATCCGTTGCTTGAAAAGTGGGCTGACAAACTTTCTAACATTGACGAGGTTCGTGCATATCAGGAAGAGGCTGCACGTAAGTCCGATTTCGAGCGTACCGAGCTTGCCAAGGACAAGACCGGCGTAAAGCTTGAGGGTGTTGCGGCTATCAACCCCGCCACCGAGCAGGAAATTCCGATTTTCGTATCCGACTATGTTCTTATTTCTTACGGTACCGGCTGTGTTATGGGTGTTCCCGGACACGACAGTCGTGACTGGGCTTTTGCCCGTAAGTTCGGTGTGCCGATTATCGAGGTTGTTGCCGGCGGCGACGTTGAAAAAGAAGCATACACCGATTGTGATACCGGCGTTATGGTAAACTCCGGCTTCCTTAACGGTATGTCGGTTGACGAGGCAAAGAAGGCTATTGCCGATTGGCTCATTGAGCGTGGCCTCGGCTCCAAGACTGTAAACTATAAGCTTCGTGACTGGGTATTCTCGCGTCAGAGATATTGGGGCGAACCCATTCCGATTGTTCACTGTGACAAGTGCGGCTACGTTCCGGTTCCCGAATCCGAACTGCCGCTTTTACTCCCCACGGTTGATTCCTACGAACCCACCGATAACGGCGAATCTCCGCTTGCAAAGATGACCGATTGGGTTAACACCACCTGTCCTCATTGCGGCGGCCCCGCACATCGCGAAACCGATACAATGCCCCAGTGGGCCGGCTCCTCGTGGTACTTCTTACGCTATTGCGATCCCCACAACAAGGAAGCATTAGCTTCCAAGGAAGCACTTGAATATTGGGGCCCCGTTGATTGGTATAACGGCGGTATGGAGCATACAACTCTCCATCTGCTTTACAGCCGTTTCTGGCATCACTTCCTTTACGACATCGGCATCGTTCCCACCGCCGAGCCCTATGCAAAGCGTACCAGCCACGGTATGATTCTCGGCGAAAACGGTGAGAAGATGTCTAAGTCGCGCGGTAACGTTGTTAACCCCGACGATATCGTTAACCAGTACGGCGCCGACACAATGCGTTTATACGAGATGTTCATTGGCGACTTCGAAAAGGCCGCACCTTGGAGTTCGTCCTCCATCAAGGGTTGCAAGCGCTTCCTCGACCGCGTTTGGGCACTCAACGATATGGTAGTAGACGGTGACGATTACAGCGCCGAACTTGAGAGCGATTTTCACCGTACCATCCAGAAGGTAACGAGCGATATCGAAGAACTCAAGATGAATACCGCCATCGCTGCACTTATGTCACTTCTTAACGGCATCTACGCCAAGAAGAACGTAACCCGCGGCGAACTCAAGACGTTTATAACACTGCTTAATCCCTTTGCACCGCACTTAACCGAAGAAATGTGGGTAATGAACGGTTATGACGGAATGCTCAACGAAACCAAGTGGCCTGTATTCGATGAGGCAAAGTGCGTAGTAGCTTCCATCGAAATCGTTGCGCAGATTAACGGTAAGATAAAGGCAAAACTCAACGTTCCTGCCGAGATTACCGCACCCGATGCAATCGCGCTCGCAAAGGCTGATGCCGCAGTTGCTGCAGCAATGGAAGGCAAGACCGTAATTAAGGAACTTTACGTTCCCGGCAAGCTTGTAAATATTGTTGTAAAATAATGTCTTGACAGATTGGGTTTTGCCTAGTATAATGTAATTTGATAACCCCTGCTATATATGCGGAGGGAGGGAATGTAAATGAGTCAAGTAAGAGTTAAAGAAAATGAGTCGCTTGATAACGCACTCAGACGCTTTAAAAGACAGACCGCTAAAGACGGAGTAATCCAGGAAGTTCGCAAAAGAGAACACTATGAAAAGCCTTCTGTAAAGCGTAAAAAGAAGTCGGAAGCCGCACGTAAGCGCAAGTTCCGATAAATTACTTATTGCATGAAAGCGGCTGCAGAAAAGCGGCCGCTTTTTTGTGCAAAAAGGGGAATTTTTATGATTTTGAAACCACATATAAAACGCGAGCGAATAACCGATATTACTCTCGATGATTTAAAATTCTTAGGGGTAAAAGCTCTGCTTTTAGATGTTGATAATACTATGTCCACCCATCATGGCCAAACCCTGACTGACGGCCTTTTAGATTGGATTTCCATGATGCAGGAAAACGGTATAAAGCTTATGGTTCTTTCCAATTCTAAAAGAAAAAGGGTAGAGCCGTTTGCCGCAAAAATAAACCTGCCGTTTATCTCGCTCGGTTTAAAGCCGCTTCCTTTCGGATATTTTCGCGGCGCAAAGGCCTTGGGCGAAAAGCGTAAACATATTGCAATCGTTGGTGACCAGATGTTTACCGATATGCTCGGTGGCTGGGGCGCAGGAGTTAAGAAAATCCTCCTTACCCCAATTCTACCCGAGGATAAATTCAGTTTTAAGGTAAGACGCGCGCTTGAAAAGCAGCTTCTTAAGCGATACAAGTTTTAGGACGGTGAAAAAATGTCTGCAAAATTCGGTCCTGCAGGAAACTCCGAAAGTTTCTTTAAAATGGGCTATAAGGGAAGTCTTGACGTTCCCGAATACGTAGAAAAAATGGGTCTCGACGCATTCGAATATCAGTGCGGACGCGGCGTAAATATCGGTCTCGATAAGGCCGCCGAACTCGGCCGCCGTGCCGCCGAAAAGGGTATAACCCTTTCGCTTCACGCGCCGTATTATATTTCTATGTCCTCGGTTGAGGAGGAAAAGCGTCTTAACTCCCTAAACTATATTTTAAGCAGCGCCCGCGCCGTCAAGGCAATGGGCGGAAACCGCATAATCGTGCATACCGGCTCCTGCGGAAAAATCAGCAGGGAAGAGGCGCTGTTTCTCGCATGCGATACAATGCGCAAAGCGCTTTCGGCACTCGATAGCGAGGGCCTTTCTGATATTCACGTTTGCCCCGAAACCATGGGTAAAATCAATCAACTCGGCACACTCGAGGAGGTCATAGCCCTCTGTGAGCTCGATGAGCGACTTATTCCGTGTATCGACTTCGGTCACCTGAACGCCCGAACCCTCGGCGGCCTTCGTGAGAAAAGCGATTTCGAAGAGATATTCGACCAAATCGAAAACCGTTTGGGAAGCGACCGACTAAAGAGCTTCCATTCCCATTTTTCGAAGATTGAATATACCACCGGCGGCGAGAAAAAGCACCTCACCTTTGAGGACACTGTCTTCGGTCCCGACTATCTGCCCGTTATGGAGCTTATAGCGCAAAAAAATTGTTCGCCCGTTATTATCTGTGAATCGGACGGTACGCAGGCGGAAGATGCAAAAATCATGAAAGACTGCTACTTATCGCTCTTAAAATAGCGCTAAAGTCTTGACAAAAGGATAAAAAAACCTTATAATTTTTTTGAGTTAGAATATAACTTTATATTGATTTTGTTTTTTGGAGGAATTTTAAAATGGTAAGTGCTGGTGATTTCAGAAACGGTGTAACATTTGAAATGGACGGTAACGTTTATCAGATCATCGAATTTCAGCATGTAAAGCCCGGTAAGGGAGCAGCTTTCGTTCGCGCAAAGATCAGAAATGTTATTGCCGGTTCGGTTGTTGAACGCACCTTCAACCCTAACGATAAATATCCCACTGCATTCGTTGAGAGAAAGGAAATGGAGTTCTCCTACAGTGACGAGGGCCTTTACTACTTCATGGATCCCGAAAGCTACGAGCTCGTTCCCGTTAACGCATCCGACCTCGGCGATGCATTCAAGTTTGTAAAGGAAAATATGGTTTGCAAAATCTTATCCTACAAGGGCAACGTTTTCGGCGTTGAGCCCCCCACATTCGTAGAACTTCAGGTAACCCAGACCGATCCCGGTTTCGCAGGCAACACTGCTACCAACGCAACCAAGCCCGCAACTCTTGAAACCGGCGCAGAAATTCGCGTTCCGCTCTTCATCAACGAAGGCGATATGATCCGCATTGATACCCGCACCGGCGAGTACATGGAGCGCGCATAATTTTTAAAAAATTGCTAAATATAACCTTTAAAGGAGTGCATAGAAATGACTATTTCCGAAAAAGTATCTTATATTAAGGGTCTGGCTGACGGTCTCGGTCTTGACGAGAACAACAAGCAGGACAAAATCTTAAAGGCTATCATCGACGTTCTTGATGATATCGCTCTTACCGTAGAGGATCTTGAGGATGGTTGCGCAGAGCTCGCAGAGCAGATTGATGCTGTTGATGAGGATCTCGCCGCTGTTGAAGATTTCGTTTATGAGGATGACTGCGATTGTGACGATTGCTGCGATTGCGACGACGAGCTTTATGAGGTTGAGTGCCCCAACTGCAACGATATTATCTGCGTAGATGAGGATATGCTCGCTGAGGGAAGCATCGACTGCCCCAATTGCGGTACAAATCTCGAGTTCGACCTCGAATGTGATTGCGATTGCTGCGACGGCGATTGCGAAGATTAAGTAATAAAAAAACGTGCCGCGCTTTGTTATCAAAGGGCGGCATTTTTTGTGGGGAAAGTATGGAACTTACTGAACTTCTTTTAAAATACGAAACCGAGAACGTCGAGAAGGGAAACGTTTCGGCTGTTATCGTGGCTGCAGGCTCCTCCAGCCGTATGGGTGGAGTGCAAAAGCAACTGCTCTGCATTGGCGGTATTCCCGTGCTTGCCAGAACGCTTTTGGCATTCGAAAACGCAAAATGCATTAAAAATATCGTCATTGTTGCAAGAGAGTGCGATATTCTGGGATTCCAGATGTTGGTCGATAAATATATGATATCCAAGGTTACCGATATCGTAGAAGGCGGCTCCTGCCGTGAGGAATCGGTCAAAAAAGGCGTGCTGCAACTCGACTTAGATACCGAATGTGTTTTAATTCATGACGGAGCTCGTCCCTTCGTAACCGAGGAGATTATTACTGCCGTTGCCGAAGCCGCAAGGGAACACGGCGCAGCTTCTTGTGCCGTAGCGGTTAAGGATACGCTGAAGGTGGTTGAAAACGGCGTAGTAAAGCAAACTCTCAATCGTGATTCGATAGTATCCATCCAAACCCCTCAGGGCTTTGATTACAAAAAATTCAAGGCTGCCATAACATCCAAAGAGGACCTTTCCGTCTTTACCGACGACTGCTCGGTAGTAGAAGCCGATGGGATGACTGTTCGAATTGTTGAGGGCAGCTACAACAACATAAAAATAACTACACAAGAGGACGTGGCGGTAGCCGAGGGAATCCTTGGCTTTGGAGGTAAAAAATGTTAAGAATAGGACACGGATATGACGTTCACAAGTTCGCAAAAGACCGTCGCCTTATTTTAGGCGGTGTGGAAATCGAATATTCGCTCGGCCTTCTCGGACACTCGGACGCGGACGTGCTGCTGCATGCCGTGAGCGATGCGCTGCTGGGTGCGGCAGGACTTGGCGACATTGGCAAGCATTTTCCCGATACCGCTGCAGAATTCGAGGGCATCGACAGCCGAATCCTTCTGCGTCGCGTAGTTGCGCTGCTTGACGAAAAGGGATATGCTGTAGGCAACGTTGATGCAACCGTGATTGCCCAAAAACCGAAGCTTGCTCCCCACATATCTAAAATGGCTGAAAACATTGCCGCCGACTGTAGGGTTGACGCCGGTTTTATTAACGTAAAGGCCACAACCGAGGAGGGCCTCGGCTTTACGGGCGAACTGCTCGGAATAGCCGCGCACGCCGTTTGCACGGTCGTATCTAAACAGTAATAATAACACATCCTTTTTCATAGTATTACTATAACCGTGAAGAGGGATGTGCTTTTAATGTATGCGGTGTTAGGCAGGCAAAGAATTAAATTAGTTTGTTTTGCCGCACTTCTGTTTGTAGCGTTTATACTTGAAGGCGTGATTATAACCAAGGCCGATTCGGCCGATATACGCAACAGTGATGCACGGCTTAAATATCTGTCGGGTCTCGGTATCGAGGTCGATATCACGTCTTTAGAGCAAACCGAGGTACAAATCCCTGATACCTTTGGCAGCGTTTACAAAAATTATAACGAGCTTCAAAAGTCTGCGGGATTTGATTTAGCCGATTATAAGGGCGCTGTGGTCACTAAATACACCTATAAGGTGCTGAAAACCGAGCAAGAGGTTTACGTAAATCTGCTTTGCTATAAGGGCAGAGTAATAGGCGGCGATATCTCGTCGCGGCGGCTTGACGGCTTTATGCTGCCGCTTGAAAAAACAACCGTTTTAGGAGAAGTTAAAAATGGCTTTAATGAGGCTGGATAAGTTTATATCAAACCAAACCGGTATGTCACGCAGTGAGGCGAGGGAAGTGCTCAAATCGCTTCGCGTTACGGTAAATGGCGTTACCGAAAAGCACTACGACTACAAGGTCGATACCGATAAGGATGCCGTTACGGTAAACGGCGTTTCCGTTTCGTATAACGAATATCTTTACATACTTATGAATAAGCCTAAGGGTGTGCTTACAGCCACCGAAGACAAGCGCCAAAAGACGGTGCTCGATTTACTGTCGGACGATGTAAGACGCAAGGATATGGCTCCCGTGGGCAGGCTCGACAAGGACACTACAGGTCTCTTGCTTCTAACCGACGACGGCAAGACGGCACACAAAATCATATCCCCGAAATCCATGGTGGAAAAGGAATACGTGGCAGAGCTTGACGGTGACATCACCGAGGACTGCATTCGCTCGTTTTCAGAGGGCGTAACTCTGGCGGACGGAACCAAGTGCATGCCCGTCGTTTTAAAGAGAATTAAAGAAAACGTGGCCTCCATAACTATATGTGAAGGCAAGTACCATCAGATAAAGCGAATGTTCGGCACGGCCGGGCTCGGCGTGAACGGTCTTACACGCATTCGTATAGGCGGTCTCTGCTTGCCCGAATGCCTGGCTGAGGGAGAGTATATGGTGCTCGAAAGCAGGGAAGAACTCCTTGAAAAAATTTCCTTAAACGGATGATTTTTATGTCGAAATCTAGGTTATTATACATTTGTTACAAACATAACAGCGTTATTTTGGATAAAATCTATGTAGCAATTTTTAGTGCGTTTTGGTATAATACTGACGATGATAAGAAGTATGTTTATAAGCAGTTCTCTGCTTAAATATTAGGAGGTCAAAAATAATGGCTAGTTTGTCACTTCGCAACATCTACAAAAAATACCCCGGCGGTGTAGTTGCAGTTTCCGATTTCAATCTTGAAATCAAGGACAAGGAATTCATCATCCTTGTAGGTCCTTCCGGCTGCGGTAAGTCTACTACCCTCCGTATGGTTGCAGGTCTTGAAGAGATCAGCAGCGGTGAGCTTTACATCGGCGACCGTCTTGTTAACGATGTTGCTCCTAAGGATAGAGATATCGCCATGGTTTTCCAGAACTATGCTCTTTATCCCCATATGACCGTATTTGATAATATGGCATTTGGTCTTAAACTTCGCAAAACTTCTAAGGATGAAATCAAGAGACGTGTTGAAGAAGCAGCTCGTATCCTCGATATTGAGCATCTTCTTGAGCGTAAGCCGAAGGCTTTGTCCGGTGGTCAGCGTCAGCGTGTTGCTCTCGGTCGTGCAATCGTTCGTGAGCCGAAGGTATTCTTACTTGACGAACCGCTTTCCAACCTTGATGCTAAGCTTCGTGCACAGATGCGTACCGAGATTACAAAGCTCCATCAGCGTCTCGGAACCACATTTATTTACGTTACTCACGACCAGACCGAAGCTATGACCATGGGTACCCGTATCGTAGTTATGAAGGACGGCTTCATCCAGCAGGTTGATGCTCCTCAGAAGCTTTATGAGTTCCCGTGCAACCTCTTCGTTGCAGGCTTCATCGGCTCTCCGCAGATGAACTTCATCGAAGCAAAGGTGTTAAAGGAGAACGACGACTTCTTCGTAGAGTTCGGTTCTGAAGATACCAAGACCCGTGCAGGCGTTAAGTATCAGATTAAGCTTCCGGCATCCAAGAATAAGGACAACTGCCTCGAGGCTTACGTTGATAAGGAAGTTATCTTCGGTATCAGACCTGAGCACGTTCACAACGAGCCCGAACTCGTTGCAAACCTTCCCGACGGTATTGTTGAGGCTAATGTTGAAGTTACCGAGCTTATGGGTGCTGAAACCTACCTCTACATGAACTGTGAAGGTCAGGCAATCAACGCTCGCGTTGATCCTTCGTCTACTGCTCGCGCAGGCGACACTATCAAGATTGCTATTGATCCTGCCAAGATTCACATCTTCGACAAGGACACCGAGAAGACAATCTGCAACTAATATTAAAACATTCGCACCGCTTGATACCAAGCGGTGCGTTTTCTTTTGCCGATTTTGTTACTAATTTGTTACTTTTTTTAATTTTTCTTAAGTTAGATATTGCAAATTTGTTCATTTGTGGTACAATATAATGTGTATATTCATGGTTATTATATACAATATTACGATTTTGATTATATTTTAGAGAGAAGGATGTTAAATGTCAAACCGCCTGTTCCAGAGTGTAGTTCATCAGATGCGTGACGCAGTTGACAGAACTATCGGAGTAATAGACGAAACATACACCGTTGTTGCTTGCAGTGATTTAGGTAAAATCGGTGAAAATCTTGAGGTAAGTCTTATGCACGGCGCCGCCGAAAGCGAACCCTTTGTAAGCGGCAGATATACTTATAAGCCTTTTGGCACTCCTCAGCATCCCGAATATATGATTTTTGTCGAGGGAACCGACGTTGAGGCTGCTCGTTACTGCTCAATCTTGGCAGTTTCGCTTGCCAGCATTAAGTTCTACTATGATGAGAACTATGACCGCGGCAACTTTATTAAAAACATAATCCTTGATAATATTCTTCCCGGCGATATTTACCTAAAGGCAAGAGAACTTCGCTTCAACAGTGACGTTACACGTACTGTTTTGCTTATCCGTGTTGCCAGCAAGAATGACGTATCGGTATACGACATCATCGGCAACCTTTTCCCCGACAAGACCAAGGATTTCGTCATCAACATAAGCGAAACTGATATTGCCCTCGTTAAGGAGACCAAGCAGGGCGTAAGCAGTGAGACCATCACAAAGCTTGCAAACTCTATTGTTGATACTCTTTCGGGTGAGTTCTATACTCAGGTATCGGTTGGTATCGGTACTACCGTTTCCAGCCTTAAGGACCTTGCACGTTCTTTTAAGGAAGCACAGGTTTCTCTTGAGGTTGGTAAGGTGTTTGATACCGAAAAGTCTATCGTTTCTTATGATAACCTCGGTATTGCAAGACTTATTTACCAGCTTCCCACAACCCTTTGCGAAACCTTCCTTCGTGAGGTATTCAAAAAAGGTTCTATCGACAGTCTTGACCAGGAAACTCTCTTTACAATTCAGCGTTTCTTCGAAAACAACCTTAACGTTTCCGAAACCTCGAGAAAGCTTTTTGTTCACAGAAACACCCTGGTTTACAGACTTGAAAAAATCAGAAAGATTACAGGCCTTGACCTTCGCGAATTTGACCACGCAATAGTATTTAAGATTGCTCTTATGGTTAAAAAGTACCTTAAGTCCAACCCCGTAAAGTATTAAAGAAATGAGTGAGAGTTATTAATACCAATACACAAGTCCCCGGTTACGAGCAGCCGCTTATCGAATTCCGCGGCGTATCCAAGACGTATATCGGCGGCACACATGCTCTTTCAGACGTTAATTTAAAGATAAATAAGGGCGAGTTTGTGTTTGTTGTAGGTTCTTCCGGCGCAGGTAAGAGTACCTTTATGAAGTTAATTATGCGTGAGGAAAAGGCTAATGTCGGCGAGGTTATAGTCAACGGCTACAACCTCTCTACAATGAAACGCAAGCAGGTTCCAATGCTTAGAAGAACGATGGGAATCGTTTTCCAGGATTTCCGTCTTATCCCCAATATGAACGTTTTTGAAAACGTTGCATTTGCTATGCACGTTGTAGGTGCAGGCAGCCGCAAAATCAGAAAAGAGGTTTCCCGTGCGCTTGCTAAGGTGGGCCTCGGTCATAAGGCGCGCTCAATGCCCGACGAACTTTCGGGCGGTGAGCAGCAGCGCGTTGGTCTTGCCCGCGCACTGGTAAATGCTCCTGACCTCATAATTGCGGACGAGCCTACCGGAAACGTCGACCCCAATATGTCTTATGAAATCGTTGGTCTTCTTGACGAAATCAATAAGCGCGGTACCACCATCCTTATGGTAACGCATGACCACAACCTCGTTCGCGACTTCAACCATCGTGTAATTATGCTCGACGGCGGTAAGATCGTGGCCGACAATGCGGAGGGTAGCGCACTATGAAAGCAAGAAGTATAAAATATCTTACCGGCGAGGGTATAAAAAACGTTTGGGTTAATCGCCTTATGTCGATAGCCTCTGTCGGCGTGCTTATGGCATGTATGGTGCTTATCGGTATTGCGGTGATCATCGGCCAAAACGTTAACCGCGCCATGGTAGGTCTTGAAAAACAGAACGTAGTTATGGTGTATTTCAACGACTATAACTCGGTTATGTACCCCATCGATTTTGATGCCGATGATGAAATGATCGACCCCTCAACCATCACCGACGATATGTACGTCGTGCACAATGATGAAGAGGGTAAAGCGGTTGCAGAAAAAATCGAAAAACTCGATAATATTGCCGAAGTGGAGTATTTCACCAAAGAGGAGGATATGCAGCGCTTCGAGGATAAGAAAATCAGCAATATTACCGATGACGTAAACTTCTGTTCCTGCGGCGCAAAGGTGACGCTTAAAGACCTTTCGCGTTTTGACGAAACCATTGAAGGTATAGAAAAGGTTGAAGGCGTTTATCACATTTCTTCCAGTGATGAAACTGCCGAAATCATTTCCGCCATCAAAGACGGTCTCGGAACAGCCGGCATATGGATTATTGCCATTCTGCTTATAATTTCGCTCGTAATCGTTTGTAACACAATAAGAGTTACTATGTATAACCGAAAGCTGGAAATCAGCATAATGAAGGCCGTAGGCGCAACCGACGCATTCGTACGCTTGCCCTTCGTTGTTGAGGGTATCTTGCTCGGATTAATTTCGGCAATACTTTCGGAGGTTGTTGTTTACTTCTGCTACAGAGTAATGCTCGAAACCTTCATCCCGTCTATAATGGGTGCAACGATGCCCGTTTCTTTTGCCTCTGCCGCACTGCCGATATTCGGCCTTTTCGTGGCCATCGGCGTAGTTTCGGGTGTTATAGGCAGTGTTATTATGATCAGCAAATATTTAAGACGAGAAGGCAGCGAATTCAAGGCTTATAATTAACGGAGGTATATTTGTGAAACTACTCAAATACAGACGGGCTGCGGTCGCATTCCTTTTGTGTTGTCTTATGGCGTTTACCTGTTGCTTAACCGAAGCGCCTGTTGTCGAGGCAAAATCAAAGGATCAGATCAACGCTCAGATATCTGAATTAGAGAAAAAGTCCAAAGAACTTGAAAAAGAAATTGCTGCGCTTAAATCGCAAAAGGCGGAGCAGAATAAGATTAAGTCTGCAATTGAGAAACAGATTTCCAATACCCAACAGCAGATAAATCTTTGCAACACCAGAATCCAGCAATTCAACGATGAAATAAAAGCCAACGAGGCAGAAATCGCAGCTCTTGAGGCCGATAAGACAAAGAAAATGTACGTTTATCGTTGTCGTATGCGCTCGATTCATATGAACAACGAAAACACCACGTTACGCGTCCTTATGGGCCCCGAAGAATTTTCCGAATACCTTGCTCTTATCAAGTTTTCTAAAACCATGTCGGTATACAACAAGCGAATAATCGACGAGATTATTGCTACTCAAAACAGTATCGATGCCAAGCGCGCCGATATTGACGCTAAGATTGCCGAGCAGGATGAGCTTAAGAAAACCATGGCCGCGAAAAAGGCCGAGCTCGATAAGCAGGTTAAATCGGTAAACGCCGTTATTTCTGAGATTAATGCCGACCAAAAGGACGTTCAAAACGAAAATAAGCAAATCGAAAAAGAAATAGCAGCCCTAGAGGCAGAGCTTGCTCCGTACATCAATATTAATACCGGCACCGTATATGACGGTAGCGCATTTACCTGGCCCGTACCCGGTCATTATAAAATAACCTCGGGTTTTGATAGGCGTTGGGGTACCTGGCACAAGGGTATCGATATTTCGGACGGAAACGTTTATATGGCTCCGATTGTAGCTCCTGCTGACGGTGTTGTTGTTAAAGCGTACAATTCCTGCAAGCACAACTACGGCAAAAAACGCAGCTGCGGTTGCGGAAGCGGCTGGGGTAATCATATAATGATTGACCACGGTAACAACAATGGTAATAACTATAAGTCTTTGGCCGGTCATATGACCAAAACGGCCGTATCTTCAGGCCAGCGCGTAAAGAAGGGCCAGGTAATCGGTTACGTTGGTTCTACCGGTTATTCAACAGGTTGGCATTGCCACTTTGAGATTTATCTCAATGGTACCCGTGTTGACCCGATGAAATACTATAATAAGGTAAAATAAACAAAAGGGCATCATTGCCCTTTTTGTTTTAGAGGTTTTAAATTGAACAGAAAGTTTTCACTGAGAAGCATAATTTTAATAGGTCTGGCGGGCTTGCTTGCGGGCGTAGTTTTGGCGGGAGTAGTGACGTATGCCCTTATGGGCGATATGGCCAAAACCTTTATAAAACTTTCGGAAATTGACTTTTTTGTTGATCGCTATTTTTACGGCGAGGTTGACTCTGAGAAACTTGAAAAAGCAATTTGCGAGGGTTATGTTGAAGCGCTGGACGATAAATACGCCAAATATCTGGCAGCCGAGGATGCCGCAGTTAATTTCGACCACCTTGAGGGAAATCGAAGCGGCATAGGCGTTACAGTTGTAAAACACCCCGATAACGACTGCATTTATGTTGTAGACGTGAGCGAGAATGGCCCGGCACATAAGGTGGGCATTCGCGCAGGCGACGTTATTTCAAAGGTTGGCGATGTTGCAGTAACGGAAGAAACCTATATAAAATGCGTCGATATGCTGATAGGCGAAATAGGGGATACCATTAGCGTAACACGCCTTTCTGACGGCAAAAAGCTCGATATAATCGTCGATAAGTTTGAGGTGCAGTCGGTATTTTACCGTATGATTGGCGACTATGCTTATATTAGGATTTCGGCATTTAGCGATAACTCGGTCGAACAGTTTAAAAACGCCTTAAACAAAGCGCAGGACAGTAACGCTAAGGGACTGATTTTCGATGTTACGGGCAACGGCGGCGGAACGGTCGACTCGGTAGCCGAAATATTGGATATGTTGCTTCCTGAGGGCGAAATTATGTCGGTTAAGTATGCTAACGGCGCGAGTGAAGTGCTCCACCGTTCGGACAAAGAAGAGGTAGATTTGCCTATGGTAGTCCTCACCGATAAATTTACAGCCAGCGCCGCCGAGCTCTTTTCAATATCAATACGTGATTACGATAAGGGAGTGCTCATCGGTCAGCCGACCTACGGCAAGGGCGTAATGCAAACGACCTACCGCCTTGATGACGGCTCGTCGATCAAGTTTACGGTTGCGCAGTTCTTCTCAAAAAGCAAAACCGATTTCAGAAAAGACGGTATAATCCCCGATGAGGAATTCAGCCTCAGCGAGTACGAGCAGAAGTATTTTTATCTGCTCGGGGACGACGAAAATCCGTACATTCAAAGGGCAATCAAATACCTAAACGAGCAATAAAAAAGGGCTTGCAGGAATTAACCTGCAAGCCTTTTATTTTACTGACATTCAATAACCGTAAGGTCGGGATGAAGCTGAAGAATCGAAGCAGGAACGTTGGGGGTAATGGGTCCGTAAAGGGCCTTTTTAAGGATTTCCTGCTTATCCTTGCCGGAAGCGACAAGTAAAACCTTTTTTGCGTTCATAATCGACTTCATACCCATAGTAATGGCCGACTTCGGAACGTCGTCATAGCTTGCGAAGAAGCGGGAGTTAGCCTCGATTGTGCTCTTGCCAAGTTCTACAATGTGTGTAGCCTTGGTGTACTTGTCATCGGGCTCGTTAAAGCCGATATGACCGTTGTGACCGATACCGAGCAACTGAAGGTCGATTCCGCCAAGTTCTTCAATAAGGCGGTCGTATCTTTCGCACTCTGCCTCAGGGTCCTCAGCGATGCCGCTGGGAACGTTGGTTTTATCCTTATTGATGTTTACGTGGTCGAAAAGGTTGGTGTTCATGAAGTAGCGGTAACTCTGGTCGTTATCGGGGGTGAGACCGCAATACTCGTCAAGGTTAACGGAGGTAACCTCGGAAAAATCAAGATCTCCGTTCTCGTAGCGGGCAATAAGCTCTTTGTATGCGCCGATCGGGGTAGAACCCGTTGCGAGACCCAAAACGCAGTTGGGCTTGGAAATAATCTGCGCACCAATTATATTTGCGGCCTGACGGCTGAGTTGTTCATAATTTTCGGTATGTATAACTTTCATAATCTGCCTCCTGGTATTTTCTTCTAACATTATATAACGGGAAAGCATTTTTGTAAAGTATTTATAGCGTCTTTTTACCTAATATTTGCCGGCGCGTGTAAAACAGTTATATAGTTTTTCGAGCGCCTTCTTTTCAATTCTTGAAACGTACGAACGCGAAATTCCCAGGCGTTTTGCCACCTGATGCTGTGTAAGTTCGCCGCTTCCGTAAAGCCCGTACCGAAGAATAATTATTTTTCGTTCGCGTTCATCCAGCGCGCTTAAAACGAACCTACGCAGGTTTTCGGTTTTGATTTTTAAATCGATGCTTTCCACAATATCCTCATTGTCCGAGATAATATCAATAAGCGTGAGTGCGTTACCCTCGCTGTCGGTGTCTATCGGGTCGCTTATAAATACATCGTTTGCACTCTTTTTAATATTGCGAAAATGCATTAAAATTTCATTTTCTATGCATCGGGCAGCATAGGTCGCAAGGCGTATGCCCTTCGAAGACTTAAAGGTAGATACGGCCTTAATAAGTCCGATAGTTCCAATTGAAATCAAATCATCCTGCTCAACCTGACCGCTGTAATATTTTTTAACAATGTGTGCAACAAGCCGCAGATTGTGCTCTATCAGTTTGTTTTTTGCCGTTTCGCTTCCGGCCTCCATTTCTTCAACCAGTCGTTTTTCCTCACCTGCGGTAAGCGCCTTTGGAAAAGCACCCGCACCGGTAACGTGCAGCGCCAGATATATTAATCCTCTGGCCACCTCAATTATCGTATTAATAAGCATATTTATCATCTCCCGTAAAAAATATGCTTTATGGGAATGTCCTTATCCGTCATAGTCCTCAATCGCTGAGTAAACCTCCGCCATGCTCCCAAATTCAATGCCCTTTTGGAGCGCATTGCGGTCATATTCGGGCAATGCACTAAACTCAACCTCATCAAAAACCTCTACAATATCTTTGCCCCTTTGCACGGCAAGCCCATCCTCGTACTTCTTTAAAACGTAGGGGAGAGAAGAAAAAATTATTTGGTCACGACGCTCCTTAGCGTACGAGAAAAGCCCGAAAACAGTAACTATGCTAATAATTATTGCAGTAATCAAAAAGAAAAAACGCGCCTTCAAAAAATCACCATCTATACATTTTGTTTTTAGTGTTGGGGATTTAGGCAAAATTTATTCAATTTGTGAACTTTTTTAAAAAATACAATATTGTAACCCCATTTTGAGAAAAATGTGTTATAATAACCTCACAAAAGCATTAAACCCAACTCTGGCAAAAAGGAGGTCAAGGCCTATGACCGACAAGGATTTTAACGGTGGCTTTAATATCGAACCCACCCCCGAAGAAAATCAAAACAACGAATTTAACGACAGCGTTAATTCTAACGAAGGCGGAACGTTTGACCTTAACAGCTTTTCAACAATTTCCGAAAAAGCCGAAGGCGATGGCAAAAAGCCTGACGGCGGTAAAGGAAAAACTCCAAAATCGCGCAAAGCTAAAATAATACAGAACGTGTTGTACGTTGCGCTTATCGGTATCATAGTTGTATGTATCGGTATTGGCGTCGGCGTTGTATTGCTGTTTACAGCGGTAGACGACGATATTCCGTACGATCTTAACAACCTTGCCGATACGCTTGACGGTGAATCAATAGGCTTTTCCACCACGATTTTCATAACCGATAAAAAGACGGGACAGTACGTTCCGTATGATACCTTAAGCGGTATGGAAAACCGAATATGGATAAGCTTTAACGATATGCCCGAGGACCTCGGCGATGCGTTTGTAGCAATTGAGGATGAGCGCTTCGGCAAACACGCCGGCGTCGACCTTAAACGTACCTTCTTGGCCGTTGTCAATATGTTCTTACACTATAGCGATTCGGAATTCGGTGGTTCTACGATAACCCAGCAGCTGGTTAAGAACCTAACTCAGGATAACGACCACAGCGCAATGCGAAAGATACGCGAAATTATGCGTGCCCGCAAGCTTGAATCCGAATACGATAAGGATACCATTCTCGAATGTTATCTTAACACTATCTATATGGGTAAGGGCGCATACGGCGTTGAGTGTGCCGCCAATTACTATTTCGGCAAAAAAGCGTCCGAGCTTACCATTGCCGAGTGTGCGGTGCTGGCCTCCATTGCCAAGAGCCCGACTTACTATAACCCGGTAGATTATTTCGAGGATAATAAGGACCGTAAGGAAACTGTCCTTTACAAGATGCACGAGCTTGGCTATATTACCGACGAGGAATATGAGGAAGCGCTCGACCAAGAAATTGTAATTGTTGCCTCAAGCGATTCTACGGCATCGAATAAGGTTAATTCCTATTTTCTGGACGCTCTTATCGAGCAGGTTGCAAATGACCTTGTAGAGCAGAAAAATATGGATAAATCCTATGCCGTTCAAAGTCTTTATGACGGCGGCTATAAGATTTACTGCACCATGGTCCCCGAAGTGCAGGAGGCTGTAGAAGCAGTCTACACTGACGAAACTCAAAGACTTACCAACAAAAAGACGGGCGAGCTTGCGCAGGGTGCCATAACCGTTATGGATTATGAGGGCCACGTCGTCGGTATAGCGGGCGGACTCGGCGAGAAGAAAGAAAGCCGCGGCCTTAACCGAGCAACCTCGGCTCCGCGTCAGCTTGGTTCTTCGATGAAGCCGCTTACCGCTTATTCGCTTTCGATTGAAAACGGCAGCCTTACTTATTCCAGCATCGTTGACGATAAAAAGATCGAATACCCAAGCGGCGGCGAAATGTGGACGCCTAACAACTGGTATAACGATGGTGGTTATTACGGCAAAATTACGGCAGCATACGCCGTTCAGCGCTCGGTTAATACAATTCCCGTAGCACTCGTTAACGCGCTCACGCCGCAGGTTTGCTACGATTTCCTTACACAAAAGTTGGGCTTTACACATCTCAATTATCCGGACGATGCAAACCTGTCACCCATGGGTATGGGCGGTACCAGCGGCGGCGTTACAACCCTTGAGGCAGCCGCGGCTTACGCAATGTTCGGAAACGGCGGATTTTATTATGAGCCCACCTTCTACACGCTTGTTACCGACCAGCAGGATAATATTATTCTTAACCGTAAAACAACTCCTCATGCCGTTATCGGCGAGGACACTGCATGCATCATGAACCATATGCTGCAGAACGTTATCTATGGCGGCGACGGTACCGGTAGAGACGTAACCAAATACGTTCCCGACCATCGCATTTTTGCAAAAACAGGTACTTCAAACAACGATAACGACCTTTGGTTCGTAGGCGGCACAAGCCACTACATTGCCGCAAGCTGGTATGGCTACGATAATAACGGCAAGGTTCAAAATACCAAAATGGCCCGCAATATGTGGGGCGCCGTTATGGCAAAGGTTAACGCAGCCCTCGAGCTTAAACCCGAAAAGTTCCTCGAGAGCAGTTACGTAGAGTGCAGATACTACTGTACCGAAACAGGCCTGCTTGCTACCGACGCTTGTCCTTCAACCGCAATGGGTTGGTATAAGCGCAGTTATCGCGACACCTGCAAAACCCACGAGGGAACCATACGCGATAAGGTAGTTATTGAGGATAATACTTCTTCAACATCTTCGGGTACCGCTGACGGAACAACCTCTTCGCAGACCGCAACGCCTTCACAGACGGCAACCTCGTCGGCAGCACAGTAAAAAAATAAAGCAGTCAAGCTTTTGGCTTGACTGCTTTTGTTTTTTTGTATTATTCGATTCCGAGAATTCCTTTAACAGAAGCGGCCAGCGCATCGGAAATGCTCTTGGCATCAGCCTCAGAGGTGCCAACGCTCGAAACGTAAACCTTGATCTTGGGCTCGGTACCCGAAGGTCTGATTATTACCGAACTTCCGCTTTCAAGTACGTACTCTAAAACGTCGGATTTCGGAAGATTGATAACGCTCTTTTCGCCGGTAGCGCAAACGGTCTTTTCGGATACGATATAGTTGGAAATTTCCTTAACGGGAGAACCTGCAATAGCTTTAGGCGGCTCTGCGCAAAGGGTTTTCATCATTGCGGCCATCTTTTCCATACCGGTCTGGCCCTCGAAGGTGAAGCTAACCTGCGAGTTATTGTAATAACCGAATTCCTCATAAAGTCCGTTTAAAACCTCGATAAGATTTTTGCCCTGCTTTTTATAGAAGCAAACCATTTCGCAAATCAGCATCGAAGCAACAACGGCGTCTTTATCGCGAACGTATCCGCCTGCGAGGTAGCCGTAGCTTTCCTCAAAGCCAAACTGATAACGCTCCATCTCGCCCTTAGCCTCAAGAAGGCCGATCTGTTCGCCGATAAACTTAAATCCGGTGAGAACGTTTATAAGCTCACAGCCGTACTTGTCGGCAATCTTCTGGCAAAGCTCGGTGGTAACAATAGTCTTAACGGCAATCGGATTCTTGGGAAGGGTTCCTTTTTCAACCTTCTGCGAAAGAATGTAGTTAAGCAGCAGAGCGCCTACCTGGTTACCGGTAAGCAGCTTGAATTCACCCTCGTGTCTAACGGCAATACCAACGCGGTCGCAATCGGGGTCGGTTGCGAGCAGCAGGTCAGGGGAGAGGGTTTCAGCCAGTGCAAGCGCACACTCAAACGGCTGACGAAGTTCAGGGTTCGGATAAGGAGCGGTGGGGAAGTTACCGTTCGGCAGTTCCTGCTCGGGAACAACCGTTACGTCCTTAAGGCCGATACGTTTTAATATGGCGCGTACCGGCTTGTTACCGGCGCCGTGAAGGGGAGTATAAACAATCTTTATATCACTGTCGTTACAAATGTCAGCGTTAACCTGCTGTGCCTTAACGTTTTCGAGGTAAGAATCGATAACGTCCTCACCGATAAATTCAATCTTGCCTAAGGCAACGGCCTCATCAAAATCGCAGGTCTTAACCTCCGAGAAGATATCAACCTTGTTCATAATCGAAAGAACGTATTCGCTGGCCTCAAGGTTAAGCTGCGAACCGTCGGGTCCGTAGGCCTTGTAACCGTTGTAGATTGCGGGGTTGTGGCTGGCGGTAATAACTATACCTGCATCACAGTTAAAATATCTTACGGCATATGAAAGCATGGGAGTAGGCATAAGCTCGGGGTAGATGTAAACCTTAATGCCGTTTGCCGCTAAAATAGCAGCCGAATGCTTTGCAAAAGTGTCGGATTTAATACGGCTGTCGTATGCAATGGCAACCTTACCTTTTTCAGAAACAGAGTTAACGTACTCAGCGAGACCCTGGGTAGCACGGCCGACGGTGTAGATGTTCATACGGTTTGTGCCCGCGCCGATAACGCCGCGAAGGCCGCCCGTTCCAAAGGCAAGATCCTTGTAGAACCTATCGTTAATGGCCTCGGCATCATCCTTTATAGCCAGCAATTCGGCCACAATATCGGGGTCAGCGGTAGCGTTTTTAAGCCAAAGTTCATATTTCTCGTTCAAGAAAATTCCTCCTAACTTTTAATGGATATTTATCCTTATATCAATGATACTCCAGCAGTATATAGTTGTCAACTTAATTTTATCCCAAAAATTTACAGTTTATTTTGCATAATTTAGCACAATTTAATTGTACAAATTGCAGATTTTATTAAAAAACTTGACTTTTCCTTTTATATATTGTATTATGGGCGTAGGTAATTTTATATCATCTTGGTGTTGTTTTGGGTATAAGTTTTGTTGAAAAGTACGAAATTTTGTCGGATAACGAATTAGCCTCTAAATCGCAGGAAGGTGACGGCGAGGCAAGTGTTGCGTTATTACGAAGACATATGGGTTTAATCAAGAATCGTGCGGCCGCTTTCTACAACGGCTCCATCGAGATGGAGGACCTTATGCAGGAGGGAATTATAGCCCTCTACCAGTGCATTAAAAGTTTCGATTCCGCTGAAGCATCTTTCCCGACTTTTGCTCGTCTTTGCGTCGACCGAGCCCTTATGTCCGAGATTCGCGCCATCTCAAGAAAGAAGCGCATTCCTAAGGACAAGCTTGTTTCGCTCGAGGATGTTTCGGTAATGGCCGACGGCTCTGATCCCGAAAGAATGCTTATCGAAACAGAAGAGGTTTCCGATCTTAACGTTAACCTCCAGCGTCTTCTTTCCAAGCTTGAGTATAAGGTGCTTATGCTTTATCTGCACAACTATAGTGTTGCCGATATAGCCGAGGCTTTATCCGTTTCTGAAAAATCTGTCAATAATGCGCTTTATCGCATCAGAAACAAGCTAACTAATCTATAACGGTGCAAACCGTTAATATATGCCCTAAGTAGCTTAATTAGAAGAGCGTTGTTCTCAAAGATGACGGTGCGATTCCGTCCGGGGCAAAAAACCAATCGAGAGAGGTACAAAAGAATGTTTGAAGACAAAACATTAGTATGCAAGGACTGCGGAGAAGAGTTTGTTTTCTCAGCCAGAGAGCAGGAATTCTATGCTGAAAAAGGCTTTGAAAATGAACCCCAGCGTTGCAAGCCTTGCCGCGACAAGCGCAAGAATGCAGGCAGAGCTCCCCGTGAGATGCACGAGGCTGTTTGCAATGCATGCGGCGGCGTAGCACGCGTTCCCTTCGCTCCGCGCGAGGATCGTCCCGTATACTGCAGCGAATGCTTCGCAAAGATGAAAGAAGCAGAAAACGAGAACAACTAATAATTAAGGTTTTTTTGTTTTCCCGGCCGCCTTGGTTTCCAAGGCGGCTTTCGTTGGTTTTTCGGCGATTACCGAAAAAGAATATTCACAAACTCTTAATAAAGTTTTATAATATTAAGTGTATTATATTTGCAAGGAGATGATAATCTTGTCGAATAAAAAAATTCTGATTGTTGATGACGATATCAATATATGCGAGCTTTTAAGACTCTATCTTACAAAAGACGGTTTTGATACTGTTGTTTGCAACGATGGCGAGGCGGCTCTCAAAATAGCGCTCGAGAACACACCCGACCTCATTTTGCTCGATATTATGCTGCCTAAATTAGATGGGTGGCAGGTTTGCCGCGCAATAAGAAAGGAATCAAACGTTCCGATTATTATGACCACCGCAAAGGGCGAAACCTTCGATAAGATTTTAGGACTTGAACTTGGCGCCGACGATTACGTAACCAAGCCTTTTGATGCTAAGGAAGTAGTCGCACGCGTTAAGGCGGTGCTGCGTCGTTGTTCGCCTGATACCTCAAATGAGGTTAAGGAGGTTAAATACGACAAGCTTATAATTAACCTTACAAACTATGAGTTGGTTGTAAACGGCACAAGTGTTGACACACCGCCCAAGGAACTTGAACTTGTGTATCATCTTGCGAGCAACCCCAACAGAGTATACACACGTGACCAGCTTTTGGATGAGGTTTGGGGCTTCGATTATTACGGTGATTCCCGCACCGTCGACGTGCATGTAAAGCGCCTGCGCGAAAAACTTGAAGGCGTTTCCGACGAATGGTCGCTTAAAACCGTTTGGGGCGTTGGCTATAAATTTGAGGTAAAATAACAAGGTATGAATTCAAGACTTTTTAAAAAGTTCTTTTTGACTAATGCTATTATCTTTCTTGCCGGTATAACCTTTTTGTCGGCCATATTGGGCTTTATTGTAATTAACTTTTTGGTGAACGATAAAAAGGAAAGCCTAACGGAAAACTGCAAGGCAGTAGTCGCGGTGGCGGGGGAAATCTCATTTGATGATTCAACGATGGCTAAAATGATTTATGCCCTCGCGTCGGCCACCGATGCCGAAATTTTCATTGCCGACAATAGTGGCAAGGTTGTCGCCTGCAGTTGTGAAGCCTACAGTAAAAACGGCAACTGCAACATAAGCCGTGAAAATCTGTCGGCCGAGGTTATGACTTCGGTGTTAAATGCCGATACGTTTTTCGAAAGCGGTTCGCTCGGCGGCTTTTATAGTGACGACGATTATTTTACTTCGGCAATGCCGCTCGACGGAGCAGACGGTACCGAGGGTGCCGTTTTCGCTTTTGCACCGTCAACCCAGCCGAAGTCCTTTTTTAACAATTTGATACGAGTTTATCTCTTTTCCGCTATTGTTCCTACACTGGCGATGTTGGTGGCCGGATATGTTATGTCCTATCGCCTTGTAAGACCGCTCCGCCAAATGTCGGATGCCGCAAAGCGTATGGCCAGAGGCGACTTTTCGCGCAGAATACCGGTAGTGTCCGATGATGAAATCGGAGAACTTTCCATATCGTTTAATAATATGACCAATTCACTTGCCCAACTTGAGAGTATGCGACGGAGTTTTGTCGCCAACGTGTCCCACGAGTTGCGTACACCGATGACTACTATCGGCGGCTTTATTGATGCTATCCTTGACGGTACGATTGACGGCGATACGCAAAAGCATTATCTGACGATAGTGTCGGACGAGGTTAAACGCCTTTCTCGATTAGTCGAGGCAATGCTTTGTCTGGCCAAGCTGGAATCGGGCGAGCAAAAGATAAACCCGCAACGTTTCGATATCGTAAAGGCTGCAAGAAACGTGGTCGTATCACAAGATAGGCGTATAACCGATAAAAATATCGACGTTAAAGGGTTAGAAGAGGACGGAATCGTTGTAACGGCCGACTACGATCTGATATATCAGGTTATTTTCAATCTTATCGATAATGCAATTAAGTTTACAAACGAAGGCGGAACAATTGAGTTCGAAATAAAGAATACCGATAAGAAAACCGTATTTTCAATAAAAAACACAGGCAGTTATATTGAACGCGAAGATCTGCGATTTATTTTTGATAGGTTCTATAAAGCCGATAAATCACGTTCTATAAACAAAAACGGAACGGGACTGGGTCTTTATATTTCAAAAACCATAATAGATATTCACGGCGGACAAATCGCTGCCGACTCCAAGCAGGGCGAGTATACAAGGTTTTATTTTGCCCTTGCTGACAATTCAAATAAGGAGAAGAATGATGGACGAGCAAAACTTAAATAACATCGACGAACCTATTGAAGAAAACAAGGAAGAGGTTAAAGAAAAGATTTCCCTGACAGAAGGAACAGAACCTCATCCCGAAGATTCTGAAAATCTTGGCTATGATAAAACGGAAGAGGAACCTTTTTCGTATCAGCCGTACGGCAGTGTGACCCCCGAAGTAGAAATGACGTCAACAGACGCCCCGGATACCTCATATAAAAAGGGAATTAAGGTTTTTGCGCTGATTATGGCTGTCGTAATCTTGCTTTGTTGCGCTTTGACTGTAGGGTATTATTGCGGTAAGAGCAGCGTAAAAAACAGCTCAGGCGTCAAATTGAACGTTGACCTTGCTGCAAAGCCGAGCAATTCGGATATGCTTACGGCGGCTCAGGTGTATCAAAAGGCAGATAACTGCATAGTAGGCATAATGACCTACAATAAATCCTACGTATCCTCTGCCAGCGGAGTTGTTTACAGCGAGGATGGCTATATCATTACTAATGACCACATATATGATGATATAGCCGCTGCAAAATTCAAGGTTTATATGGCCGACGGCAACATCTATTCTGCAGAGTACGTAGCGGGTGATACCCGCAGTGATATCGCTGTAATTAAAATAACCGACGAAGTTAAACTGACCCCCGCGGTTTTTGGTGATCCGCACGAGCTTTACGTTGGCGAACCCGTGGTCGCTATGGGTCGTCCTACCGGTGCAGAAACCAAAAACAATCTTACCGGTGGATATGTGTCGGCTCACGGACGCCGTTCTACTGCTACCTCGAGCTATACCATGCGCTTTATACAAACCGATACCGCAATCAATCCCGGAAGTTCCGGCGGCGCACTGCTTAATATGTATGGACAGGTGGTTGGTATAACCTCATACAAAATTGCCGGAGCCGAATACGAGGGTATGGGTTTCGCCGTGCCTATGGATATTGCTAAATCGGTTGCCGATTCGCTTATAAAGAACGGATATGTTGAAGGCCGTGCCAAACTCGGTATATCGTATAGTGAGGTTGATGCCGTAACCGCCGAGGTTTACGATATGGATATGGGCCTTTATGTAGCCGGAGTAGATGCTACGAGCGATCTCCATGGCAAGGTTGTCGAAGGCGATACCATTGTTGAGGTTAACGGCACTAAAATCACCAACGCAGACGTAATGCTTGATGCTATCGAAACAGCTAAACCCGGAGATAGAATTACGCTTACCGTGCTTGATGAAAAGGGGAAGACCCGAACCGTTACTGCCGAACTTTTGGCTAATAAGGGAAGCTCAAGCTACTCAATGGTTGTAAGCGATGATAAAGATAATAAAGACGACAAAGAAGACAACTATACAGAAGAATTTGATTTTCCGTTTGGCGAATAAATATAAAACCGCAGAGATATACTCTGCGGTTTTGATTTTTTTCTTGACTTATTGCGTCCGTGGTACTAAAATCATTTAGGTTAATAAAAATTTGAGGGATGAGAAAATGGATTTTCGTATTATTCTTGACGAGAATATGCATTTTTTGCTTAGTCTGTCGGTCTCACTCTTTGTGGGACTTATGCTTTCTCGACTTGCAAAAAAATTGTCGCTTCCTGCCGTTACCGCGTACCTTGTAGCGGGTATAATTGTAGGCCCGTACGTTTTGGGTGCTCTTGACATTAACGGACTTGGATTCGTAAGTATGGATGATGTAAAAAGTTATTCGGTTCTTTGTGACGTAGCTTTAGGCTTTATAGCCTTTTCTATCGGTAATGAATTCCGTCTTGCCCAACTTAAAAAAACCGGCAAGCAGGCTACCGTGATAGGAATTTTCCAAGCCGTATTTACAACGCTTATAGTTGATGCAGCATTAATAGGATTGCATTTTATAATGCCTGACAAGCTTCCGCTTCCCACTGCTATCGTAATGGGTGCCATCGCTGCGGCAACGGCCCCTGCGGCAACCCTTATGGTTGTTCGTCAGTATAAGGCGAAGGGACCGCTTACCGATATACTGCTTCCTATAGTTGCGCTTGACGATGCTGTTGGACTTGTGCTTTTTGCAGTTTCCTTCGGCGTGGCAAAGGCTTTAATTTCCGGTAGCGTAGACGTGCTTTCGGTTGTTATCGAGCCGTTGCTTGAAGTAGTGCTTTCGCTCGGACTCGGTCTTGTTATGGGACTTTTCTTTACATATTTCGAAAAGTTCTTCCACTCTAAGTCGAAGCGTCTTTCCATGTCGGTTACCTTCGTGTTGGTAACTGTTGCGATTTCTATGCTCAAATTTGAAGTTTTCGGAGTACATATCGCATTTTCATCGCTTCTGGTTTGTATGATGCTCGGAACGGTGTTCTGTAACGCCTGCGACTTCTCCGAAGAACTTATGGATCGTGTAGACCGCTGGACTGCTCCGTTATTTATCCTTTTCTTTGTGTTAAGCGGTGCCGAACTCGAACTATCGGTATTTACCGACAGCATAATTGTAATTATCGGAATTGTATATATTATCTCGCGCTCGCTCGGCAAATACTTTGGCGCATATACCAGCGCAAAGGCCGTAAAGTGTGACGAGCATATCGTAAAATATCTGGGTATTACGCTATTGCCGCAGGCAGGTGTAGCGCTTGGAATGGCCCTTAAGGCCGAAACTCTTGGCCCGATAGGTGATATTGTTGCAAACCTCACTCTTTTCTCGGTGCTGGTATACGAGCTTATCGGTCCCTTCCTTACCAAGCAAGCATTGCTTAAGGCGGGCGATATTAAGCCCGAGGGCAAGGTTAGTGCACGTGATATTGCTAGAAAAGAAAAAGAAAATAAAGCCGTGTAAAATTAAAATGCCGTCGAAAAAATCGACGGCATTTTTTATATTCTTTCGATATAGGTTTTAATAGCTTCCATTGTTTCGTCGCTTATAACGTGCTCGATTTTGCAGGCATCGTTAGCGGCGGTTTCTTCGCTTACTCCAAGCTGTTTTAAAAGACTGGATAAAATGGTATGACGGTCAAATATTTTTTTGGCTACCTCTGTTCCTTTATCGGTGAGAGAAAGGTAACCGTCCTTCGCCATATTAAGATATCCGCCGTTTTTCAGAAGACCGACGGCACGGCTTACGCTGGGCTTGGAATAACCCATATGGTCAGCGATATCAATACTGCGCACAAGACCCGTCTTTTGTGAAAGCACGTATATGGTCTCGAGATACATCTCGGCAGATTCATGCAGGGGCATTGCAACTCCTCCTTTATTAATAATATTTTACCATATTAAAGATTTTATTGCAATAGCGAAGATTATGCCGAAAATTATGGAAAAAATTTAAAAAAACCGCTTGACAAAGCAGGGGAGCGGTGGTAATATATTCAAGTGGTTAGCCAAGGCTAATTATTTTTTTAAACACTTGAGTTAGCAATATCTAATTCAACCAGTGGGAGCATGCTATGAACTTAACCGTTGCAGAAGAAGGAAAAGAGTATATCATTCAACGGATCGAAACCGACGATGAGGAACTCGATGCATTTTTATTTTCTCTCGGATGTTACAGCGGCGAGCCGATTACAGTAATATCCCACCTCAGGGGAGGATGCGTCGTATCCATCAAGGATGGCCGATACAACATTGACAATCAATTAGCTGAAGCCATCATCGTGTAATTGACGGAAAAAGGTAATCCGTTGATTACTTTTTATCCTCAAGTTAGCAACCACTAACTCACATTTTACCGGCCATGCCGTAAAATAACCAACTTAACTAAAGCGGAGGTAAATAAATGAGAATTGCACTAACGGGCAATCCGAACAGCGGTAAAACCACAATGTACAATGCTCTTACCGGCCAAAATGAAAAGGTCGGCAACTGGGCAGGCGTTACCGTTGAGAAAAAGGAACACGCAGTTAAAAAGGCGTACACCGGTGGGGAAGAGATTATAGCGGTCGACCTTCCCGGTGCATATTCAATGTCGCCCTTCACCTCGGAGGAAAGCATCACAAGCTCCTACGTAAAAAATGAAAATCCCGATGCAATAATTAACATCGTGGACGCTACAAACCTAAGCCGTAGTCTTTTCTTCACAACGCAGCTGCTTGAGCTTGGTATCCCGGTTGTTGTAGCTCTTAACAAAGCTGATATCAACAAGAAAAAGGAAACAATTATAGATGAGAAGGCGCTGTCCGAAAAGTTAGGCTGTCCCGTTGTTGCAACCATTTCCACCTCGTCTGATGGTCTTTCAGATGTTATTTCTGCCGCTGTAAAGCAGGTCGGTACCGTTCAAACCGCACCCTACGTTCAGGAGGATATCGACCTTACCGATAAGGCTGCCGTTACCGCAGCCGACAGAAAGCGCTTTACGTTTGTAAACTCTATCGTTAAAGCAGTTGAAACCCGTAAGGTTCTCACCAAGGAGAGAGGCTTTCAGGATAAGATTGATGCCGTTATCACAAGCAGGTGGGTCGGTATTCCGATTTTTGCCGTTGTAATGTTTCTCGTTTTCCAGATTTCTCAGGCCTGGCTCGGCGTTTGGCTGGCCGAAGGCGTTGAGATCGGTAGTTTCACCTTCAAGGGTCTTGTAGGTTACATAGGTGATTTCAAGGGCGTTGTTGAAGGCTGGATGTCGGGCGCAAGTCCGCTGCTTCAGGCCTTTGTCCTTGAGGGACTTATCGAGGGTGTAGCAGCCGTTGTCGGCTTCCTGCCGCTCGTAATGGTTATGTATTTCCTTATCGCTCTGCTTGAAGACTGCGGCTATATGGCCCGTGTTTCGGTAGTGCTTGACCCCATATTCAAAAAGGTTGGTCTTTCGGGCAGGTCGGTTATTCCGTTCGTAATCGGTACCGGCTGTGCAATCCCCGGTGTTATGGCCTGCCGCACAATTCGTAACGAACGCGAGCGCAGAGCAACCGCTATGCTTGCTCCGTTTATGCCCTGCGGTGCAAAGCTTCCCGTTATATCCTTGTTTGTAGGCGCATTCTTCCCGAAAAGCGCATGGGTAGGCACCGCAATGTACTTTATAGGCATTATCGTTATTCTTCTTTGCGCCCTGCTTATAAATAAAATCTCGGGCTATAAGGTTCGCAAATCCTTCTTCATTATCGAACTCCCCGAATACAAGGTTCCCTCGTTCTGGAGAGCCTTTAAGTCTATGTGCGGACGTGGTTGGTCTTATATCGTTAAAGCCGGCACCATTATTCTTGTATGCAATTTCATCGTATTCCTTATGCAGAATTACAACTGGAAACTCCAGGTTGTTGAGGACCCTGCAATGTCTATTTTGGCCGACGTTGCCTCACCCGTTGCATACGTTATTGCGCCCATTATCGGTCTCGTTGCTTGGCAGTTTGCTGCAGCGGCAGTTACCGGCTTTATCGCAAAGGAATGTGTTGTCGGTACCTTGGCTACTTGCTTCGCGTTTGAACGCATTCTCGACTCGGAGGGTGTTGAGCTTGTTGGTGATGCATCCATTGCCGCAACCCAGATGGGCATTCTTCCCGTTGCCGCACTGGCATTCCTTATGTTCAACCTTTTCTCACCGCCTTGCTTTGCCGCAATCGGTGCTATGAACTCCGAAATCAAGAGTAAAAAGTGGCTTCTTGGCGGCGTAGGACTTCAGCTCGCTGTTGGTTATACTCTGGGCTTCTTAACCTTCTTCTTCGGTTGTCTTATTACAGGCGCCGATATGGGCGCGGCTTGGATGCCTATCCTCGGCTGGGCCATCGTTTTAGGCGCTGCCGCCATCATTGCGTTTATCATCTATAGAAACAATAAAAAATTCAAAGCAGAATATGTGCTGGGCGGTTCGAAAAAAGGAACTGCTACAGCAGCAAAATAATTGTACGGAGTAGTTTTTATGAAAGATGCTGTAATAATTGCCGTAATAGTGCTGATAATCGGCGCTGCAAGCTTCTATATTTATAAAGCAAAGAAAAGCGGCAAAAAGTGTATTGGCTGCCCCGACAGCGGTTCTTGCGGCGGCTGTTGCGGTTGTAGTAATACCGAAGAAAAATAATTTTTTTTAAACGTTCCCAATAGTTTATACAAACCGTCTTGTAGGTAAAAAACCGCAGGGCGGTTTGTGTTTTTGTGGTTGGCAACAGGGGAGAATAATGGTATAATTAACGTGTAAATTAAGTATAGGAGCATATCTTATGACGCATGATGAAATAAAATCTCTGCTTTGTAGTCAACGCGAATATTATAAAAGCGGCGTAACTCTTTCGTCGGATTTCAGAAAAAAGCAGCTTAAACTTTTGTATGAAACCGTAAAGAAGTGCGAAGCCGAAATAAACCAGGCTTTAAAGTGTGACCTCGGCAAAGGTTATTTTGAAAGCTTTATGTGTGAAAGCGGATTTGTGCTCACCGAAATATCATATATGCTGCGCAACGTTAAGAAGTTTTCAAAACCTAAAAAGGTAAAAACTCCGCTGGCGCAGTTTCCGTCGCGCAGCTTTAAACAGCCGATACCGTATGGAAATACGCTTATTATGAGTCCGTGGAACTATCCGTTTTTGCTGTCAATCGACCCTCTGGCCAACGCTATCGCCGCCGGCAATACCGCAATAGTAAAGCCCAGCGCGTATTCTCCCGCAACGAGTAATATGGTTAAGAAAATTATTGAGGAGTGCTTTTCGCCCGAATATGTTGCGGTGGTTACAGGCGGCAGGGAAGAGAACGCCGCACTGCTCGAGCAAAAATTTGATTTCGTGTTCTTCACCGGCAGTCAATCAGTCGGACGTGAGGTGCTTCGCCATACCGCTGAGCATTTAACCCCTGCTGTGTTGGAGCTTGGCGGCAAAAGTCCGTGCATAGTTGATTCGAGCGCCGATATTCCGCTTGCCGCAAAGCGTGTTGTCTTCGGCAAATATCTAAACTGCGGTCAAACCTGCGTTGCACCCGATTATATTCTTTGCGAGGGCTCGGTTAAGGATGAGTTTATATCCGAGGTCATCCGCCAGATAAAACTGCAGTATGGCGAAAATCCGCTAAATAACGAGAACTACGGTAAGATTATAAACGAAAAGCATTTTAGCAGGCTGTGTGGATTGATTGATAAATCAAAGGTCGTATACGGTGGCGAGACCGATAAGGATGCGTGCCGTATTGCTCCCACCGTTATGAATAACGTGGAGTTTTCAGACGCCGTAATGGGGGAGGAAATTTTCGGCCCCATTATGCCCATAATCGAGTTTAATGATTTTGACGCTGTGGTGGAAGGCTTGAAAGAAAAGGATAAGCCGTTAGCGCTTTATATTTTCTCTAAAAACAAGAAGCATATAAACCGAGTAGTTAAAGAACTATCTTATGGCGGCGGTTGCGTTAATGACGTTATTATTCATTTGGCCACAAGCGAAATGGGCTTTGGCGGAGTAGGCGAGAGCGGTATGGGCTCATACCACGGAAAGGCAGGCTTTGATGCGTTTTCACACTATAAGTCGATTGTCGATAAAAAGACCTGGCTTGACCTGCCGATGCGCTATCAGCCGTATAAAGGAAAACTTTTTGAAAAACTGCTTCATATGTTCTTAAAATAGAAAAAGAAAAGCACGGGTATAGTCCGTGCTTTTTTATTTTGGTCGAGATGACAGGATTCTCTTCTCCGGCTATCGAAAGGTCCACCGGACCTTTCTCCCAAACTCGTTGCTCGTTTCCCTCGCCGAGTTTGGAGATCGTTTCGAATTCTGCCGTAAATAAACAAACGAAATTTTCGATACGGGTTGCATTGGGTTGCAAAGTTGCATTGAAATGCAATCCAAAAAGTGTATGCAACCGACCGACAAATTGGAATTTGAACAAGAGCAGCGCACCATCAATGGCACGCTGCTCCGTTTGTTCGTTTAGTCAAAAAGTTGTCCTGGGAGTTTTAATTTTTCTTTGTAGGGAAATGCTGTGTCAAATTCTGCGGCTTCTTCTTCGCTAACAAGGTATCCTTGTGGTGGTTCATATTCCCCGGTTATACCGTCAAGGTATCCAGGAATTAATTCTTTGCACAGAAAGAATGATGTATCCGCGTCATCGGGCAAACCATGATAACGAATACCAAAGTTCTTGGCAAAGGTAAAGCCGCTTTTCCCATAGAAATTAATATTACCCTCAAAGCATAAAGCGCCACAACCGAATTCTGTCGCTTTACTCAAAGAATACTCCAATAGAATTTTACCATAACCTTGTCGTTTTAATTCGGGAGTAATACAGATTGGACCCATTGTCATAATGGGGATATCTCTGCTGTCGTCTGCTTTAATGGTTGCTTTCATAAACATATTTTGTCCAATCAATTTTCCGTCCTTCTCCATAACAAAATCAAGTTCTGGAACAAAGGCAGCGTCATTTCTTAATTGATTGAGTACATAATGTTCTAAACAACCTGGGCGATAAACATTCCAAAATGCTTCTCTAACAAGGTTTTCAACTTCTCTGTATTCTTCTTTTCTTTCTAAACGAATGATGTAGTCATTTTTGTTCATTGTTTTTCCTCCTGATGATTGTTGACTCCAATGCTGGGAGGTTTGTGCGAGATTGTATTTGCACTAACCTCCCAGTTAGAATACAATCTCCAGTGTTTTGATTGTTTTCTTCAAAAAGCAATCTCCTTTAAAATATTTATAATCAAGCCTTTTGGCAGATTATCTTTTAGATAAATTCTTATTTATCGGTGAGTTTATTATAACATAAAATAAAATTTGATTCAACTTGTTTTGCGTGGACAAAAGAAAACTCGGCTTGTTAAAAGTCGAGTTTTATAAGTTGCATATTTAAATCCCTATGAGAAGAGAGCTTAGCCATTGCCTTTTTGGTATATTTAAATTAACTCTTCCACCTTACAAAAAGTTTTTCAAGCAGGGCAACGCCAAAATACATGCCACCTGCAAGCAGGCACAAAACTATGGTGCATGTCATTACCAAATCCATTTTAAAAACCTGACCACCATATACAATCAGATA
>JAFXGK010000038.1 GCA_017513245.1 Clostridia bacterium
GCATATGAAGGAACGGATATAATATCATGCTTGCGAAGCAAGTATATCACACGGCAACGCCGTATATCATATCGCGCAAGCGATATATCATTATTTATGTGAGAGTTCAAAGTCATACGCAAACTCGGCGAAAATATCTTTTTTGTAGCCCATAGCCAGACAGTGAAAATCCGAACCTTTATCCTGTAGGAGAAGGGTTCGGATTTTTAGTTATGCTTTGATGGCTATTTGTAGGCAGTTGTGGTAAGGGGGTAAATCGGAATAGAAAAGCAAGCAGTTGCCTTTTGACGACTGCTTGTATTTTTTGCTTCGGGGCCGTTTTCTTGGATTGTGAGTAAAGTGTATCACGTCGGTTTTGTTTCATGCGCATCGGGGTGTGCATGTAAAAACATTTGTACGGTTAGGGCAAAGAAAATCCCCTCTCTTTCGGAGAGGGGAAGCCAAGCAAGGTTTAGTTGTTAGGGCGAGATTTTAGAAGCTGTCGATAATACCTGCGTCGTATTTAAGAATCATAGCGGCATCAAGGTTATCTGCAACTCCATCATTATTAACGTCTGCTGTTGACTCGTTTATTGTGTCAATTATACCAGCATCATATTTAAGAACAATAGCCGCATCAAGATTGTCGATCTCTCCGTCCCCGTTCACGTCCCCGGGGAGGAAGTCGCCTGCCGCCGGCAGGATGAAGGTATATATGACGAATACGCGTGAAGCCAGCGGAGTTGCCATGGCTTGCGCCCCGTTGACCGTGGCGGTGAAGTGATTTTGATCGGCAAAAACGGTCGCGGCCGGATCGGTGGGTACCAGTGTGACGATCACGCTGTAGGTCTCCCCGGCCTTGAACGTGGGAAGACTGGTATTCATTATAGCATCTGAGGAGTGTTCATCGCCGTAATTCCACGACACGCCGTGCTTGAAATATTCGTTATTGAAATCATCGATCTTGTATGCCGAGCCCTTGGGGACGGCGGCGACGTAACTTGGCACGTCGCCCGCCACCGGCTCGTTGACCGTGACTTCCACAGAGGCGATCTCGGCGACGACGTCGCTGAAGCCCTCCACCGTCACTTCACAGGTGCCGGAGGCGCCGCCGGGGGCTGTGGCGGTAACGGTGGCCGTGCCGTTTTTGAGCCCGCTGATCGTCGCGGTCCGGTTGCCGTCTTTGGTAACGGTCACGACGCTTTCATCCGACGATTCCCAGGTCAGGTCGTCATAAAAAGCGGGTGCATAGGACGGCAAAAGGGTCGCCGTGACCCGGCGACTGTTGTTGTTCGGCGTCAGCGTAAAGGGAGACGGGCTGATGGATATTCCCGTTGCGTAGACCGTTTTACCTTTTATCGAGACATAGCGGCATTCGCCTTCACCCACGCCGCCCGTCATGTTAAAGCCGACCGGCGGTTCGTAGGGGGTTACGGGATTGGTTTGAGAATTGGCGAATTCGCCTTTTTTAAGTATTTTTATATCGTAATACTCAACCGAGAAACTGTCGCCCCAGGTAGACATCGCGTCTTGGTTATCCTGTTGAATACATATAAGCTGGGCGTGGTTTTTGATCCTCATATCGCCGCCGACCTTAAGGGCGGGGTAGTCTTTATTGTCTTCGGTCTGGTAGGAATTACAGGTAACCTTGGCGTTGTCCCACAAATCGAAACCGGCGTTGTCGCTGTCAAATTCCATTCTTGCGCCGTATCTGCCTTTAAGTACAAACTCGACGTCTTCGTTAAAGGAGACCGAGGTGCCGAAGCCTATCATGGCGTCGTTATCGTTATAAGCTTCGTTTACCGTAAACTTGCCGTCACCGTAGAAGTTAATATAATTGCGGCTGCCAAGGCAGATACCGTGGGCGGTGGAATACTCGCTGCCCAAACTGTTTTCACCTTTAATTATTACGGCAATATCTTCGTTTATAAGTATCTGCGCCTTAACAAGACCGTACTGCGTAGAGCCGGTATCGAATACGGTGTAATCGTCCTTTATCATATTGAAATTGTTGAATACAAGGACTTTGGAGTTTTTGAAATACGGGTCGGCGAGGTATTCGCCTTTCTCAAAAAACTGCACCGAGCCGCCGTCGCCTATAACGTCGCCCTTATTGAGCCTTCCGACCTGCGTGCCGCCTATATAGATATCAAAATAGATGTCTCTAAGGCGGTAATTGGAATAGAAATAATAGCTTCCGTCATTGCTATACATATCAGCCACATGACTTCCTATGGTGTGGGTGCCGGTAATACCGGTTATACTTACGCCGTCTTTGGGCGTCAGTATTACTTCGGGGCGGTAGTAAAGCCCTGTTCTGAACGGAGCGTTTTTATCTTCAAGTTCCCTGAAGGTATTAGGCATACGCTCATATTTCCAAACAAGTTTTGTGGAATAAAGGTCGCTTTCGAGCCCCTCGAAGGTGTAATCGGGGGCTTCGCCCGCCACCGGCTCGGTAATATCAAACTCAAGACTTTTAAGGGCGATTTCGGTTTTAATTTCATAGGTGTCGCTAAACAGCGGTCCCGCAACCTTGTCGATAATAAAAAGCATATTTTGGGTTGCAAACGAATTTTTAACGCCGTCGGTGTACGAAGCGGCAGCCGATAAATAGCAACTGTTAAGGTCGGCAAACGCCCTTGTCGAGTCGACATCGCCCGCTCCATTGGTGTATCGCATATTCAAAAACGCAATCTGCTCGTTATCGGATTCGTTTATAACCTTAATATTGCGTAAACTGGGCAGCGAGTAGTTTTCCTTGTTCATAATTACGACTTCGACCGCCCATTCTCCGCTTGATTTTATGGTGCCGCCGTAAAAACCGTACTCGTCGCCGTCGGGATTGCTTTCAAGACAAACCGGCCGGCTCGACTCGAATGTACCGCCGTACATTTTAAGACCTTCATAATTAAAGCTTGTATATTCACCGTAAACATACTCGCGTAAGGTCCCGCTTTCGCGTTTGGGCGCGGCGTTGTAACTTTTATGAGATTCGTTTATAAAAACGCCGCCGTAAACCGTAATATCACCGGTAAGCACCGCGGTGGTAAGACCGCAGTACTCAAGATAATCGCCGCTTTGGTACGGCGTTGAACCGCCATAGTGATAATGGTACTGGTTATGGTCAAAGATAACCTTGCCGTCTACCCACTCGCCCTTACTTGAATCGTATCTTCTGCTGTCGCGTATAATAACTTCCGCCGGCTCTCCGGCATATATGTAGCCCGCGCGAATAAGAGCCTTTGTGGTGCCGCGATAGTAAAAAGTATAGCCGTTAAGGTCCAGGTCAACATCGCCGCCTGTTGCTTCGAGATAACCCGAAGAACCGGTAACGCTTATATCACAGCCCAGCTTAATGTAAATGGTTTTGTCGTTGTCGTGGTCGCGGTTAAACACCCTTACAAGGTCCTTAAAAGAGGTCGCCACATAGGGGTGGTATTTGTCGGTATAATTATTGTCTTTACTTGTAACCGAGCCGTTATGACCGTCCGCGGTAACGATAACGCGAAGCTCCTGTACCGGGTAGCTTGTCTTTTGCGATTCGGTAATATTTACCCAGGCGTTTTCGATATCTTCGGCGTCCGAATCATAGTGCTGCCACTGAAGATGCAGCGGCGTGCTTGTACGCTCGTTAAGATATTTAAGATAATGCCCGTATGTAACGGTTCTGTCGCTGTTTATGGTAACCGAGCCCGAAAGCGCGGTTTCGGAGGAGTATTTAATGCTGTTAGTATATGTGCTTTCTTTGTATTTACCGTAACGGGTATCGGGGAAGCCCTCCGCGTAGCTGGTTATCACGACTGTAAAATTTTCCCCGTCTTTTTCGCATACCCAGTCGCTCATATCTACACAGGGCGCGGCGGAAGGAATTTTACTATACTGATATGTTTTAAGGTGTGTGCTTTTATATATCAGATCCACTTCATAGGCGCCTGCGTGTTCAACCGGGTCAAAGACCAGCACACCGGTGGGCGATAAATAGACATTATTCGGAGTGTCCAGTTCCGCCTCGAAAGGCGCTTTAATATAAAGGGTGGATTTGGCAATTTGCTCGCCGTATTTGTTATAGGCGATTATTGTAACCCAAAAAGGCGGGTCGGTATTATTGCCGATATAAAAATACGGTTTGGTGATACTTTCGGTTACCGTGTCGACGTAGGAGCTGGCATAACGGGTCGTGCTCATGGTCATGCTCCAGTTAAAATTGTATTTTTCGGCGCCTTCGACCTGGTCGAAAGAAATTTTATACAGTTCGCCGTCCCATCTGCCTACAAGGTTAGTGAGTTCGGGCGGTTCGGTTGCCGCCGCCGGTAAGGTTAAAAGCCCTAACGGCAGTACGCCGAAAACAAGCGCCAGACAAAGTAAAATGATTAAAAATCTTTTTTTCATCCTATCTATCCCCTTTTTTAAGATATAATGATCTGCATATATTATAAAGTATTATCTTTATATCATTTGGCGTTTTCTAACGATAGGCCTTATCCTATCACTCCAATAAAGACGCCGTTCTGCTCCCATATCACACTGCCGTTCTCGTCGATGACGGTGAGAGCGGCGTCGTACTTATCCGTGTCCGACGTAAACCGGACGGTGTATCCGTCGAGAAGGATGAAATCACTTGCGGCGTAATATGCCCCATCCGCATCGATGATCCTGACGATATAATTCTCCGCACCGCCCTCTACCCGGCACGTTCCGATCGTGTCCTTGACCGAATCCTTCAGAGTCGGCGTTCCCCACAGCGTGGTTCCAAGGTTTTCATCTGTTTGCGGAAGTATCCAGATATCCGCATCTTCCACGCCGTTGACGAATGTGACGGATATTTCTTTCGTTCCGACGACGTCCAAATCGTTCATAGCCGTATCTCCTTGATTCGTTTTGCAGGAACAAAGCAGCAAGAGTAAAGCGCCGAGCGCTATCAAAAACCATTTTTTCATATCTTTCACCCAATAGGAGCAGAAAAATCCTCAGGTGCTCTTTACTTGACGAGTTCCATCGAATTGATGATTGACCAGACGAC
>JAFXGK010000015.1 GCA_017513245.1 Clostridia bacterium
CTTTAGCTTGCACTGAATGCAAACAGCGCAACTACAACACAATGAAAAACAAGAAGAACGATCCTGATAGACTTGAAATGAACAAGTATTGCAGGTTCTGCAAGAAGCACACCGTCCACAAGGAAACAAAGTAGGAGGTTGGCAGAATGAAATTAATAAATAGAATCTGTCAGATCCTTGCTATTGTTTCGGGTGTTGCCGCTGTTGCTCTTTTCTTCTTGGGCGATTTTGCAACCATCGTTAGCAATAAGTTCGGTGTTACCCTTTCGGGTGCCCAGCTCGCTTTCGGCGGTAGCGAAAAGGTCGCCGATGCCACCATCACAATGGCCCAGTCGGCCCACATTTGGTTCTGCATTATAGTTACCATTTTGGGTGCATTATTCAGCATTCTTACCTTTAAGTTTAAGGCTATGAGATATGCAGCTCCGGTTGCAACCCTCATTACTGCTGTTTATATGCTGGTCATTGCGTTGAGCAATCCTTTCAATTTCGTTGATTACAGAACCCAGCCTGTTGGACAGCTCGGAACTGTTCTCAGTATCAAATACAGCGCAGTTGTATTTGGAATCACTGCCCTGCTCTTTGCAGCAACGATTTTAGGAATTGCACATCTTTTGGTATCCGATAAAATTGCGGTTGCTGGTACTAAGAAGCTTACCATTCCCCGCAGAATTATCGCTTTCTTCAGAGATTATAAGAGCGAAACCAAGAAAATCGCTTGGCCCAACTTCAAGTTCGTTGTTAAGAACACCTTCATAGTACTCGTTATTTGTGCTATCATCGGTGCTTTTATCTGGGTTCTTGACTGGGGTCTCGCAAATGTTCTTAAACTTCTTTTAGGAGCATAATCCCAGAAATTAGGGAGGTTTCTAAATGGCAGATTATAACGACGCAAGATGGTATGTTATTCATACCTATTCGGGCTATGAGAATAAGGTTGCTAAAGACCTTGAGACCATAGTTGAAAATCGTAAGCTCCAGGATTACATCATGGATATCAAAATCCCTACCGAAACCGTTACAGAGGTTAAGGATGATGGAACCGTTAAGGAATATGAGCGCAAGATTTTCCCCGGATATGTGCTTATTAAAATGATTGTTACCGATGACAGCTGGTTCGTTGTTCGCAATACGCGCGGCGTTACCGGATTCGTCGGCCCGGCTTCAAAGCCGGTTCCCCTCACTGATGCTGAGGTTGAATCTCTCGGTGTTGAGAAGCACTCTGTTGAGGTTCCCTACAAACCCGGTGATAACGTTAAGATTATCAGCGGTCCGCTTGAGGGCTTTACGGGTGTGGTTGAGGACGTTGATGTTCCCGCGAACGATGTTCGTGTTCTCATTTCGATGTTCGGAAGAGAAACCCCTGCCCAATTCGAGCTTGACCAGGTTGCTCTGGACAAGTAAAACTTTTTTGAAATTAACGCGGCTTTGTTGCCGCCGGCACTAATTTATTAAAGTGCCACGGTGGGAGAAGTGAAAAGAATACACTTCGCAAGGCATCTTTGATGCCACTACCACGAATTTTGGAGGTGCAAACAATGGCTCAGAAAATTACAGGTTACATTAAGTTACAGATCCCCGCAGGCAAAGCCACTCCGGCTCCCCCGGTTGGTCCTGCACTCGGTCAGTACGGTGTTAACATTATGTCTTTCACCAAGGAGTTCAATGAACGCACAAAGAACGACGTTGGTCTTATCATCCCGGTTGTTATTACCGTTTATGCAGACCGTTCTTTCAGCTTCATAACCAAGACTCCTCCCGCAGCTGTTCTTATTAAGAAGGCTTGCGGAATTGAGAGTGGTTCCGGCGTACCGAACAAGAATAAGGTTGCCAAAATCACCAGCGAACAGGTCAGAAAAATCGCTGAACAGAAAATGCCCGATTTAAATGCAGCATCGGTTGAGGCCGCCATGAGCATGGTTGCCGGTACCGCACGCAGCATGGGAATCGAAGTAGTTGACTAATACTCCCCCGTGGGAGGAAATTTCCGATTTTACCACTTATTGGGAGGTTTTACTAACATGAAACACGGTAAAAAGTATAATGAAAGCGTAAAGCTTGTTGAAACAGGCAAGTTTTATGATGTAGAAGAAGCTTTGGACATTGCCGTTAAGACCGGCACTGCAAAGTTTGATGAAACTGTTGAAATCCACGTTCGCCTCGGCGTTGACTCTCGTCACGCAGACCAGCAGGTTCGCGGCGCTGTTGTTCTTCCGAACGGAACCGGTAAAAAGGTTCGTACCCTTGTTATTACCAAGGGTGACAACGCAAAGGCTGCTGAAGAGGCAGGCTCTGATTATGTTGGAGCTGAAGAGGTTGTTGCCAAGATTCAGAACGAAGGCTGGCTCGACTTCGACGTTGTTATCGCATCGCCCGATATGATGGGCCTTGTTGGTCGTCTCGGTAAGGTTTTAGGACCCCGTGGTCTTATGCCGACCCCGAAGGCCGGTACCGTTACACCCGACGTTGCCAAGGCTGTTACCGAAGCTAAAGCCGGTAAGATTGAGTACCGTCTTGACAAGACCAACATCATCCACTGCCCCATCGGTAAGGTTTCCTTCGGTACTGCAAAGTTAAAGGAGAACCTCGATACCCTTATGGGTGCTATCGTTAAGGCAAAGCCCGCTGCTACCAAGGGTCAGTACATTAAGTCCTGCACCATTGCTACTACAATGGGCCCCGGAGTTAAATTAAACCCCAACAAGTTTGGTGCTTAATTTTAATGCTTGACAATCACAGGTAACTGTGGTAATATATCCGTGTTGCAGATCTAAAGACAGTAGGTAGCGAAAGCTGTAAATCCTACCGAGGATGGCAAGCGTAATCTTTTATGGTTTCGTGCCCGTCTGTCTTCAGACGGGCGCTTTTTTAGTGTCTGCACACTAAATTTTTTGGAGGTGAATTCGATTTGCCAAGCGAAAAGGTTTTAGAGCAAAAGAAACAAATCGTTGCTGAACTTACCGAAGAGCTCAAGGCTGCTTGCACCGGTGTTGTAGTTGACTACAAGGGAACAAGCGTTGCTGATGATACCGCTCTCCGTAAGGAACTCCGCGAAGCCGGCGTTCACTACTTCGTAGTTAAGAACACCCTTCTCGGCCGCGCTGCTGAAGAGGCAGGTCTCGGTGAGATGAAGTCCGTTTTAGAGGGCACCACCGCTATCGCCATCAGCGAAAACGATTACACCGCAGCTGCAAGAATTTTAAAGAAATTTGCCGATGCTCACGAAAACTTCAGCATCAAGTGTGGCTTCCTCGATGGAGCTGTTGTTGATACTGCAACCGTTGAGAGTCTTGCAAAGCTTCCCTCGAGAGAGGTTCTTCTCGCAACTGTTCTCGGCGCCTTCCAGGCTCCGATTGCTGCATTTGCACGTGCAGTTCAGGCTATCGTAGATAAGGATAACAATCCTGCTGAATAGTCAAAAAAATAAAACAAAACTTAAAAAAATTATTTAAATTTGGAGGAAAATAAAATGGCATCTGAGAAAGTTACTGCTATTGTTGAAGAACTCAAGACCCTTACCGTTCTTGAGCTTTCCGAGCTTGTTAAGGCTGTAGAAGAGGAATTCGGCGTATCCGCCGCTGCTGCTGTTGCAGTTGCAGCTCCCGTTGAGGGTGGCGCAGCCGCTGCTGCTGAGAAGACTGAGTTTGACGTTGTTCTCGCTGAGGCAGGCGCAGAAAAGATTAAGGTTATTAAGGTTGTTCGCGAGATCACCGGTCTCGGCCTTGCTGATGCAAAGGCTGTTGTTGACGGCGCTCCCAAGACCCTTAAGGAAGCTGCTTCTAAGGAAGACGCTGAAGCTATCAAGGCTAAGCTCGAAGAAGTTGGCGC
>JAFXGK010000016.1 GCA_017513245.1 Clostridia bacterium
GAACCCACGACCTCTAGCGTGACAGGCTAGCGTTCTAACCAGCTGAACTACCAGGCCATAAGGTGGTGGGAACAACAGGGCTCGAACCTGTGACCCTCTGCTTGTAAGGCAGATGCTCTCCCAGCTGAGCTATGCTCCCACGTACCTACGCGCCGTCTGTCAACCTGTAACTGAACTGGCGACAAGCAATATATTACCACAACAGTTTCCATTTGTCAACACTTATTTTTAACTTTTTTTAAAAAATTTTTAGTCTATCAAATTCAGGATTTCTTTGGGGGTAAAATTATACTTTTTGTCGCAAAAATGACAGTTAACTTCTATAACGGGAAGCTCCTCCGCCATGGCCTTTAGTTCTTCCCTTCCCGTGCTTATAAGTGCGCGCTCAACACGCTCACGGCTGCAATTACATTTATATGCGGCCTCACCCTCGTCGAGTACTTCGACCTCGAAATCTTTAAGGGCGGTTTTTATAATTTCCTCTATGCTCATACCGCTGTCGAGCATTTGGGTTACGGGGCGGATACCCTCAATCGACTTTTCAACCCTATCAATTATACCGTCGTCGGCCGTGGGCAGAAGCTGAATCATATAACCGCCTGCGGCCTTAATGGTGAGGTCGGGGTTTACCAGCACGCCGAGAGCGCATACTGTGGGTATTTGCTCGCTGATGGCATAGTATGCCGTTATATCCTCGGCAATCTCGCCCGACATAATCGGAATAGAGCCGCTATAAGGTTCCTTAAGGCCAACGTCCTTTATAACGTATAAAGAGCCGTTCTTGCCGACTGCGCCCGCTACGTCGAGCTTGCCGTTGTTGTTAAGAGGAATTTCGACAATCGGGTTTTGCACGTAGCCGCGAACGTTGCCCTCAAAATCGGACACAGCAATTACGGAGCCTGCAGGGCCGTCACCCGCAAGCCGCAGGGTTATACTGTTGTCCTTGCCCTTGAGCATATCGCCCATCATTGAGGCGGCGGTCAGCAGTCGACCCAAGGCGGCGGAAACTACCGCGCTGGTTTCGTGAATGCGGACGGCCTCGTTTACTATATCGGTTGAATCAATGCCGACGGCCATAACGGTACCGTCGCTTGTGATGCATCTAATTATCTTTCCCATTAGTTTACCTTTCTTGCAACAAAAATGTTTCGCTCGCTGTCGGCGGAGGGGGCTTCCTCTGACATATCGCCAAAGATTGCCTCTACCCTGAAACCTGCCTTTTCGAGCAAAGCGGTCAGTTCCTCGTCCGAGTAGGCACGCTCGGAGAAGTCCTCGCTCTCGCGGATATAATTATCGCCCTTTTTGAGGAAAAAATCAAGATAAATATCGGTGATTTTTTCTTCTTCGTCATAACTGTTTTGCCAAACGAAGAACATATCGTCACTCTCGCGAACGAAGGTGTTGTCTGCGAGGATGTTTTCGTGTTTATAGACCGTATTAACGTCGAAGATAAAAAGCTTACCCGGCTCTAAAAAGAGCGATACCTTTTTAAAGGTTTCCTCAAGTTCTTCACGGTCGGTTATATGATTTATGCTGTCGAGGCAGCAAACGGCGCTGTCAACGGTACCGTATAAATCAAGTTCGGCGCCCGACTGACACAAAAACAGAGGATTCATTTCCTCCGTTACGGCCTTTTCGCGGGCGATACCCAACATTTCCTCGGACGGGTCGACAGCAATAACGTCTATTCCCTGCTTTAGAAACTCGAAGGTAAATCCGCCCGTTCCGCAGGCGAGGTCGAGAAGAAGGGTCGGCTCGCTTTCAAAACGACTAAAAAGGCCCCGTAGGTAACCTGCGCGGCCTTTATAATCAATATCTTCATTAAGTTTGTCGTAGTACTTCGAAAATAGTCCGTATCCGCTCATATTACTTCTTTAAGCGGCCGAAAACCATTTCATATCCGTCGGCACCATAGGTGAGCGAACGGTTTACACGGCTGATTGTTGCAGTGCTGGCGCCGGTCTGCGATACGATTTCGCTATATACCTTTTTATCGGTCAGCATCTTGGCTACGGTAAAGCGCTGTGCAATGGATGCCAGTTCTTTTACCGTGCAAACGTCTTCAAAAAACTTGTAGCATTCGTCAACGTTCTTAAGGGTTAGTATTGCTTCGAAAAAAGCATCGGTGGAGGGGTTTTTAATATTTTGCATTTTTGCACCTCGAAATTGCGTAATCGGAGAAAACTTTGGTTTTTCTCCCGTTCTTTAGTATTTTAACACTTAAAAGTCCAAAAGTAAAGGGGTATTCTCTTGAAAACTAAAAAACTTTGTGGTATTATAGGCGTAATTTGGAGATGATCACGTGGGAGTATTAGTTAATTTTTTAAGCGTTATAGTCGGAAGCCTTTTGGGTCTCGTTTTCAAAAAGGGCATCCCCGATAAAATAAGCGACACTATTACAAAAGGCGTCGGCCTTTGCGTACTGCTTATAGGTCTCAGCGGAGTGCTTCTAGGCGAGAATATGCTTATTACGGTTATTTCGATTGTTATAGGCGCCGCAATCGGCGAGCTGATTGATATCGACCGCCTGCTTAACCGCCTCGGCAAGGGCATTGAAAAGAAATTAAGCAAGGGCAAGGAATCCAACGTTGCACAAGGCTTTGTTTCGGCCACGCTTTTGTTCTGCGTTGGCGCTATGACGGTTGTAGGCTCGCTCAACTGCGGTCTCGGAATTGAGAACGACACCCTTTACACCAAGGCTTTACTCGACGGAATTTCGGCAATTATCTTCGCCTCGACCTTTGGCTACGGCGTTATTTTCTCGGCCGTTCCGGTGCTCGTGCTTCAGGGCGGTATCGCACTTTCGGCGCATTACGTTGCTCCCCTTTTGACCGAAACGATTATAAATGAAATGACCTGCGTCGGCTCGCTGCTTATTATAGCACTTTCGTTTAACCTGCTCGGCATTTGTAAATTAAAGGTTGCGAACTATCTGCCCGCTATTTTCATTCCGATACTGCTTTGTCAGTTTATGTAGAAAAAGAAAACCACACTCGAAAATCGAGTGTGGTTTTTTTATTGCTCTATTACCGATATATTATCGAAGCCGTAGTATTTAAGCGCATCAGCAACCGATTTATTTATCTTTTCGCCGCCTATTACTATGTCTACGGCAGGCGGACAAGAAGCGACGCCGAAAGCGGCAACCTTACCGATACTTTCCTCAACCTTAATAGTTTTTGAAGGCTTTTTAATAACCTCGCTGAGCGATAAAACCTTTTTAGGAAGTGAAAACCTTGGTGCTTTTTCGGTTATGGGAGCGCGTTTTTCAACCGAAGAAAACGCCTTTTCAATGCGTAAAAGACCGTCTGTTTTCAGTTGCTCGGTGAGCATTAACACCACACAACTGCGGTCGGCATATTCGTGCATAACACCCTGCTCGTTTAGGCACTTCGCAAAATCGTATCCGCTATAACCGTATGCCGCCGTATCAACCGTTATTTTAAGCGGTTCGTCACCGATTAAGGAATAGCCTGCGGTTATGAGTTTTGTCTTCAATTCGCAGACAGATTTTATAAACGATGCAAGACTTTCACGGTAGCCGTCGGCCAAATAGGCGTTTGCGGCATCGAGCGACGACAAAACAAGATACGACGGACTTGTTGAGCCAAAAAGACTCATAGCGAATTTTACTTTATCGGAAAATTCATCCTTTACGCTATCCGCGATATGCAGATAAGCGCCGCCCGTAAGCACGGGCAGAGTCTTATGGGCAGAATCACAGCAAATATCGGCGCCGAGGTCAATGGGATGACGGCTTTCGGGCAGGAATTTAAGATATGCGCCGTGAGCGTTATCGACGGCAAGCAAAACACCGTAACGGTGACAGACGTCAGCGAGCGCCTTAATATCGAGCGTATTACCCAGATAATCGGGAGAGGTTACAAACACTGCTACGGGCTTTTGAGTTGCATTCTTGAGAGCATTTTCAAGTTGCTCTGCCGAAATATCGCAGCTAACGTAGGACGGACTTTTTTCATCGTATAACCATTCAACATCGCATCCTAGAAGCGCCACAGCGGTAAGGAATGAACGGTGTGCGTTTCGGCCCGCGAAAATACGCGGTTTTTCGCAATTTGAACGCAGCAAGCACAGATAAAGCATTGCCCTCATACAAAGTGAAGAGCCCTCGGCCGAATAGAAGGTGTTGCACCCAAAGAGAGCGCTTGCGTTTTGCTCGCTTTCGGCGATAATTCCGCTCGCCTCATAAAGGCTGTCAGCGCCCGAAATTTCGGTTATATCATCACTTTCACAACCGATAAGTTCTTTTCCCTTGTGACCCGGCATATGCGCTCTGACAAAATTATCGCGGCCATATTTTTTTATGAAATCACGAATAGGAGTTTTCATTTGTTAACCCTCGAGCGCTCTGTGAACGGCGACCATTATAGCGCATTCCATACGCTTTCGGAAAAGCTTGCAACCATATTCGTATATGCCCTTAACAGAGCCCGTAGAATGATATGCATTTGCGGCGCAACCGCCCGAGCAGTAAAGCTTTGCCCAGCAGTCGCGACAATCGGGTCTTGCATACACGTTGCAGGAGGCAAACTCCTCAATGGCGGTTTTATTGTTTACGCCTTCCCAAATGTTGCCGAGCAGATATTTCTCGTCACCTACAAACTGGTGGCAGGGATAAAGGTCGCCCCACGGGGTAACGGCCATATATTCTGTGCCCGAACCGCAACCGGAAATACGCTTATAGATGCAGGGACCGCCCTTAAGGTCAATCATATAGTGATAGAAGGTAAAGGGCTTGCCCTCGCCGTCACGCTTTATCATAAGCTCAGCCAGCTTTTCATACTGGTCACAAACTATGGGTAAATCTTCGTCAGTAAGTTCCGAAGGGTCACCCGGCGCGCAAACGACCGGCTCCATACTAAGCTCGGTAAAGCCAAGTTCGAGCATCTGCTCGATATCCTTTAAAAAGTCAGGGTTTCTGTGGGTAAAGGTGCCGCGCATATAGTAATTTTTGCCGCCGCGAGCCTCAACGAGCTTTTGGAATTTGGGAACGATGCGGTCCCAGCTGCCGTTGCCGGCATAGTCAACGCGATAGCGGTCGTGCACCTCTTTGCGGCCATCAAGACTCAATACGACGTTACACATTTCCTTATTGCAAAAATCGATAACGTCATCGTCGATTAAGAGGCCGTTTGTAGTAAGTGTGAAACGGAAGTTTTTGCCCTTCTCCTTTTCAATGCTGCGGGCGTATTCAACCAGCTGCTTTACAACCTCAAAGTTCATAAGCGGCTCACCGCCGAAGAAATCGACCTCAAGATTGCGGCGGCTGCCCGATTGCTCAACGAGAAAATCGAGGGCGCGCTTGCCGACCTCAAAACTCATAACCGCACGCTCGCCGTGGTATTTTCCCTGACTTGCAAAGCAGTATTCACAGTTGAGGTTGCAGGTATGCGCTATATGAAGGCAAAGCGCCTTAACAACACCGGCTGTTTTTGCCTTAAGCACACCTGCAGAGGCTTCAAAGGTGTCGGGCGTAAAGAGTTTACCGCTGTCACGCAGGGGAACCACCTGACTATAGCATTCGGATATATCCTCGGCGCTTATATCGGCGCGGTCGGCGTATTTTTTCGCTAACTTATCAATTATCTCTTCCCTGCTTTTTGATTCAAACAAGGAGATTATATCATAGGCTACCTCGTCAACCGCATGGACCGAGCCAGAGCAGATATCTAAAACGATATTGTATCCGTTTAACTTGTACTGATGTATCATTAAAATCCCTCTTTAAGAGTGTTAAAATTACAAAAAAATGCCGCCAAAAAATGGCGGCATTCATTCAGCAATTACTTGCTTTCCTTTTCAGCGTTTTCACACTGCTGGTTAGCAATGCCACAGCTGGTCTTGCAGGCAGACTGGCAGGAAGTCTGGCACTCACCGCAGCCACCGTTCTTTGCGCTGTCGCACAGGTTACGTGTTTCGATAGTTTTAATATGTTCCATCACTGAAACCTCCGTGTAATTTATTAATTAAAGTATATCACGGCGTGATATTAAAGTCAATGACTTTAATTACTCAGCGTCGGTAGCCTCGGTAGCTTCGGCTGCTGCTTCCTCTGCGGGAGCCTCTACTGCTTCCTCAGCGGCGGGAGCTTCCTCTTCGGGAAGAAGTGCACGGATAGAAAGGCTTACGCGCTTCTTATCAAGGTCGATGCTAACGATCTTAGCTTCAACTTCCTGACCGATGGTAAGCTCATCCTGCGGCTTTGCAACGTGCTTATTGGCAATCTGGGAAATGTGGATAAGACCGTCAATTCCCGGGATGATGCGTGCAAATGCGCCGTAAGCGGTCATGCTAACGATGGTAACGTTAACAACAGAGCCCTCTGCATAGTTCTGGGTGAGAACGGTCCAGGGGTTCTCGTCGGCCTTCTTGTAGCCGAGAGAAATCTTCTTTTTCTCAGCGTCGAGAGCCTTTATGTATACCTCGATCTCATCGCCAACCGAAACAACCTCGGAGGGATGCTTAATGCGCTGCCAGGAAAGCTCGGAAATGTGAACCATTCCGTCAACGCCGCCGATGTCTACGAATGCGCCGTAGCCGGTGATGCTCTTAACAACGCCGTTCATCTTATCGCCTACAGCCATAGTCTCCCAAAGCTTGGAAACCTGCTCCTTGCGCTGCTCACGGAGTACGCTGCGGATAGAACCGACAGCGCGACGGCCGCGGCCGATTTCGATGATGCGGAAGGAAACTTCCTTACCCTTTAAATCCTCTAAAGCCTCGCCGCGGGTTGCGGTTGCCTGGCTGGCAGGAATGAAAATTCTTGCGCCGCTGGTAGCTGCCATTACGCCGCCCTTGATAACGTCGGTAACGGTGCCGGTGATGATTTCGCCGGATTCCTTAGCTGCTACTACCTTGTCCCAGCCTGCGATAGCATCATAACGACGCTTGGAAAGCATTGCAGTACCTTCCTGATCGTTTGTACGCATAATGATAAGATCTAAAACGTCACCAACCTTTACTGCTTCAGTAAGGTCGATATTGGAATCGTAAGAATACTCGTCTGCCGGTATATATCCAGTAAGACCACGGCCGATGTCTACTAAAATTTCGGTCGGCTTTACGGCCAATACTTCACCCTTTACTTTCTGATCGGAGTTAAGGCTGTTTAAGGATTCCTCAAATGCCTCCTCGTCGGTCATTTCTTCGAAACTCTTGCGAACAGCTTCTTTTTCCTCGGCCTGCTCTACCGGTTGTAAAATTTCTTCCATGGTTAAGATAACCTCCTTTATAATGCCTGCCGGTGTTGATGCTCCGGCAACAACTCCGATAAGCTCACAGTTTTCAAGGCGGGAAAGGTCAAGTCCGTCCTTCGTTTCGGTAAAGACGGTATTACCGCAATACTTGCTGCAAACATCGACGAGTTTTGCTGTATTGGAGCTGTGTTTGCCACCGATTACAACCATTGCGTCACTGTTTGCGGCCAGTGTTGCCGCCTCTTCCTGTCGATCGGAAGTTGCACTACATATTGTATCAAAAATTACAACATTTGTATAGACCTTTTTTAAAAAATTTTTGCATTTTTCAAATATTTCTTTGTTAAATGTCGTTTGAGAGACAACAGTAATGCTTTTATTAGATAAATCTTGATGATTTTCTATCAAATTTTTAAGCTGCTCTTCATCCTCAAATACGAAATATTCGGTTTTCGTATGACCGATTATTCCAAGCACCTCTTGATGGTTGGGGTCTCCCGCTATGAGGACAGTACCCTCTGCGGCAGACACAATTTTATGTATTTTGGAGACAAAGGGGCAGGTAGCATCGGCCACCTCGACTCCGCGGGAAGCGGCAGCCTCGTAAACCGAGCGGGCAACGCCGTGCGAACGGATGACGAGTGTTTCATCGGGCAGGGCTTCGTTGGGGGAAGAAACTATGCGTACTCCCCTCGCCTTTAGGCTTTCAACCAGCTGGCGGTTATGTATTATCTCACCGAGGGTACAAACCTTTTTGCCCTCGGAAAGCAGTTTTTCGACCATATTAACGGCACGGTCAACACCAAAACAAAATCCGGCCGTTTTAGCGAGTGTTATTTTCAAAATTTCAGCTCCCATAGTTTGGTAATTGCAGAAAGAAGTTTATCGCAGACAAGCGGAATCTTTTCTTTAGACAGCTTGCCTTCGCAAAGCTCTTCGGCTTTAATGGGTTCACCGAAGCGAACCGTTACGCGGCGAAGAGGATGTGTTCCCTTCTCCTTATAAATGCTCACGGGGATGACGTCGGCTCCAGTCTTTACGGTTACGAAGGCAACACCGGGCTTTACCTCACGCGGAGGCTTGCAATCACGGTAACGGGTGCCCTCGGGGAAAATGCCCAAAACCTTACCCTCTTTTACTATACCGCAGGCGTGACGGATTGCCGAAAGGTCGTTGTTTCCCCTATCGACGGGAAATGCGCCCATCTTACGAAAGATTTTTCCGAGCAGGCGGTTTTTAAACAGTTCCTTCTTTGCAATAAAGCAAATCGCACGCGGACAAAGCACGATAAGCAGTACTATATCGAGCATTGAGGTATGGTTACTGCACAGCACGAAGGCGCCCTCGCTCGGAATATTCTCCTTGCCTACACACTTGATGCGGAACATCATATGGGCTATAGGGGTAATAATTCTTCTGATATTTTTATAAAATCGAGTCATTATTTAACTTCCCTTAATTTTTCAGTTATTATCGATTCAATAAGTGCTACCGACTGCTCAAACTCGTTGCCCGTGGTGTCGGCCAAAACCGAATCGGGAGCCGGCTTTAAGGGGGCTACCGCACGGTGAGAATCATTATAGTCACGGGTTTTGATATCGGAGAGAACGTCGTCATAGTTTACATCCATTCCCTTGGCGATAAGCTCGTCAAAACGGCGCTGTGCGCGGTCCTCTGCCGAGGCGGTAAGGAAAATCTTTATCTGCGCATCGGGGAGTACTACGGTGCCGATATCGCGGCCGTCCATAATTACGTTGTTTTCGGCGGCCAGACGGCGCTGTGTATTAAGCAGGTATGCGCGCACGGCCGGAATTGCCGAAACGGCGGATGCCAGCATAGATACCTCAGGAGTACGGATGCTGTCGGTTACGTCGGCGCCGTCAAGCATCATACGCTGCTCGCCATCGACGAATGCAATACCAACCTCGGTAACACCGAGAAGTTCTTCAATCTCGGCTACTTTATCGGCCGTAAGCGAGCTTTTTGCAACCTTGAGAGCTACTGTGCGGTAGAGCGCACCGGTATCGACATAAATGTATCCGAGTTTATTAGCCACCTTACGGGCAATGCTGCTTTTGCCTGCGCCTGCAGGGCCGTCAATTGCTACGTTAATCATATTTTATCCCCTCATTTTTATATACTGTTTCCGGCAACAAAACCGGTAGAAAAAGCTATTTGAAGATTAAAGCCGCCCGTGCAGGCATCGAGGTCGAGTATTTCACCTGCGAAGGCAAGACCTTTTACTATACGTGACTGCATGGTTTTGGGGTCGACTTCCGAAAGGCTTATGCCGCCTGCGGTAATTACCGCCTCCTCAATCGGGCGAAGAGCCGTTACGGTAAGCTTTAAATCCTTTAAAAGCGATACTAATATTTCACGCTGTTCACGAGAAATTTGGTTTACCTTTTGATGCGCGGGAATGCCCGACAGTGCCACTATAACCGATATAAGCTTTTTGGGAAGCAGCGCATCAAGGCTGTTTTGGAAATCCTTATTTATAAACTCGCTGAAATCACGGCGTATGCGGGCATCAAGCTCATCGGCCGAGAGGGCGGGTTTTAAATCAATATGTAAGGTGTAGGTGCTTTTTTCCGGGTCAGACAGTTTTGCCGAAGCCGAAAGAATAGTGGGTCCCGACACGCCGAAATGGGTAAAAAGCAGTTCACCGAAATCGGTATATATCGGTTTTTTACCATCATTTTTGTAAACCTTAAGGCCTATATTTTTCAGCGACAGACCCTGAAGCGCGGTCGTAAAGCCCTCAAAGCACTCTACTCCGACCAAGGAAGGACAAAGCGGCGTTACCGTATGGCCCAAAGCCGCAGCAATTTTATAACCGTCACCCGTGGAGCCCGTGGTAGGATACGAAAGTCCGCCCGTTGCCAAAATTACGCCGTCACATTCATACGTATCATCCTCGGTTTTTACGGCCGTTACCGCACCGTTTTCCACCAAAATCTCGGTGGCACGCGCGGTAATAATCTCGGCGTTTTCGCGAGCAAAGGACACCAGCGCATCGACGATATCGACCGACTTATCCGACTGCGGAAAAACACGGTTGCCGCGCTCGGTTTTAAGCGGTACTCCCCTTTTTTCGAAAAAGTCCTTAACGTCCTGCGCAGAAAAGGCAGAAAAAGCGCTGTACAAAAATTTTCCGTTTTTATTTACTGCATTTATGAGGCCGTTTAAATCGGTATCATTGGTTACGTTACAACGACCCTTGCCGGTTATCATAACCTTGCGTGCAGGTCGGGCGTTTGTTTCGATTACGGTAACCGAATGGCCTTTTTGTCCTGCGATGCCGGCGGCCATAAGACCTGCCGCACCACCGCCAATTACAATTATCCTCTTACCCATAAGTTTATCTCTTTATAAGTTTTGATACTTTATTATGAAGTTTTACAATATACCAGGCCGATACACCGCCCAAGGCATAATCGTAAACCAAAAATACGAAATTTGCCAAAACGAGTATCGCCGCCATAACGTACTGCTTTACCTCGCCGCCGAGCATTGAAGTGCCCGTAATTGCCGTAAAGGCAAAATACACTGCAAGGACTGAAGCATTAAAGTAAACGAGCTTTAAAAGGTATTTTAAAGGCTTGAATTTAATGCGTTCGAGCGGCACCTTGATTATCGGGTAGCAGCCGAAAAGGAACAAAAAGAACAGTGCGGCTTCGGGCTCGGCGATAAGCATTGATATTACCGCAGCCGCGGCATACGAGCACACTGCCCATTTTACCCCTGCCTCTATTACTACCACCATTACAAACATACCTGCAAGGGCAGGTACCGAATATGTAAGCGTAGGAACATATGACATCAGCATGGTCGTAACGCTTAATGCACTCATAACCGCGCCTAAGGTCAGATATCCTGTTTTCTTCATATTATCACCCTAATTAGAATTAGCGACAGCCGATGCAACTGCAAACGTTTCCGCCAAGCATTTCGCAGCAGCAATCTGCGCAGATAAGGCCCTGACAAATATCGCAGGCGCTGCAGCCGCCCATATTTGCGGAGCTGCCGTAAGGATTGCGGTATCCGCCGCGGGTCTGCTGCTGGATACGGTTAAAGGCTGCTCTGTATTCGGGGTTAGACGGATCCATACGGCAGGCCGTTGCGAAATCGCTGTAGGCGCCGTCAAACCAGCCGCGCTTATAAAGCACCGAGCCGTTAAGGAAATACCACTCGGCATCGCGACGGTTGCTCGGCACACCGTCAAGCAGTTCTTGCGCCTCCTCAATGCGGCCTGCGGCAATAAGATTTCGAATATCGGGGAAGGTTGACTGGCGAGCGCCGTTTGCATAACCGCCTGCATTGCCTGCAGACGATTTTTTGCCGCCCTTTCGCTCATTGATTATTGCATCGTAGGCATCGTTAAGCTCCTGCATTTTCTCGGTTGCGAGGTCGGCAAGTGGATTGTCCTGATAATTATCGGGATGGTACTTGCGCGCAAGAGCACGGTAGGCAGATTTAATCTCATCGTCGGTAGCATTTTTGCTAACGCCTAATACTTCATACGGATCTCTCATTATTCAAACTCCTTTTGTAGGTATCCTCTAGTCCCATATAGATTATGTTTCCGAGTATATTTTTGTACTGACGAATATTTATAAGCTCGAAAGCGTTTATTGATTCGTTTATGCACATATAGATATTTCTTTCGGCCCTTTCGGCTCCGTCTTCGCATCCGAGCAGGGGGTTAAAGTTTCCCCTTTTGCGGTCTTTTTCAAGGTCGACCCGCGCATCAGCGAGATAAATAAACCTACCAAGGCAGTAGCCGAGTCGCTCCAGTGCGCGTTTATCCGATTCGTCACCGGAACAAAGCGGAAACAGATACGAAAGCACTTCGCTCGTTGGAGCGGCTGCGGCGTCGATATCGTATTTGCCTGCCGCCTCAATCTCCGACTGTTTGGTGACGTACTTTTTTACCGCGTTTTCAATATCGGGATAATCGGCCGCCGCTTTTTTATGAGCACGGCGGAAAACAAGCGATAAAAACCTGTAAAACAGCCGTTTCAGGCCCCGCTCGTCGGCAACGTTATCGCGGATATTATAATAAACCATAATCACCGAAGCGGCCGAAGGCATTGAAAGGTCGTGCTCGGCCCCTTTACAGAAGGTGCATTTTTTAAGCGGGTTGCAGACACAGCGACCGCTTTTTACCGAGCAAACACCCTCGGACAGCGACATATTAAGAAGCGCCAAAAAGGTGAAATCGTAGCTTAGGGTAAACCGCGTCAGAAAGCCGTAGCGTTTGCCCATGTCCTTGCAAAGCGAGCAATAAACCGCCTTGTACATTTCATATTCCTTCATGCGAAGTTCCGGCTTATACGCCTTAATATAGCCTAACACGATATCACCTCCAACAAAGACATTTTAACCCAAAAAGGGCCGTTAATAGTTAAAATTGTGTTAATTTAAAAGCGGCTTTAAGAACTGACCGGTATAGGAGCCGTCGCACTTTGCGACCTGCTCGGGTGTGCCGGTAGCAACAACGGTGCCGCCGCGGTCACCGCCCTCGGGGCCTAAATCGATAATATAATCGGCACACTTGATAACGTCGAGATTGTGCTCGATTACCAGCACGGTGTTGCCTGCGTCTACGAGGCGCTGAAGCACCTCAAGCAGACGGTGAACGTCGGCCGTGTGCAGTCCCGTAGTGGGCTCATCGAGAATATATATTGTCTTGCCCGTTCCTCTGCGCGAGAGCTCGGTAGCTAGCTTTACACGCTGAGCCTCGCCGCCCGAAAGGGTTGTTGCGGGCTGACCGATCTTAATATATCCGAGGCCTACGTCAAATAAGGTCTTTAGTTTGCGATGGATTTTCGGGATATGCTCGAAGAAGTGCATACCCTCCTCAACCGTCATCTCAAGCACGTCGTGGATGCTCTTATCCTTATACTTAACCGCCAGAGTTTCACGGTTGAAACGTGTGCCGCCGCATACCTCGCAGGGCACGTAAACGTCGGGCAGGAAGTGCATCTCGATTTTAAGCGTACCGTCGCCCTCACAGGCCTCGCAACGTCCGCCCTTTACGTTAAAGGAGAAACGGCCTGCGGTATAGCCCTTCATTTTTGCATCCTTGGTGGAGGCAAAAAGCTCGCGAATATCGGTGAATACGCCGGTATAGGTTGCCGGATTGGAACGCGGGGTTCGACCGATGGGTGACTGATTGATATCGATTACCTTGTCGAGGTTTTCGATACCCTCTATCCCACTATGTTCTCCCGAAATGCGGTTTGCGCCGTTAAGTCTGCAGGCGAGTTCCTCATAAAGGATGTCGTTAACCAGCGAAGATTTTCCCGAGCCTGACACGCCCGTAACGCAAACGAAACGTCCGAGCGGTATTTTTACGTTTATATTTTTAAGGTTGTTTTGCGCGGCGCCCTTAACAGTAAGATATTTACCGTTACCCTTGCGGCGTTCTTTGGGTACCTCAATTTTTTTGCGGCCCGAAAGATAATCTCCCGTTATCGATTCCTTACAATCCTCAATTTCCTTTACCGTTCCTGCGCAGACGACCTCACCGCCGTGAATACCCGCGCCGGGGCCGATATCTACAACGAAATCGGCCGAACGGATAGTATCCTCGTCGTGTTCTACGACGATAAGTGTATTGCCGAGGTCGCGAAGGCGCTTAAGGGTTGAAATTAAGCGGTTATTATCGCGCTGGTGAAGGCCGATGCTCGGCTCATCGAGGATATATACAACACCCATAAGCGACGAGCCTATCTGGGTTGCAAGACGGATACGCTGGCTCTCACCGCCCGAGAGGGTTCCCGACGAGCGAGAAAGAGTAAGATAATCGAGGCCGACGCTGTTAAGGAAGGAAAGTCGCTCTTTAACTTCCTTAATAATCGGACCCGCTATTTTTTGTTGCATCTCACCGAAGGATAAAGTGCCTAGAAATGCGAGCGCATCGGTTACCGACATATCGCAGAATTGCTTAATATTCTTATCCCCTATTGTTACGGCAAGCGGCTCGGGTTTGAGTCGCGCACCACCACAGGTGGGACAGGCCGACTCGCTCATCAGCGATTCGAGTTCGGCACGGGAATAGTCACTGTTTGATTCCTTATAGCGGCGTTCAATATTATTGATAATACCTTCAAAGGCGGCTTCGTGAATACCGCCGCCCCATAATGAACTGCGCTGAAGACGAAGTTTTTCGCCATTCGTACCGTACATAAGGGCATATTTACCCTCTTTACTTATATCCTTATACTTGGTATCAAGTGTAAAACCGTACTTCTCGCCAATGGCTGTATAGTACATGGTAGCTATGGAATTTTCCTGACCGTACCAGCCCTTGATGCTCCAGCCCGAAACTCGGATTGCGCCCTCGCGAAGGGTAAGCTCGGGATTGGGAACGATAAGGCGAGGATTGGCCTTCATAAACATACCGAGGCCCATGCAGGTCGGGCATGCGCCGAGCGGATTATTGAAGGAGAACATTGTGGGGGTGAGCTCAGGGATGCTTACACCGTGCTCCTCGCAGGCGTAGTTTTGCGAGAAGACGAGTTCCTCGCCGCCAATAACGTCGATTACGACGAGGCCGCCCGTATAGGACAGTGCGGTTTCAACGCTGTCGGCAAGACGGGATTTAACGTCGGCGCTTACGACTAAACGGTCAACAATGATTTCGATATTGTGCTTTTTATTCTTTTCAAGTTTAATCTCTTCGGAAAGGTCGTAAATATTTCCGTCGACGCGCACGCGAACGTAGCCTGATTTACGGGCTGCCTCAAACTCTTTTTGGTGCTCGCCCTTTTTTCCGTGAACAACGGGAGCCAAAACCTGAATCTTGGTTCCGTCGGGCAGAGCGCATACGCGGTCAACTATCTGGTCGCAGGACTGCTGAGAAATTTCCTTGCCGCAAACGGGACAATGAGGCACGCCGACGCGGGCGTATAAAAGACGGAGATAATCGTATATTTCGGTTACGGTTCCGACGGTGGAACGGGGGTTTTTATGGGTTGTCTTCTGGTCGATGGAGATGGCGGGAGAAAGACCCTCGATTGTTTCAACGTCGGGCTTTTCCATCTGGCCCAAAAACATACGGGCATAGGAGGAAAGCGATTCAACGTAGCGGCGCTGACCCTCGGCATAAATTGTGTCAAAGGCAAGAGAAGACTTGCCCGAGCCCGAAAGGCCGGTAAGCACTACGAGTCTGTCACGCGGGATGGTAACGTCAACGTTTTTCAGGTTGTGAACATTTGCGCCTTTGATTATGATTTTATCGTTCGCCATAATTCCTCCAAAAAGATTTGCATATATAGTTTTATTTTAACCCAAAATATTATAAAAGTAAATATTATATAAATAAAAACCGCCGAAAAATTCGACGGTTTTTTTATTTTCCTTCGCGCAGGCGCGCAATACGGTCACGCAGATGGGCTGCATGCTCGAATTCCAAGAGCTTTGCGGCCAGTTTCATCTCGCGAGTGAGTCGGGCAATAAGTTCCTCTCGCTCGGCTTTTGTCAGGCGCTTGCCTTCCTTTTCGCGCGATTTTTTGTCTTCCCCCGTGCCGATTTCGATGATATCTCGAACATCCTTCACGATTGTGGTGGGGGTTATGCCGTTGGCGTCGTTATAGGCTTTTTGAATCTCGCGGCGGCGAAGAGTCTCGCTTATGGCGCGCTCCATAGATCCCGTTACGCTGTCGGCATACATAATAACGGTGCCGTTTGCGTTTCGTGCGGCACGGCCTACCGTTTGGATAAGCGAGGTTTCGCTTCGCAGGAAGCCTTCTTTATCGGCATCGAGGATGGCAACGAGCGACACCTCGGGGATATCGAGGCCCTCGCGCAGCAGGTTAATTCCGACGAGCACGTCGAACTTGCCCATACGCAGGTCACGGATGATTTCCATTCGCTCCATTGTATCGATATCATAATGCATATAGCGCACTGCGATATTTACGCCCTCGAGATATTCGGTGAGGTCCTCGGCCATCTTCTTGGTCAGAGTGGTGACGAGTACGCGCTCTCCCCTCTCGACGCGGAGATTGATTTCGGAAATGAGGTCGTCAATCTGACCCTCGCTCGGGCGGACCGAGATTTCAGGGTCTAAAAGTCCCGTCGGGCGGATAACCTGCTCAACGATTTGGGTCGATTTTTCGCGTTCGAGGTCGCCGGGGGTTGCCGACACGAAAACGGCCTGATTTACGTGGGAATAAAATTCGTTAAAGTTGAGGGGTCGGTTATCGAACGCCGAGGGCAGACGGAAACCGAACTCGACGAGGTTTTCTTTTCTTGAGCGGTCGCCGCCGTACATTCCTCTTACCTGCGGCAGGGTTACGTGCGATTCGTCGACAAAGAGTAAAAAGTCATCGGGGAAATAATCGAGCAACGTAAACGGAGTGCTTCCGGGAGCGCGGCGGGAAAGGACGCGAGAATAGTTTTCAACGCCTTTGCAGGTGCCGATTTCGCGCAGCATTTCAACGTCGTATTCGGTGCGCTGACGGATTCGCTGCGCCTCGATCAGCTTACCTTCCTCGGTAAATTCGCGGACGCGGGCTTCCATTTCGTCCTCGATTTCTTTGAGAGCGTCGCCCATTTTGTCGGGCGGCACTATATAGTGTGATGCAGGATAAATGGCGGCGTGCTTAAGGGCCGATTTTACCTCGCCCGTTACGGTGTTTACCTCGCAGATGCGGTCGATTTCGTCGCCGAAAAATTCGATTCGCAGAGCATAGTCCATCGCGTAGGACGGGAACACCTCAACCACGTCGCCGCGGACGCGGAACTTATTGCGCGCAAAGGCGATATCGTTGCGCTCGTACTGCAAATCGACGAGTTTACGGATGAGCTCGTCGCGGCTCTTTTGCATACCGACGCGAACTGAAATTACCATGCTGCGGTAGTCAATCGGGTTGCCAAGGCTATAGATGCAGGAAACGCTGGCAACGATTATAACGTCGCGGCGCTCGGAAAGCGCGCAGGTGGCGCTGTGGCGCAGTTTATCGATTTCGTCGTTAATGGCAGAATCCTTCTCAATATAGGTGTCGGTGCCCGGGATATAGGCCTCGGGCTGATAATAATCGTAGTAGGAAACAAAGTACTCCACCGCATTTTCGGGGAAAAATTCTTTAAACTCCGAACACAACTGTGCGGCGAGGGTTTTATTGTGAGCGAGAACGAGGGTCGGGCGGTTTACGCGCTCGATAATATTGGCCATGGTAAAGGTTTTACCCGAACCGGTAACACCCATGAGGGTCTGCTCGCGGTCGCCGCGGTTTATACCCGCTACGAGCTCGTCTATGGCCTGCGGCTGGTCACCCGTCGGCTTATAGGGCGAATGTAAAACAAACTTGTCCACCGTTCTCAACTCCTTTCGATTGTTTTTATTTAGTATACCACGAATAAATTTATAAGTAAACAAAAAGCAGATGCTTTTTAGCATCTGCTTTTCTATTATTTTTTCTTTCTTCCAAGGATAAAGCCCAATACGGCGCCAACAGCAAGTGCTGCAACGCCTATAACAATAACCAACGTTAAATCAATACCGTCAGATGATTTAACGGGAGCATTATTATCAGGCTCATCTGAAATTGTCGGAGCCTCATCCACAGATCCATCGTGTGCTGCTGCACGCTTTACAATTACGGTATATATTTTTTTCTCTCCGTTTTCAGCGGTGCATATAACCTTAACCGGGTTATCCTGGCCGGCGGCAAGGTTTGCGCCGCCCTCTACGGCTACAGAAGCTTTACCATCTGCTGCGGTGCCGCCAATCTTAATGTTGGCAGTTTCGTAAGGCAACCAAACTACATACTGAGTAGTGTCGGCATTAAATGCGGGAGAGAGCAAGAAGCCTTCTACGGAAATGCCGGAAAGCTTATTGTTGCCGCTTGCCTTGTAGTTCGGGTCCTGTGCGCGTTTTACAGCAATGGTATAGGTCTTCTTTGCGCCGTTTTCTGCTGTTACGGTTACGGTAACGTTAGTTGTACCACCGGGCACGAGGTTGGGGCTGTTTACGCTAACCTTAGCTTTTCCGTCAGCCGCAGTTGCCGAAACGTTGAGCTTTGCAACATCAAAAGGCACGCTTGCGGTGTACTTAGTGGTTCCTGCCGAGAAAGCGGGAGAAATGGTTGCATTGCCCACCGTAAGGCTTGCAAGGTTATTTTCGGCCGACATCGGGGCAGCTACTGTTGCGGAATATGTAACGGTTCCTACGTTAGCATCAGCGCTACCGTCGGAAGCCTTAACACCGGTATAAGAAATCTTAATGTTGCTGCCGACTGCTACCGATTTAACCTTAAAAGTAACTGTAAATAAGGTTTTATTGCCTTTAATGGGATTGCTCAGGTTGTTGTCGTAAGCAACGAAATTATTGCCGTTGAACTCAACCGCCCAAGGAGAGGCTATCTTTTGAGTGGATTTAACAAAAGTTACCTGACTGCTGTCATAGGAAAGAGTTCCCGAAGCACCGAAAATACCACTGCCGTTAAGATTGAAATTCAACGTGATGGTATCGCCTGCTCTGACTGTGCCGGGGCCGGTTAAACTTGCGCTCGCGCTTGCTGCCGAAACAGTCATAGGAATCATTAATGCAAAACATAAAACTAATACTGTTAAAATAGAAATAATCTTTTTCATAATATCTCCTTATCTGGCAACTATATTGCCTTTGCCAAGGATTTTTGCCTTAATTTGAATGAAATCGGTAATCGAAATGCCGCTGTCGCCGCTGGTGTCTGCTGCGGTAGCATATGCACCGGATAACGTTGATTTTTTTAGCAGGTGCGCCTTAATTGCAATCATATCTGTTACCGATATGGCACCATCACCGTTGGTATCACCGGTAACAATGGCTGTGTAGGATGCTTTTACGATGTTGCCATCCATAATTTTAACAACCATACCGGTGCCTACTTTAGAATTGCCACTTACCACCGAGTTACCCTTATATACCTTGCAGTATTCGCCACCACTGAGTCCGACAAGCAAGGCCGAAACAGCTGTGTTAACAGCAATTTTGCTGATGGTGTTTCCGCTAACTTTGTGTTTAGACGATGTTATTTCGGATGTGACCATAGTAACAATAAGACTATCGCTTTTCGGGCCGACAGTATTAACGCTATTAGCTTTATACCGCATAAAAAATGTATATTGTTTACCGGGTGTTAAGTTTTCAAAAATATTACTTTCCTGCCATATTTCTCCATCCTTGCTATAATCGACCCACTCAAACTTGACAAGCGTAACAGAGGTTTTAGTCTTATTATGAAGTTGGGGCTTAGGGGCTTTATTTTGTGCAATGGGATGAAAACCTCTTCCACTACAATCAGTACATGTGCCAAACACGGAAATGTATCCGTCACCACCGCAAATGCGACAATACGAAACGTTTCCTCTTCCGGTACCTCCACACTGTGGGCAAATCACCTGTCCTGCACCGGAATCATCGCAAGTATCACAATGCCCGCCCCACTTGGCATATAAAGTAATATTTTCGGTTACTATGTATGAAGAATTTTTTTTGTAATCCACTTCACCGTAAGGGGTTTTTGACCATCCCAAAAACTGATAATAATTGGAAGTGGCATTAGGTAATGTGATGGATATGTCTTCGGGAAGTGTTTGACTTACCGGCGTTCCAACCTCTCCATTCCCATTATAAGTTATTGTGAAGTATTGTCTTATGTGGCCACACACATTACATATTGAGTCAGAATTACTATCATAAGTGTGCGTAATTGACCTTGTATATTTACATACGTTACATTCTGTATCGCACGAATCATCGTATGCATGATTACCTGTTGCATTGATTGTGGTGTTTTCGTTGCGTTTTGCGTGACAAATCGTACACTCTTCATGCTTGATTCCGTTCACTCCGCAATTTTCTGCTTGGTCTATTATCCATTTGTAATCGTGATTTTCTGTTGCATTAATTGCTGTGTTTTCATTTCGTTTTGCATGACAAATCGTACATTCTTCGTGTTTTAGCCCGCTTTCACCACAGGTTTCTTGCTTATCTATAACCCATTCATAATTATGATTGCCTGTTGCAGAAATTACTGTATTTTCATTTCGTTTTGTATGGCAAACTGTACATTCTTCATGCTTTAGACCACTTTCACCACAGGTTTCTTGCTTATCGATAACCCATTTAAAATAATGCGGCGCTGATCGAATGTATCCACAAACATTACAATCGGTATCACACTCGTTATCATATTTGTGTGTAATTGTACGTATTGCTTCACATACATTACACTGGGTATCACATTCGTTATCGTAAGTATGATTCTCTGTAGCAGAAATTACTGTATTCTCGTTTCTCTTCGTATGACAAACCGTACATTCTTCGTGCTTTAGACCGCTTCCGCCGCAGGTTGCTTGCTTATCAATAACCCATTCATAATTGTGAGTTATACTTCTCAAATAACCACAAATATTACATTGGGTATCGCATGCATTATCGTAAGAATGATCTCCTGTAGCAGAAATTACTGTATTTTCATTTCGTTTTGTATGGCAAACTGTACATTCTTCGTGCTTTTGACCACTTACGCCACAGGTTTCTTGCTTATCAATAACCCATTCATAATTGTGAGTTATACTTCTCAAATAACCACAAATATTACATTGGGTATCGCATGCATTATCGTAGCTGTGGCTTCTCGTTACCGTCCTCGTCCATTCGCACTTATTACAACTACTGTCACATTCACCACCATAAACATGGGAATTCGAATCACAGATATTATAATGCCAGGTGGCGTTGGTTAAACAGGAATTTTTTGATCCAATTGTAATGCTTTCCTTTTCGCTTATTGACCCACCATACCACACATCTTCAAGATTTTCGCAATCAGAAAATGTCCTATAGCCTATACTTGTAACGCTATTGGGGATGCTGATGCTTGTAAGGCTTGTGCAACTTTCAAATGCAGAACCTGCAATGGTTTTTGTGCCCTCTGTAATCGCATAAGCACCCGATATATCGGTTTTGGTATCAATTAAATGATTATCAATATATAATGCCCCGTTTTCCCAGTTGGAAGGATTATTATAATAGGCAGTATTATAAAATGCCCCAATATCTATATCTGTAACGCTATCGGGGACGGTGATGCTTGTAAGGCTTGTGCAATTATAAAATGCAAAATCATCTATACTTGTAACGCTATTGGGGATGCTGATGCTTGTAAGGCTTGTGCAACCAAAAAATGTCCTATAGCCTATACTTGTAACGCTATTGGGGATGCTGATGCTTGTAAGGCTTGTGCAACTTTCAAATGCACTTTGACCTATACTTGTAACGCTGTGTCCTATGGTTATATTCACAAGGCTTGTGCAATTATTAAATGCATGATGACCTATACTTGTAACAGGATAACCGCCAAGGGTTGAGGGAATTGTTACATCTCCACTAATAGACGTAAAGCAATCAGTTATTGTTGCCTCCCCATTTTTAACAGTATATGTATAAAATCCTTCAATGTAATTAGTTGTTTCCGCACTTACGATGCTGAACAGTCCTATAGGCATAATGGAAATTACAAAAATTATAGTTAATATAATTGATACGATTTTTTTCATTAGATTTTCCTCTCTTTTGCTACGCGTTTAATTTCATTAATAAGAAAATTTGATTGTATTAAATTCACTTTTTCTATCGTTTTGATATCATTGGTTTCAACAAACCATTTTGTATGTATTAAAATACCATCGTTGCCTTTTTCTCTTATATAATCCACAGTCTCTCCAGAGGTATGTACAGCACAAACAACTATGTCGCAACCTTTAAAAAATTTATTAAAATCATATTCTAAAAAGCGACGAGCATCGCCACGAGTGGTAACTCCTATTTTGATGTTGTTATAAGTAAACATGCATTTTACATCGCCTGTCGATAAAAGACATTTCTTTATAATTTTGGCTAAATTATCAATAAGAGTAGTATCAAAAATATTGTTTTGAATAATGGTCAATATCATTCGTTTTAATGTTGTTGTTTTTCCAGTGTTAGATTTGCCTTGTAATGCGATAACTCTCACATAATACCCCCTGAAAATAAAAAGTGCGGCTACCGAAGCAGCCGCACAAAAAACGCAAACTCCGATAGTCGCCAAACCAATTCAATATAAGAGCACGTATGTACACTCACACCGAGGGAATTTGCATTTTTATCAAATTCGGAGGCGTGAGAAAAAACAATGGGTGCATAAAAGCCCATTATCCCTTATATTCAATTGGTTTGGCATATATATTTTAACACACTAAAGCAGTAAATGCAACTATTGATAATAGGTTAACAAAAAGAAAAAGCGAAGAGGTGTACTCTTCGCTTTTTGTTTATTTCTCAATAAATAGTTTTTCTAATTTGTCGCTGTGGGCGGTGGGGACGCCGTTTATATAGACGGTCAGGCCCTTGCCTTTGCCGTATTTTTCGCCGGTTTTATCGTAAAGGACGGTTACGTCCCTTCCCTGCCAGCGAACGTCCTCAACGCAGAAGAAGTCCCACTCGTCGGGCACTATCGGGTCAACCGTAAGGCCTGCGGCGGTCGGGCGGATGCCCAAAAGTCCGTTTAGGATATTATCGATAAAGCTCGAATGGTTATAGTCGCGGTTGGGGGCTATCCAGCGGTTTTCCTCGGGATGGTGGTCCTCGCGGACTGCAAAGTCATCGGTTGAACCGCTATCAAAATGGCAAAGACAATAACGCTTTATAAGCTCGAAATAATCGGCCTTGCTGACCGAATGATTTTTATAATCGTGCAGCAGGTTGGCCATGCCGAGCAGAATAAGGCTATAGGTATAGGGCCAGACGGGGCCGTTCCAGAGGCAACCGTGGCCGAAGGGCTGCATATAATGCGGATTTTCCTTTTCGAGGGTGGTAACGCCGAACGGACAGAGGAAGGTGTCCTCGCGCATTATATAATCCCACGCTTTGGCATAGCGTGCGTCATCGGGGGCCAGATTAAAGCTCCAGGCCGAGTAGCAGTTGCTCTCCTTGCCTTTGATTTTGATTTTATCGATGTTGGTTATCTCGACGAAGAAGGAAATATCATCGTCCCAAAGCTTTTCAAAAATGGCGGTTTTAATCTCGTCGCCGCGGCGGTTGAAATAAAGCGCGTCGGACCAATGACGGCCGATGACAGACGAAATTTTTGCCATTGAATAGGCCGCTGCCGCCATAAAGCAGTTGGAGTTCATACGGTAGCTTTCATCGCCGCCGATTATCTCCCAAAAGCTGCCGCAGCCCCACGGCTCGAAGGTATAGCAAACGACGAGCTCGTAAAGGGCGGTATAGCCGCCTGCGGGGTTTTTAAATTCGACCTTGAGTTTATCGGTCGGGACCTGAGTGAAGGTGACCTCGGTCATTTTTTTATCGTATTTCCACGGTGCGGCCGCGAGGTTTTCGACCGGTTTCCACTCGCCGCCGTCGTTATAGAAAACGCGAAGCTCCTCTGCCTCGGTTTTATACCAAAGGCGAAGTCCGGTAGCGTAGAAATCGGCTATGGGAGCATCGATAATTACGTAGTCGCGGTCGTTACCGGAGCCCTCTGCGGACCAAAAGGCACCGCGAATTTCGTTATCGGTCAGTGCCTCAAGCGACGAACCAACGGCGGTATATGACGCAGAATAGGTCATTTTACGCTCGATTTTATCAAAGCCGTTTACGCCTGCCTCCTGACCCTCGGTGCCGTTTTGCATATAGTAAAGCCCGAAATCGGGGTCGAATTTAAAGTAGTTATAGTTAAATCGAGCGACAAGCTTAAAGTAGTTTGCTTTAAGGTTTTCTACGTCGCCGTCGAGCAGGTATTTTTGATAAACCGAATCGAGCAGATAGTTCCAATAGTCAACGTTTATCGGGGTGACGTCGATATAGTCGTTGAGGTATTTCGTGTTGCGGGCCCAGCGGGCATCGCGAACGTGAGCTCCCTGCGCACAGTCAATATACCTATGATATCCGCTGCCGAAAGATGCTTCGCAATACTCGTATTTGCCGTCGGATTTGCGTTTAGAAAGGCAGGCAAGCAGATTTTTCCAGCGGTAATAATAAACCTTATCAAGCAGAGTATCGGGGGTTGAGATAAAAGGAATATTCTCAAGCAGCCACTCTTTTTGGGTATAGGTTTCCGATTCGTTTTCGTGGACGTCGTCGTTGTGGCCGATGATTTCATCGGGTGTGTTAAGGCTTGGGTTGTTTTGGTTTTTAAGAATTTCTTGTTTTTTTAAAATCATAAGATCACCCCAAAATCATTTTATCATATATTGGTTTTTTTACAAGTAAAAACTAATAAAAGAGCAGATATAAAAATATCTGCTCTTTTCTCTTTATCTTACGGTTTGTTTTTCGGCATCTCGGGTGAAGATTATGCCGAGTTTAAAGTCCTCATCCTTTTCGAAGGTTTCGAAAAGCGGACGGAACAAAACGGTATGCTTGCCCGCAGGAAGACCTTCGGCTATCATGGTGGGATTGTGGGTTTTGAAGTTGCGGCGGACCCACTCGCCGCCATCGATTGCTACCTCAAAGCACCAAACGCTTTCTTCGCGGGCCACGCCGGTTGCAACGTTGGAATTTATGGCTATTTCGGTGCCCTCGAATTCGATTGCAAGCACGGGGTTTTCGCCGCCGCGCTTAGCGAGAAAATAGCCGTTATAATCGTGAAGGCCGAAATATTTATCGCAAAACACAAATCCATGGCCGCCGAGCGAACCGCTTTTTTCCAAAAGCTCTGCAGATGCACTGTTTACAGTGCGGTCACCGTCAAAAAGCTTATCACACTGCACGGGCGGAAGCGTATGCGCGGTTTTTTCGGGAGTGTCCGCGCGCAGAAGTTCGGTTTCTAAAAAGGCTTCGATGCATTTGTAATATTCATCATAGCCCTTTTCGGTTAGATGCACTATATCGGTAAAATGCTCCGACCAGCGGTCTTCGAGGGTATCGCCGAGTTTGTTGGCAAGCGCCATACCGACCTTGACAGACGGAATTCCGTAGGCTTTGGAGATATCGTCGTGCGCTGCCGCCTGCTCGTGAAGTTTTCCCTCGAGCGCTACGGCGCAGCGGCGCTTATCGGTTACCAAAACCGTCACGATATCGCAGTACGGCAATGCCTTTCGCACCTCGCGAACGATGGTTTCAAAGCGCATTGCCGACTCATAATAGGTTGAGCCGAAATAGCAGTCGTTAATGGAATATTCGATAAATAAAAGGTCAGGCTTGTGGGCGATTACGTCACGTTCGACTCGAAAGCAGCCAAGATAGGTTCCGCTCTCGCCTACTGCGCGGTTGATATTTGTAACCGTGGCTTCGGGAAAATGTTTTGCTATCCAGTTGCCGGTTTTGGCACGCCAGGAAAGCACGTTTAGATCCTCAAATTTTAAGCCGACGCCCATGGTTACCGAGCCACCAAAATACAAAACATTCAGCTTTTTGCCCTTTTTTAGGCAAGAAAGCGTATTATCAAGCGGAGTTCTATTTACAAAATAATCTTTATAATCGAACACTTTATCGCCTCCGATGTATCGTTACCCTTATATTATCACACACTATAAAAAAATAAAAGAGGTAGTGCGACAATGGTAAAAAAATCGCACTACCTTTTCTTTTTAATCGGTCCAATACTCGGTATCGGTAAGAGAAATTGCCGATAAAAATCCGTCAAAGAAGAAGAAATCAAGACGAATATTATCAAAGCTTGCAGAGAGAATTTCGGCGCCGCCAATCGTTCCCGGAAGGAAATAAAGCTGGTCTGCGGTAGCCTCGGCTACGGTGTAGTCGGCACTAAGTTTTTTTGTTACGTCACTTTTGGTAACGGAGGTGCCTATTTCGAGACCGAATGCGGTGTCACCGGTTACGATGAACACGGCCGCGCCCTTATCCTTATGCTCCTTTTCATAGTAGAAGGACTGAACGCCGTTAGCAAGATTAACGGCAACGTTGCCCTCGTTTTCAACCATATGAAGGTCTTCGTTGTCCTGCTCCTCTGCAAGGGCATCGAAGTATTCGACTATCGCATCGTGCGAGGAGCCCAAGGACACCTCATACTCGGGGATTTTACCCTCTTTTGCGTATTTGTCGATAGTGCCGTCACCCTTGTCGGTGTAGCTTGTTTTCTTTTCACCGCAGGCGGCAAAAGAGAACATTAAAGCGAGCGCCAGTAAAAGGCATAAAAACTTTTTCATTACTTTTTTGCTCCTTTGGTTGAAATTTCCTTCAGCATTTCAAAGCGAAGATCCCAAAGATCCTGAGAAAGGTCAACGTAGTAGGTGTGCGGTTTTTCGAAACGCTTAACCTCATCCCACATTGCATCAACCTGCTCGCGGCAGTAGGCTGCAATTTCTCTGACTGCGGGGCTTTCGTACACCTGTTTGCCCTTTTCCATAATCTTAACCTGAAGTTTTTTGGCCGTAAAGTTGGTAACGATTTTACGCTTCCAGGTGTGGACGGGGTCGAAGATTTCATAGGGCTTAGTATCATCGATTTTCTCGTAGTTTAGGGTAATAACGTCGGCTATTGCCTTACCCGTTTCGTTATCGAAAAGACGCCACGGGATTTTAATACCCGGTACGGTAATTTTAGCAATATTTTCGCTAACCTTAATCTTAGGAATAACCTCGCCGTCCTTTTCAACGGCAGAAAGCTTGTAAACACCGCCGAAAACGGCTTCGCTCGAGGCGGTTATAAGACGCTCGCCAACGCCGAAGCTGTCAACGCAGGCGCCCTGAACGAGCATATCACGGATAAGGTACTCGTCCAAGGAATTGGAAACACAGATTTTGCAGTCGGGATAGCCGGCGTCATCAAGCATTTTGCGGCATTTTTTGGTAAGGTAGGTAATATCGCCGCTGTCGATGCGGATACCGCGAGGACGCTTACCGAGGGGCTTTAATACCTCGTCAAACACACGAATGGCGTTAGGAACGCCGCTCTTTAATACGTTGTAGGTATCAACCAGCAGCAGGCAGGAATCGGGGTATTTTTCGGCGTAGGCCTTAAAGGCCGAATACTCGTCGGGGAAAAGCTGAACCCAGCTGTGGGCCATTGTGCCCGAGGGGGCAACCGAGAAGTCCTTGGCCGATTTTACGCAGGAGGTACCTGCGCAGCCGCCGATTATTGCGGCACGGGCGCCGTAGATTGCGGCATCGTAGCTGTGGGCACGGCGTGCGCCGAACTCAAGCACCGCCCTACCCTGCGCTGCGCGAACAATACGGTTTGCCTTGGTGGCAATGAGCGACTGATGGTTGATGGTCAGCAGCACCATAGTTTCAACCAAGAATGCCTGAAGAGCAGGTCCGCGAACGGTAACTATAGGCTCGTTGGGGAATATCGGGGTGCCTTCGGGAACTGCCCAAACATCACACTCGAATTTGAAGTTTTTAAGATAATCAAGATACTCCTCGGAAAAGAGCGAAAGCGAGCGAAGATACTCAATATCGTCATCCGAGAAGGAAAGATTGTTAAAATACTCAATAAGCTGGTCAAGGCCTGCCATTATGGCAAAGCCGCCGTTATCGGGCACGCGACGGAAGAACATATCGAAATATACCGTTTTGTCGCGGTATTCGCTTTCGAAAAAGCCATTCGACATGGTCATCTCATACAGGTCTAAAAGCATTGTTAAATCCTTGCGCATAAGTCAAATACTCCCTTTCAAGAATATATTATTATAATACCCCTAAGGTGATATATTGTCAAATAAAAAAACGGCAGGAAAACTCCTGCCGTTATGATTTTTAGTACATTCCGCCTGCTGCTGCGGCTGCGTTTGCTGCGGCTGCTGCTAATGCGGGGTCTTCCTTCTTGTCGGTTACGAGCGACTCGGTGGTGAGTACCATGGATGCAACCGATGCTGCGTTCTGAAGTGCCGAACGGGTAACCTTTGTCGGGTCTACGATACCTGCCTGAAGCATATCGGTGTATTCCTCGTTATATGCGTCGAAGCCGTAGTTCACCTTGCCCGAGGTTAAAATCTTGTCGATGATTACAGAGCCCTCAAGACCTGCGTTTGCGGCAATCTGACGAACGGGAGCCTCAAGCGACTTGAGCACGATGGAAACACCGGTCTTCTCGTCACCTGCGGTTTCATCAAGGAGAGCCTTTACGGCAGGGATAGCGTTGATAAGCGCAACGCCGCCGCCTGCAACGATACCCTCTTCTACTGCGGCCTTGGTGGCTGCGAGAGCATCTTCGATGCGAAGCTTCTTTTCCTTCATTTCGATTTCGGTTGCGGCACCAACCTTAATAACGGCTACGCCGCCTGCAAGCTTTGCAAGACGCTCCTGCAGCTTTTCGCGGTCGAAGTCGGAGGTGGTGGTTTCAATCTGGTTGCGAATCTGGGCAACGCGGGCTGCAATTTCGCCCTTATCGCCTGCGCCATCGATAATGATGGTGTTTTCCTTGCCGATCTTAACCTGACGAGCGGTACCGAGCATATCGGGAGTTGCGTTCTTAAGCTCAAGGCCGAGCTCCTCGGTAATTACCTGACCGCCGGTGAGGATTGCGATATCCTGAAGCATTTCCTTACGTCTGTCGCCAAAGCCGGGAGCCTTAACACCAACGCAGGTGAAGGTGCCGCGAAGCTTATTAACGATGATGGTGGAGAGTGCCTCGCCTTCGATATCCTCGGCGATTATAACAAGCTTTCTGCCTGCCTGAACGAGCTGCTCGAGAAGGGGCAGAATCTCCTGAATGTTAGTAATCTTCTTATCGGTGATAAGGATGAGGGGCTCGTCAAGAATAGCCTCCATCTTATCGGTATCGGTTGCCATATAGGGGGTGATGTAGCCGCGGTCGAACTGCATACCCTCAACAACCTCGGAGTAGGTTTCGGCGGTCTTGGATTCCTCAACGGTTATAACGCCGTCGGCCGATACCTTTTCCATAGCCTCGGCAATGAGATTACCAATAACCTCGTCGCCTGCCGAAATGGTTGCGACGCGGGCGATATCGTGACTGCCGCTTACCTTCTGGGAGTTGGAAACAACGGTATCAACGGCGGTCTTAACAGCACGGTTTATGCCCTTTTTAACCACCATCGGGTTTGCGCCTGCGGCAACGTTTTTCATACCCTCGCAGATGAGAGCCTGAGCAAGAACGGTAGCGGTTGTGGTACCGTCACCTGCTGCGTCGTTGGTCTTTACAGACACTTCCTTTACAAGCTGTGCGCCCATATTCTCAAACGGGTCGTCAAGCTCGATTTCCTTGGCGATGGTAACGCCGTCGTTGGTAATGAGCGGCGCGCCGAATTTTTTATCGAGAACTACGTTTCTGCCCTTGGGGCCTAAGGTAACCTTTACTGCGTTTGCAAGCTGGTCAACACCCGACTGAAGGGCTTTTCTGGCTTCTTCGCCGAAAATTATTTCTTTAGCCATTATAAAAATGCCTCCTATTCAACAATTGCTAAAATGTCCGACTGACGGATGATGCTGTATTCCTCGCCGTCAATCTTAACCTCGGTGCCCGAATATTTGGCGGTGAGCACCTTATCGCCTACCTTAACATACATTTTAACTTCGTTACCGTCTACCATTCCGCCGGGGCCTACTGCTACGATTTCGGCTACCTGCGGCTTTTCCTGGGCTGCAGAAGTGAGGATAAGACCGCTTTTAGTGGTCTCCTCAGCCTTTACTGCTTTGGTAACTACCCTGTCTGCCAAAGGTTTGATAGTCATAATAATTGCCTCCTATATAAAATACATTTAAACGTTTTTAGCACTCGCGGCTTTAGAGTGCTAATTTATATTTTAGCGACTTTTTCACAAAAAGCAAGACCTTTTGAGAAAATTTCCCATAAAATTAAAATTTTATTCACAGGTGATTCTAAGTGACGCAAAAAAGGACCTGAAATCAGGCTTTTGCAAACTCTTTTTCGTTTTTCTTCAGCGTTATTCCCTTGGGTAAAATAAACTTGATTCCTGCAGGAATAAGCTCGAAGCGAACCTTCTTGCGGTGAATAATTTCACCGTCAAGGTTTATGGGTTCTTCACGAAGCGCTTCGATTTCCATAACGCGGCAATGACCGTGGTGGCAAATAGGAAGGTCTTCATGTGTTCCCTGCTCGTAACGCTTTATAAACTTTAAGATTTTGGGCTTTGAAATGTTTTCAACAATCAGCCATTCAAGACGGCCGTCGGTGGGGTCGGCGTTAGGCGCGCTCTTATAACCGCCGCCGTACACGGGTCCGTTTGCGCAAACTGCAAAAAGGCAATCGTATTCGCCCTTATCCTCGCCGTCGATTTTAATGCGTGCGCGCTGGCCGATTTTGCCGAGCAGAACCTTAACTATCGACAGCTTATATGCCATACCGCCGGAAACAAAAGGCAAGCGCTTAAAGCGGCTCATACCGTCGGCCACTACGGCATCCATTCCGAGTGAGCAGATATTTACGCAATATGTATCGTCAACCTTGATAACGTCGGTATCAATGGGCGTTCCCTCAACCTGCGCTGCAATATCGGCAAACGGCTCTCGCGACGAAAAGAACTTTAGAAAATCGTTGCCCGAGCCGCAAGGAATAGCGCCGAAATTTATGTTTTTAAAACCATAGGCGCCGTTAAGCACCTCAAAAAAGGTGCCGTCTCCGCCGCAGGCATAGAGGTTGGCTTCCTCGCCCGTTTCGGCAATTTTGCGAGCCTTTTCTCTGGCGTCACCAACGCACTCCGTGACAATGATTTTGAACTCCTCGAGCTTATCCTTAAAGTACTGCTCGATGGCGGGCTTTAACTCGGTTAAGCCCTTGCCCTTACCTGCCGCAGGATTGATGAAAAACACGTGCTTCATTTTAGAATTCCTCTCATCCCTTAAAATACATATAAAACTGACATTTTATCATTCCGTTGTAGAGCTTACGTCGCTTATCCGCCTGACGGCCGAAATGGTGTTCAAACTCGTCATGAGGGCTGATAATGCCGTATTTTTTACCGCGTTCAGCTATTAGGCGTTCCCCTAAAACGCTGTATAACTGCTCGGCTTCACGAATGTCAAGCAATCGCTCGCCGTAAGGCGGATTGGTTATTACGGAGCATCTGCCTTCGGGCAGAGCAAGGTCTTTTACGTCGGCCACACTTGCCTTAATATACTTGGCGACTCCCGCTTTCTTGGCGTTATGGAGCGTGAGCTCGACTGCGCGAGGATCAATATCGGTTCCGATGCCGATAAAATCGGCATTTTTAATGATGCTGTCGAGAGCGCGGGTACGTTCCTCCTGCCATACCGTGCGCGGTATGAACGGAAAACGCTCTGCCGCGAAATAACGACCGAGTCCCGGCGCGGTTTTGGTTGCCATAAGCGCCGCCTCGATAAGGATTGTGCCCGAGCCGCAGAAAGGATCGTACAGCGTGGTATCGGGGAAAATTCTTATCTGGTCGCACATTGCGGCCGCAAGGGTTTCCTTAATGGGGGCTTCATTTGAGGACGGGCGGTAACCGCGTTTATGCAGTCCGTCACCCGAGGTATCAATCATCATTGATACGGTATCCTTCATAATTGAAAAACGAATTTTAATCTGCGGACCCGTTTCGGAAAACCAGGAGATTCCGTATTTTCCCGAAAGTCGCTCAACGACCGCTTTTTTGGTTATGGATTGGCAGTCGGGTATACTGAAAAGCTGAGAATTTAAACTCCAGCCCGTTACGGGGAAGGCATCGTCCTTGCCGATAAAGCGCTCCCATTCGAGGGCCTTAACCCCCTCGAACAGCATATCGAAATTGGTGGCTGTAAACTCGCCCACACGGATAAGCACACGTTCGGCAAAGCGGCTGCACATATTAACGCGGGCGAGCATATTATAGTCGCCTACAAAATTTACTTTTCCGTTTTCGGCCGTTACGTTTTCGGCTTCCATGCGACGAAGTTCATCCGCAAGAATTCCCTCGGTGCCGAAAAGGCATATCGCCGTTAGGTTTAATTTTTCCATTTTTTTGTCCTTTAAAAAGTGGCAGACAAAACCTTGCCTGCCACATCTTTTTCTATGTTATCTGGATGCGCCGCGACGAGGACGTCTTGCATCGTTATTTTTACGCTTAAGGTCGGAAAACTTATCGTCACTCACCTGCTTAAAGCGATTCATCATATCCTCGAAAGAGCCGCTTTCTTCTTTTTTGGCGGTCCATACGAAGGAATTGTCGGGCTTGGGCGGAGCTTTGGGTCTGCGCTCGGCCTTCTTTTCGGGGAGAGCGCGCTTTATGCTGAGGCTTACCTTGCCCTCCTCGCCGATGTTAAGGACCTTCATTTTTACGGTGTCGCCTTCTTTGACAAACTCACGAATGTCGCTTACATAGGTTTGTGCTACCTCGGAAATGTGTACCATTCCCGTCTGGTTTTCGCCAAGGTCAACGAATACGCCGAAGTTGGTTATTCCCGTTACCTTGCCTTCTACGATTTCTCCAACGGTCAATTGCATAAGAAAATGTTATCCTCCTTGATATGTGCCCTCAATAAAACCGGTTTTAGCTACCGGAAATATCTATAAAAATTTGCTCGTCACTGTAGACGTAGCCTAATCTGTCTCGTGCGGCCTTTTCGATTATTTCCGCATCGGTGCCGTACTTGAGCAGATTTTCAAGCTCCTCAATTTCCTGTGACATTATATTTTTTTGCTCCTCGTAGGATTTGAGCTCGCGACGCTGATTTACGAGCTGATGCTGTAAATCGCCAAGCGAATAAAGCAAATACACAGAAACCACGAGCAATAAAACGCGACGGATTATACTGTTATTTCTTTTAGCCATTTTTTCTATCCTTAAAAAAATAATGTGTGCAAAAAGCACCTATTTTCCCATTAACTTTACAAAGAGATTATACACTATACGTTTTACCTCTTTCAAGCCTTTTTTTGCCCAAAGCCATAACTTTTTAAAAAAGTTTTGTGTTTTGGCGCAAATTTTGTCAAAAAGCCGATAAAAACCGCCCTTTAGTTTTGAAAAAACGGTATCAAGCAGGCGTATGATTCGTCGAAATAATATGAGCGCAAATTTTGAAAGGGTCATTCTCCAGACGGCAAACCCTAAGGCCATGGCAAAATAGGCGTATAAGCGCGGCTGTCCCTCGGTGGTGAAGATATAAAGGCAAAAGCTTAAAAGCGATGAGAGGACGAAAAACAGAAAATCTTCGGCAAATACGGCGAGTGCGCCGTGCTTATAATATATGCGAACCGATTTTATAATATCGTAGATAAAAGAAAGCAACGCTCCAAGCAGAAATGCCGCAAAGAACGTAACTGCTTGAACGCCGCTGTGTATTTCCCACATTATTTAAATACACGGCCCCAAAAGCCGCCTCCCGAGCCGTCGCCGGTATAGGCCAGCGCGGTAATTTTTCCCTCAACCGCCATATCGCCCGTTTCACGATTAAAGCCCGTAATTCGAAGTTCCTCCCCCTTTAACGTAAGTTCGCCCAACACCGTTTCGGCAACGACGGCACGCTCCGAAAAGCCCTTAACCTCACTAACACCGCTGACGGTAAGCATTTTACGTTCCTGCAGGATGAGGCTGTGGGTCATACCTCTATTTTCATCAGACATAAAAATCCCCCTTACGCTTCATTATACGTAGCGTAAAGGGGATTTTATTACTGTACTATGCGGTACATTGCCGCGGCATCGTCCTTTCGGACGGTCTCGGCTACCGTTACTACCTCGGCCTTAAGCGTTCTGCCGGCGAAGGCTATTTCAATTACGTCACCGATTTTTACGTCGTAGGACGCACGGGCAGCCTTACCGTTAACGCTTACTCTGCCTGCATCGCAGGCTTCGTTTGCAACGGTGCGGCGCTTTATAAGGCGGGAAACCTTAAGGTATTTATCAAGTCTCATACTTTCCTCACAAAAACAAAAGCCGCCGTTAGGCGGCCTTTGCGGATTATGCGTTAATTATTTTGCAACGGCATCCTTGAAAGCCTTACCGGCCTTGAATACGGGAGCCTTGGAAGCTTCGATCTTGATGGCTTCCTTAGTTCTGGGGTTGATACCGGTGCGAGCTGCACGCTCACGAACCTCGAAAGTACCAAAGCCAACGAGAGCAACCTTGTCTCCCTTCTTAAGAGCTGCTTCAACGGTGTCAACGAATGCTGCTACTGCTGCGTCAGCATCCTTCTTGGAAAGACCTGCCTTCTCGGCAATTGCTGCTACTAATTCTGTTTTGTTCATTTAAAAAACCTCCAAAAATTTATATGACCTTCTCGGTCAAAGGATAGCATTGTCCGTGACTAAAGGACAAGCCTAAAATCACTAAAAATAATTTACCACATTTTTTTTGAAAAATCAAGAGAAAATATCGCAAAAGTACTGTTTAAAAGCACAAAATGTGCAATTTTTTTGTAAAATGAGCACAAAATCATCTAATCAAATGTAATCTTTTGAAAATGCCGAGGAGTTTTTTACCTGCGGGAAGTGCGAGAACATCGTCCTCAGTAAACGTACGAAGTATAAACAGCATCGCGATATACACGATTCCTGCAGCGGCGATGGCACAAATAGTGAACATTCCGCCCTTGGGTGCCAGGTAGTAAACGGCAAAGGCCACACCGCCGCACATAAGTGCCGACAGCAGAGGCTTAATAAGTGTACCGAAGAAGTTAGGCTTTACGCCGGTATACTTTATAAGGCATATAAGGTTTGCCGTAAACACGAACACAAAACTGCAAAGCGTACCGATGGGGGCGCCCAAAATATTGATTTCGGGGATACCTACGAGCACAAAGTTTACAACTATTTTAATAACTGCGCCGATAGCGATATTGCGAACCGGTATCATCTGCTTGCCGATGGCCTGAAGTATGCTGGTCATGGGAGCGGAAAGGCCTGCGAAAACAGCCGATATACCGAAAAGGGCCAGCATGGGTCCGCCGATTTGTACCGATGCTACGTCACCGTAAAGCAGAGCCATAATCGGCGTGGACATTACCGCCATACCGATACCTGCGGGGAAAGCAATAACGGCGGTAAGCTTGATTACCGATTCCACACTTTTGCGGACGGCAGGTTTGTTGGTGCGGTCGGTGGTCCAAACCGATGCCAAGAGCGGTAGTGCGCTTACTCCAAGCACCGATGCGATGGTGGGAACAAGATTATATATAGTAAAGGCTTGACTGCGAACGCCAAAGAGGAAATTGGGGATTTTATCGTCAGCAAGAGCCTCGCCTACCGCGTGAAGATTATAATCCTCGATTGCGGCGGCGTACATTGTTTTCAAGGTATCAAGCGATGAGTCGAGCAGGCGTCCTATCTGCCACTTAACCATAAATACATCGATAAAGCTTGCTACGTTTGTTGCGATGGAGGTAAGCACGACGGGAATGGCTATGGCGGCTAAGGAACGTAAAATAACCATTTGCGTTGCCGGCTCGGGCGAGTTTGCAAGCTCCTCGGCTGTGATACCGTCACCTCGGATTTTATGGCGTATGGCCAAAAATGCAGAACTGAGCGCCGTACCTACGGTAACGCCCATAATAGCTCCTGCGGCGGCATAATCGACGTTTTTGGTATACTGCAGAATAATGTAGGCCGCGGTATAGCCCAAAAGCAGTTTGCTGGCGGCTTCGATAATGTCGGATATCGCCGTGGGATACATATTTCGCATACCCTCGTAGTAGCCGCGGTAAATAGAAGAAATACAGCAGAAAAGCAGCGAGGGCGCAATCATAAGTATACTGTAGATGGATTTGCCCGAGGGGTCGGTAGCGTTTACGAAAACCTTTGTGAAGGCCAGCATTGCGCCAAATCCGACTATACCCGTAACGGTAAAGGCTTTTCCGGCAAGCTTAAGGATTGCCCTTGCATCGCGAAAACGCTTTTGCGCCATACTTTCTGCCACCATACGCGATATTGCGATGGGCAAACCCGCCATTGCAAGACCGTAAATAGGTGTAAAAAGTTCGTAGGCTGATGAAAACGAGCCCATACCGTCGGTTGTAAGCAGATTTGCAAGCGGGATTTTAAATATTGCGCCGATTATTTTTGAAAGGGCGGTCGATACAATGAGTATCACTGCGCCGTATTCAAAGCTTTGTTGTTTTCTTTTTCCCATTTTACGCCGTCCTAACAAAAGAATTTATCACAGTTACACATTTCTTTTACGCCGCGCATAAGCAGTTCGGCTAAGTCGAATTTTTCGTTTTCGTTCATCTCGCGGTAGGCACTGCCTGCCGATTCGCCAGCATCATCCGACACGCGGCGAACCGAGAAAAACGGAACCTTCGCCATATGGCAAACAGAGGCAATTGCCGCAGTTTCCATATCGCAGGCAGCGGCAGAGTACTTATTTGTAAGTTCGGCCTTTAGGACACTGTCGCTTACGAAGCAATCGCCCGTTACGAGCGTGCCGCTTTTAATGGAAAGCAGATTTTTAAAGTATTCAAGCAGGGTTTTATCGGCCTCGTATATGTAGTCCTGACCCGGCTTTACACCCTTTTCGAAGCCCAATGGGGTTAAATCGAAATCGTGTTCTAAAAAGCGGTCACCTGCGACGAGTTCGCCGCGAGAGACGCCCGAAATACCGCCGGAGAGGCCTGCGTTTAATATCATTTCGCAGCCGCCGTCTATAAGGTGCATGGTTGCTGCGGCAGCGTTTACCTTGCCGATACCGCAGTAGACCGAGTAAAGTTCTATATCGCCCTTTTCGCCCGAAAAGCGAAACTTATGGCCTGCACGGCCAAAATACGGAGCGATTTCGCCTCCGAAGTTTGAAAAAGGTGCATATTCCATATCGTCGGCAATTACTATGCCGATTTTAAGTATTTTCATTTTAGCCTGTCCTCTCTTGTGCTCTTAGAGCTCGGCACCGCAGTTGCTGCAGTAGTGAGCCTTTTGGCTGTTTGCAGTATTACAAACCGAGCAAAAGTTTTTTCCGCTTGCCATATCGAGTTTATCCTTTGCCTCGGCATAGGCCTCCTCGCGGGAGCGAATATCTTCAATCAGCGACCAGGCCTTTTCGGGGATTTCTTCGCCCTCCTCGACCGCTGTGATAACAGCACGGCCGAAGGCCTCGTAACGCTTGGAGAGCGCTTTTTTCATGGAGGAAAGCTCCATTTTCTGCTTTTGAACGGTTACCACCTTTTCGGTAGTGTCGTAGGCGGAGTCAAGCACGTCACGCGCTTTAGTTATAACGTCTTCAAAAAAATCCATAGCTACCATCCTTTACTTATCGGTTTTAGCGGGGTGCAGAAATTCGCGAAGCAACGAGTTTTCGGGGACGAAGGATTCGTCCAAATCGCAAAACTCGGCAAGACCGCGAGCTGTTTTTACTACGTAGGCGTAATCCTCACTTTCGGGGTCGATTCTGGAAAGCAAATCGAGCACGCGGAAGCGGAAAACGCAGGGTTCGTAATCGTGGAGCGTTGTAATTATGCGGTCGGCGGTGGGTTTAAAGCCGTAGAGGTATTTTTCTTCGCCCTTTACCACGCTTTCCCACATATCGAAGGTCTTTTGCGGAGAAGCGCCGCGATAGATATCATCGCGCGACATACGGCGCATAAGACGCATTTGGCGGCTGGTAAGCACCGTGTTTCCTTCATCATCAAATATCGACTGTGACACCGAAATATAAACCTTATAAATACTTTCGGAAGGCAGCATTTCGGAAAGCAGAGGGTTAAGTGCGTGAAGACCCTCAACTATAAGCACGCCGCCGCCCGAAATATCGATTAGATGACCGTTATCCTTGCGGCGACCGGTTTCAAAATCGAATAGCGGCATTACACACTTGCCCGTTTCGATTATTTCGGAAAAGCAACGGTTAATTTCGGGGATATCGAGGGAATACACCGTCTCGTAATCGGGTTTTCCGTTTTCATCAACGGGGCCCTTTCCCCTATCGAGATAAAAATCGTCAAGCGACACTACGCTGGGATTGACCGAAAGCCCCGCTAAATGCTGCTCAAGTAAATGGGCAGTAGTGGTCTTACCGGAGCCCGAGGGACCGGCTATCATTACAATCTGCTGTGTGCCGTTTTTGATGGTTTCGGCAAGGGAGCGAATCTCATCGCGATATCGCTGCTCGCAGGTGGCTATATAAGCCTCTCGGTTGCCGTTTACGTTTTTGTTTATCTCATTTACGGTAGGTTTCATAAAAGCTGTCAATTCTCGCCTTTCTTTCCATAAGTTCGCCGAAGCGATTTATATATTCATATGGATATTTATAGTTAAAAATTCGTTCTATAAAGTTTCCGCAGGGCTCCTTAAGCTTGGTAACCGCCGAAGCGCCGCACGCCAATATTGTATGCGTTTCATCCATAATATAAACATTATAAAGGCATTCCTTACCCGGAAGCGAATATCCGACATTTTCGAGGTTTCCTACCGTTTTACTCTGGCGGTACATATAGTACGGGGCTATGCCTGCCGCGCTTATGCGGCTGCGTGCCGCAGACACCATATTTTTAGCCATATCGCCTACTGTCTTTTCGGGAAGTTCGCCCTCGGTTGACAGTGTTGCCGCGCGCTTAAGTGCGAGCGAGTGCACCGTTATGCTCTCGGGCGAGAGCGCAAGCACGCGGTCAAGCGTTGCGCTGAAGGAGTCCTCTGTGTCGGTCGGAAGACCTGCGATAAGGTCCATATTTATATTGTCAAAGCCGCATTCGCGGGCAAGATAAAAGGCTTTTTCGGTTTCTTCCGCGGTGTGGCGGCGGCCGATAGCCGAAAGCACGCTGTCGTTCATGGTTTGGGGATTGATGCTGATACGGTCTACCCCGTTTTTCTTAATAACCTCAAGCTTTTCGCGGGTTATGGTGTCGGGACGGCCTGCCTCGACCGTGAATTCACGCAGATTCGATAAATCAAAATTCTCGCGAACAACCGACAGCACTGTATCCATCTGCTCGGCAGTGAGTGTGGTGGGGGTGCCGCCGCCCATATAGATGGTTTCGAGGCGAAGATGGTTGCGCGCCGCATATCCGGCCGTTATTTTAAGCTCCTCACACAGAAGTTTAACGTACTCGGGGATGAGCTTTTTTGCGTGCTCGACCGAGTGCGATACGAAGGAGCAGTAAGAACACCTTGTAGGACAAAACGGAATCGAAATATAAAGGCTAAAAGATTCGGGCGCCGAGAGTGAAACGATTTTTTCTTCCGATGCGTTAGTTTCTCTGCAAAGGGAGATTTTTTCGTCGCTTACGAGCAGTTTTTCCTTAAAATACTGTTCGGCGTCTTCCCCGCCGTTTGCTGACGCCAGACGGGAATAAAGCTTAGCGGGACGGACACCCGTTAAGATTCCCCAAGGCGGTGTATAGCCGGTAATATCACAGAAGCAGTGGTAAAGGCAGGTAGCGATTTCACGCTCGCAGTCGGCGGTGTAGTCGGGAGAATTGTTTTCAATTTCAGTTTCGTATTCTCGCGTCTTGCCGAAAAGCGAAAGCGCTGCATAAAGGCGGGTCTTTTCCTCGCCCCTTTCGCATACGGTGTTGGCATATGCGTTTCCCTCTGCCAAAGTATCGATTATTTCAATTTTTTCGAAGGGCAGAAAAATTCGGCAGAGTTTTTCGAGCTCGTAACGAAAATCGTGGTTTACTGTGGTTAAAATCATACTTAAAATTCCCTAAAATAGTAAGGATTATTTTGCTTTTCAAAGCCGATTGTGGTAGCCTCGCCGTGGCCCGGGTAGACCACGCAGTCATCAGGCAGGCAAAAAAGACGCGCCAACGACTGCTGCATTGCGGTCATACTTCCCGTGGGGAAATCGGTTCGGCCGATGCTAAGGCAGAAAAGAGTATCGCCGCTGATTAAAATATTATCGATCAGCAGGCATATTGAGCCCTCGGTGTGACCGGGGGTGAAAATTACGGTAACGGGCAGGTCGCCAAACGTTGTCTGTCCTGCAGTTAAAAGGATATCGGGCGATACGGCTTTATGACGAATGCCAAAATAATCGCCAAGGCTGTCGGCGGTACTTTGCAGTCCGCAGGCATCGGCCTCCGAGACCGCGACGGGAATGGAATATTCTTCCTTTAGCTCTGCTATCGCCGCCACGTGGTCACAGTGGCGGTGGGTTGCTATTATAAAAATCTCCTTACCCTTTGCGCCCTCGATAAAGGATTTTAGCATTGGCGTATGGGCAGACGGGTCGATAATAAGCGCCGTGTTTTCGCTTTCTATCATATAGCAGTTAGCACCCATCACACCCTGCGCTTGTACGCTGATTTTCATATTATTTTCTCCAAGTATCGGTATTAAGGGTTATGGTTACGGGACCGTCGCAGGACATATTTATCTGCATATCGGCACCGAAAACGCCGGTTTCAACACCGCCGACACCGTTTGCTTTAAGCTGTTCGCAATAAAGCTTATAAAGACGGTCGGCCTCGTCGGGGCGCATAGCACCGATAAAGGAGGGTCGGTTACCCTTTTTGGTGTCGGCACAGAGGGTAAAATTAGATACAACGAGCGCCTTACCACCTATATCGGTGAGTGACAGATTCATTTTATCCTCGCTGTCGCAGAAGATGCGAAGCGCTGCCGTTTTACGGGCGAGCAGTTCGGCGGTAGCATCGGTGTCCTCGCTCGTTACGCCGAGGAGTACCAAATAGCCCTGCTCGATACTGCCGCTTTTTACGCCGTCGGCTATTACCTCGGCACGGCTTACGCGCTGAATTATTGCTATCATTACTGATTTATCCTTTCTACCGAGAAAACACCCGACAGTTTTTCGAGACGGGCGGTTATGCTGTGCAGGTGCTCGACGCTGGCGGTTTTAAGGGTTACTATAAAGACGCAGTTGCCGTTTTTGGTGCTGCGCGCGTTTACTGCGTGAACGGTTACCTTCATATTAAAGAGCGCTGCGGTAACGTCCATAAGCAGGCCGTCACGGTTAACGCCCGAGATCTGCAGAGTTGTAACCAAATCGTCTCCTGCTTCAACCGCCCAGTGAGCCTTAACCCAGCGATTGGGTTCCTCGCTTGCGGCAATATCACGCGGCACGTTGCAGCAGTCGCGCTTGTGCACCGACACGCCGTGGCCACGGGTTATGAAGCCGATAATTTCATCGCCCGGAAGCGGTGAGCAGCATTTTGAAATCTTAATAAGGCAGTTATCGATGCCCTCGATTTCAACGCCGCCCGTAGGCTTCTTGGAAACGGGCTTAACTATATCCTCAACGAGGACGGGCTTTTGCGCTTTGACAAGCTTTGAATAGTCGTCCTTTATGCGCGGCATTATCTTCGACAGCAGGATTCCGCCGTAGCCGATTGCGGCATAGAGGTCCTCTACGCTGCCAAGATGCTGCTTGCGGGCAAGTTCTGAGAGGAATTCTTCCATTTCCTCGTCGGGAAGATTTATGCCGTTGCGAGAAAACTCGCGTTCGAGCTCGCTTTGGCCGGTTTCGATATTCTCGGCGCGGCGCTCCTTTTTAAACCAGCCGCGGATTTTGGCCTTGGCCTGGTTGGTGACGGCGATTTTAAGCCAGTCACGGCTCGGGGCATGGTTGGCCGCGTTGGTTGTTATAATCTCGATAATTTCGCCCGTTTTGATAACGTGGTTTAAGGGCACTATTCTGCCGTCAACCTTAGCGCCCACCATCTTAATGCCTACAGCCGAATGGATGGCGAAGGCAAAGTCGATTATGGTGGAACCTACGGGCAGATTTATAACGTCGCCCTTTGGGGTAACGGCAAAAACGTCCTCCTGCGCGAGGTCGGTTTTTATGGTTTGGATGATGTCGTTGGCGTTTTCATCCTCGTTTTGTGATTCGAGAATCTGTCTAACCCAGGATATACGTTCATCCATCTTGCTGGCGCCGCTAACGCCGTCCTTATATTTCCAGTGGGCTGCGATTCCGTATTCGGCGGTGTGGTGCATATCGAAGGTACGAATCTGAATTTCGAACGGAATACCCTCACGGCCTATAACGGTGGTGTGCAGCGACTGATACATATTGGGCTTCGGGGTTGAAATATAGTCCTTAAAGCGGTTAGGAATGGGACGGAACATATCGTGCATTATGCCGAGAATGTTATAGCAGTCGGCTATTGAATCTGTTATGATTCTAACGGCATAAATATCGTAAATTTCGTCAAAATCGCGGCCCTGTACGTACATCTTACGGTAGATGCCGTGTATTGATTTTACACGGCTTTCGATTTGAATGTTGGTATCGGGCAGGATTTCGTGCAGGTGATTTTCAATTCGCTCGCGAATCTTTTTGAGGTTTTCCTCACGCTCGGACTTGCGGACCGAAAGCGACTGCTCGACCTCGTGATATGCGATAGGGTCAAGGTGGAGAATTGCAAGGTCTTCAAGTTCTTCCTTTACTGCACGGATACCGAGACGGTGTGCGATAGGAGCGTAAATTTCAAGCGTTTCGAGCGATTTTTCACGCTGCTTATCCTCACGCATAGCGTCAAGGGTGCGCATATTGTGAAGGCGGTCGGCCAGCTTTATGATAATAACTCGAATGTCCTCGTTCATTGCCATAAACATCTTACGAAGATTTTCGGCCTGGAACTCCTCTTTGGAGGTAAACTGAATCTTACCGAGTTTGGTTACGCCCTCAACCAGGTTGGCAACGCTGCTGCCGAACTCTTTTTCAACGTCCTCGTGGGTTATGTCGGTATCCTCAATAACGTCGTGAAGCAGGGCTGCGATTATAGATTCGCTGTCCATTCCCATTTTAAGCAAAATTTCGGCAACCGACAGCGGATGAACATAATACTCCTCCTTAGAGAAGCGGAACTGACCCTTGTGGGCCTCGGTGCAGATTTCAAATGCGCGCTTGATTTTCGGCAGGTCGTAACCTCCCTGCTCTTTTAGTTTTTCTTCAAGTTTCAGATAGTCTTTTAAATATTTTTCATCCATTAGTCGACGTCACCTTCTTTCAAACGGGTAAGAATTGATGAATTTTCAAGGTCGGAACGAACGCCCTCGATTTTGCGAAGCATTATATCATCCCCTCTTTTTTCGGCGCTTAAAAGCCCGAGTTCACAGAGGATGTCGACAGCGGCTAAGATTTTGCCGCGTGAGAGTCGTCCCGTAAGTTTATTCTCAACCAGCGCTTTGCTGACGGGAGCCGTGCAAGCGCGGTATATAAGACCGATTTCCTCGCGTGTGGGGCGAATGGGAGAGGTATCTCGGCAGACACCGCGAATAAAATCGCTGTAGAGTGCCGCCGTTTCGATATCGACCTCGCTCTGTCCCGAAGGGCGGATATCGCGTACCGTAACGCTTAGGTTCTTTTCGCCTCTAAACTCCCCTGCCTCGAGTGTTACGGCTACGTCTACCGTATCGCCGACCTCATAGGGGAAGTTTTCCTGCGTTTTACCAAACATAAGAGCCTGAATAAACGAGCCTTCGCGCGTAAAGAGCAGGCGCAGATGTTTGCCGTTTCCGATGGGGGTTATGCGCTCAATTTTAAGCGAATAGACACCGAACAGCGGATTTTGGTTGCCCTTGCCGAAGGGTTCGAGTGCGGCAAGCTCTTCAGCCAGCTCAAGCGAAAGTGCTTCGGGGCGAAGTTTGCAGTCGAGCGTTAGCTGCGGCGCGCACAGAGGCTGCCGTCTTGCGTATTTGTTTACGCTTTCACGGAGTTTTTCGATATCCTCGGTCTTGAGTGTAAGGCCTGCGGCCAGCTCGTGACCGCCGAATTTTATGAGGAATTCGGAGGCGGTATTTATAGCGTCGAAGAGCGAAAAACCGTCAACGCTGCGGCCGGAGCCTACCGAAATTTCACCCTCCGTTGAGAGCATAATTACGGGTTTGCCGTAGCGTTCGACGAGGCGTGCGGCGGCAATGCCGACTATACCCTTATGCCAGCCGTTACCTGCGCAGACGATAACACGGTCATGATGGTAGCCGTGCTCCTCAATTTTCTTTATTGCCTCTTTTTCTATCTGCTGCTCAATCTGCTGACGGGCGCTGTTTTCGGAATCTATCTCGGCCGCTATGGCAAGTGCTTCATCGGTATTATCACTGCACAGCAACTTTGCCGCGCGCATTGCGTCACCCATTCGGCCTGCGGCATTAATACGCGGGCCTAAATTAAATGCGAGATTGCCTGCACGAAGGGATTTACCCTCGAGTCCTGCAACCGAAATTAGCGCCGCCATACCGATACGGGCGGTATCATTGATATACATCAATCCCTCACGTACAAATATGCGGTTTTCGCCGCGGAGGGGCATAACGTCGGCCACCGTGCCAAGTGCGACAAGGTCACCGTAAAGAGGTAAAAGTTCCTCCGGTACGGCATTTTCCATAGCGCATACGAGTTTATACGCTACGCCCACACCCGAAAGGTCCTTGAATTCGCTTGTATCGTCTGCTCGGTGGGGGTCTACAACTGCAACCGCTTCGGGAAGAGCGCCTGCAGGAATATGATGGTCGGTTACCACAACGTCGATACCGAGGCTTTGCGCATAGGCTATTTCCTCGTTTGCGTTGATGCCGTTATCCACCGTGATTATAAGACCGACACCCATACCGTCAAGCTTGTTTACGGAATCCATATTCATTCCGTAGCCTTCGTCCTCGCGGTTAGGGATATAGCAAACAACGTTGGCGCCACGGGAAATTAAGTGGGTATAAAGCAGTACGGTTGCGGTTACACCGTCACAGTCGTAGTCGCCGTAGACGGCAATCAGTTTTCCCTCTTCAATTGCGGCGTTTACGCAATCAGCGGCCTTATGCATATCGGCGAGAGCAAAGGGGTCATCCAAATCGTCCTCGCAGGAAAGAAATGCATCAAGCGACAGCGCATCGGTGTATCCGCGCGCTACTGCGATAAGCGCCAAAATCGGCTCTACGTCACATTCTTCGGCCAAATTATTGACGAGTTCTTTAGAATATTTTGATAATATCCAGCGTTTCATTGCTCTCACCTCCAAAAGCATATATAAATTCTATTTTATTATACTATAATAAGGTGTTCTTTTCAATATTTCTTTTATAAAAAAATCTCCCAAACAACCCCGAACAGGGCATTTGGGAGATTTTATATTTACTGAAGATTGCTATTTGTTAAAAGCCACGGGAAATCGTATACAAACAGCGTATCATCATCGTAATCCGGGTCGATGCTCGGAGGAAGAGTTTCGGTTTCGAGTTCGTCTATCTTGCGGTCGTTTTCGATGTAATCGCGAATCACACGCATTATATAATCATTTCTAACCAGCTGACCGCCAAGGAAAAGATGATTGATTTCGCTGCCGAAGCCTACGTTGGTTTTGCGCCAGTAACGGTAGAATACGTCGATTAAACCGTTAAGCGATGCGTTTAATTCTTCGAGCCTTGTAAGGCAGTTTTTCAGCGCTTCTTTATCGGCGTTTTTATATGCGGCACGGATGGTGCGTCCCAAATTTGCGCGGATAGAGAGGGTTCGGGCAAAGGCAGCGGCCATCTCGAAAATATAGCCGAATTCCCCTGCCTCGACCGACTTATATTCTGCTTCGAGAGTTTTATACCAGTTGCTCATTTGGGGGTCGTGCAGAAGATCGTAGCCGGTTACGAGCATATCCTCGACAAATACGCGGAAGGAACGGTTATGAACGTATTTGGAGGGCTTTTTATCGGGGTTGTTAAGGTAGTCGAGCGACATTAAATCATCGAATTTTACGCCGACAATATCGAAGAATTTTTGCTTGTCGAGTGGCTTATTTTCATCAAAATTACCGTTGGCATATTCGGCGGCGGCAAACAAAACGGGCATAACGGCAAAATTATTAACCCATGCGCCGCGATCGGACCAAACGGTTACCAAATACTGCTCAATTCCGAGCGCAGAGGAGACCTTCATTTGCGGAATTATGCGAGAAATACTGAAATCGTTTTGGGTTGAAAGACCATTTATTTTATAGGCGGCACCGGCGTAGGTGATTTTTTCGTAACTGCCAACGTTTTCTTTAAGCTCGGCAAGGTTTTTGCGGATGGTGTCCTCGTCGGCCTCGCGATAGTTCCAGTAAAAGACCTTAACGCTGTCGGGAAGCGCCGCTTTTACGACCTCGGGGGTTACTGTAGTCTGGTGACGCTCTATCAGCATATCGTGCCAAATTTCAAAGGTGTAGCCGTATTTTTCACCAATTTCCACCACGCGCTTTAGGTGCTCGAGCAGAATTTCCTTGCGGTCGCGGAAACCGTTTTGCTTAAAATAGTTGCCCGTTCCGAGGCCGTAGGTTTCATCGTAGCCAATATGAATGCGACGGGATTTTAATGCGCCCGACATGGTTTTAAACATTTTATCGACCAATTCATAAACGCGCTCGTTGCCGACAAGCAAAATCTCGCGGGTATCGAGCATATCGGTGTAGCAAAAATGACGCTCTAAAAAAGCCAAATGACCAAGGGTTTGGATATTGGGAATTAATTCTATTCCCTTGCTTTCCGAGTATTCTTCCATCGCTTTGAGATCATCGGCAGTAAAGCCTCCGCGCTTGTAATTAAAGTAGGGCTCACCCTCCATTTTATAGGCATCGGTCAGGCTGAGATACAGTTCGTCGTAACCCATTGCGGAAATAAGGTCGACGTACTTTTTGAAGGTTTCAAAGTTTGGAGTGTTGTTGTTAGACACCTCAAGCAGCGTTGAAAGTTTTTTGAATTTTTTCATTTTACATCACCTATTATCGATTGGTTTACACTTGCATTCTATTATTTTAAAAACCACAAGTCAAGCAGTTTTTTATATTTTTATTAAAAATATAAAGCCGCCCTCGGAACAACCCGAGAGCGGCAGAAAATTAAGATTTACTTTTTGGCAATTGCAGCCTTTGCAGCGGCTACGATATCCTTAGCGCGAAGACCGAACTCATCGAGAAGTACGGGTGCGGGACCGGAGTGACCGTAAACGTCGTTTACTGCTACGGGAACAACTATTGCGGGAGCCTCAGCAACCACAACCTCGCTTACTGCGCCGTAGAGACCGCCGATTACGGTGTGCTCTTCTGCAGTTACGATAGCGCCGGTTTCCTTGGCGGCTTTTACGATAATATCCTTATCAATAGGCTTAATGGTAGGCATATTGATGATGCGAGCCGAGATGCCTTCTGCCTTTAAAAGCTCATAAGCTTCAAGTGCTTCGGCAACCATAAGGCCGGTTGCGATAACGGTTACGTCGCTGCCGTCGCGGAGCTCAACGCCCTTGCCGATTTCAAACTTATAATCCTCATCGAAGATTACCGGAACGGCAAGGCGGCCGAAACGGATGTATACGGGACCGTCGTGGTCGAATGCTGCACGCAAAGCTGCCTTAGCCTCGGTATCGTCAGCGGGATTGATAACGGTCATACCCGGGATGGTACGCATAAGGGCTAAATCTTCGCAGCACTGGTGTGTTGCACCGTCCTCACCTACCGAGATACCTGCGTGTGTTGCACCGATGATAACCGGAAGATGGGGGTAACCGATGGAGTTGCGAACCTGCTCGTATGCACGGCCTGCAGCAAACATTGCGAAGGTGCTGCAAACTACGCGCTTGCCGGTAGCAGCGATACCTGCGGCGATGCTTACCATATTCTGCTCTGCGATACCGCAGTCATAATGTCTTTCAGGGAAAGCTTTTTTGAAGATGCCTGTTTTGGTTGCGGCGGCAAGGTCAGCGTCCAGCACGATAAAATCGTCACGCTCGTTGCCCAGCTCTACGAGGCCGTTACCAAAAGAGTCTCTTGTTGCAATTTTCTTAATATCAGCCATTTCTCTTTACCTCCCTTAAAGTGCTGCGAGAGCGCTTTCGAGCTCTGCCATAGCGGCCTTGTACTGCTCTTCGTTGGGTGCGGAGCCGTGCCAGCCAACCTGATTTTCCATAAACGAAACGCCCTTGCCCTTAACTGTGTTTGCAATGATTGCGTAGGGCTTCTCATAGGTGCCAACCTTCTGCATTGCGGCGTCAATCTCGTCTAAATCGTTGCCGTTGATTACGGCTACCTCAAAGCCGAAGGCCTTGAACTTTTCATCAATCGGATAGGGAGAGTTAACCTCGTCGATGCTGCCGTCGATCTGCAGATTGTTGTTATCTACGATAACGGTGAGGTTATTAAGCTTTTTGTGGGATGCGAACATTGCGGCCTCCCAAACCTGACCCTCTTCGATTTCGCCGTCGCCCAAGATGGTGTAAACCTTATAATCATCACCGAAGTGCTTGGCCGAGAGAGCCATACCAACGGCTGCCGAAATGCCCTGGCCGAGCGAGCCCGAGGACATATCAACGCCGGGAATCTTTTTCATATCGGGGTGACCCTGAAGAATGGAATCAACATGACGAAGTGTTTTGAGCATTTCTACGTCGAAGTAACCTCTGTTGGCGAGTACCGAGTAGAGTACGGGGGCAGCGTGACCCTTTGAAAGCACCAGACGGTCGCGGTTTGCAGCCTTGGGATTCTCAGGATCGATATTCATCTGCTTGAAGTAGAGATAGGTTAAGATATCGGCAGAAGAGAGCGAGCCGCCCGGATGGCCGGATTTGGCGTTAAACACTCCCTCAATTACGCCCATTCTTACCTTTGTTGCAGTTTTTTGAAGGGCAAGCTTTTCATCAATTTTCATCATTTTGCATCCTTTCTTCTATGTAATCAATAAAACGTCCTACCGCGCCTTCCTCAACCGTTGAAGAGACGAAGTCGGCCATTTCAATTATTTCTTGCGGGGCTCCTGCCACAACCGCGGCACAGCCCACCGTTTTAAGCATTGGAATGTCATTATAAAAATCACCAATGCCATAAACATTTTTAATATCGATGCCGAGCGAATCGGCCAGCAGCTTAATGCCTGTTCCCTTGTCGGCACCCGCAGGGACAACTTCAAGGTAATTATGAATACCGTCATCCAAATGCGCATTTGTAAACATAAGCTGATTCTCTTTTGCGCCAAGGGCCAGAAGGTCCTCGCGAAGATCTACATTTGTATATCCCTCTTCGAAAGTGAAAAGAACCTTGTTCCACTCATAATCCAACGCTTCATCAATGGTCATTATAAGCGGATGAAGATCTTCATACAGATTATGAATATCAACCTCGCGAGTGATGGCAACGTCAATAACCTTTTCACGGCTATGAATTTCAATTCCGATCAAGGGGTTCTTTCGTTTGGCGATTTCGCAGACGATGTTTTTGATTTCATCATCCATTCCACGGCTGGTAACAACCTGCTCGGCGGCATAATCGTATATTACCGTTCCGTTAACCATTGCGGCCGGAGCGCTTAAATTTACGCTTTTTAAAAGTTCACGGCAAGCGTCGACACATCGACCCGTAGCGATAGTGAAATAACCGCCGTTTTCTATGAAATAATTAATCTTTTGCGCATTCGCATCTGACACTTTTGGCGCACCGCCAATCAATGTACCATCGATATCGCTTACAAGCAAAAGACCGCCGAATTTAGCCATTTGTTCTATCCTCTAAACTATTTAAAAATGCTTTGAAATACTCGGGAAGTTCGCTGTCAAACTCCATATATTCGCCATTTTTCGGGTGAATAAAGCCAAGACGCTTTGCATGGAGACACTGCCCTGCGAGTATTCCCTGTCCTGCTGCCTTTTTGGGACCATAGACGGGGTCCCCTGCCACGGGATGACCCATAAAGGACATATGAACGCGAATTTGATGCGTTCTTCCGGTGTGCAGGCGCAGCCTGACATGAGTGAAGTCGCCGAAGCGTTTTAATACCTCATATTCGGTTACGGCTTCTTTAGAGTTCTTTTCGGTTACCGCCATCTGCTTACGCTTTACGGGGTGGCGACCGATTGGAGCCTCGATTCGGCCGCGGTCGGAGCGAATATCGCCGTGAACGACGGCTTCATATTCGCGGAAAAAGCTATGCTCTTTTATCTGCTCGGCCAAGAAGTTATGCGCCGTATCGTTTTTGGCGACCATTAAAAGGCCGCTGGTATCCTTGTCGATACGGTGGAGTATTCCCGGTCGGGTTACGCCGTTTATGCCCGAAAGGCTGTCGCCGCAATGGAAAAGAAGCGCGTTTACAAGCGTACCGTCAGGGTTACCTGCGGCAGGATGCACAACCATTCCCTTGGGCTTATTTACCACAAGCATATCGCTATCCTCAAACACGATATCAAGGGCGATATCCTGCGGCTTTGCCTCGGCTGAAACCGGCTCGGGCAGCGAGACTAAAACCTCGTCACCCGTTTTGAGCAGATAGTTTTTAGGCTTATTTTCACCGTTTACGAGCACACAGCCGTCACTCAAGAGTGAGGCTGCGCGCGAACGAGTAACGTCTGCAAGTTCGCTGACGTAAACGTCAAGTCGCTTAGGCTCGAGTTCGGTATAGGTTCCGTTTATCATTCGTCTAAAACGTCCTCAGGCAGGGTGATTTCGTTCTTTTGCTTGCTCGAAGACTTAAAGTCTAAGAGGAAATTGAGCATAAGAAGAACCGCGCCGATAACGATTACGCAATCGGCAATATTGAATACGGGGAAATCAATAAACTGCAGATGGATAAAGTCAACCACGTAGCCGCGGAAAATGCGGTCAATCATATTGCCGAGACCGCCGCTTAAGATAAGGGTAACGGACCAGAAAAGCAGTTTGTTGTTTTTGCCTGATTTTACAAGCAAGGCTATGCAAACCAGCATTGCCACTGCGGTGAAGGCTAAAAGCAACCATGTATGGCCGTCGAGCATTCCCCAAGCGGCACCGCGATTTTTTACATAATTCCATTCAAAAAAGCCTTCGATGGCGGGGCGTGCTTCGGTTTCGAAGAACTCCGTTGCCACAAAGTATTTTGAAAACTGGTCGGCGCCCAGAAGCAGGACGCCTAAGACCACTGCGAAAATATATGACATGTGAAAACCTCCTTAGTTTTCTTCAATGCCCATTTCTTTAATAACTGCGGCACAACGCGCACAGAGAGTGGGATGCTCGGGATCGGAGCCTACGGTCTCGCTGTAGGACCAGCAGCGCTCGCACTTCTGGCCGCCTGCGCGGGTAACGTCAACACCAACGGTTTCGCCCTTGAACGAGCCACCCTCGCCGTTTACAACCGAAACGGAAGAAACGATGAATACGGGCTTTAACATAGCCTCTACCGATTTTAAGAAATCATACGTTTCACCGTTTGCATAGAGGGTTACGGCAGCGTCGAGAGAAGCACCGATGGTCTTCTCGCTTCTTGCGATTTCGAGAGCCTTCTTAGCATCCTCGCGGGCTGCGATTATCTTATCCCAGCGGGCCATAAACTCGCTGTCCTCAATATCCTTAACCTCGGGCATTGCGTTGAAGACAACGTTGCGTGTATCGTGGCCCTCTTCGTGGGGCATAAACTGCCAGATCTCGTCGCCGGTGAAGGCAAGGATGGGAGATACAAGACGAGTAAGCGTATCGAGGATACGATACATTGCAGTCTGTGCGGCACGACGGCTTGCGCTGTCGGCAGCGTCAACGTAAAGGCGATCCTTTAATACGTCGAGGTAGAAGTTAGACATATCGAGCACGCAGAAGTTATGAATTGCGTGGAAGATGATGTGATATTCGAAATTCTCATAAGCCTCACGGCACTCGGCAACCAGACGGTTGAGCTTAATCATTGCCCAACGGTCGATTTCTTCATAGGCCGACTCGTCTACCATATCCTTATTGGGATCAAAGTCGGAGATACAGCCTAAGATGAAGCGAGCGGTATTACGAATCTTACGATAGATTTCGGAAAGCTGCTTTAAGATATCCTGCGATACGCGGATATCGGCATGATAATCGGACGATGCTACCCACAGACGGAGAATATCGGCGCCGTACTGCTTAACGATATCATCGGGGATTATGGTGTTGCCGATGGATTTGGACATTTTCTTGCCCTCGCCGTCAACAACCCAGCCGTGGGTTACAACGGTCTTATAAGGGGCTCTGCCGCGGGTTGCAACGCTTGTTAAAAGCGAAGACTGGAACCAACCGCGATACTGGTCGGCGCCCTCTAAATAAAGGTCGGCAGGGCTGTCTAAATAGTCGCGGTTTTCGAGAACGGCAGCATGCGACGAGCCGGAATCGAACCAAACGTCCATAATATCGGTTTCACGTGTAAATTCGGTGCAGCCGCATTCGCACTTTGCGCCCTCGGGCAGAAGCTCCTCAATCGGGAGGTTATACCAAGCGTCGGCGCCCTGCTCACGGAATTTAGCAGCGATTTTCTTGATGGTTTCGGGGGTGATGAGTTCCTTACCGCAGTCCTTGCAGTAGAAGATCGGAATCGGTACACCCCAAACACGCTGACGGGAAATACACCAGTCACTGCGGTCGCGTACCATGCCCTTAATTCTGTCCTCGCCCCAGCCGGGAATCCATTCAACGGTTTCGATTGCCTTAACGGCCTCCTCAACGAAGTCGGATATCGAGCAGAACCACTGCTCGGTAGCACGGTAAAGGATGGGCTGCTTACAACGCCAGCAATGGGGATACTGGTGGATAATCTTCTTAAGCGCAAAGAGGTATCCGTTTTCATCGAGCCACTTGGCGATAGCCTTATTTGCCTCGTCGGTGGTCAGGCCTGCAAACTGACCTGCATTCTCGGTGAATATGCCCTTAGCGTCAACGGTTACTACGATGGGAAGTTCCTCATAGCCGCGGCAAACCTCAAAGTCGTCGGTACCGTAGCCGGGAGCGGTATGAACACAGCCTGTACCGCTGTCGAGTGTTACGTGGTCGCCTACGATTACAAGAGAATCGCGGTCAACGAACGGATGGCGGGCACGCATATACTCAAGCTCGGAGCCCTTAATGGTGCCGATAAGCTCAACGTCGGTGATTTCGGCAGCCTCAAATGCAGAGGAAGCCAGAGCAGTAGCCATAACGAAATACTCGTCGCCCGACTTATAAACGCCGTAATCATACTCGGGACCTACGCAGATTGCTACGTTGCCCGGAAGGGTCCAGGTTGTGGTGGTCCAGATTACGAAATAGGTATTGGCAAGGTCGGCGCCGAGTGCTGCAAGCTTGCCCATATCTTCCTTTACGGGGAATTTTACAAAAATGGAGTAGCAGGGATCTTCTGCGTACTCGATTTCGGCCTCGGCCAGGGCTGTCTGACATTCGGGGCACCAGTAAACCGGCTTTAAGCCCTTGTAGATGTAGCCGCGGTTGGCCATCTCACCGAATACCTCGATCTGACGGGCAACGTACTCGTTAGAGAGGGTCATATAGGGACGATCCCACTCACCGAGAACGCCGAGACGCTCGAACTGGCGACGCTGCTCATCGGCATATTTTACGGCGAACTCACGGCAGAGTTTGCGAAGCTCAACGGTAGAGATACGCTCGTCAGACTTCATGCCTGCGGCCTTACGTGCCTTAAGCTCGGTGGGAAGACCGTGGGTATCGTAGCCCGGTACGTAGGGGGTCTGATAGCCGGTCATGCTCTTATAACGGATTATAAAGTCCTTAAGCGACTTATTAAGTGCGGTTCCGAGATGGATGATACCGTTTGCATAGGGAGGGCCATCGTGCAGGATATAGCGCGGCTTGCCCTCGTTGTGCTTAATGAGTTCCTTGTAAAGGTTCTGTTCGTTCCATGCTTTTAAAGCCTCGGGCTCGCGGGTGGGAAGACCTGCGCGCATGGGAAATTCGGTATTGGGTAAATTAAGTGTCTTGTTGTAGTCCATAGCTGTGGAAAATCTCCTATCTGTTGCGTTTGAAAAATCCCTTTGCGGGCTTATCATCGTAATCGTCTTCTTCGTCCTCATCCTCACCAAGGTTAACCTTAAAGCCGAGAGAAACTTCCTGCTCTATAATCGGCTCGGATTCCTCTTCTTCGGGTTCTTCTGCGGTGGGTTCGGGCTGTTTTTCGGGCATCATTGATGCATCCTCGGCAAAAGCAGCTATAAGCTCCTCAGCCATTTCGGAGGGTTCTTCCTCTTCCTCGGGTTTTACTGCCGCGGGTTCCTCAACCGCAGGGGCTGTCGGTGCGGTCGAAGCAGGCATACTGTCGAAAGCGAAGGCGGCGGCCTCAGCGGCACGAACAGCATCGAAGGGAACCTCATCGGGCAACTTGGAGAGAGATTCTATATGCTCTTTATAAATGGCCATAATCGAGGATTTGAAGTTAACAATGTCGAGTTTGAGCTTATCGAAGAGCAGCTGCTGACGAGCAACGCTGTCGTGTGCGGCAGAAATCATTGCTTCGCTCTTTTCAGCCGTCTTTTTCATAATTTCAACATACTCAGCCTCGGCCTCACGCTTTTTGCGCTCGGCAATAGCCATATCCTCAGCAGCCTTTTCGTCGGTGCTGCGGTTAATATCGTTTGCGCGAAGTTTGGCTTCAACGATTATCTGTTCAGCCTTCTCTTTTGCTTCGCCTACTATCTGATCGGCAAGCTTCTGCGCCGAAACAAGTACGTTCTGGATGCTGCTCTGAGAAACGTTGAGATCCTCAACCTGTCCCTTAAGGGCGGTTATCTGTGCCTCAAGTTCCTTAATCTTAGCGTCAAACGCGTTATAGTCGGCCTCTACTCCGTCGAGGAAGTTATCGACGTCATCCTGCTTGTAGCCGTTCATGGATTTAGCAAAGCGAATGTTTCTGATATCGTTGGCGTTATACATTTTTCATCCCTCTTTTAAATAAAAATTACCCTATTTTAAAAAGCCTGAAGCAGGCGTGCTAATTTACACGCCTGCCGCTTTTAAAGATACATATTTCCGTTTTCGAAATCGTCAAGCAGCAGCTCGCCCATAAGGCTTACATCGACGGGTGTGATGATGTAGGTGCTGTTGGCAACCTTTTTGATGTTGCCGTGGATTGCATAGGCAACACCGCTTAGAAAATCGATGATTCGGCGCGAGGTTTCGCGGTTGGCCGATTCAAGGTTTAAGATAACGGTCTTCTTCTCGTTGAGGTGATCGGCAACCGAAGGAACGTCATCGTAACGCTCGGGCTTGCACAGTACCACCTGCATCTGGCTCTGAGGAGAATAGGTTACAACCTTTTCCTTGCTTTTGAAAAGTCTGGGCTCTTTCTTCTCACGGGGCTCCTCTACAGCCTCTTCTTCCTGCTCTTCAAATTCTTCATCATACTCCTCATCCGACGAGGAAAATACCTTTTTGATATCGTCAAGAAATCCCATTTTTGTTTCTCCTTTATTTCTTATAATTTCGGTCGCCGAACAGTCCCGTTCCGATGCGGACGAGGTTTGCTCCGCACTCGATTGCAAGGTCGTAATCGGACGACATGCCCATAGATAAATATAATCTATTACTATTATCTAATTTTTCACGTGATATGTCAATAAAAATATCGTTAAGTTTGGTAAAAAATTCGCGTTGAACCGTTTTATCGGTGCAAACGGGCGGAATTGACATTATTCCGCGCACTTTTATGCCCTCGATTTTCATAATTTCGTCGAGCGCTTCGTAGATGCCTTCGGGAGTAAAGCCCGATTTGCTTTGTTCGGCGCCTATGTTAATTTCAAGCAAAACGTCCATCGTGATGCCGCGTTTTACGGCCTCGGCGCCTATCTTCTCGGCGAGGTGAACCGAATCGACCGATTCTATCATCTCTACCCTGCCGATTATATCCTTAACCTTATTGGTTTGCAGGTGGCCTATGAAATGGCGATGTGCCGAAGGATTAACGTCGTCGTCCTTTGAAAGCAGTTCTTGTACGCGGTTTTCGCCAATGTAATTTACGCCCTTTGAAATTGCATAGTTTATGCGGTCGGCCGAGACGGTTTTGGTTGCGGCGAGGAGAATGATATCCTCGGGATTTCTTCCGCTTTTTTCGGCTGCGGCGGCTATGTTTTTTACTATCTCGGCGTAATTCTCGTCAAATACGCTATCGGATAATTTTTCCGTCATACAGATTTCTTCCCTTCTCTATTACCTCATCGTAAAGGCGAAGCACGTTTCTTTTGCCCTCTTCGTTTTGCTTGCAAAGGGTGTATCCGCCTGCGGTGTGGATTATTTCTATTTCAACAAACTTAGCCTGCATACCCGAAATAACGTATACGCCGGTCTTACCGTCGACAAATCGGACTGCTCGGTTGCTTACGCGAAGGCCCTCGTATTCGCCGGTTACAATGGTTAGCGGCAGGGTACGCACGGTTGCGAGGTCACCGTTCATATTCTGGCAGGAAAAGACCATTAAAGCATCGCTCTTTTCGCCGAGATTGATTGCCGATACAGTAGCGGAAATCTCGCCTGCAGAGCGAAGGGTTGTCTTAAGTTTTACGGTATCGCCAACCTTAAAGGAGGCCGATTTTTCTAGCGGAACGACGCAAGCGACGTACCAGGTGTAATCGGAAACGATTTTTCCAACCGTCTTCTCGCTGACTTCAGCAGGCTCGAGTTCATTGAGCTTTTCGGGAGTAAGGGTAAGCACGTTTTGCGAGGTCAGCAGGGTTTCGTAGCCGTCGGCCGTTGATACGAAGTAGCCCGAAAGTGTTGAGCGAATGCTGCTTTTGGCCTTGGGAGCCGACACCTTAAGTGACTCGTATTTTGCATTGAGCGACGCCAAAACGGATGAAAAATCACTTTCCTCACCCGTGGCAATTTTCTTGCGGTTTAAAAGCTTTAAAAGTTCTTGCGATAGGGGCTCGCTTTCGGAAAAAACGCCGTTTCGGCAGGAGGCCGAAAGCAGTAGCAATGCTTCGTCGATTTTTCCGTTTAAAAGATCGAGGTCGACCGCGGAGGTATTGTTATACGCTTGAACCTCGGCTATGGAATCGATCTGTTTTTTCAGATTTCCAAGGTCGGTCTGCTGCTGGGCGCCGGCTTGGGTTTCGTAAATATCGGCAATTATGCCGTCTTTAGATACCTTTTCACCGTCGCCGACAACGAAGTATTTGACACCCGTTTCTTCTGAGTTTAGGAGCGTTTCGTTGCGGATTATGGTGCCGGTGGTATTAATGCCGTCAAACGACTCGTAATAGACGGCCGTACCGGTGGTGAGGGGCATAAATACCGACATCATTTGATGTATGAAGTAAACGAGAAATACGGCAACCAGTAAAAGGGTTACTATTCGAGAACCGCTTAAGCGGGTCTTTTTATCCTTCATGTATCTGTCCCTCCTTAATAATTTTTATTGCCTCGTCGAGTACGCTGTCGCACTCGTCGGCATAAATCCAATTTATTCTCTCGTCGCGGCCAAACCAGGTTAACTGGCGCTTAGCATAGCGACGGGTTTCTCTCTTCAGTGTTTCTATTGCATCGGTAAGACCGCATTCACCGCTGAAAAACGGAAAAAACTCCTTATGGCCTATCGCCTGCCCTGCGCCCTTTCGTTCGGCGCCGTAGTTGCCTCTTGCCTCTTCAAGCAGGCCCTGCTCGAGCATAAGGTCAACGCGGCGATTAATACGGTCATAAAGCTTTTCACGGTCACGGTAGGTTATGCCGATAAGCAGTGTGTTATAGGGCGAAGGCTCGGTTTTTGAACGGGCGTTTTGCTCGGTTACGGTCTCGCCCGTTTGCAGGTATACCTCGAACGCACGGATGATGCGGCGGCGGTTGTTTGCGTGAAGTCGCGCTGCCGATTCGGGGTCGAATTCGGCAAGCTCACGCAGCATTTCTTCCCCACCCAGGAAGTCAAATTTTTCTTCGAGGCGAGCACGAAGCTCCTCATCCTTTTTTTCTTCCGTAAAGGCGATATTATCAACAAGTGAGTTTACATAAAGTCCGGTTCCTCCAACCAAAATAGGCTGATTTCCTCGGCTGTGTATATCATTTATTGCATCTTTAGCGAGGTTTACATAATCTGCAACCGAAAACTCCGAGCCAAGCGGTAAAAATTCCATAAGATGATGGGGCACGCCCTCTCTTTCCTCTGCCGTGGGAACGGCGGCAGCTATGGGCATACCCTTATATATCTGCATGGAATCGGCCGAAACTACCTCGCCGCCCAGTTCTTTTGCGAGGGCGACCGACAGGGCAGTTTTGCCCGAGGCGGTTGGGCCGACTATGGCGATAAGCGGAATTTTTTTGTGGTTGTTCATTACTGTATCCTGCCGAATTGTTTTTCTATTTCGCGTTTGGTAAGCTTCATCGCAACGGGACGGCCGTGCGGACAGTACATTATATCCTTTGACGAAAGTATCTGTTTCGCCAGTGAAGAAAGGTCGTACGCAGTCGAAAGGTTTCCTGCCTTTACGGCGCTGCGGCAAGCGACGATATGATAAATATCATCAAGACGCTCTACCTCGACCGCTCCGGTATCAGCAAGGCTTTGTGCGATTTCGGAGATTACCGATTTGATATCGCAATCAGCAAGCACCGAAGGAATTGCGGTTACCAGCACGTTGCCGCCGCCGAAATCTTCAACCTCGAAGCCCTGCTTTTCGAGCAAATCGAGGTTTTCGATTATGGCGGTATGCTCGTCGCCCGAAAGCGAAACTGCAACCGATGCGAGTAATGCCTGGGTTTGCGGTTTTACGGTTGATTTTAATTTTTCGAATATTATACGCTCGTGGGCTGCGTGCTTATCAATCAAATAGAGTGCATCCCCCATTTGAGCGACTATGTAGGTGCCGAAAACCTCGCCGACGTATTTAATATCCTCGGTTATCGGTTTTTCCTGCGGCTCCGTCGAAGCAGGTGCCTTCACGGGTTCAGGCTTGTTTTCAGGTATGGTAGCCGGCTTTTCGGCCGGTTTATTGATTACGTTTTTAAAGAAATCTACGCCCGAATCAGCGAAAGACAACGGTTTTTCGGGTGGCGGCGTGATTTCGGTTTTAAAGGTGCGCTCGGGCTGCGCCGAAGGGGTCTGTGCCTTGGGGGCAGGGGTCGGTTCTGTGATAGGCGCAGACTTGGGAGCGGGTTGTGGTTTTGCGGTGGCCGTCGGCTCGTTAATGGCGGTTTGACGGAACTGCTCGACCGACATACGTTGGAAGCGCTGAGACTTATTATTTACTGTTATTTCAGGACGGGAATCGCCCTGCATAAGCGCGTTTTTCACTGCGTAGTAAATGGCGCTGAAAACTCTTTTTTCATCGGTAAAGCGCACCTCGGTTTTTGCGGGGTGAACGTTTACGTCAACCGTTTCAAACGGAACGGTAATATTAAGCACGCAGTACGGGAATTTTCCGACCATGGCGCTGTTTTTATAGGCTTGTTCGAGTGCGGCAAGCGCGGTGCCCGACTTTACGAGGCGACCGTTTAAGAAGAAATACTGGCCGTTGCGGTTGGGCTTGCAGTAAACGGGCTTGCAAACAAAGCCCGAAACACCTACGCCGTCTTGGTAATTTTCGGCAGGGATAAGACCTGCGTGAAAATCACGGCCCAGCACGGCATAAATCGCCGAGGAGAGCTTTCCGTCTCCGGCGGTATTGAGCGTCATTTTGCCGTCGCGGATGAATTTAAAGGCGATTTCAGGGTGCGAGAGGGCTATGCGGTCGATAATCTGCGCTACGGCGTTAGATTCGGCCACGTCGGTCTTTAAAAATTTCATTCGGGCAGGGGTATTGTAAAAAAGGTCGCGCACGATGATGGTGGTGCCCTTGGGGCATCCTGCGTCACCAAAGGCCTCCTCTACCCCACCGCTTATTGCATAGCGGGTGCCTACGTCGCTGTCGGCTGTTGCCGTAAGCATCTCAACACGGGCCACCGAGGATACAGCGGCCAAGGCCTCGCCGCGGAAGCCGAGGGTGCCTATGGCAAAAAGGTCACGCTCGGTGCGAAGTTTGCTTGTTGCATGGCGCAAAAAGGCAGTTTTAACCTCGTCACGGTCGATACCGCAGCCGTTATCGGTAACGCGCATATAGGTAACTCCGCCACGCTGAATTTCAACCGTTACGGTTGTGGAACCTGCATCTATTGAGTTTTCTACCAGTTCTTTTATTACCGAGGAAGGGCGTTCTACGACCTCACCTGCGGCAATAAGCTCGGCCACCTGACGCGGAAGCACGTTTATCTTTGCCATTTTTGCACCTGCCTTTTTTAAAGCTTTTTGGCCTTGTCGGCAAGGTCGCTTAACATACTCATACATTCTATCGGTGTGAGTGTGTTTACGTCGACCGCCTTAAGGTCACTTAAAATATCGGTTGCTCCCTGCATTTCAAGCGGCAGGAAGGCATCGTTTTTCAGGTTTTCGCGTGTTACGGTTACACCGTCATTTAAAACCTCTTTAAGCACGGCCTTGGCGCGGGTAATTACCCTTTCGGGGATACCCGAAAGCGCCGCTACCTCAATACCGTAGCTATCGTCTGCACCGCCGCGAACAATACGGCGCAGGAAGGTTATATCGTCGCCGCGTTTTTTAACGGCTATGTTGTAGTTCTTTATACCCTTTATCTCGTTTTCAAGTTGGATAAGCTCGTGATAATGGGTTGCAAATAGGGTCTTTGCGCCGATACGGCGTGTATCGGCAACGTATTCGAGCACGGCGCGCGCGATTGACATACCGTCAAATGTCGCGGTGCCTCGGCCGATTTCATCGAAGATTATAAGGCTTTGACGTGTGGCATTTTTAAGAATATAGGCCACCTCGCTCATCTCAACCATAAAGGTGGACTGACCCATAGATAGGTCATCGGATGCGCCCACACGGGTGAATATGGCGTCGACAATGCCGATATTGGCGGCCTGAGCCGGAACAAAGCTGCCTATTTGGGCCATAAGAGTAATTATTGCTACCTGACGCATATAGGTCGATTTACCTGCCATATTGGGACCGGTAATGAGAGCGCAACGGTTATCGCCGCGGTCAAGCAGCGTATCGTTGGATACGAAGGGGGTCTTTATTACCTGCTCGACAACGGGATGTCGGCCACCGGTAATAGAAATTACTCCGTCGGTATTTATTTTTGGGCAGCAGTAGGAATTGACCGTTGCCACGTTAGCAAACGAACAAAGCACGTCGAGCGTGGCAATGGCATTTGCAGTGGTCTGAACACGCACGAGTTCGGCTGCTACACGCTTGCGAATTTCATCGAAGATGTTAAATTCGAGGGTTTTAACGCGGTCCTTGGCGCCCAAAATTTTGCCTTCAAGGGCCTTAAGCTCATCGGTTATGAAACGCTCGCCGTTTGTGAGAGTTTGCCTTCTCATATAGTCCTCGGGGATGCGGTCGAGATAGGAATTCGACACCTCGATATAATAGCCGAAGACCTTGTTATAGCGGATGCGCAGGTTTTTAATACCCGTGCGCTCTCGCTCACGCGATTCGATGTTGGATATGTACTGTGCGCCGTTTTCGATTATCGAGCGCAGTTCATCGACCTCGCTGTTATAGCCTGCTTTGATTATGCCGCCCTCGCGAACGATTGCCGGAGCCTCGGGGTCAATGGCCTCGTCGACAAGGTTTTTGATATCCTCAAGGGTATCAAGACGGGCGTTAATATCGAGCAACAGTCGGCTGTGGGAAGCCGAAAGCACCTCTTTAATAGCGGGAAAATGCGCAGCTGCATCGGCAAGGCCTAAAAGTTCCTTGCCGCTGGCCGTTCCGTAAACGATGCGCGAAATAAGGCGCTCCATATCCTTAATGCCGGTGATATACTCGGTAAGCTCGCCGAGCATCAGCACGTTGCCGACAAGCTCGTCCACCGCGTTGTGGCGTGCGGTAATTTCGGTAACGTTAAGCAACGGCTGCTCAAGCCAGCCGCGAATAAGGCGCTTGCCCATTGCGGTTTTGGTTTTATCGAGCACGCCCAAGAGCGAACCTTTTTTAGATTTACCGCGCATTGTTTCGAAGAGTTCGAGATTGCGGATGGCCGAAATATCAAGCTTCATATACTGCGACTGGGAGTATACGTTAAGCTTGGTTACGGCCGAAACGTTGGTAAATCGGGTTCTATAGAGATAGCCGAGGGTTGCTCCTGCGGCAGAAACCGCTGCAGAAGCCCTTTCGAGGCTTAAATTTTCTACGCTGTTGACCTTAAAGTGCTCGCAAAGCAGGTTCTCGCAATGGTCGGTTGCGAAGGAGTCGGCCTCAAGCGAGGTAAGCATAGCGTTTACACGCTCGGTTATATAGTCACGAAGAACTGTATGGGTATCGAGTGTGCCGAGGCAGAGCACTTCCTTAGGGGAGAAGCGACCAATCTCATCACAGACGCGCTCGTCAAGGTTGTCGCCTGCGAGCTCGGTTACGTTCATTGAGCCGGTTGAAATATCGGTGAAGCATACGCCTGCCGAGGTATCTGAGAAGGATACAGCACACAGGTAGTTGTTCTTCGATTCGTCGAGCATACTCTCCTCGGTTACGGTACCGGGGGTTATTACCCTTACGATGTCACGCTTAACAAGACCCTTCGCCGTAGCGGGGTCTTCTACCTGCTCGCAGATGGCAATTTTATAGCCTTTTTCTACGAGTCGAGCGATATATGATTCACAGCTGTGGTAGGGCACGCCGCACATCGGCGCGCGCTCCTCTTGGCCGCAATCTCTGCCCGTGAGGACTATTTCGAGTTCTTCGGAGACGAGTTTTGCATCGTCGAAGAACATCTCGTAAAAGTCGCCCAAGCGGAAGAACAGAATAGAATCTTTATTTTGCTCTTTGATATCGAGATATTGGCGCATCATTGGTGATAACTGGCCCAAAATTTACACTCCCCTAAAGTGAAATCAGTTTTTTAGTGGCAACCACCACAGGTAGCACAGCTGCCGGTGCAGCCCGATGCGTGGGGGTCGCAGGTGGCCGGATCGGCACCCTCAAGCGACATGGTGATTATCATGTTAACGTCGTTTACGAGCTCGTCGAGCGCACCCTTGGCGTTGTTGTAGTTGGTCATGGTTTCGCTCTTCATAATCTCACCGTAGAGGTTGCGGAGCTTTTCGTTGTATTCGCGTACGCGCTCGTCGCTCTTTTCTTCGCTGGAAAGCTCACGCTCAAGCGACATACGAATAAGGTTGAATTCGCCTATCTGGGTCTGAAGCTTTTCGTCGGCGTCGTTGGCCGACTTGGCTGCAACGTATGCTGCGTATCTTTCGTCAGCCTGGATGGCTGCGCCTAACTGTCTTGCAATTTCTACTGCGTTCATTTTTTATTCTCCTTAATCTATTATCGTGCCGCAAAGCACGTTTGTTAACTCGTTTACACGGACCAAAAAGTAGCGTCCGTAGGCGGAAGCGTCGGCTTCAAACTCGATTACGACGTTGCCGTCGGTTCGGCCCGACATACGACCGGGAACTCTTCCCTCGCCGTCGCACAGTACGCGATAGGTTTTTCCAACCATTTCGCCGTAGCCCTTGCGGGAAATTTCTTCCTGTGCTTTTAGCAGCTCCGTGAACCATTTGCCCTTTTCTTCACGAGAAATGGGGTCCTCCATAATCGCGGCGGGAGTCCCCTCGCGTTTGGAGTAAATAAAGGTAAACAGCGAGGTAAAGCCAACGCGCTTTATTACCTTTACGGTTTCACAGAAGTCATCATACGTTTCGCCCGGGAAGCCGACGATGATATCACTGGTGAGCGTAATATCCGGCATCTTTTCGCGAGCGTAATCAATTAAATGCAGATATCTTTCGATGTCGTAGTGGCGGTTCATAATCTTAAGTATTCGATTGCTGCCGCTCTGCATGGGCAGATGAAGCTGGTGACAAACCTTTTTGCACTCGGCCATTGTGTCTAACAGTTCCTCGGTGCAATCCTTGGGGTGCGAGGTCATAAACCGAATTTTAAAATCGCCCTCAATATCGTTTATCATACGGATAAGCTTTGCGAAATTAACTCCGTGCGCTTCGCCCTTGCCGTAGGAATTTACGTTTTGGCCGAGGAGTGTTATTTCCTTAAAGCCCATTGCCACCATCTCACGTGCCTCGGCTATAATCTCTTCGGGAGCACGGGATCGTTCTCGTCCGCGAACGTAGGGCACTATACAGTATGTACAGAAATTGTTGCAACCGTACATAATCGGGAGCCAGCCTTTAAGGTCGCCGTCGCGGCTGACGGGCCCGCCCTCGACGATTTCCTTTTGGTCGGTTTCGATGTTAAATACCCTTTTTTTGCCCATAAGCAGGTTATATATAAACTCGGGCAGACGGTACGTAACGTGGGTGCCGAAGAGAATATCGACGTATGGATAGCTCTTTTTTATTCGGTCGGCCACAGACTGCTGCTGAACCATACAGCCGCAGATTGCGATTATCATTCCCGGACGACGGCGCTTAAGATGCTTAAGGGCGCCGAGGTTGCCGTATACCCTGGCTTCGGCATGCTCGCGTACGGCGCAGGTGTTAAAGAGAACGAAATCGGCTTCTTCTGAATTCTCGGTTAAAAGGTAGCCCATTTTAAGCAGCATTCCCTTGATATGTTCGCTGTCGCTGACGTTTTGCTGGCATCCGTAGGTTTCCACGCAGGCCTTGGGAGGTTCAACGTAGGTCGCCTTTATAATATCGGCAACCCGCTCCGCAAAAGCCAACTGCTCGTCCATTAGAGGCGAGGCACTTTTTTGCAAATTCAAACTGCATTCTCCTAGTAGATATATATATTCAATTTATTATAACTCAAAAGATATATATCTTCAAGTATAAAATAATACCAAACCGATAATTTCGGCTTGGTATTTTCTTAAACAATTTCAATGAAATCTTTGCTCATATAGCCCTCAAGTTCGCCGTACTTTACTACGTACCAATCGGGCACCTCGGCGTATATCGTAACGGTCGCGCCGTTTGGTGCGCTGCCGATGACCTGCGAGTAGATATCAGGGTCAACGCGGATATTGACGGAGCCTCCGCCCGGAGTGCGCACAACGCCTCTTTTTACGGTTTGCGGCATATTAAACGGAATGCCGAAAAATTCTGCTAAGGATAGCACCGTATACCGCGCGATTGTATCGATATTCGCGCGTATCCAGGCGGCATCGTCATAGTTATCATGAAAGGCGTACTCAATAAGCACCGAGGGGGCTCGGGTGCGAACAACCTCGCCGAGTGAGGTTGTGGGAACCGTGCGCACCCGCAACGAGTCGGGGTATATTAGGCGCATATTATCGGCTATGATTTCGGCCGCTTGTCGACCACGCGTGCTTTGAGGGTAAAAGTAGACCTCTACTCCCCTGTTTTGACCTGAATTTTGCGGCGCAGAAGCGTTTGAATGGAGGGCAAGGTGCAGGTCGTAATTACCTGCGTTTGACTGCGCTATCGAGCTTGCCGCCGTCATTTCGGGTGTGTTTCGGGTGTAGCCTATACCGCTGGCGTTTAGGTATGGAATCATGGCGTCGGCTATTAAATTCATATAGTATTCTTCACTTCCCGAACCGTCGACATAAGGGTTAAATTCTTGGGTTGAGGGGCTTAAATAGATGGTTGGCATAGTATCGCTCCTTTCGGTAAATTTTATGACGGAAGCGATAAAAAAAGCACCGCCACAAGCGTGACGGTGCATAGCAAATTTTTATTCTTCGGGTACGAGATGGAGCAGGAACACAACACCTTCGGGGGTAAGCTGAGGAGCCGAAAGACGAAGGCCGTACTGCCATCTGCCGGGGATAATCTCTTCCTCTGCGATGAAGTCGTGCGGCTTGAATTCGAAGTGAACGTGGCCCGACATCATAGCAACGATCGGAACGTTGGGGTCGTGTAAAATTTCCATCATTTCGCGGGTTGCATCGTTAAGCAGGCAACTCTTGCAGTGACCTACTTCCTCTGCGCGCTCGTCCGGAACACCCATCATGAGCAGGAGGTGCTTGTCGGGACGCTCGTCGTGAATGATGTGCTCACCGATTGCGGGTGAGTATGCGGGAAGGTGCATACAAAGTACCATCGGCTTGCCGAGTTTTATTACTTCCTTGAACTGCTTTACGGTTTCGGGGAATACGCGGTCGGCCTGGTTATCGATGGCTACGAGAAGAACCTCACCAAGGTCAGCAACCTGAACGTAAGGATTATCGTTCTTGATTACTTTAAACTTGGGAACGTTATCAAGCCAGTTATAGATCTGGTTGTATGTACGGGGATAGTTCCAGTCGTGATTGCCGAGGGCATAAACGTAGTTTTTGCACTCCTTATTGAAGAACTCATCAATAAGGTCAAGGTTTGCTGCCGACGGGAAGTCGATAATATCGCCGCAGCCCATAACTGCATCGGGTTGGGTTTTGTTTATATACTCGCGAATCTCGGCAAAGCAACGAGAACCATTCGGGAACATATAGGAACGTTCCTTCTGCAACTTCTGGCTGTATTCGTCATCATCGCGTTCGTCACGTAAAGTGAGGTGCATATCGGCAAGGCCGACGATGTTTTTGGGCTCGGTAAGACCCTTAACCTTCAGTGTTCTTTCTACAATGTGAAGCATTTTTTAACTCTCCTTTTCAGAGCTTTGGGTTGATATAATTTAAGGCGCACATATAAAACTATATGCGCGCCGTAAATTTAAAGTTAAGCCTTTTTCTTCTTAAGAACGATAGCAACACCTGCTGCTAATACGGCTATTACTAATACGGTAATAGCAATCGGAAGAACGGAATTGTCACCGGTGGATACCGGAGGCTTCGGTTCAGAACCACCGGGGGTGCTCTCTACAGGCTCTTCCATACCGTAAACGGCAAGAACTGCGCCCTTAGCGAGTTTTACGGAAACCTTGTTGCCGTTAACCTTATCGCTAACCTTATCGAGTTTACCGGTTGCGGGGTTGTAGATGGCTACGTCATAATCAAGATCAGAAACGGTATCGAGAATGTCGAGGTCTACGTTATACTCGGTGCCTGCAGCGGCAGGAACGGAAACGCCCTGACCGTTTACAAAATCAACCTTGAATATGTAATATGCGGAAACGTCATCGTCGAAGAGGTCTGTAACGGCGTCCTTCTCGGTATCGGAGGGAGCGGTAATAACAGCGCTTACTTCCTCGCTGAATACACCCTTATCGGCAGAAACGGTTGCACCGTAGGTGGGCTCAGTCTTCTCTTCGGGAACATAAGTCTTTATAGAATCGCCACACTCGGAGCATACGTTTTCAAACCAATTGTCCTGTCCTGCAACGGGAGTCCACTGATTTGCATACTCGTGGCCCTTTGCATCTACGGGAATATCGGAATACTCGCCGCAAGCGCAGTAGAAACGGTCAAAACCGGGATCGTCACAGTCGGGAGCAAGGCTCTCGGTTTCGTTCTTGGTTTTATAGTCGTGCTCGTGCTTTACGGTTACATAAAGGGTATCGTCGGCTACGCCGTCAGCGAAAACCTTGGAGCCGTTTTTATTAAGCTTCTTGGTTTCAACCTTGATCATAGCGGTCTCGTCGCCCGAGAGAGCAAGACCATTTTTAACGGTGAAGGTAATGGTTGCGAATACGGCGTCAGCATCAATATCGTTGCTAACTGCGGAGGCGCCTGCAAACTTAACGGTATCATTCTTTAAGTTACGGGCGGAAACCTCAGGCATTGCGTCGCCTAAAACAACATCTGCAACATCAAGTGTAAACACTGTGTCATCGAAGGTTACGGTGTATTCGATATTGGTAAAGTCAATATCGCTGCCTGCAACAACCTTAACCTCGTATTTTTCGCCGGGCTTAACCGAAGAAGCGCCGGTGAGAACTACGGCTTCAGCCGCAGCGGCAGAGGCCACACAGGCAAATGCACCAAACACGAGAACAAGTGTAAGAAGCATTGCTAAAAGTTTAACGGATTTTTTCATAAAACAACATCCTTTCTGGCTTTTAGGTAGTGCAAAATATAAAATGCACTAATACAAGGATAGTATATAACAAAATTTATGCTATGTCAATAAAGTATGGCGAATTTTTACTTATTTTTTTACTTAAATCACACAAAAAATAAAAAAACACCGCTATATCCTTTCGAATATGCGGTGTTATTTGTTTTTATTCAACTACTACGTTATCAAAAAGGAACTGACGAACGTCTTCGTATACGATCATATACTCCATTTGATTGTAGGAAGCCATATCCTTAAGATCGTCAGCGGTTACGGTTTCGGACTCGGTTGAGAGCTCTTTTGCGAACTCCTCATACTCGGCTTCAACCTCGTCGGCTGTGGGGATAAGGTCCTCTTTTTGTGCGATATAGTAAAGCACGAGATAATAAGGCATCATATCAACGTAATCTTCTCTTATCTGCTTCTTTACAACGGCAACGTCGGTACCGAAATACTCCTCAAGAGTTATACCGTACATTTCTGCGGTTTCTTCATAGTTCTTGATTTCGAGATTTACAAAGTAATCAACCTCGTCATTCGGGGTTTTTAAAACCTTGGCCTCGTCGGAAAGCTTTTCATGACAATACGTCTGAACTGCGCAGGAAAAAGCATAGGCGTTATAATCCTCAGCGTTTTTATAGCCGAGCTTTTTGGCAACCTCATCGTCCACCTCGGGGTATTCGATACGGGTTACCTTTTTAACGTTAACGGTAAACACAACGTCCTGACCGTTAAGTTTTTCGTTGCCGTAGTCCTCGGGGAAGGTAAGGTCGAGCTTTACGGTGCTGCCGATTGCGGCGCCGATAAGGCCATCCTCAAAACCGTCAATAAAGGAGTTCGAGCCGATTACAAGGTCGTAACCCGAGGTTTCGGTGCCGCCCTCGAAGGGTACGCCGTCCAGCGTGCCGACGTAGGTAATGGTGGCGGTATCGCCCATCTGCACCTTGCCCGAAGCGATTTCAACCTCTTCACCAAGGCTTGCACTGCTCATATCGTACTCCATTTGGTCCTTAACTACGGCCAGAAAATCTTCGTCGTCGGACGAAATTTTCATACCCTTGTACTCGCCTACGGTTACGTACTCATCAAGGTCATATTTGAAAAGGCCTGTTTCTTTTACCTCTTTCGAGCCGCCGCAGCCTGCAAAAAGTCCTGCGGTGAGTAATATGCAAAGTAGTAATGCTATTGTCTTTTTCATAGATTTTCTCCTAATTTGGATTTGCTTTATGCCTTCCTATTTTATATTACAAATCGACTTTTGTCAACTTGGTAACCACAATATCTGGTGGATTGCCGAGACGGACGGGAATAATGCTCTGCCCTATTCCCCGACTGACTATCATTTTTGTTTCGTTCTTCTCAAAAAGGCCTGCGTCGTATTTCGGAAAGAGACCCTGTATCGGCACGTAGAGGCCGCCAAGCAGCGGCAGTCTGAATTGGCCGCCGTGAACGTGCCCCGAAAACACGACGTCAAAACCGTGCTTTACATAGGTTTCGAAAATTTCGGGTCGGTGGGATAAAAGAATGCTGTACTCCCCTTCTTTTTTATCGAACTCGGATATAAATTCTTCAGCGGCTTTTATAGAATTTTTGAGTTGATAATTAGTGATAAATTGGGGGTCACGAAGGCCGAAAAGCGCAATTTTTGCATCGCCGCGGCAAAGGTGTTTTTTTGAGTTATCAATCACTTCGGCGCCGTTTTTTTCAAGCTTTTCTTTTAGGGTAGGCCACTCGGTAAAACGGGCTTCGTGATTGCCGCTTACAAAGTAGACGGGAGCGATTTTTCGAAGGTTTTTTACAAGCTTTTCGGCGGCGGGTATATTAGGCTTTCGGGAGTCGATTATATCGCCGGTTATTACGATGATTTCGGGCTTTTCGGTCGAAATTTTGCCGAGAAGTCGGGCATTTTCTTTGCCGAAAACGGCACCGTGAATATCGGATAGCTGGACTATCTTAAAGCCGTCGAATTCGGCAGGCAAACGCGAGGAAGCGGCAGTATAGCGGCTGATTTTAAGGCGCTTGTTATCGAAAATTATCAGCGCGGTAATAACGGCTGCAAGTACGGCCGCTAAAATTATGTATTTCATTCGCTCCCCTCCTTGGTGGTTTTCTCATATTATACACTAGTGCGCAAATAATTTCCACAAATAAATAAGTCTTGATTATTTTTAAATGTTGTTGTATAATGACTTGGTGATTTCACGCCGGTGTGTTGGAATTGGCAGACGAGGCGGACTCAAAATCCGTTGGTAGCGATACCGTGCGGGTTCGACCCCCGCCACCGGCACCATAAAGATAACACTCTAACCGCAAGGTTGGGGTGTTATTTTTTTGGTCTTGTCGGTCGAGGGGTCGAAAAGGCGGGAGCGAAGCGGAAGAAAACAGTCCGGTGGACTGTTTTTGCCGCCGTGGGCATGGTAGGCGCGTTGCGCCGGAGTGACCCCCGCCACCGGCACCACACTAAGCAATCATCTTTTTGGATGGTTGCTTTATTTTTATGTATAAAAGCATAATACCGTGCGGGTTCGACCCAGCCGGCACCACGAAAAAAGTCACTTTTGTCTACCGACAAAGGTGACTTTTTTCAATGATATCCGTTCCTGTCGGAACGGGTGATATACCCTGTGGGTATGATATCTGCTTCGCAGATGATATGCGCTTCGCGTATGATGGAACGGATATTATATCATGCTTGCAAAGCAAGTATATCATACGGCAACGCCGTATATCATATCGACGCAGTCGATGCATCATTGAAATTCCCTAGGTTTTATGATATAATAATTCCCAAAAGAGATGATTATGTGAAAGAAAACAAGCTTGCCGAACTGCAAGGGAGAATACAAAATGATCATACGCAAACACGGCTATGTTCTGGATGTTGATATTGAAAGCACCTCAAAATATTCCCGGGAACACAATATATGTGATTGTGATGAGGATCGCAATCTTTATGCCCAAATCGCAGAGAAATTCCCTAAACTTAAAGAATTCCTTGCCGAATTGGGCTTATTGATTGAAAGACCCGATGAAATAGGATCTTGTGCTGACAAGGATTATATTGACTATCATTTTGTTTCTTACACCGTAATCGGTAAAATATTAGAATCTGATAAGTACGAAATTGATATGTTTGACGGAGGTCTTTTTCTTAATATAGTTATTGACAATTGGTATGTTCCCAACGAACAAAAAACAGACGAATATTTTACTGTCACCATTTACGGCATAGATTTGCCGTGGGTGTTGGATGAACCTTTTCCCGAAAGCAAGAGAAGCTCTTTTCTCGAACTAATTAAGAAACTATTTCATTGGCATTAGCATACTTTTGCTTACTTTTACCTCATTTCTGCTCCGTTTGGTTACTCTTAGGTATAAAGCAATCGTCCTTAGGGAGTTGCGGTTAGGGATAAACCGCAACTCCCTTTTGGGATGGTTGCTTTTTGTTGTTATTGCAAAAAGTGTCGGTTTGTGATATCTTTATTTTAAAGTAATTTTTTAGGAGTACGATATGAAAAAGAAGCTTATTATTGCCGCCTCGGCGGTAGCGCTTGTGGCCGTTTTGGCTGCAGTTATGTTTATCCCCTTCTTCGAAGTCAAGGCTGAGGAACCCTTTGTTATCGCTTGTTTCAGCGATCCGCACCACGACTACGGAATTCAGAATTCCGCTCCGTATACGCGTCCTTCCTCGCAAAATGCGGTTAAGTACGTAAACAAGGTGACCGACGGCGGCGCCGATCTTGTTTTGGTTGGCGGCGATATTTCGGGACGTTTCAGCGATTGGACCGACGAGAGCATAAAAAATATGATGGATGGCTCTTTTGACCTTTTTAAATCGGCCTCGAAGAACGGTGATATTCTTTGGGTTACGGGCAACCACGACCCCGAGCCTTCGGTATATATCGACACTATGGAAATAAACTCGAACGACTATAGCACCCACCTTGAAAACGCTATGGGCAAGCCGAACGCACCGCTTTACAGTGCGGATATCGGTGAAGAGCACACCTTCCCCTTCGACGAGCTTCTTTGCTACAGATATAGCGTAAACGGCTTTGAATTTTTGTGCCTTAACAGCCCGCAGGCCGACCGCAGAAACACCAAGCAAGTAGGTGTAAACGGCTTATTTATCGAGCAGGTTGAATGGGTTGAAGAGCAGCTTGAAAGCATCGGCAAGGATAAGACCGTATTCCTGCTTTGCCACTATGCGATAGATAAAATTAACACCGTTACCTCGGCTTTTTACCTCGCTGACACCGAGGTTTACAACGAAAGCCGCGTAAAAATGGCCGAGCTTATGAACGAATACAAGAACGTTATTTACTGCTACGGCCACGTACATACCGAACTGCACGAAGCGCTTGCCGACAGCAAGGAATCGGTTCAGCAGATTGACCCTGAAAAGGACAGCGCAATTCAGTGCCATATGGGTTCGCTCGGATATTGTAAGGACAGCTACAACGACGGCAACCTCAGCGCCGAGGACCCGAAGGTCGTTCAGGTAATGCTCATTTACGTTTATTCCGACCGTATTGTGTTCGCAGAACATAATACCGGCGAAAAACCCACCTTCGGTGGCGAATACGAACTTGCCCCTTATGAAATCAGCCGCGATTTATCGGCACAGCTTTGTAAAAAGGTTAGCCTTTTTGAGAAAATTTTCGGTTAAAAGGCTGAAAAATGTAATTGACATCCATAATTGATGGGTGTATATTTGTTCCAAGGACAGATTGTCTTTAGAAACTGTAAAGGGGTTTTAAAAATGAAAAAATTATTGGCTTTACTTTTAGCACTTTGCATGGTATTTGCATTTGCTGCTTGTGGCGAGAGTGAATCCGAAAAGGCACTCGACGACGTTCAGGATGCCATCGAAAACGGTGACTCGGACGATATTGCCGACGCTTATGATAAGCTTACCGATGCCGCTTCAAAAGAGGGTCTTTCTACCGACCAGACCGTTGAAGAAATCGTTAAAGAAATGAAAGAAAACGGCGATTTTGATGAAATGATCAAGTCGTTTGAAGGTCAGCCCATGACGCTCGATATCGAAGCTCGCGGCAACGATCTTGCATACGTTGTAAAATACACCATTGACGTTGGCGATACTGCAACCATTAAGGCTGCTCTTGAAGAGGCCGGCGGCGAAGCTTTTGAGGCTTTAGCAGCATCTTTCCACCAGATCATTCCGAAGATGGACAAGTTCATCTGCGAGTATTATGATATGAACGGAAACTTAATCACTTCCTTCAAGTACTAATATTAATTAAAACGACCAAGCAGAAATGCTTGGTCGTTTTTTTATTCGTTTCTTTTAAAGCCTTGACCCAAAATTGCGCCCGCGTCGGAGATTATTATAAACGCATCGGGGTCGGCGTTGCGAACTATTCGCTGAAAGGCCGACACCTCGGACGGGCGCATGGCACACATAAGAACCTGCCGTTCCTTCCCCGTATAGCCGCCGTAGGCAGGAAGCCTCGTAAGTCCCCTATTTAAAACCGAAAGCACGGCCGTCGAGATTTCGGTGGGTTTTTCGGTAATTATATGGACGAGCTTGCCCCTATCTGTACCGTAGAGCATTGTGTCGAGCACGTGGGACGATACGTAAAGCGAAATAATGGAATAAAGTGCGCTTTCAAAACGGCGGTAAGCGATGGCCGAAACGGTTACTACCGCCAAATCGAGCGCGAGTATTATGCGACCCATAGAAATAAAGGGATAACGCGCGTTTATCAGCTTTGCCGCTATATCGGCGCCGCCGGTAGTTGCTCCTCGCAGGAGTACGAGGCTCAGCCCTGCGCCCATCATAATTCCGCCGAAGACGGCCGCCAGAATGCCGTCGGTATAGTAGGGCGAAAATATATAATTTGCGCCGTCAAGCGTTAGCGACATTATACCCGTTGCCAAAGCCGTACTTAAGATAAAACGGCCGCCGAAGCGGATAAATCCCACGATTATAAGCGGTATATTGAGCACGAAGGTCATCAGTCCTGCAGGGAGCGAGAAAAAATGCTTAAGCAGCAGAGCAATGCCCGTAACACCGCCGGGAGAAATCTCGTTCGGGTCGGTAAAAACAACGACGGCCGCAGAATAAATTCCGCAGCCGATTGTGTAAAACAAAATATCTGTTATGCTTTTTTTGGCGCTGCGCATATATAACCACCTCAGTTATATATTATCCGAAAAATCGTTCCATATAACCGAAAAAAGTTCATTCATGCGCTCTGTTTGACCGTCGAGGTACAGAAAACCGAACAAGGCTTCAAGTCCTGTCGCGGTATGATACTCACCGTTTGTTGAGTTTTTGGGGGTTGTGCTTGTATGGGCGTTGCGGCCGCGCTTGAATACGCTAAGCTCACGCTCCGAAAGCAGCGGTTCGATTACCTTAAAGCTTTTGGCCTGCGCCGTTGCGTTTACAAGCTTTACCGAAAGCGAATGCAGTTCCCCCGACGGGCGAGAGATTTCGCAAAGCTTTTGGCGCACCAAAAGGCCGTATACGCCGTCGCCCATAAAGGCGAGGGTTGCGGGATTAAGCTGTATTGGTTTTTCCATAAAACTCACCTAAGAAATATAATCGAACTCGATATCGTAAAGTTTTACGGTATCGCCATCGTGCACACCGGCATCTATAAGCGCCTGAATTATGCCGGTATCCTTCATTACGCGCTGAAAATACTGCAGCGATTCGTAATCGTCGGGATCGACGGTTTCGAGAATTTTAAGCAGCCATTCGGCATCTTCGATAAGGAATGCCGCGCCCTCTTTACGTACCGTAAAGTTGCGCTTGCTGCCCGTAAAGGTAATTATTTCTTCACGCTCTTCAGGCTCGTAGCGAATGATGGGCGGAAGCTTTGCAAGTTCGCTTGCTATGTGGTTTATGAGCTTATTGGTGCCTTCAGCGATGGCCGCCATTACGGGGAAGAAATCGTATCCGCGCGAGGTGAACCACTCACCTATTCTCGCCACCTCATCATCCTCCGTAAGGTCGCACTTATTGGCAACTACAATCTGCTTGCGCTCGGCAAGCTCGGGGCTGAAGACCGCAAGCTCGTGATTGATTTTTTCAAAGTCCTCAATCGGGTCACGTCCCTCGCTGCCCGATACGTCGATAACATGGACGAGCAGACGGCAACGGTCAACGTGACGCAAAAACTCGTGGCCGAGGCCTGCGCCCTCGCCTGCACCCTCGATAAGACCGGGGATATCAGCCATTACAAAGGAACTACCCTCATCCATACGGACAACTCCCAAAACGGGTGTCAGGGTTGTAAAGTGATAGTTTGCGATTTTGGGTTTGGCCTCGCTTACAACCGAAACGAGGGTTGATTTGCCCACGTTCGGAAAACCTATAAGACCAACGTCGGCCAAAAGCTTGAGTTCAAGCGTAACGTCGAGCTTTTCGCCGGGGATTCCGCTTTTGGCAAAGCGCGGAATCTGACGGGTGGAATTGGCAAAGTGCCAGTTACCCCAGCCGCCGCGACCGCCCTGCGCGATAATCACGGGTTCATCGTCCGATATATCGGCTATGATACGGCCGTTATCAGCGTCCTTTATAATCGTTCCGCGGGGAACGTATACCGTAAGGTCGGGGGCACTTTTGCCCGTACGGCGGCTTGTAGCACCGTTTTGACCGTTTTCGGCACAGTATTTGCGCTTGTAGCGGAAGTCGGCCAACGTTGAAAGGTTATCATCGACCGCAAAGATAATATTTCCTCCGCGGCCGCCGTCACCACCGTCGGGTCCGCCGGCTGCTACGTATTTTTCACGGTGAAACGAAACGGCACCGTTGCCGCCGTCACCCGCTTTAAGATGAATTGTTGCTACATCTACAAACATATTTCCGTGCGGCGCTTGGCCGCCCTTCCCTTCAAAATAGTTTAAAAAAATGAAGCCCGGCTAAATTTAAGCCGGGCAAATCTGATTATTCAGCAGCGTAGATGCTAACCTGCTTGCGGTCGCGGCCTACACGCTCAAACTTTACCTTTCCGTCGATGAGTGCGAAAAGGGTATCATCAGAACCCTTGCCGACATTGTTACCGGCATGGATGTGGGTTCCTCTCTGACGAACGAGGATGTTACCTGCGAGAACAAACTGACCGTCTGCGCGCTTTACGCCAAGACGCTTGGACTCACTGTCACGGCCGTTCTTGGTAGAACCCATACCTTTTTTATGAGCAAATAACTGAATGTTAATCTTTAACACGGTTTACACCTCCAAGTTTAGTTCAATGTTACTGTATTGTTCGGATAACTGCTGCAAGTGAATGTAAAGGCCGCGAAGGACTGTTTGCGTTCCTGCGGTTTCCTTTTTTACCTTGAGACTTAGATGACCGTCTGCTTCTTTTACGTCGCATTCGGCTTTTTCCACCTCAAGCAGTGTGTTTGCAGCCATATAAACAGCGGATGATACCGCTGCACAGACCAGCCTGCCTTCTTCGTCGCGGCCGTCTGCCGTACAATGTCCGGTTACTGAGAAGCCTGTAAAACAGCCTTCACAACCGAAAAAATTTACCTTAGTCATTCTTAGCGATCTTAGCAATCTCGCTGATCTGAACCTTGGTGTACGGCTGTCTGTGACCCTTGTGACGGGCAACACCCTTCTTGGGTTTGTAGGTGAAGATGTTGATCTTCTTACCCTTGCCGTTCTTAAGAACAGTACCCTTTACGAGCATATCCTTAACATACGGCTTGCCTACCTTGAGTTTCTTGTCACATACAGCAACAACCTTATCAAAGGTGATTTCTGCGTTTTCAAGAGCGTCGAGCTTCTCTACGTAGATAACGTCACCGTTTTCTACACGATACTGCTTTCCGCCGGTTTCGATAATTGCGTACATTTTCTGTGGCACCTGCCTTAATTTCAGTCTCGCTACTGTTCGGGCGTGCCCAAAAAATGGGCAACTTTAAAGAGCCCGCAATATGCGGCCTTACTACTATACCACCTGAAAAGTCAAATGTCAAGCATTATTTTACAAGGCTTCCGCCCTCGGCGTTTACTACAAGATAAATGCGCTCTTCCTCGAGTGTATCGCTGTTAACGTAGACCAAAATTTCTTCCTTTTGCGCCGTTTTACAAACAAACTCGTAGCACGGAATTTCCTTTTTGCCGTCGCTTGGAATCAGCACCCTTGAAGTCGACAAAATCTCCAGTTTTTCACTTACAACCGCACTCGCTTCATCAGCGGTTTTGTCGGGCGTTTTTATGGTGCGGGGGCGATGATTCATTATATAGCCGCCTGCCTCGCAGAGCACAACCTCGCCGTTATCGAGCGCGACCCCTACCTTAATAAGGTCGGTATAGCAGACGGTTGAGCCCTCTTTATAGGCGAAGTTTACGGTGCAAACGCCCTCGTCAACTACGTAGTAGCTGGTGTGAAAGGACATATTTGTATACTGCGCAAGCCAGTCCTCTGCCCTTTTGACCGCCTGAGAGTAGGTGTAAAGCGGTTTTTGGGGTTCGCGGTATTTTCTGAAATAAATAAGATATCCGCCGCGTTTGGTAAGAGAAACCGACATATCGCCGTTTTCGAACCGATAGGAAGGAACCCTGCCGCCCGTTTCGCCGGCGAGGGTAAGCGACGTCTGCTCGACCTTCATGGCGGCGGCCGCCAGTCTTAAAGCCTCGTCGGCGGTTATTTCGTCAGAACTTTCGAGCAGGTATGATTCGCCGCGAGCGATATGGTCGGAATAGGGTCCGTCATATATAAGTGTCGGGTATTCGTTTTCGGGTTCCTCTTTTTGCGTTTCGGAAGAGACGTGCGGGTTCGGAAAGTCAAATTCGCCCGACTGAATGAAATCTATTCGCATACGCTCGGCCTCGGCAGTGTAGCGGTTTGCTATGTTTTTAAGCGCCGCGAGATTTGCCCGCTCGGCTTCGGTTATAGGGGACGCGAGCATTTCGCCGGACAGATAGAGCGAGTAATCGCCGGTTTGTGACAAAAATTTATAGAGTTCTTCCGTGTTTTCACTCTGCGGCAGACGCGAAAGCGACGAAAGCGCCAGACCCGAATGCTTATATATCCTTGCCGCTGTTTCGCAAAAAAGCGGCGCCGTTGTGATATACTGCGCCTTTTCAAGCTCGGCGCCGATGTCGGAAAGACTGTTGCAAAGGGTGTTTAACTCGTGCGTATAGATATTGTTAATATTTTGCGCGTTTGCCGCTTTTTCGGCACGGTATTTTATAAAAAAGCCTACCGCCACCAAGGACAGAGCCACAAAAAATGAAAGGATTTTCAGGGCTTTTGTTTTCATAAGCGATACCACCTCGAAAATATGATATCCAATTTTTTTCTTTTTACAAATTATTGTTGTAATATGTTTTATTTAGTATTATAATATATATGTTTCAATTTATATTGGGGGCATTTGCTTGAATAATACGGTCTACCTTGATAACAGCGCAACTACCGTAGTATGCGACAGAGCAATTGAATACATAAATCACGCGCTTTCGGTAAATTACGGCAACCCCTCTTCCCTTCATGTTATGGGTATGCAGGCCGAAGAGGAGCTTCGTAAATCGAGGGCAGCGGTTGCGGCCATGCTTTCCTGCCGAGAGGATGAAATATTCTTTACCGGCAGCGGAACAGAAGCCAACAACACCGCCGTTTTCGGCGCCGCAAGGGCACGACGCAAGAGGGGTAACCGAATCGTTACCACCGCCGTTGAGCATCCGTCGGTGCTTGAGGCAGTAAAGCTGCTTGAGGACGAAGGCTTTGAGGTTATACGCCTTGTGCCCGACGTAAACGGTAAAATTCGCGAAGGCGATATTTTTGAGGCCGTTAACAAGGACACCGTTCTTGTAAGCATAATGCTTGTCAACAACGAAACCGGAGCACTCCAGCCAATTAAGACTGCCCGTGCCGCCGTGACGCGCGCCGCGGCGCCTGCACTTATACACTGTGACGCCGTGCAGGGCTTTGGTAAAATGAAAATTTCGGTTGCCGATTTAGGCATAGATTTGCTTACGGCAAGCGCGCACAAGATACACGGCCCCAAGGGTGTCGGAATTCTTTATAAAAAGAAAAACGTTCACATCCCTGCCTATATTGTGGGCGGCGGTCAGGAATCGGGGCTTCGCTCGGGAACCGAGAGTGTTCCGCTGATCAGCGGTCTTCGCGGCGCCATAGAGGAATTGCCCAAAACCGACGAAAAAGTACGCGCGGTTCGCGATTATGCGGCAGAGTTATTCGGCGGCTGTGGTTTTGCAAAAATCAATTCCCCTACCGACGCTCTCCCCTACATAATTAATATTTCGGTGCCCGGCTACCGTTCGGAAACGCTTTTGCATTATCTTGAATCGAAGGGTATATTCGTTTCAAGCGGAAGCGCCTGCGCTAAAGGCGCCGGCAGTTACGTTTTGCGTGCCGCAGGACTGTCGTCCGACCGTGTTGACAGTGCACTCAGAATCAGTTTTTCACGTTTCAACTCAAAAGAGGACGTAGACAGATTATTCTCCGCCCTCAAAGCAGCAAAGGATACCTTAAGGAGCAGTAAATGAAAGAAATAATACTCATTAAAAACGGCGAATTAGTCCTCAAGGGACTTAATCGCCGCACTTTTGAAGATATAATGGTAAAAAACATAAAGCGAAAGTTGTCCGGTCTCGGCGCTTTCGATATCAGCCGCGCACAGTCGACCATCGTTATCTCCCCGAAGGGTGAAGATTTTGATATGGATGAGGCAGTAGAACGCGTCGGCACCGTTTTCGGTATTTCGGCATACAGCCGTGCCGCCGTTTGCGAAAAGGATATGGAGCATATCAAGCAGGTGGCTCGCGAATATCTGGCCGATGCGCTTTCGGGTGTTTCGACCTTTAAGGTTGAGGCCAAGCGTTCGGACAAAAAGTTTCCGCTGAAGTCCCCCGAAATTTGTATGGAAATCGGCGGAGTTTTGCTTGAGGCCTTCCCCCATCTTTCGGTTGACGTACATAATCCTCAACAGGTTATAACGGTTGAAATACGTGACCGTGAGGCCTTTATCCGTGCGGGTCAGATACGCGGCGCAGGCGGTATGCCGGTATCGAGCGCAGGTCGCGCCGCCATTATGATTTCGGGTGGCATTGACAGTCCCGTTGCCGCATATTTGATGGCACGACGCGGACTTGAGCTTAACGCCATACATTTTGCAAGTCCCCCCTACACCAGCCCGCGCGCAGAACTTAAGGTTCGCCAGTTGCTCGAGAAGGTTGCCCGCTACAGCGGCACCATAAGGCTCGGCATCGTTCCATTTACCGAAATTCAAGAGCAGATTGCAAAAAACTGCCCTGAAGAATACTTTACGCTTATTATGCGCCGAATGATGCTTCGCATAGCACAAAGACTTGCTGCTGCACGCAGCTGCGGCGCACTTATAACCGGTGAGAGCTTAGGTCAGGTTGCAAGCCAGACCCTGCCTGCTCTTTCGGTGGTTGACACGCTGGCAGAAATGCCCGTCCTTCGTCCGCTTATCGGAATGGACAAGGAGGATATTATTGCAATATCCCGTAAGATTGATACCTTTGAAATCTCGATACAGCCCTATGAGGACTGCTGCACCGTATTCACGCCCAAGCATCCCCGTACACGGCCGACTGTTGAACAGTGCGAAAAGGCCGAGCAGGCCCTTGATATCGAGGCTTTAATCGAGCGCGCCATTGCCGCTACCGAATATTCCTACATTGACTGATTGGAGGCTGAAAAATGAACGGCGAAATTATTTGCGTCGGAACCGAGCTTTTACTCGGTAATATCGTTAATACAAATGCACGCTTCCTTTCAGAGGAGTTGGCGGCGCTTGGTATAAACGTTTATAACCAGTCGGTTGTAGGCGATAACGAACTTAGAATTAAGCAAGAACTCGGCGCTGCGCTCAAGCGCAGTCAGCTGGTTATACTCACTGGCGGTCTCGGCCCCACAGAGGACGATATGACCAAAGAGTGTGTGGCTTCGTATTTTTCGCTTAACTTAGTGGAAGACCCTAAAAGCCGCGCACAGATTGAGGCGTATTTCAAGCGTACCGGCCGCGTTATGGCACAGAGCAATTATAAGCAGGCCATGATGCCCAAGGGCGCTTACATCTTTAAAAACGATGTTGGCACCGCTCCCGGTTGCGCCATTGAGCACGAAAAAAACACCGTAATCATTCTGCCCGGTCCTCCCTCCGAGATGGAGTATATGTTTAACAATTACGTTAAGCCTTATCTTGAGCGCAAGAGCCAGAACGTTATAGTTTCGCACAAGGTGCGTATTTTCGGCGAAAGCGAATCTAAGATTGAGGCTCAGCTTAAGCATCTGACACATCTGCACAACCCCACCGTGGCACCCTATGCCAACGAGGGTGAGCTTTTCCTGCGCGTTACCGCAAAGGCAGGGTCAAAAGTGGCTGCAGACTCGCTTTGCAAGCCCGTAATAAACAGCATTGTTGAAACGCTCGGCGATTGCGTTTACGGTGTGGATTGCGACAGCCTTCAGTCGGTTGTTGTTGAAATGCTTAAAAAAGAAAACCTGAAGATTGCCACGGCAGAATCCTGCACAGCAGGTATGCTTTCTTCGATGATTACCGAGGTGCCGGGTTCTTCGGAGGTTTTCGAATTCGGCATTTCGGCTTATGCCAACCGCGTTAAGGTTAACGCTTTGGGCGTTCCTGCAGAGATTATCGAGCGTCACGGCGCAGTAAGCGAGCACACCGCCGCATATATGGCCATGGGCGTTCGCAAAATCTCGGGCGCCGATATCGGTATCGGTATTACCGGCGTGGCAGGCCCCGGAGCCAGCGAAAGCAAGCCCGTAGGCCTTGTTTACATCGCTCTGGCCGACCGCCACAATATTTGGATTCGCAAGACTACGCTAGGCCACGGTAACAGTGAGCGTGAAAAGGTGCGTCGCAATTCTGCCAAAACCGCACTTGACCTGATAAGACGTTATCTCATTGCAAAGCCCGACGTGCTTTCGGGAGGTTTCGCAATCGGTTCTGCTCCCAAGGTTATGACCGAGCAGCCCTCCGTAAACCGTCCTATCGTGCCGGCCGCAAAGACTGTCACTCCTGCCGCCAGCGGCTCCGGCTTTACCGATTATGAGCTGGCACAGATGATTAATTCGGTCGCACAGAACGACCACTACGAGCCCGTCACTGAAGAGGACGCTATGGAATACGCCAAGCAGCAAAGCGAATATCTCGCCTTTGTTGATGACGAGCCTATGTCACAAGAAGATGCAAGACCCTCGTTTGTAGACCGTATTCTAATCCTTTTGGGAATAAAAAAGGTGCCGCAGGCCGAGGGCGAGACCGAATATATAACAAAAGAGGACGATAACGATGCCGAGGACGATACTCCCGTTATTGAAAGCGATGAAAACTCGGCCGATATCGTAACCGCAGTTGAACCGGAACACGATGATGAGGTTGACACTCCCGCTCCCGTAAAGGCAGAAGAAAATTCCTCTAAAGTTGACGAAGCTCCCGCAGCCAAAAAGGCAGGTTTTTTTGAAAGAGTTATGAAATACATAAAATCCTTTATCCCCTGGAAGGGCGATAAGATTGGCGAAATAATAAGAAAACTTGTGTTTATAATCTCGCTTATCGCGCTTATTCTTTCCTCAGTCTACATCGTTGACTACTTTCACGAGAGTGACGTTCAAAACGATATTGTAGATGAAGTCAGAAAAGAATACAACGCCGATAACGTGGAAAAGGATGAAGATGGCGTTTTTTTCAGCTTTGAGGAGGTTATAAAAAGAAATTCCGACACCCGCGCTTGGATCACCATACCGGGTACATTGGTAGACAACCCCGTTGTGCTCGGGGCAGATAACAACTTTTATCTGAAGCATAACTTCCTCAAGGAAAAAAGCCGCTACGGCACCCTTTACTTTGATGCACAGAGTGAAATCACCGCCGAGGCCGTAAGCCAGAACCTGGTTATCTACGGTCACGAGATGAAGGATGGCTCGATGTTCGGCACCCTTAAGCGATATAAGGACCTTAACTTTTACAGACAATATCCCGTATTTTCGATGCGCACGCTTTATGATGATGCGCAGTACAAAATTTTCTCGGTTTTCATCACAAACGCTTCCCCCGAGCAGGATAACGGCTACGTTTTCGAATACCGTACGCCCAACTTTACCTCGCAGGACGCATTTTTGGCGCTGGTTTCGCAGTATCGCGACCGCAGCATTATAAACACGGGGGTTGACGTCGTTGAAGGCGACCGGCTTGTTACGCTTTCTACCTGCACGGGCGAGTTTACAAACGCCAGACTGGTTATAGTGGCACGACGTATTCGTGAGGGCGAGGAGCCTTCGATTGACCTGACTCAGGTTTCGGTTAACGAAAATCCCCTTTACCCCCAGGCATATTACGATAAAAAAGGTATTAAAAATCCCTTCAAGGGCGTCAGCACTGACTCCTCTTCGGAGGAATCTACCTCAAGCGAGGACTTATCTTCCGACAGCACCTCGGGTGACACAAGCTCTGACACCTCTTCACAGGACGCCGTTTCGAGCGAAGATACCGTTTCGGACGATGCCCTGAGCAGTGACACCGTTTCCGACAACACCCAAAGCACCGACAGCAACATTCAAAACGCATAAAAACTAAGGAGAGTACACAATGGCGACACCAATCAAAGCCGATATCATCTATTATTCTTCGGCTTCGGATTTTGAACTTGAATTTAATCTGTGTGGCTGTTGCACGATGCGACTGCTTTCCGACAAGCCGAAGGATAAGGCATCTTTCCTTCGCTCGCTCGGACGCGCCGTTTCGCGCAGTCAGCTTATTTTCGCCGTTGGTACCGCTGAGGGTGAAAATGCTATTTTGCCCGACCTTTGCTCCGCCATCGGATATCCCCTCGTTTCCACCGACCTTTCACATTTGGGTGTTGAGGGCGAAAGGATGTTGCCTGCAGATGCTATTCCTCTCGTTTCGTCGGACGGACGATTGGGCGGTTGCGTTATTCAGTGCGGACCGCAGGTTATAATTGTGCTGACCGATGACCGCGACCTTCGCCGCGTCATTTGCAAGGAGCTTGTGCACGATTACGTTCGTGAGCTTGCAAGCACCATACACGGCGCACAAAATGCACCTGAGGAAAATAAATCGGATGAGAGTCCGAAGGGCAGCACGGTAATGGACGATGACTTTGTCCTCGAAAAATCGGAGGAGGTAACCGATTTTTCGGAGTTAGAGGAAGAAATTTTAAACGAAGAGAAGCCCAAAAAACCTAAAAAAGCACTAAAAAGACTTCTTACGCTCTTTATTTGTCTAATGTTCATCGGTCTTGGTTTGGTAGCTTATATGCTGTTTGCCGAACCGCTTGTTATAAAAAAGCTTTATAAAGACTATACTTTGATGTACGGAAGCACACAAAACAGCGAGGACAACGTTCTTGACTCGATTGGTGCGCTTCACGAATATAATGCCGACACCGTTGGTTATATTAAAATTGACGGCACCGACATAGATATGCCGATCGTTACCGAGATTAACAAGGGCAGCGGCTACTATGAAAAGCACCTCTACAACGGTTGGTTCAGTTATCTGTACGGCACCCCGTTCGTTAAGGGGGATATAACCAGCCAGACCTATTGCCGAAACATCGTTATTTACGGCAAAAACGCCCGTGGGGGCGTTATGTTCTCGGGTCTTGAGGAGATTGCCACTCTTGCAGGATACCGTTCCTCGCCCGTTATCAGCTTTGATACACTCTACAGCAGCGATAAATATAAAATTTTTGCTGCGTTTACCTGTGACGGCAAGGCAGACGATGAAATACTAAGCACCTCGTTTGCTGACGACAATGCCTTTAGCGACCATTTAAACAAACTTCTTGCGCTTTCTAACATTAAAACTACCGTTGACGTTTTACCGGGTGACGAAATAATCACACTGGTTGCCTACGGCAAAGATGACGTAGTTATAGTTGCGCGCAGACTGCGCGCAGGCGAGAGCGAGCTGGTTGACACCCAGAACGCCACCCTCAGCGACGGCTCGATGAAGGTTGGAAGCTATAAGCCTTCGGGACACAATCTTGCGGCACAGCCTATGGGCACGATTAACCCGGAACTGTTTTCGCAGAGTTACGAGCAGACCGCTCCCCTCTCACCTCAACAGATTTTAGCCTACGGTGAAGCCTATAAGAAGGCACCGGTAAGCGAGGATGCAGTTTCGTCGGGCGAGGTATCGTCCGCCGTTTCTTCGGGCGCATCTTCCGACACCGCGGCAACAGTTCTTAATGCCGAAAACGCATTCAGCATTGCCGGCAGTAAGATTATTACCGTATATGACGTTAACACTAAGCAGAAGGTTGTAGGCACTACCTACGATATTCTTTGCCGCATGGTTGAGGCTGAGATGGGCTCGACCTACGAAAAGGAAGCGCTTAAGGCGCAGGCCGTTGCTTCCTATGGCTGGCTCTTGACTTCGGGCGCCGAAACTGACGGCGCGCCTAAGGTTCAGCTTAAGACGGCCAGCAGCACCGTTTGTGACGCGGTCAAGGAGGTAATAGGTCTTAAGCCCTACTACCAAGATACCGTTGCACACACCATGTACTTCCCCTGCTCGGCAGGCTACACCGCAAGCGCCGACACACTTTACGCTACCGCTCTTCCCTATTTGGCTCCTGCCGATTCCTCGGTGGACCGCAACAATATTTCCTACACCGTACACCGCACCTATGCGGCTGAGGACGTTAGAAAATGGATACTTGAGGAGACGGGCATCAACCTTGCCTCGGTTAGTGACAAAACCCGCTGGTTTAACGTTACCTACGACTACACGGGCTCATATGCCGAGTGCGTATGGTTTGGTAATTCAAGTAATATCTATAGCGGACGTTTCCTGCGTGAATGCATATTTACGGTTGCTCGAGTAAAGGAAAACACGCTCGCTTCGGCGGCCTACAGAATCACCTATCAGAGTGAATCCGACACCTTCTTATTTGAGGTGAGAGGTCAGGGTCACGGACTGGGAATGAGTCAGTACGGCGCTAACAAGCTCGCAAAGGCGGGCCATGATTTCGAATATATTCTTTCGCATTACTATAAAGGAATTTCCGTAAGCTACTAATTTTAGAAGGGTGATGAATTTTGGCAGAACAACTGACAACCTATCTTAAAGACATACTGCCCCCTGAGTTGGTTATTTTCGTTGTTTCAATGCTACCGATTCTTGAGCTTCGCGGCGGACTTATCGCTGCGGCCATACTCGACGTTAACTGGTTTATTGCTTTTCCGATTTGCGTTATCGGAAATATGCTTTTCATTCCGTTTGTACTGCTTTTTATCAAAAAGGTGTTTAGGTTCCTTAAGCGGTTTGAAAAAATCGGCAAGTGGGTTGTAAAACTTGAGGAAAGAGCGCACAACAAGAGCAAAAAGATTGAAAAGAACAAAATGATCGGTCTTTTCTCGTTTGTTGCTATTCCACTGCCCGGTACGGGAGCGTGGACGGGTGCTCTGGTGGCTGACGTTTTGGGTGTTAGAATTAAGCATTCGCTTCCCATTATTACAACCGGCGTTATCGTGGCCGGACTTATCATCTCTTTTATAAGCTACGTTATTCCTGCTTGGATTTAAATCAATTAAAAGACCTCCTGCTCTTTCGAGTAGGAGGTCTTTTTTTAGAACGAATTATTTGAAGATACGGTTATTGTGGTGGAATAGTATCGGCCCGAGCGATAGATTTTAACCGCTACCTTATCACCCACGGAGCAATCGTTTATTAATCCGTAAAGTTCTTTGTAGCTGGAAATTTCCTTTTCGGCAAATTCGGTTATGATATCGCCGCGGCGAATGCCGCCCACGTCGGCAGGACCGCCCGTAACTACAGAGGATACTACGGCGCCTGCGGGGTAACCCAGACGGCGAAGGGTTGCTTCATCGTAGGTTTCGCTTATTGCGATACCGATGAAGGGTTCGGGGTCGTCCTTTTTGGCAATTATTTGGTCACATATCTCCACAACCGAATTTACGGGAATGGCAAATCCCATACCTTCGTACTCGGTGGAGGCAATTTTGGAACTGTTGATGCCTATAAGTTTACCCTCGATATCGAGCAGAGCTCCGCCCGAGTTGCCGGGGTTTATGGCGGCATCGGTCTGGATAAGGGCAACCGATTGATCGTCGTTTGTCAGGTTGCGGTCAAGTCCGCTTACAATGCCGTAGCTTACAGAACCCATAAAATCAAGTCCGCCGGGGCAGCCGATAGCTGCCACGAACTGACCTGCCTTAAGATTATCCGAATTTCCGATTTCGATGGCGTTAAGGCTTGTATCGGGTTCGATTTTCAGCACTGCAAGGTCGGAATTTATATTGTAGCCTATAATGGTAGCGGGATAGGACTTATTAGAACCGTCGTTTAAGAATACCTCGATTTTGGCATACTCACTGCTTTGACCGATTACGCTCTCTATGACGTGGTGGTTGGTTATGATATAGCCGTCACTGCTGTAGATAACGCCGCTGCCTTCACCCTGCGAATCGCTCATGCCGCCGAAGAAGTTGCTCACGGCTGCAGTGGTGCGAATACCGACCACGGCAGGACTTGCCTTTTCGGCTACTGCCTCAATTGCCGAGGCCGCAACCTTGTCGACGTTTATGGTGGTGTTTACTATATTTTCACCGCCCGAATTTTGAGGCGTAGAAACGGTATTCTTATTGCCCGAATACACAAGTGTGGTTGCGCCGAAACCAACAACAGCGCCGATTACGGCGGCCATAAAGGCACAAAGCACAATCACGCCCAAAGAGTAGCGACGTTTTTGCGGCGTCGGGGCGCCACCTTCATTCTTTATTTCGGGTTCGGCGGTATATACCTCCGGCTCGGGAGGCTCTACCGTCGGCTCTTCGGGTATGACGGGGGTATCAACCGTTTCGGGTGCGCTTTCGGCCGGTTCGGCACTTTTATCCTCAAAAAAGCCACCCTCAGGCGTTAGTTTATAGCCGCGGCCTGCGCTGTCAAAACCTTGAATTTCGGAGCCCTGTGTTTTATTGTTTTCGTCCATTTTAAGTCACCTATCGATTTTACTTTAAAATTATTTTAATACACATTTGTTGTTTTTCTTACACAAATATATGAATTTTCAATTAACAAAATAACATATTTTAAAGTAAATTTCAATAGAGGCTACTGCTCGTTTTTGATTTTGGTGCGGACGAATATTTTGCAAAAATCCTTAAAGTTAAACGGAAAAATCGGGTAAAGATAGTTCCTGCCCGATATTGTTTTGCTCACAGCCATAACGAAAATGCCGAAGACGGTACCGATAAGGATTCCCAAAAGGCCGAAAAATTCGACAAGCACCAGCATTATGGTACGCAAAAATTTTGCCGAATAGCTGATTTCGAAGCTCGGCTGTGAAAACGAGGCTATTGCCACAAACGAAGCGAAGAGAATTGTTTGCGGCACGAACCAGCCTGCAGAAATGGCAAATTCGGAAAGAATTAAGCCTCCGATGATGCCGATGGAATTCGATAGCGCATCGGGGGTATTTACCGATGCAAGCCGCAGGGCATCGACCACGAATTCTAAAATTAAAAACTGCAAGAATATAGGTATCGCCAATTCCCCCTCGGGCACTAAAAAAATCAGCCATTCGGGCAGTAGCGACACATTATTATATAAATAGAGCACAAACGGCAGCAAATACACCGTAAGAAGTGTCGAAATTAATCTTACGATTCGCACATAGGTGCCGGTTACGGGCGGAAAATAATAGTCATCGACCTCTTTTAAAAAATCGACAAAAGACACCGGCAAAATCATAACCCCGGGCGAGTTATCCATAACTACGATTACCTTGCCCTCAAGAAGGCAGGCGCTTGCAAAATCGGGTCGCTCGCTGAACTTGGTTTTGGGCAGAGGGTTTAAAAAATTGCTCGGCACCAGCGCTTCGTTTAAGGCCTGCTGGGTCATTGAAATGCCGCTGATTTTTGCCTTTCTTATACGTTCGCGAAGTTTTTTAAGCACGCGCTCGTCGGCAACGCCGTCGATAAAGCTTATTACTACGTCAACCTTTGAGGAATCGCCTATTTGATGGTATTCCATACGAAGACGAGGGTCACGTATGCGGCGGCGAATAAGCGCCGTATTCATAACGAGAGCCTCTACGAAGCCATCCTTTGCTCCGCGCACCGAACGGTCCTTTTGCGGTTCCTCGATTCCCCTCAGCGGATAGGTACGCGAATCGATCACGAGCGCGTTTTCTATGCCGTCGATAATCAGTACGGCCGGACCCGAAAGCAGCATTGTAACCACCGTTTCCACATCGTACGCCTCGTCGGCTTCGGTATACGGCATATGGCTTTTGGCAAAGGTTTGCATATCGGGCACGACGGCTAATTCTTCGGGAGTAATTTTATATAAAAACTCCATAAGCTTTTCAAACACGGCATCCTTCATAAAACCGTCGATAAAATAAAGCGCCGAGCGACGTCCGCCTATTATTATATCACGCTTGATTACGTCAAAATTGAGGTCGGGACGGACTCGGCTGTCTATTTCTTTAATATTTTGTTTTATATCATTCGTCAAAAAAATCGCCCCTTTCAGATTACAAGTAGTATATCCAAAGGGGCGATAATTATTATTTTTTACGGCGGCGGATGATTATCGGCTTGCCGTTTTCATCGCGGTGAATAAGATCACGCGTCAGCGATATGATTACGGTTATTGCAAGGATTGCCGCCAGAACGAATAAAACACCTACTATAATCATTTCGGTTACGTTCTTGGTGCCCGAGAGGGTCACCTTTGACTTTGAGGAAATAATAAGCGTGCTTGCCGTCTGATTTGCAAACTCCTTAAAGTCAGCGGTGGGGGTTGCGGAGGATTCGAAAAAGCTTACGGTATAAAGCTTGCCGCCGCGTACCGTTATGTACTGGACGGTGGTAAAGCTACCGCCGCTGTCCTTATCGGTTGAAACCACCTCGTACATTTTCATATCGTTTTGTATCACGAGGGTAAGATCGGCCGCGGTTTTGACCTTTACAAAGTGGTTTACAAGGTTTAAAACCTCGTCGTCATCCAGCAGTGCCAGGTCGGTAAGCCTTTTGGAAAATTCGGTTTCGCGGCAGGTAATCTGTACCTGACGGGTGGAATCCGGGCTGAGGGCAAAAAGAATAAGCGAATTATCCTTAAAATATTGCCTCATTGAGGTTACACTGTGGCCGAGTTGCTCAATAAGGTCGGTTTCTTGGCTTATACCTTCCTCGGTGAGTACCGAATAATCTTCCGGCAGCGTTATTTTTAAATTGTATTCATCAAGGCTTAAAGCACCGACGTTTACCGAAAACAGTAAGCACAGCGCCAGCACAAGTAAAAAACAACGTTTCAATTCGTATTACATTCCTTTAGTTTAAATTGTTTTGTCTTTTGGCTGCGGTAAGGGTATTTTTCATAAGTACTGCGATGGTCATGGGACCTACGCCGCCGGGTACGGGGGTAATTGCCGAGGCGATTTTTTCCACCTCGTCGTATGCTACGTCGCCGCAGAGTTTACCCTGCTCATCACGGTTCATACCTACGTCGATTACTACGGCGCCCTCACCCACCATATCGGCGGTTACGAAGTTTGCGCGGCCTACTGCCGAAACGAGAATCTCAGCGCGCTTGGTTACCTCCTTTAGGTCACGGGTGCGGGAATGGCAAATAGTTACCGTTCCGTTTTTATGAAGCAGAAGCATTCCCATAGGCTTGCCGACAATATTTGAACGACCTATAACAACGCAATTTTTGCCTGCAGGGTCGATGCCCTCGTAGGCCAGCATTTCCATTATGCCGGCAGGCGTGCAGGGCAGAAAATCATATTCGCCCGTCATTATTTTGCCCACGTTTTCGTGGCAGAAAGCGTCAACGTCCTTTTGCGGAGAGATAGCCTCTATAACGCGCTTTTCATCAAGGCCCTTCGGCAACGGCAACTGACAGAGGATACCGTTTACCGTTTTATCGTTATTAAGTTCATCTATAAGGGCGAGCAGGTCTTCCATTTTGGTGTCGGCCGGAAGAGCGTATTTACGCGACTCAATACCCGTATATTCGCAGGCGCGCTCTTTATTTGCTACGTAGATTTTGCTGGCAGGGTCGTCGCCTACGATTATTACTGCCAAGCAGGTGTTTATTCCCTGCTGCTTAAGTATTTCTACCTCTGCCTTTACGCCGTCGCGTACTGCGGCAGATATCTTTTTTCCGTCAATTATTTTTGCCATTTTTTACTCCTCGATACTTTCTGCCGATTCCGACTCGATTGCATCGGCAAACTGGGGTATATATTCTTCTTCCTTCGGTGCGCGCTTGCGGCGAAGCACTATCACGGTTGTGACTATTCCTCCTATGAAGAGCACCACCGATAACAGTGTGGAAATTCTGAGGGGGCCGCCTAAGAACAGACTGTCGGTACGGAGCTGCTCGATAAACATACGGCCGAGACCGTACCACACGCAGTAGCCGAGAATTATTTGACCGCTGAAGACGCGTTTTTTGCTGTAAAGGTGTAAAAGCAGTGCGCCCGTAAGGCACCAGATAGACTCATAAAGGAAGCAGGGATGGGCCAAAACGCCCTCTCCGAGCACCCTTGATACGTTTTCGCTGGTCATACCAAACCAACTGCTTCCCGTTGCGATACCAAAGGCTTCTTGATTTATAAAGTTTCCCCAACGGCCTATTCCCTGACCGATAAGAAAGCCGACAGCAGCCAAATCAAACGCATTTAAAATGTTTACCTTTCGCAGATAGCACATTAAAGCGCCTGAAACGAATGCGCCGATTACACCGCCGTAGATTGCAAGTCCCGAAAAGCCGCCGCCCGAAAAATCGAAGAAGTCGGCAAGCGTAAGCGTGGGGTCAAACACGATGTAATAAAGGCGTGCGCCCAGAATTGCTACGGGAGTTGCTACTATTACAACGTCCAAAAGGCGGTCGGAATTAACACCCATACGCTTGGCATTGAGCATTCCGTAAATTATTGCCAGCATAAAGCCGGTGGCTATAATTATGCCGTACCAGTATACGCTCCAGCCGCCGTTTATGGGCAGTGTGAAGGCTACCGGATTTAGTGTTAAATCAATTCCAAAAATTGTAACGTCCATATTTTTTACCTCTTGGGAAGGATTACCGAGAGCACCGAGCTTTCGGTGTTTATAAGGGCAAGTCGCGCCTCAACGTCCTCTTTTTTTAGGTTGCGCAGGATTTCCAAATCGTCAAACGGGCCAAAGCCTGCCATTGCGCAATCAACAAGGTTCATCGCAATGGTCTCAACGTTGTTGTAGCCCTTTATAGCCATTCCGTAGGTACCCTTGCGTGCCGCTTCAAAAAGCTCTTGCGGTATACCGTCACGCTTGAGTCGCTCAATTTCGGCCGAAATAGCGTCGCAAACCGCCTGCGGGTCATCACTCTCGCCCTGGAACAGCACCACGGAATAACCGTTGCCGTTGAAGTATTCGCTGTCGAACTCATCGTTTATAAGGCCCTTATCTGTAAGGCTCTCGTAAAGCGGAGATATGCCGCCTGCGAGAACGTCCATCAGAATTCCGCTTTCGATGCGCTCCTTTAAGGTGCGTTCGCCTTCGCACTGCTCCTTAAAGCCGAAGCAGAATATGGGCTTTGCAACCTCCATACGTTTTTCAACATATCGGCATTTAACATCGGTGCCCTCGCTGAAGTCGGCGCGGTTAACGACTATCGGGGCCGTGGGCTTAATGGCCTTTTCAATACGCTTCATAAGTTCGTCTGCCTTTACGTTGCCCGCTATGCAAACGAACATATTCGACGGGTTATAGAAGGTGTCGTAGCACTTATAAAGCAGGTCGGCCGTAATGTGCGAAATGGACTCAACCGTTCCTGCAATATCAATTCTTACGGGATGATTTTCGTACATAGCCTCAAGCATATTAAACAGCACGCACCAATTGGGGCTGTCATCATACATACGGATTTCCTGACCGATTATTCCCTGCTCCTTTTGCACCGTTTGCTCGGTGAAATAGGGCGACTGAACAAAGTCGAGCAGGATATCGAGATTTTCTTCAAAGCGGTCGGCGCAGCCGAAAAGATAGCAGGTACGGTCAAACGAGGTAAATGCGTTTGCCGATGCTCCGGTTGCGGAAAAGCGAGTAAAGGCATCGCCGTCTTCGCTCTCGAAAAGCTTGTGCTCAAGATAGTGAGCTATGCCCTCGGGTACGGCTGTATAAGGCTCGTCGCCAACCGAAAAGGCGGTATCGATTGAGCCGTATTTGGTGCCGAAAACGGCAAAATTAGATTTAAAATCGGGTTTCTCGGCGATGAAAATTTTAAGCCCGTTCGGCAGGGTTGCCGATACAATTCTTTCACTGAGTTTTGCATCGCTATAGGTTGTTTTTATCATTTCGCATCCTCCTGCGGCATAAGCGAATATACGGTGTGCAGCATAACCTGCTTGGCTGCGGCCATAACCTCTTCACGGGTTACCTTCTTTACCGTTTCAATAACGTCCTCGGGGGTGGCAACCGAACCGTCAAACACGCGAGATGCATACCAGGCGTTTATTCCGCCCTGACTGTCGCCTATTGATTTAAGACTGTCACAGATGCTGCGAATGGAAGAATTAAACTGGTCGTCCGAAAACTCGCCGTTTTTCATAACCTCGAGTTGGCCGAGTATTTCCTTTTGCGCCTTTTCGGCGTTTTCAGCCTCGACGCCCGAATCAACCAGCATAATAGCCTTCGAACGGAGGGCGGTGCAGGAACAATAATAGCAAAGGCTCAGTTTTTCGCGAACGTGGGTGAACAGTCGCGAATAGGGGCCGCCTCCGAAAATATCGGACATAACCATAATATCCGACGTGTTCTTTTCGGAATCTACGCGGCCGAGCGAAAAGCCCATAACAAGCTTGCCCTGCTTTACATCCATACGCTCACATTCGGTTGTGGGCTCGGCAAAGTTCGGCATATTATAGCCTGAAAATGCAGTAACGTTTTCACGATGAATTGCAGAAAAAGCAGCCGAAGCGGCCGAAAAGATGCCTTCAGGAAGTTTTTCACCTATAACGTTTATGTGAACGTAGGCCTCGCGAAGCATACGGCTCCAGGCCGAAAACAGGCTTTCCCCCGTTACCTTCATAAGGTCCTCTTCGGTACCGAAGCGAGGAAGTCCGTACGGGTCATCGCCGAACATAAGCGATAACGCCCTGCCACGGGCATATCCGCGCTTATTATTTATCTCGCCGCGGATACGGTCGAGCATTTGGGCACGCTCGCGCTCAACGTCTGCCTCGCGGAAGGCGTCATCCGACAGCGAGGGCGCAAACACAAGGCTTGCAAGCAGCTCGGCGGCTGAGGCGACGATAGACTTACCGTCGATTGAAAAACGGTCGTTAAGCACCGACAGCGATACACTTATACACTGGAAATCCAAAAGCTTTATCGCATTTGCCGAAATGGTGGCACCGTAGAGGTTTCCAAGACGGGTATTAAGCTCGCGGAAGGTTTTGCACTCGTCACAGCAGGACGACAGCAAATACGGCAAAAGAGCATAGTCCGAGTAGGTTTCCTTCCTTAGCGGAACGTAAAAATTAAAGGATATAAGCGTTGTATTAAAGCGAGAGTCTTCGATAAAAAGACCGTCTACGCCGGAAGCTAAATTAAATTTTTGCGGCAAAACATATTCCTCCAGTATAATATTAATAATATTGTAACACATTTGTTACCATAACGCCATAGAAAATTTAAGAAAAATATGTTATTATATTAAAAACATTTTGTGAACAAGGAAGGGTGGCGAAAAAAGTGATTAAACCTAAGCGCGGTATACCTATTCAAACCCGTATTATAGTTTCGGGCATTACCATTTTAGTTCAAATCGCGGTTTTCTTTATGATGGTTTATAACCTTTCGAGTCACCTGCTTTGGATATACTCGTTGGTGGAATTCATAAGCATGGTTTTGGTGGTTTATATTATTAACAGCCACTCGAACCCTTCCTTTAAGCTTCCGTGGTCGACCTTTATTCTCGTTTTGCCTATCGTGGGCGTGCCTGCATACCTGCTTTGGGGTAGCGGCCGCATTTTGCCGATTTTCCGCAAAAGAATGGAAAAAAGCGAGGCTCACTACCTAAAGTATTTGCCGGAGTGCGACGATATTTTAAGCCGACTTGAGTACGAGGATATACACCACTCGCGTCAGGCGGTTTATCTTCATAGGGAAAGTGAATTTCCCGTTTACGGAAACACTTATTCTGAATATCTCTCCCCCGGCGAGGTTTTCTTCCCAAGGCTTTTGGAGGAGCTTGAAAAAGCAAGAGAATTTATCTTTATTGAGATGTTTATTCTTGCTGAAGGCGAAATGTGGAACCGAATTTACGAAATCCTTAAACGCAAGGCCGCGCAAGGCGTTGAGGTAAAGCTGATTTTCGACGATTTCGGTTCTATTAAACGCCAGCACAAGGGCTTTATAAAGCGTCTTCGCAAAAACGGCATTTCGGTTGCGGTTTTCAATAAAATCCGCCCCTCAATCGACTTATTTATGAACAACCGCGACCACCGCAAGATATTTATTATCGACGGCACCACTGCGTTTACGGGCGGTATAAACATTGCCGACGAATATATAAACCGTGAAGACCGTTTCGGCTACTGGATGGATTGCGGCATTATGCTGCGCGGTGATGCGGTGCTGAGCTTTACGGTTATGTTTTTGAGCATGTGGACCTTTACCACCCGTAAGGTTTTAAACGGAAGCAAATATATCAAGCGTATATCCGAACCGCACGACGGCTTTTTCCTTCCATATTCGGACGGCCCTTTAAACAAGCGCGACCCCGCCAAGGGAATTTATATGCAGATGATAAGTTCGGCACAGAGGTATATTTACATCGCAACGCCGTATCTTATTATTGATAACGCAATGATCGAAACGCTGGTACTGGCCGCCAAGAGCGGAATCGACGTTCGCATCGTTACCCCCAAGCGTTGGGACAAGTGGTACGTTCATCCGGTAACACAGCACAACTACGAGCCACTTTTGGCCGCGGGTGTTAAGATTTATGAATACACCCCTGGCTTTATACACTCGAAAATCTTTGTTTCGGACGACCATACCGCCACAATCGGCACAATCAATATGGATTACCGCAGTTTCTATACGCATTTTGAATGCGGCGCGTGGATTTGCAGCAGCAGTACCGTTATCGATATCAAGGCGCATATGAACTCAATTATCGAAAAAAGCGAGGAAATTACGCTCGGGAAATGGAAAAAGCGACCCGTACTGCAAAAATTAAAGCAGCTTATATTGCACATTTTCGCTCCCCTGCTTTAATCCTTTTTGTTGACATAAACCCGCGAATGTTATATAATACACTTGAAAGGCGGTAATGAAATATGAAAAACGTATTAAATGTTCTTTTAGCTATATTCGGCTTACTCGCAGTTGTTGCTACCGTAGCTGTTGTTGTTGACCGCATTGTTTATCACAACGGTAAAAAGGCCGGCTACCTCGAGTGCGAGTGCGAAGAAGACGAGGAAGCAATCGAAGAATAATCGCTTTATTACACGGGCGTTCCGATTTCGGAACGCCCTTATTCTTTTTTATGGCATTTTTGTATTATTTTACTACTAAAAAACTATTTTTTCGTTTTTTTGAAAAACTTTTTGTGCAAAACATACAAAAAATAGTCGTTTTTAATAATAAAGGCAATACTTGAATTTTTTTGTGGAATAGTATATACTGTAATATGTAAATTAACCTTTATAAAAAGGGAGAGAACCAAATGGAAAACTTAACCGCAAAAACTTTAGCAGGACTTATCGAAAAGAAGCTTTCTCACAACTTCGGTATTACCCCCGAGCAGGCATCTGACGAATTTTTCTATAAAGCCTGCGTTTTGGTTTTACTTGATATCATGCGTGACCGACGCACCGACTTTAAAAAGAAGATTAAGGAAGAGGGCGCAAAATCGGTTTACTACCTGAGTATGGAATTCCTTATGGGTCGTTCGTTTAAGAACAACCTCTTTAATCTCGATATGGAAGACGTTATGAAAAAGGCTCTTGCCACCTATGACGTTAAGCTTGAAAATCTTTACGAGCTTGAGCCCGACGCAGGTCTCGGCAACGGCGGTCTCGGCAGACTTGCCGCCTGCTTCTTGGACGGTCTTTCTACCGGCGGCTACCCTGCTATGGGCTACTGCATTAAATACGAGTACGGTATCTTCCGTCAGAAACTGGTTGACGGCTGGCAGACCGAGATGCCGGATTTCTGGCTCCCCGGCGGCAGCGTTTGGCTTGAGCCTCGTCCTGCCTCGGCTGTTGACGTTCGTTTCGACGGTCACATCGAGGAATCGTGGTACGAAAACTATCACTACGTTGAGCACAAGGATTACACCACCGTAAGAGCTATGCCCTATGACCTTATGGTTGCAGGCAAGGACGGCCAGACCGTTAACGTTTTACGCCTTTGGAGCGCCGAGGGCCAGAAGATTGATATGGCCGCCTTTAACCAGGGCAACTACGTTCGCGCTCTTGAACAGCAGGCTATGGCGGAGGTAATAAGCAAGGTGCTTTACCCCGAGGATAACCATATGGAGGGTAAATCGCTCCGTCTGCGTCAGCAGTATTTCCTCGTTTCGGCCTCTATTCAGGATATTTTGGGCCGTCACCTTCGCGAGAACGATACGCTCGACAACCTGCCCGATAAGGTTGCCATCCACATCAACGACACCCACCCTGCCCTCTCAATTCCCGAGCTTATGCGCTTTTTGCTTGATGAATGCGGATACTCTTGGGAAAGGGCTTGGGATATCGTTACCCGTACGGTAGCGTACACCAACCACACCGTTATGAGCGAGGCGCTTGAGTGCTGGCAGATTTCGATGTTTAAGCATCGTCTGCCCCGAATTTATCAGATAATTGAGGAGATCGACCGCCGCTTCCGTGACAAGGTCATTAGCGAGACCGGTGACTGGGCTCTTGCCGAGCGCACCGCAATTATCCAGAACGGCGTTATCCGTATGGCAAACCTCTGCGTTGCCGCCTGCCACTGTGTAAACGGTGTTTCGCAGCTGCACAGCAAGATTCTTACCGATTCGCTCTTCTCGGATTATCACCGTTTAACACCTGATAAGTTCACCAACGTTACAAACGGTATTGCTCACCGCCGTTGGCTCTGTCAGGCCAACCCTGCCCTTACCTCTTTCTTAAAGGAAACAATCGGTGACGGCTTTGTTATGGATGCTTCCAATCTTTCTAAGCTTGCCGCATTCAAGGACGATAAGGCTGTTCTCGACCGTATAGGACAGATTAAGCACGACAATAAGGTTCGTTTTGCGAACTACGCAAAGCGTAATTTGGGCGCCGATATCGACCCCGATTCGATATTTGATATGCAGGTTAAGCGTCTGCACGAGTATAAGCGTCAGCACCTTAACGCGCTGCATATAATTTCGGATTATCTGTTTATTAAGCAGAACCCGAACGCTCCCTTCACACCCAAGACCTATATCTTCGGCGCTAAGGCGGCCCCCGGATATTATCTTGCAAAGCAGATAATTCATATGATTACAAGCCTTGCCAAGGTTATCGACAACGACCCCGCCGTTAAGGGCAAGATTAAGATTCTCTTCTGCGAGGATTACCGCGTAACTCTCGCCGAGATGATGATTCCCTCGGCTGATATCAGCGAGCAGATTTCGCTTGCCTCCACCGAGGCCAGCGGTACCGGTAACATGAAGCTTATGATGAACGGCGCAATTACACTCGGTACTGACGACGGCGCAAACGTTGAGATTCACGATGCAGTCGGAGACGACAACATCCTCATCTTCGGTATGAAGACACCCGAGGTTTTACGCATTCGCAAGAATGGTTACTCCCCTGCTCCCTACTACAACAATAATCCCGTACTTCGCGACGCTATTGACTTTATCGATAAGGGCATTGGCGGCAACGATTTCTCGGGCATCGCAAATATTTTAAAGACCGTTGACTGCTATATGGCGCTGGCTGACTTTGCCGACTACTGCGCCGCACAGGAAAAGGCTTCGGCTCTTTATGCCGACCGCGACACCTGGAACCGTATGTCGCTTATTAATATCGCACAGTCGGGTATTTTTGCCGCTGACCGTTCGATTGAGGATTACGCTCGCAACATTTGGCACACTACACCTCTTAAATAGGTAGGTTTTTTATGCAGTATTATCCCTTTGACTCGAGAGATAAACTTTATAAACCGCATTTTGGCGCTGTGGCCGCAGATACACCTCTGCGGCTACGGCTGCTTTTGCATAAGGACGCCCGCGTACATAATGCTTATCTTTCAATGCAGAAGGATGGCGAAGCTCCGGTATCGGTGTGGATGCAACCCGGAGAATACCTCGAAGATTACCGTTTTTACGAATGTGAGGTAACCCTTAGCGAGGGCCTTTACTGGTATAGTTTCCGCTATGACAGTGACTACGGTACTATGTTTGTTACCAAGACCGAGGGTTCGCTCGGTATAGTTTCGCCTGACGGCGGCCGCTGGCAACAAACCGTATACGAAAAGGACTATGCCACTCCCGATTGGCTTAAAGGCGGAATTATTTATCAGATTTTCCCCGACCGCTTTTACTATAGCGGCAAAGAAAAAAAGAACGTTCCCGAAGACCGCTTTATACAGACCGATTGGCAGGCACAGCCCGCATATCTGCAAAACGGTGAAAGCCGACAGCTCGGTAACGACTATTATCGCGGTGACTTGGAGGGCGTTAGAGAAAAGCTGCCCTACCTCAAAGACCTTGGCGTTAACTGCATTTATTTTAACCCTATTTTTGAGGCGCACTCTAACCATCGCTACAATACCGCCGATTATCTTAAAATTGACCCTCTGTTGGGAGATGCGGAGGATCTTGAAAATTTATGCCGTGACGCACAAAAACTCGGTATAAGCGTAATTTTGGACGGTGTTTTCTCCCACACGGGACACGACAGCATTTATTTTAACAAGGATCACCGCTACGGCGGTGGCGGCGCATATAACGAGTTTGGTTCCCCCTACCGCACGTGGTTTAATTTCTATGAGTGGCCGCATAGATACAGCTGCTGGTGGGGCGTGCCCTCACTGCCCGAAACCAACGAAAACGATCCTGCGTTTACTAAGTTTATTACCGGCGACGGCGGTGTTTTGCAGCGTTGGATGGATGCAGGAATTAAGGGCTGGCGACTTGACGTTGCAGACGAGTTACCCGATGAATTTATTGATAACATTCGTCGCGCCATAAAATCAAAGGACCCCGACGCTTACCTGCTGGGCGAGGTTTGGGAGGATGCGACAAACAAGATAAGTTACGGTGGCAGACGGCGTTTCTTACGCGGCCGACAACTTGACTCGGTTATGAATTATCCGCTTGCCGAGGGCATTATTGCCTTCGTTACGGGCGGCGACGGTGACAAGCTCTTTAATACCGTGGCAACCATTTTGGAAAACTACCCCCTGCCGGCCGTGCACACGCTGATGAACCACATAGGCTCACACGATACGGCAAGAATTTTGACCCGACTCGGCACCGCAGAAAACGGAAATCGCGCCTGGCAATCACAGCGAAGGCTAAGCGACTGCGAACGAATAAGGGCCAAAAAACTGCTCCTTTGTGCGGCGGCACTGCAGTTTACTCTGCCCGGAGTTCCTTCGGTATTCTATGGCGACGAGGCAGGAGTTGAGGGCTTTAGTGACCCCTTCTGCCGCGCAACCTACCCTTGGGGCAACGAAGACCGCGAAATACTTGATTTTTACCGTATTCTCGGCAAGATACGCCGTGAAAACAGCGCGTTTGCCGACGGCGATTTCGTGCCGCACATTTGCAGGCTTGGCATTTTCTCTTTTGTAAGAAAGAACGAAGAAAACCAAATCTTTGTGGCTGTAAACCGCTGGGACAACGGCGATACCGTCCCCCTGCCCGATGAATTTAAGTCGGCCGAGGTTTTATACGGCACCGCAACCGACGGAAACGCAATTCTTCCGCCACACGGAATTACGATACTTAAAAAATAAACATAAAAAAGGACCTTTCCAATTTTACTTGGAAAGGTCTTTTTTTGCTTAGGATTTAGGGGTTAGATCTCGTCGCCTTCCGGATCTTCGTAATCTCCCGGAACGTCGGTGATATCGCCCTGGCTGGGTCCGCAGATATCGGAGACCAGTTTGATTTCGAGGATATCTGCTTCGGGAGACTTGTATAAGTTTCTCATATTCTCTATCCTCCTTATATTACTGTAACTCGCTTGCTGCGAGAACGAAAGCCCAAACTTCTTCGATGTCGCAGTTCCAGAGAGCCTTGCCTGCAACGGGGGTAATCATCTCGGCTGCGAGATTTGCATATTCTTCGGAAGCGGAGATATATGCCTTTGCGGTAAGACGCTTCATCTGGGTGAGCGAGCGGCTGTATACGCCCTTATCGATTGCCTTATCGGCATCGGTATTCTGTGTGCCGAGTACGATACCTAAGGAGTTA
>JAFXGK010000039.1 GCA_017513245.1 Clostridia bacterium
ACTGGTTAGCGGCAACGACCGCTTGCAAAAATTTCGGCATGACCTACGCCGAATTTGACGCGCTCAATCTCGGCGGCGAAACTTACAACGCGGAAGAAAACCTGCGCCGGTGGAACTCGATTAACGCAGTCGGCGACTGGCTCGGCACCTTGCACAATCTGGCAAAACAATTCGGCTACTCGGAAGCCGATACACTGAAAGAATGGCGGCGGTTAAATCCTTCGACGTTGCCCGCGAAGCGGGCAACAGCAAAAGGTGACCGCGACAAGTTGAACGACGAGGATTTACAATTTCTCTTGAGCGGCGGCGGCTCCGATACCGACAATGCCGACCGCCTCGCGTTTATGTTTCATGACGAGGTGAAATTTCACAAAGACGACGGCACCTGGTATGTACTCGAACGCAACGAACTCGGCGGCTCGGTGTGGAAACGCTACGACCGCAAAGACGCCGTATATCCGCACGTTCGCCGCCTTTCCGATACAATTTTAGCCCATGCAATTCAAATTCCGAAAACTCTTGACGGTTTCGAAATCGTCAAGACGTTCGGCAAAAAAGGCACTGAATACGGCTTGAAGCCGCAAGAAAAAATTAGTGGCGCAGGAAAGGTTGTTGACCTTGCCGCGCACCGACCTGTACTTGAGCGACTCGGTGAAATCGTCAAGGAACACAATCGGCAGGTTGCAATCGGAAACAAATTGCGTTCGGCGCGAAGTATATCAGCCGCGATTGAAATTCTCAAAAGCGCTGAATCAATTCGGATAACAGCAGAGGATTTAAACCGGCACACCAATTTGTTGAACGTCTTAAACGGCGTCATCGACCTCGAAAGCGGAAAGCTTTACGAATCATGCAAAGATTTTCTGCCGACCAATCAAATTTCTGCCGTGTTCGATACACAAGTTGACTCAAGCTTTGTGGAAAATTTTTTTAGCCAAGTGTTGCCTGATGATGAGACTTGCGCGGCAGTTTTGAGGTATCTCGGCTTTTGCCTCACCGGTGATAAATCCTTTCACGTTTCGGAATTTTGGCGCGGCTCCGGCGCAAATGGAAAAAGTACAATTATTGACCTGTTGCTTAAAGTTTTCAACACCTACTCGCTTAAATTGCCGTCACTCTCACTAATTCAATCGAACCGACCGCTTGACGCAAACGCGGCGACGCCTGCACTTGCCTCACTCGGCGGCGATGTTCGACTAGCTATCGTCGACGAACTGCCGCGCGGTGTAAGGTTGAACTCCGAATTGTTCAAGACGATTACAGGCGACGCGACCGCACGCGCAAGATTCTTGCACTGTAATTTGGAAACGATACAGCTCCGCTCAAAACTGATTCTCAACGGCAACTACCTGCCGCAATTCGACGTTGACGACGGCGGAATGAAACGCCGAATCAATAACGTTGAATTTTCTGAAACTTTCACAGGCGACCGGGCAGATTCACTCCTACCAAAAAAATTGGCGACCGATGAGAATCGCGCCGCTCTCCTAAAAATCCTCGTTCAAGAATCGATACAGTTTTACAAAAGCGGCTTGCTCGAATCAACCGACATGAAGCTTGCGAAGGACAACTACCTCGCCGAAAACGATTTTGTTTCCGACTTCGCAGACGAACAGTTGATTTTCGGTGACGGCGGCTCGATACCTCGCAAGACGCTCGAAGAAAAAATTTGCGCCGCCTATCCTGCCGAAACTCGACGCCTCAAGAAAAAAGAACTGTTCGACCTCTTGAGAAAGAAACTTGAAGCTCTCGGCGCGGAATACACGAAAGGCAAGCTAAACGCCAATATTTTCAACGGCGTTAAACTCGCCGAATGATAGACCTTCAGCCGCTTGCACTAAGCAGGCGGCTTTTCAGTTTAAAATCATTAAAAAATTAAATTTCTACCTATCTTTTTTCTGTAACTTGAAAATGAAAATCAATGAGAAGAAAATCACATGCGCCTCTATATTTCTGTAGGATTTTAATTTTTTAATTCTGTTAATTTTCCGCGTCACGACGCGGATTTTAGCTATTAAAAACCTATTAAAAAAATTAAATTTTATTTTCAAGCATTTATGTAAATGGCATAAAATGGTATAGTGTGACGTATACTATAACAAAAAAGAAGCAGGAGGAAGCAGGAGAATGTTGACGGAAAAACAAAAAAAATTTGTGAATGAGTATTTGCTCACGGCGTCGGCGACCGAAGCGGCGAGGCGTGCAGGATACTCGGCACACTCGGCAAGGTATCAAGGCTCAAAATTGTTGCGAAATGTTGAAATTAATTCCGCAATCGAAGAGAGGAGAAACATGATGGAAAACGAAAAAATTTTGACGGCTACCGAACTGCAAGAATTTCTTTCAAGCGTCGTTCGCGGCGAAGTTCAAGACGAACAACTGATGGCGCGGCTCGTCGGCAAGGGCTGTAGCGTCATTGAACGGCACAAATACACGGCGGCAGTTAAAGACCGGCTCCGCGCGGCAGAAATGCTTTTGAAAGTGGCGGGCGCGTTCGATAAGCAAGAGGCAAGCGACGCAAGCAATCTTTTTATTTCGACGCTCGAACGGCTTTATCAAAATGAAACTCAAAACAATAATGTGACGGCTTAAAAGTCAAAGTCAAAGCAATTAGTCAAACAAAGGCGGCTTACAGGCGATTTTGGCAGGTGCATAGTTTCATACCAACCGACCTTCAAGCGTGCATTGTAGGCGATTCTGGAGCGTTTTTATTTCCGTAATACAGAGTTGAATTATTTCAAATAATATACAATTTGCAATAATACTGCACGTGATATAATACCTGCCGCCTAGATTATTGTAACCGCTCGTATTATAAAAATAATAAATTACCGATAATAACCGTTTGCTGTAGTATCATAATTCCGAAAGATGATATTCCTAAGTTACAGAATTGTTTTCTTTCGGAATTAATTTATTTCGGAAACTCGGAACCTAAAAATTTTTGTAATACGGTAATGTAAAATTATAAAAAATGTTGACAACCGTAATTTAATCCTTTATAATGTGAAAAACTGATTCAAGATAGTAATACGGTAATACAAGAAAGGAAGTAATATAAAATGACGGCATTAACGAAAGTAGAAAATACGGCGGCAGTAGTAATCAGTGAATACGGCGATACAATCATTGAGAAATTCCTTGCAAGCCGTGTTATCAGCGCAAATAGCATTCGCACATACCGTAATGCACTCCGCCGCTTGTTTAAATTCTTCGCGGCAAATTCAATCAGTGTACCGACCGAAGAGGCAATCACGGCGTTTGTAAACTCACTGAAAGCCGAAAAGAAAAGCGATAGCACTCAAAAACTTTATTTGACCGTTGCAAAAGGTTTCTTCGCATGGACTGGCAGGAAGGAAATTTTTCCGAACGTTGCCGCCGATGTGAAAGCAAGAATCAAAAAGACGACGACGCACAAGCGCGAAGCTTTGACGACCGAACAGGCAAAAGCATTACTCACTGCTATCAAGGGCAATGACGTTATCAGCTTGAGGAACCGCGCAATTATCGCGCTGTGCTTGCAATGCGGCTTGCGCACCGTCGAAGTTGAACGCGCCGATGTTAGCGACCTTCACGAATCGAACGGCTATTTTATCCTTGACGTTCAAGGCAAAGGGCATGACTGCAAAGACCAGACGGTTAAAGTTTCAAGGCATGTGGCGGAAATGATTTACACCTACCTTGACGCTCGCGGCGTTGCCTCCGATGACGAACCGCTTTTTGCAAGCACAAGCCGCAACAATTCAAAATACGGCGTCCGCCTCTCGGCGCAATCAATCGGCAAAATGATTAAGGCGACCTTGAAAAAAATCGGCGTCAACGATAAGAGGCACTCGGCACATAGCACAAGGCATTTCGCGGCAACTTGCGCGATTAAAGCCGGCGTAGACCTTCGCGAAGTTTCTTCAATGTTGCGGCATTCCAATATCAATGTGACGCTAGCCTACTTGCACGACGTTGACCTTGAAAATCGCCGCGCCGAGTTGACGGTTGCCGATACACTCTTCGGCGGTATGGCTTGCTGATTCGGTATCACCGCGCGGCACAACTACCGCGATATATAAATTTTACATTACTGTATTACAGGAGGACAAAATTATGGCAAAATCAACAAAAACAAAATCAAAGGCACCTTCGCGACTTCCTACCTTGCAAATTCCTTGCACGGAAGAACTCAAGCAGGAAGTTGAGGAACTGGCTCGCGCCTTCAATCGGAAGGACGTAAAATCTTTGCTCTTGCCGCTCGTTGAGCAACTTGTTGAACGCAATCGCTCACACCTTGAAAAATATCGCGCACTGGCAAATACTGAAATTGTAACGCCTTTTGACGAGGCAAAAGAAAAGCCGACCGCGAAGAGAATACGGAAGCCGAAAAAGAACGTCGACGAGACCGCCTCGCAGATTGCCCTCGATGAAGGAGGAGGCTCAAATGAAAACGCATGACGCCTTCGCTCTCCGTAACTTCGACGCTACACGAATCTTTGATTTTGAAAAATGGCGCAAGCTCAATCACGACGAACTTTATCCGCAAGAAGCAAGGGCACTTCCTGCAGTTGCACTAAGCCACGTCGACCGGCTCCATAGACGAATCATAAACCATTTGATGAGATTGAAGAAATGGAAAATGGCGGCGGCAACACAAATAGCAACCGCTGACGGCGAAACAATTTCACAAATTCAATCGAAGATACTTCGCGCCGATAAATTGAAAAATCAATATGAAAATGTCAACCAACTAATGATTGATATGAAACGCGGCATTGAAGGCTTGCTTGATGAAATAGACGCAAGCGACCGCCGCATTGCCAAAAATACCTTCAAAGAAAAGCTCAAGATGTTACGGCGCGGCAGGAAGTTGACGCAAGCGCAAATGGCGGCACAACTCGGCATGAAGCGTTCCACATATGGGGGGTACGAGACAGGAGTAATCGAACCAACTATCAGCGTGCTGATTAAATTTGCCAAATTTTTTCAATGCTCCGCCGACTGGTTTTTAGGTTTATAATTTTTAAAATATAAAGAAAATATAAAATAGGCATGACGCCTATTTTTTTTTTAAAAAAACTGTTGACGAATCCAAAAGAAAAGATTATAATCAGCATGCCAATTTTATTGGCAAAACATTCAATAAGGAGGTGATAGCATGTTCAAAGTTGATTCAAAGCAAGTCCGCGCTCTCTTACTCAAACGCGGCTTGACGATTAAAGAATTCGCCGACCGTTGCGGTTTGAACTTCATAACGGCGCGTCGGCTCGTTCACGATGACGCGGAAGCAAGTATCAAGACAATATCCAAGATTTCGGAGGCCTTCGCCGTTGACGCAGAAAATTTGTTGCTTAAGGAGGAATAATCATGACGAAAAAAATTAAAGAGGATATGGGACGCTCGCGTCGCGCATTCAGCTTAGCGAAAAACTTAATCGAACACTCGTTCGACGCAAGCCTCGTTACACTCGAAGACCACAAAAACGTTTTTGAACAACAGCTTGACCAGAAACACGCAATCGACGGCTTTTTGCTCACGGCGACCGATGGCGTCGTTCCTGTCGCGTGGCGCGTTCGTTTCGATAAGAAAGAAAATTGCGCGGCTCGTGCTTTTACAGTCCGCAGTCGGAAAGCTAACGGCGTAAAGACCGAGTGGCAGAAGCTGTGGCAAGCCCAAATGTACGGCGACTTAATGCCGCAATTCATTTTTTCGATTTACGTCGACGAAGAAAACTCGCCGACCGTCGCCTGCGTTGAAACGCCGGATTTAATTGATTTTATTCAATCAGATTTGGCGTCTCTTAAGCGCGACAGATACGGTGACGAGTACTTTTCTTGCCGCTGGGCAGAGCTCGATAAATGCGGCTATTTAAAGTACGTCGTCGACATGCCGTTTTAAGGAGGTGAAAAAAATGATTCTCCGCTTTGAAAATGACCGCGAAGGATTCCTTGAGGATTGTGTGGCGGAAGTTTCCATATCAACGCCGATAGGCTCTTGCGCCTTTCAATTCGACGACGAACACGCGGCACTTACCGCGATGCATAACTTTCACACACTTGCAAGCATGTATGAAAGAATAATCGCCGACCTCGAAAAAGAAAACGCCACATTGAAATTGAAAGACGACCTCGCGGCGGCACAAAAAAAATAAGCCGCGTAGGCTCTCACGCGCAAGCCAATCGGAACTTGGCTTGCGCAAAATTTTTCGAAAAAACTCAAAGCGATTGATTAAAACCCTGTGACGGTTTATAATTTCATTGCCTAACAAAACATAAGCCGCACCGGATTAGACCAACCGCCTTGAGACAACCATTTTTCAATGACTGCGTTTAAATTATAGCACCGACCTCACTCACTGGCAAGCACGGTTGAAAATTTAGCGGCAGGAAGGAGACGACACACATGCCCATGCATTTGATAAAGGATAACAAATACGGCGGCTATCTTTCTCGGCACGACGGTGATTTACTCCGCGACAAAATTAACCGCATTTGTAACTTACTCGAAAAAATCAAGCTTGCCGAAGACGCCGCGATTAAAAATCCTGACTTCGAACGCCTTCACACTTTGCACATGCTCAAACTCGATTTGAGCACGTGTTACCTCGAACTGGTTTCAATGGTGAACGAAATTCTTTTGTAAAAGAAAGGAAGTTATTCTAATGACGATTAACCAACTCCGCTACCGCGCAAGAAAACACGGCTTTATTCTTCGCAAAGCTAAAAGTTTTGGTGACGAAATGTATCGTGTTTATGACGGCTCAAAAAATCCTCACTTGGCTTTTCTTTACTTCGCTATGCCGCTAACGATTGAACAAGTGGAAGCTTGGCTTGACGACCTCGAACAAGCAAACGATGACGAACAGCCGACCGACAATTAAAAGGTAACTCTCTCACGCGTCGATAGTTCCGCCGCGTTTGCTGAAAAAATCAGCGCGGCGGACACGGCGCAAAAAAATATCGCCGTCACAATCAGCGGCGACAAACGAACGATTTAATCAGCCAAATTGTATCACACTCGGCACAGTTTGGCTAGGAAGGAATGATTTTCATGAAACAAAATTTCGGCTCAATGCCCCAAGAATTGCTTGAACAGCCGCGCTGGTTTCTCGTCGGTGCAGATAAGCGACCGCTCACAAAGGCATGGAGCAATCCTGAAAACCAAAGACGCTATGATGAAATTAGCGGCGTCGCTGGCTTTGATTGTTGTGGGCACGGCGTCGGCGACGATTACTGCCTGCTTGACTTCGACCACGTTATCGGCGACGGCGGAATGAATGAAGAGGTTGCCGATATCCTTCGCTATCTTTTCAAGACCGGTTGTTACATTGAATATTCAATCAGCAAGCGCGGTTTTCATGTTTTGTTGAAGCCGACACCTGGTAAATTCGGAAAAATCACAAACTCGGAAGGCAAAGGCATTCTTTGGTTTGATAAAAATAATGACGCTAAATTAGAAATTTTCTACTTATCGGCAGGCAGATACTGTTTGCTCACTGGTGACAAATTTTTTTTCGACAGTGATTTTATTCCTGCTTGTGATAAAATTCCTGCAAGCAAAGAAGCCGACAGAACTTTAGAACTCCTGCTTGATATGATTCGTGAACAATTTCAAGCCGCTACACCTAAGCAAGCCGCGCAAGTTTCAAAGCCGACCGACCAACCGAAAACTCGTTACGAAAACTCACGCGATTATGACGAATACCGATTCGGCAAAATGATTGATTGTGTACCGATTCGCAGATTGCGCGGCGATGACTGGTTAGCGGCAACGACCGCTTGCAAAAATTTCGGCATGACCTACGCCGAATTTGACGCGCTCAATCTCGGCGGCGAAACTTACAACGCGGAAGAAAACCTGCGCCGGTGGAACTCGATTAACGCAGTCGGCGACTGGC
>JAFXGK010000017.1 GCA_017513245.1 Clostridia bacterium
CGGTCTGGGTTTCGGCTGCGAGATCGGTTGCGTCGAGAACCATATAGAAATCAACGTAGCCCTTGCTGTTATAGCCCTGGGAATTCCAACCGCCGAAGATTTCGGGGGTTTGGGCACGGCTGTAGAGGCTGCCATAGCTGAAGCTTGCGTAAACCTTGCCTGCAAGGCCTTCGGGGCAACCGGACCAAGATGCTGCCTTGGTATCAATGCGAACGTCGAAACGATCGGTACCAAGTATGGAGAGTACGCGGAGCTTGAAGTGTGCGAGATACTTTTCACCCTTAACGAGCTCTACGGGGAAGCCAACGTCGAGATAGCCGGCATTGGTGCCGTTAGCGGTTACCTTTAAGTAGCCGTCGCCCATGGTGGTCTCATCGTAGCCGTTTACGAGCTTATCTTCAGCGGTGTAGCTGTCGGTGGTGGCTGCGGAGCCGCTGCCTACAGATACGAGGTCGCTGATGTCCTCACCCTCTTCGAACTCGCCCGGTACGGTGGGTTCTGCGGGTGTGGGAGTAAAGTCGATTTCGAACTCGTTATGTTCCTTGAAGAAGTACTTATCCTGAAGGGTTGCATAGGTGGTGAAGCCGGCAATCTCGCCGCCATCCTTGAAGCCCATGATAACAACGTTACCAACGCCTTCGTAGTTCTTATCGGCATCCTGAGAGTCGATAAGGAGCTGGTGAACGGTGTTGCCGTGTACGCCTTCCATGGGAAGGTCGAGGGTTAAATCATTAGAGGAGTGACCGCAGATGTAGAAGAGAAGATTCTCATGCTGAGAAACAAACTCATCCCAAACTTCCTGCGAACCGTTAGAATCCTCACGGTTGTTAAGCGGATAGTAATCCTTACCGGAGGCGGTATCCTCCATAAACTGACCTTCGGAATTTAAGTGTGCGTGGGTTACTACGATAGCCTTGTGGTCGGAATGTGCCTCAAGAACCTCGCTTGCCCATGCGAGAACACTGTCACGCGGGAAGATTTCAAGAGCCATAATGAGGTAAGGACCATCAGCAGTTTCTACTGTGTAGTAGGCGTTTACAAGAGAATCGCCCGTTACCTCTTCACAGGTGGTGTAGTTGGTGTAATCGATGGTGTCCTTATTGAAGAACAGATCGAAATAGGTTACCTTACGCTCAACAACGGGATCGTAAGCGCCCTTGCTGGTACCACCGTCATAGTCGTGGTTACCGGGAGCCATAACGAACGGAATGCCTGCATCCTCGAGGAGCTTATATGCATCGTATGCAACAGACCATTCATTATAGATTGCCGAGTTGGTAACGTCACCAACCGACATAACGCCCTGAATGTTATAGGTTTCCTTATTGTCTACAATCCACTGGGTAATCTCAGAGTAGTAGGTCGGATAGTAGGCTGCAACGTTCTGCTCATCGGGGAGAACGATGAAGGAATAGTCATAATCTTCGGGGTTATAGGAAGAAGTATCAGAGAATGCTGCGGATTCAAAATCCTTGTAGGTTGCGGTGAGGTTGAGGCTTGCGCCTGCAACTACGGTAGACTTAGCGGCATAGGTGTTATTGCCGTCTGTCCAACCCTGGAACACCTTACCAACGGGAAGATATTCCATACCGCGAATGGTGTACTCGCCGTCAACGGGAGCCCACTCGGTGAAGGAACCGATATCGGCATAGCCGCTATCGTAGGTGATGGTAACGAATTCGCTGCCGAGGGAACCGGGAGCTACGCAGAGGTTATCAAGATAGATAGCGCCGCTGCCTGCATAGTAAAGGATAGCAACGGTAACCTTTTCGTTATCGCCGGAGTTAAATACAACCTTGGAGTTCTGGAAATCGGCACTGTATTCAGTTCCGAAGTCCTGAGTAGCAAGATAGGTACCGTCTTCGCTGTAAACGCATACGCTCTTTAAGAAGGAAACGCCGGTACCGTTAGTAGCAGACTGAATCTGCCAATCGAAGGAGAATACGTAATCGGTATTCTTTTCAACGGTTACATCGTGATCAAGAGTGTTGTTACGGTGTGTAATAGCTGCAGCATGCGAGCCTTCGGCTACCTTTACGTCGGTAACCTTACCGCTCCACCAGCGGGATACCTGATGAGAGTACCACTTTGCATAGGTGGTGTCGCCGCCCAGAGCCTTATCGAGAAGAAGTCCTGCATTTAAGGGAGTATTCTCATAGCCGGAATCAGGCCAGCGGTTGTTTATATTGTACTTGGCAACTAAATCGGTTGCCTTATCGGGAGTGTAGGTAAATACGGGGTTGGAAGAAAGCTTTGTATCACCGTCGTACCAACCGTCGAAGGTGTTGCCAACGTAGGTGTTTGCGGTAACGGTAATGCTCTCACCCTCGGGTACTGTGAAGGAAGTGTCGCCGGTTAAGTAACCGCCGTAGATGCCGTCAACAACGTCGACGGATGCATTAACCTTATAAACGGGGGTTTCTGCAAACTTAGCGGTATAGGTACCCTCTGCATAGAAGGTTGCGGTCTTATCGGCGGATACTAACTGATCGTTAGCATCGTACCAACCAACGAACTTATAACCGTCGTTGGGGGTTGCGGTATAGGTGTATGCTGCAACCTGAGAGTAACGAACGGTGCCGTCAAGTGCGTTTGCGGCAGAACCTACCTTCTTACCGCCGGTTTCTGCATAGTAAACCGAATCGGGAACGAATGCATCGGCAACGGCAACCTTACCGTTTGCACCTGCTACTGCATTGATGGCGGTATTGGCGGTTTCCTTTGCCTCGGTTATGCTGATGTTATCAACATAGTATGTATTGGTGTTGGAGTTGTCAAGACCGAAGAGGAAGAACATCTCTGCGGTGTCTTCGCCGTCAGCAAATACTGTAGCGCTCTCGGCAGGATTGAAGGTTACCCAGAAATCAATCCACTTGTTAGCGCCCGAACCAACGGTTGCATGAACCTGGTCACGCATCATACCGTAGTTGCCGTTTACACCACCGCAAACGGTCCAAGCCGCTTTGTTGGTAATGCCTGCTACTTCCCAGTGATAGGTGTAATCAGGAACGAAGGTGCCCTTGGTCCAGCCGTTGGTGAAGGAGTTTCTGGAATGAAGTCCTACATAGCCGGTCTGTGCAGTGTCAACCGCATAGTAAGAAAGGTGCATTACGTACTGGGTATTCTTCTTTGCGGTAAAGGGAATTGTAATAAGATCGCAGTTGGTGTTAGCGGCGGTTGCAGGGTTGGCCTTTAAAACGTACTTGCCCTGTGCAGCACTGCCGGTGGGGTTTTCGATAACAACGTTTTTACCACCGTTGGCGCAGTGACTTTCGGCGTTGATGAAGGTTTCGCCTGCACCGGTGCCGGACTCGAAGTTACCGTCGGTTACAACGTTATAACTGTTGAATTTGGCGGTAAGCGACTGAGCTACGGTGCCGTTGATGAAGGGATCGGTAGAAACGAGGTTGCCCTTTGCATCGTACCAGCCTGCGAAGGTGTTGCCATAGTAAGGAATAGCCGCGGAAACGATATTCTCGCCTACGAGACAATCGGTTGCGCCCTTGATATAGCCGCCGTCGGCTGCCTCAAGTGTTGCTACCTCGTACATGGTAACGTCATCGTACATGGTGTAAGCATTGCCGTAAACGGTGCTCTGGAAAACAAGACGAGCGCTATACTTACCATCTACTGCGGTAACGCCGTTAGCGGTTGCCCACTCGTCAGCGTTAAAGGTGAAACTGTGATCGGTAAAGTCACCTGCGGAATAGTAGGTCTTGGTTACGGTTACACCGTCAGCGTCGTAATCATAGCCGGTTGCCTCGAAGGTGAAGGTCTTGGTTGCAAGCCAATCAACATTCTTGGGTGCGGTTGCGGCGGTCATTCCGGACTTGCCGTCAATGAACATGTTAACAACCTTGCCGGTTTGGGTATCAACGTTAATTACGTTAGCAGCAATCTTGGCAGAAACCTTATAGGATTTGCCGGCCTCTAAAACAATGTCCTGAACGAGGGTCTGACCCTGGTTAAGACCTAAAACGAGAGTTTTAGAATAATTGCTGTAGTATCCGCTGGGAACGTGGCCGAAGGTGTGCGGATAGAAGTTCTTTGCGTTTGCATAGGTTTCGTTGAGGTCACGCCAGCCTACCGGTGCGCCCTTATCGAACTCGCCTGTGTAGGTGCTTGCGGCGGCATCGTCAGCAGTGTAGATTTGTTTATCTAGCTCGCCGTCGCCGTCTGTATCGACACCGTTTGCGTCGCCGTTAACTATGAGGTTAACAGGTCCCGTAGCGGTTTCGATTGCTGTTGCAGGCAGAATCATAAGTACCGAAAGTACACTTATGAGCATTACAACAGCCAGGGAAATGCTGAGGATTTTTCTCATAAAAAACACTCCTTTTTTATCTTCCTATATAAATGAAAAATCTTTCGCATTATATAGTCGTAGTTAGTTTATCATTTTTTTGTAAAAAAGTCAATATTACATATAAAAAATCCCCTACGGTTTTAGGCCGTAGGGGGATTTTTTTGGTTAGGGGTTAGATCTCGTCGCCGTCCGGATCTTCATAATCTTCCGGAACATCGGTGATATCGCCCTGACTGGGTCCGCAGATATCGGAGACCAGTTTGATTTCGAGGATATCTGCTTCGGGAGACTTGTATAAGTTTCTCATATTCTCTATCCTCCTTTTTTACTGTTTAGAACGCTTATCTGCTTCGAGAACAAAAGCCCAAACTTCATCGATGTTGCAGTTCCAAAGGGCCTTGCCCGCAACGGGGGTAATCATCTCAGCTGCAAGATCAGCGTAGTCACCCTCAATGAGAGCCTTTGCGGTAAGACGCTTCATCTGAGTAAGCGAGCGGCTGTATACGCCCTTATCGATTGCCTTATCGGCATCGGTATTATTCGTGCCGAGTACGATACCTAAAGAGTTACCGTAATTATCAGAGAGGGTTATCTCGGTACGGGCCAGTACACGCGCGGTGGGATTCATATTTGCGAAGCCTTCGTAGGTTGTGTAGAAGTTTCCGCTTCTCATAACCTTGCCGTCCTGACCTAAGAGTACGCGGCTTTCTTCGTCGGCACGCATGGATGCGAAGCCTGCTTCCTTAAGTTTGAAGTCGAAGTCGTATGCACGGTCCGTATACTTCTCGTCGATGAAGTACTTAGCAATCATATGGGTGGTTACGCAGTTCATCGAAACGTATGCCGGAAGGTCAACATTGGTTACGTAGTAAGCAGTGCTGCCGTCGGTATCAAGCTGAGCGCCTACCATTGTGGGAGCGAGGTCTGCCTGATTTACGAAGGTGAAGTTATCTACTGCGAATTCACCGCCGTTGCGAAGACCAACGTTAACATATGCGGTCTGGGTTTCAACGTTGGTTGCATCAATTACCATATAGAAATCAACGTAACCCTGTGCGGAATAGCCCTGAGTTTCCCAGTTGCCGAATAAGGCTGCGTCTTCGCCCTTGCCTGCAAATACCTTGCCGTATGCAAAGCTTGCATAGGTTTTACCGGTAAGGCCTTCGGGAATTCCTGCCCAAGAAGCCGCCGCTGTATCCATACGAACGTCGAAACGAGCCTCTCCGGTGGTGGAGAGAACGCGAAGCTTGAAGTGTGCGAGGTACTTATTACCCTTAACGAGCTCTACGGGGAAGCCGACGTCAAGGTAAGCGGTGTTGGGATTTGCGGTTACCTTTAAGTAGCCGTCGCCCATGGTGGCCTCATCGTAGCCGTTTACGAGCTTATCTTCAGCGGTGTAGCTGTCGGTTACGGCCGTAACGCCCGTACCTGCAGTTACAACGTCGCTTACGTTAGAGCCGGGCTCAAATTCGCCGGGTACCGAGGGTGCGGGGGTCATAGCAGAGAGCATTGTCTGCGCATAGATGCGGCAACCGAAGTCGTTTGCGTGAACTCCGAGGTCTGCCATATAGTCGGCAGGCTCCTTACTCTTGGCGATATCAAGATAGATATCGGTAAGGCTGGTTGCAGCTACGTCATCGTACTCCTCACCAAGCTCCATTAAAGCATCGGCAAAGAGCTTTTCTGTTGCCTGCTCGTAGACCGAGATGGCATCATTTACAGCGTTACCGCCGTAAAGAAGAATCGAAGTATCGCTCTTGGTTGCTTTGATGAAATCGATAATCTGCGCGGTGCTTGCCTTGAATGCATCCTTGGTTACCGTGCCCTTACCGTCATCGTTAATGCCGTAGCCGATGAGGAAGAGGTCGGGTTCCTTATCGAGCAGCTTGTAGCGTGCTTCGATGTTCTTGGCGCCCCAGTCGGCAGTCTGACCGCCGAGAGAGAGGTTTTCCCAAGTGATATTGGCGTCGGGATAGATATCCTTCAGTCCCTCGATGAACAGAGTCATCCAGTTGGGGGTGAAGGGCGGCAGCCACCAGCCGTAAGGAATAGTGGTGCCCGAATTAGTGGTATCGTAAACCTGATAGAGTCCGCCACTGGCGCTCATACCACTGGTCATAGAGTCACCGTAGAATACTACGTGAACGTCTTCCCCGTTTTCGAGCTTATTCATAACCGAAGTAAGCTGTGAGGTAAGCGAGTTCTGAGCGGTCTTCTGATAGCCGTCCTCCCATACCTTGCTGTGGGTATAGGTAATGGAAAGCGCATAGTTACAGGTATCGTATTCCCAATATCTTGCAACCTTAACGCCCTCGGTGTCGGAGGTTTTACTGCTGCTGCTCGAATATTCCTCATCCTCTTCGGTTAAGAGAGGCTTGGTACGGAATACGGGAATCGAGGTGCCCTCGAGTAATACAAACTTGCCGTCAAGGATGTCGAAATCGACACCCTTAACATAGTATGTTTCAAGGTCGTAAGAGCGAACGGAAATTACCTCGTCAATGGGATAGAGAAGCTTTGCGCCATCGCGTCCCGGATAGAAGAGAACGTTTTCCTGATATACTGTGTTGCCTTCCCAAACGGGGATGTTGTAAAGCGGGATATCCCAGGCATCGAGCGAGTTACCGTCAAAGTCCTTGCCCTTTTCGGGATAGTCTGCATCGTTGGATGCAGTAACCGAAATTGCAGCGCCCTCTGCGAGGGTTACGGTATAAACGCCGTTTACTGCAGTAATATCCTGACCGCCGTATTTAACGGAGGTAAGTTCAACATCGTCGGCGTGAAGCAACTTAAAGCTATATTCAAGGCCGTTTGTAACGGGCTGAACGCCTAAAGCATCAACGCGAACGTTTTCCTTGCCCTCGTAGGGAACGGTCTTCTTCTCGCCAAAGCTGATGTTATCGTAATCGATATCAGTCTTGCTCTTGTTGGTGCCCATTGCCATATAGAAGGTTGCGGTGTCGGAATCTTCGAACATATTTCCGTCGGACGCAGTGGTGGTATCGCTACCGGTGTTGAATTCAACGAAAACGTCGAGCCAACCGTTGCCGCAGGCGTTTACGATATCGGCAATTCGCATCTGATAGTTCTCTATAGAATTGAATTTTTCGTATTTAATGAACTTACTGTGGTCCTCGGAGGAACGGATAACAATGCTGTACCAGCCGAGAGTGGGCCAGTTGCCCCAGGTGTTGGCGCCGCTGGTGCTGCCCGCTACCATCATACAGTAAACAGGTACTGCAGTGCCGGTTGCCTCGTAGGAGTTTATCTTCATATTGTAGGACATTACGTAGGTAGTATCCTTCTTAACGGTTACGGGGTACTTAGCCGACATCATAGCGTCGCTATAGGTCTTGGCGTTCATACCTGTAGAATCGTCCTTACCGGCAGCCGCTGCAAAGTTCATAGCGCTAAGCTTATTTTCGGTCCATACCGTAATACCGTCGCCAACGGTAAAGTCACCGTCGATAATCTGGTTGTTATAATCGAATTTTGCAACGTAGCGAAGCGATGCCTCAGAGGTCGGGTTGGTGGACTTTAATACGTCGTCCTGATACCAGCCGAGGAATACATTGCCGTAATATGCCTTGGCGGTTACGGTGCCGTCGCCGTTTTCTACAATGTAGCCGCCGTCGTCACAAATGCTACCTTCTACGAACTTTGCGGTGTAACTGCCTTCGATGTAGAAGGATTCGGTTGCGTTAGTGGAAACGAGGTTATCGTTTTGGTCGTACCAACCGTCAAACACAAAGCCGTTTTCGGCGGTTGCGGTGTAGGTGCTGACTGCATGCATATTTGCATAGCGTACAGAACCGTCTACTGCTGTTGCGGCAGAGCCGCTCTTACCGCCTGCAAGGTCGGCATAGTATACCGAATCGGGAGCATAACTGCCGGTTGCGGCGGTAACGCTTCCGTTCTCCCCTGCCGATACGGTTATTTTATCGTATGCGGTTGCGGTTGCTTCGCAGAAGCTTACGTTATCGATATAGTAGGTATTGGTTGCGGAATTTCCGAGACCGAAAAGAATCTGCATTGATGCTGTGTTGGAATCGGCATCGAAAATGGTGGTTTCCTCACCTACGTCGAAAACAAGCCACAAATCTATCCACTTGTCGGCTCCCGAACCTACGGTAGCGTGGGTCTGTTTGCGAACGATGGTATAGGTTGTTCCCTCGGTAACGCCGCCGTCAACAGTCCAAGCGGCCTTATTTGTTACGCCTTCGGCCTCCCAGTGGTAGGTGTAGGCAGGGATGTTTGTTCCTGCGGTCCAGCCGTTGGTGAAGGACTTATCGGCGTGAAGGCCGATATAGCCTGCCTGTGCGGTTCCTACGGAATAATACGAGAGATGCATAACGTAACGCTTATTCTTCTCAACCGTTACGGGCATGGAGATAAGGTCACAGTTAGTATTGAGAGCGGTGGCAGGAGCAGCATAGAGAGCCTTTGCGCCATGGAGAGCGCTGCTGCCTGCGGGAACGTTTACAACCGTGTTCTTGCCGCTGTTGGTAACGGGGGTTTTCGAATTGAAATAAGAGGCGGCGTCGCCGTTATTTGCTTCAAAACTACCGTCAACTATCTGGTTGTAGACGTTGAATTTTGCAGTAAGGGTTTTGGATAAAACACCCTTATAGGTAAGCGAGGTGGAAACAAGGCCGTCCTCATCGTACCAGCCTGCAAAGGTGTTGCCGTAGTAGGGCTTTGCAGTTACCTCGAAGGAGTCACCCGTTGCGGCATCTGTATCGCCTTCAACATATCCGCCCTCACCACTTATAATAGAGGCTACTTCATAAACTGTAACGTTATCAAAAACCAGAACGAGACCGGAATTGTTCTGAAGTGCTAAAGTTACGTCGTAATAACCGTCGCCGTCTGCGTCGGTAAGAGCGTAATCGGCAATTACGCTATCGGCAGCGAAGGTAAAGGAATATTCCTTAAAGTCGCCAAAATCCCAATATGTAGCGTCACCGTATGTAAAGGTCGGATAACCTTCGGTTGCGGTATTAACGTAAAGGGACTGATACACCTCGTCACCCGAGTCACAAAGGTCATAGGTCTTGCCGGTTACTGCTGTGAACTTGTTTGTTACAGCGTCAACGAACTGACCTGCTTTGTTTACGATGGCAACGTCAAACCATGCAGTCTGGTTTGCGGTATTTGCTACCGGAATAAAGGTTGCGTCCAACGTTACGGTATAGGCCTTTCCGGGCTGGATTTTGATATCCTGCATAGTCTGATTCCATTTGTTTACACGCATGGAGGGCGCACCCGTTGTGTTGGGGTGACCGGCTTTAAAAACGCCTGTGTTATGCCAATAGAAATCCGCATTGCTGTATGCGGCCATAGTATTGGCATTGTAGCCTGCGGTACGCCAAGCATAGGGGTTGCCTGCTACGATCATACCCCAATCGTCGGTTCCGTGGGCTGCGGTTTCAAAACCGTTATCAGACCAATATCCCATAGAACCGTCACCGTTAGTGATGAGGTTTACGGGACCTGTTGCTGCTGCGGGCAGAATCATAAGTACCGAAAGGGCACTTACGAGCATTACAACAGCCAAAGAAATGCTTAGAATTTTCTTCATAAAAAACACTCCTATTTTAGCATCGGTGCACACAAAGCCGTGTGACACATATATACACATTAATAATATCATTATTATATATAAAAGTCAACTTATAGCACAAAAAACACCCCACGGTTTTCACCGTGGGGGTTTGTTTAAGGGGATTGATTTAGTAGTTTGCGGCTGCGAGAACGAAAGCCCAAACCTCTTCGATGTTGCAGTTCCAGAGAGCCTTGCCTGCAACGGGGGTAATCATCTCGGCTGCGAGGTTTGCATATTCTTCGGAAGCGGAGATATATGCCTTTGCGGTAAGACGCTTCATCTGGGTGAGCGAGCGGCTGTATACGCCCTTATCGATTGCCTTATCGGCATCGGTATTCTGTGTGCCGAGTACGATACCTAAGGAGTTA
>JAFXGK010000018.1 GCA_017513245.1 Clostridia bacterium
AATTACAACAGCAAGAACGGCTGCAACTATAGCAAGTATGCGCTTTTTAGTTTTGTTTTCCATTACATGCTCACTCCTTTCTTACGGGTTAAAACAAGTGCGGCGGTAGCAAGGATCATAACTGCAACGCAGATGATCGGAATAGCGATATTGCCGCTCTCAGTGGTTTCCAGGGCTGCTACCGAGATGGTAGCAGCGCCGGAATTAAACTGTTCAAGAGTTACGTCATAGGATTCGAGTACGGCAGCGTCTTTGGTAGTGCCTTCAACGAACCAGCTGCAGTCGAGGATGTAAGCGGTGTACTCACCGTTTGCATCGGTAGCGGTGAGGTATGCCCATTCGGTATCATCGTCAACAATCTTAACAATACCGTTGCGAACACCCTGACCGGTTATTTGAACAACAGAACCGCCCAGACGATAGCATGCAAGGCCGGAGTATTCTCCATCATTCAGTGTGATATCGCCCCAAAGGGTCAGCTTGTCGCAATCGGATGCCGACAGGAAAAGCCGGTACGTTCCGTTGGCGATGTTAGTCTGCTGATAGGTGCCGTCGTCGGCAATGCTTATAGTGTAATCTTTATCGCCCTTGAGTAAAAGTTTCGAGCCGCTCGGCAGTCCTGCTATGGTGCCTGAGATATAGTTACCGAGGCTACCGCTCTCGGGATCGACAAAGTTTGATTCGTCGTTCGGGTCGAAGGTAACAACGGTATGGTCATACTGAACGTCCTTGTAGCCGTGGTTTGCGTTGAAAAGCTGAATATAATCAACGTCAAAACTTCCGGCCGTACATTCAATTACGAGGTAAACCCTTGTGAGTCTGTTATCCGCAAAGGTGAAACCGCTGCGCTTCCACTTACCGTCGGTATTCGGAGAAAGCGAAACAATATTCTCGGTTCCGATGGCGCAAAGGCGATTATCACCTTTGCTGTCGGTCGAAATGTAGATGCCACCCTGCGCCGAGGCATCACCGCGAAGCGATGCGGCAAGGGTATATTTGCTGGCCCATTCCTGGTTGTAATCAACCCTTGAATCAACGGGGATAATAACGCGGTCGCCCGCCTTAAAGGAACCTATCTTGTCACCGTAAACAGCATCGGTTGCTGCTTTCGCGTAGGCGCCGAGATAGCCGCCTTCTTTCTCAAAACTATAGTTTTCAATATAGTTCTGAGATATGTCCTGAGTGTAGAGAAGGGAAGTAGCGGTATCGATTATCGAACTCGAACTTTCAACAATCTCAACATCGTCAAAGTAGATGTCGCCTTTTGTCTTGTCGCCCAGGCTGTTAACACTGAGATACAGAGTTTCCGAGCCTGTTACAACACTATCGTCGGCAACAACGTAATGCTTAATCTGCGTCCATTCGGTATTTGCAAGTGTAACGGTCTGCTCATCGTCATACCAATACCAGTTTTCGTCCAATTGAACAACCATGCTCGAGTATTCACTGCCCGCAACATCGGCCTTTGCCCAGTAAGAAACTTCATAAACCTTTCCCGGACGAACCTGGAAACGGGTGAAGCTCTGGGTCAGCGGGTGTCCGCTGGCCTCAAAGTTGCTCTGCTCGGCGCTGGTAAGCGCGGTTATCGGGTCGTGTCTCATAACGAGCGAGCCCTCACCGCTATGAACGTTTGCATCGCCCGATTGCGCAGAATACAGTTCGAAGAACTTGGTGTTAAGAGAATTATCGGACTGCCAGTTCTTGCTGCCTCTTGAGAGTGCGGCGCCTGCTTTTTGCATCATCGATATCCGTATCGAGTTGCCCTCAAAGGCCTCAAAGGCCAGCTTATGAACCGAGATATTACCATCGGGTTCACAAAGCTTTACGTCATCAATCATAACCTCGCCGTCAGATGAGAGGAAGAGGCTGTACTGAAGCACGTCGGTTGAGCTTATGCCAAAGGAATATTCTTTCCATTCGTTCTCTAAAACAGCGCTTCCGTGAGAGGAGCCTGTAAAGGCGTTTATTACGTCACCGGTATAGAGCGAATCAAAACCGCCGCGAGTGATTCCGTAGCGGAGTGTAGCGCCCGACGGAGACTTAGCCTTGAAAGAAATGGTGTAGCTTTTATAGCGATCGAGATTTATCTTGTTTTCGATTTCGCTGTTGTTGATAACACCAAAGGTGTTGTTGCCGTCCGTGGCGGTGGAGAAGGAACCCATCCAGCCATCGTCACCGCTGTTTTTCTCGAAATCACCGTCAACAACCGAATCGGTGTAGCCGCTCGAAGTTTTAACGATCTTAACGTCGTCGATCGAGAGCAGACCGCTTCCTGCCGATCTTGACGTATTGAACATCAGGTAGGCTTCGGTTCTGTTTTTGGTTGTAAAAGTGAACTCCAGCGGGACCCATTTATCATAAGAGTCAAAGTCCTCAACGGCCGCAAAACCGAGGCAGTTAGGACCAACACGGTCGCTTGCGCTCGAGGTTCTGGAGGGGCTTACCCAATAGGTTTCGCCCTTCGTAGAGTTCTCACGGCGTTCATATTCACGGCGGCGCTGGAAAACGGAAACCGCCGCTAATTTATAGTATTCGGGAACGTTATAAACCAAAGAAACTGTATAGGTTGTGAAGGGTTCAAGGTTGGAAATCAGGAAGTTGGTAGAGCGCGAATGAGCATTAAGACGAAGGAAATTCTCACCGCTGTATGCAGTTATATTTCCTGCCGCCGAGGTAATGCCATAGGTGCACCAATCGGTTCCCGAACTCTTGTGGTCAAAGGTAGGCGGAATGAGGCAGTTGTTTTCAAAGTCACCGTCAACGAAGTAGTTGATGGGATCTTCGTCAGATCCGATCGGCTTGAAGTAAGCCGCAATAGCAACTGCGCCGTTTGCCTCGAAGGTATAGGTTGTGTTGCGACCGAACACCTTTGAGGAATCGGTATAATCATACCAGCCTACGAATTCATATCCCGAATCGGGTATAGCCGTAAGGGTTATTTGTTCGCCCCTCTGTGCAGGACCGCTGACACCGCCGTTAAAGGTGGTGTTGATGGAGCCGCCTTCGCCGGCAACCAGGGTAATATAATCCGATTCGTAGAGGGCCATATTATCCATATAGAAATCGCCCGAGCCTGCCTGATATTTAATTGCAAGCTTAACCTCGGTGTTCTGGCCCGTAAAGAAGGGAATTGTAACCTTCTGCCATGCGGTTGAAGCGGCTGCACCGATTCCTACTCCGCGGCCTGCGCCAAGCTCCTCGCCCGACTGCACACCCGTAAGGGTTGTGGCTGAGAGATAAGCATTAGACGAAAGATTTTGAATTTGCCAATAATAGGTGAATACGTAGTTTGTGTTCGCCTTAAGGCCGGTGAGCGTGGTGCTCATAAAATTATTTCTGTGGGTTGCTCGAATAATCGAGTGACCGTCGTATGCGTTGATATCAAATAGGCCTGCGCCGTCACCCTTGTTGCCGACAAAGGGGCCGTTGGCCGTTGAATCATACCACATATCAAAGCCCCAAAGTTGCTTGTTGGATTCGCTAACCTGCCACAATCCCAAATCGCTCAGGCTTTCTTCAGCGTGGGAGTTTTCAAATCCCGAGTCGGGAATGAGGTTATTAATCTCAAATTTTGCAACAAGTGTTGTAAACTCAGCGGCGGGGAAGGTGTAGCTTTCGTTGGCCGAAACCAATGCGCCGTCCTTATACCAGCCAAGGAATTTATTAGCCATATAGGGCTTAACCGAAACGGTTGCATTCTGTCCAAAGGAAACATAATTCACGGCATCACCGAGCAAGTAACCGGGATATATGCCGTCCATTTCCATTTCTGCATTTATAACGAAGGGTGCAGAAGCGGTGTCGTAGAGAACGACGTCATCGATATAAACCGTCGAGCCCGAGCCCGAATATTTCAAAACGAAATAAACGCTGGTGGCAGAGCCGGTGTTTACGTTAGCATAGAACTTCTGCCAGTCGCCGGTAGCGGCGGTGAAGGTTGTATACTCCTTGATAAGAGCGTTATCAGCCGCGTTATAAACCTTTACGTATTCAAGGCCGTAGCCGTCACCGGTGTTAGATACCATCCAGTTGAAGGCAAGATGATATGTTTTGCCTGCCGAAACGGCTATATTTGTATGCTTAATATCCTTGCCTGCGGCGCTGATATTAATGCTGTTTTTTCCGGTCTTGGCCGCAATATTAACGACATTACCGTAGGCATCTGCAGCAGAGGACCATTCCTTATCGCTGCCCACAACGCTTGTCGCCACCTCTGCGTTTTCATAACTCGAGTCGGCGATTAGGTTGTTACACTCAAACTTGGCTGTAAGTTCAGCGTTTTTCAAAACGGTATACTCAAAGGTTTCCTCGTTTGATACGAGGGTATTGCCGTCATACCAGCCTACGAAGGAGTTTCCGTGGTAAGGAGCGGCAGAAAGGGTGATTTTTGCACCCGAAGGCAGTTCGTTAAAGGCCTTGTCACCGGTTATGTAACCGCCAAAGGTCGGTTCGTCTTCAACAACCGCCGAAACAGAGTATTTATTGGGGTCGCTAATGAATTTTGCGGTGTAGTTGCCACCGTCGTTATATGCAAGCGACAGTACGGGGTCGGTCGAAACACGGTTTCCGTCTTTATACCAACCGTCAAAGGCATAACCCATATCGGCTGATGCCAAATAGGTGTATTGCATAACGGGATAGAGCGGTTTTGTCGCGTCAATGCTCGATTCGAAGGGCTTTGCAGTGCCCTTTGCAGCGGTGGCCTCAAATGCGACGTCACCGGCAAGCGAAGACTCAACGGTACCGTTTTCTCCCACACTGACGGTGGGAACGGTGCTTGCGTCGGCCACCTGCGTAAACGACATATTATCAAACACAACGGGGTCGGTCATTGCGTTAATGGTTCCGAGCGTTAAGAAATACGTGCCGCTGGCTTCGGGGGTGAAAACAATGTAGAAATCAACCCACTCGCCGGCACCCGAGGAGTTTTTGTTGTTGCTGTATTCGCCGGAGGTTGCCTTGCCCCAGGCATACGGATAATCGTCAACGTTATCAAGAATATCCGTATCGCGGTCGCTACGGTAGGAGGAAAGCTGCGAATGGAATGAGTAGGGAGCGGTGAAGCCCCAGCCTATGGGCTTTGCATCGGTGTTGAACTTATCAACCGAGAAGGTAAGATAATGCTTCGAGGCATCATAAACGGCGAGATATGTATAGGAGAACTTCCAAATATACTGCTTGCCTGCCTCTACCTCAACGGGGATGTTCATAAGGTTTTTCGGCTTGCCGACGTCGGTTACGGAATAGGGGGTAACCATTAAAACCTTGTCGCCGAATTCAGCACCGCCGCCGATGGGGTTGTTAATGATATCATAACCTGACATCTTCGGCAGCGACGAATAATGCGGATATGCCTTGTAGGTGTCGACGGTGGAGGTGCAGCCGCTTTCAAAATTACCGTCGAAAATCTGGTTATCTGTGGTGAATTTTGCGTAGCAGGCTGATGTGTTGTTTGTGTCGGCCGTTGCATCGGTCGTAACGAGCGTCGCATTGCTGTCAGCGCTGTCGAACCAACCTAAGAAACGGTTTCCGTAAAATGCGGTTGCGGTATGCGTACCGTCGGAGTTTTTGCTTATAAAGCCGCCGTCCGAGGAATAAACTCTCGATACAAACTTAGCGGTATAATCTTTTCCGGTCATTAAAAGGGGAGTGGTAATACCTTTGGATACGAGGTTGTTTCCATCGTACCAACCGTCGAAAACAGAGCCGTCTGCGGCCTTGGCCGTAAAACGCTCATATATCGAGGGATAGTAAACCTTAGATGTGTCTCTGCCGGTGTAGCTGTTAGCATTGCCGCGGGCATAGGAGGTGTAAACGTAATAATCCTCGCCTTGGCGATAATCCTGCATGGTTACTGTGCCGTTGCCAGAAACCGAAACATCGCTTCTGTCATTGGCAACAGCCTTGCTGACCGACATGTTATCAATATAAAGTGTATCAACGCAGGACTGATGATAGTTTCCAAGCATCAGATAAATAGTTCCCGTGTCGCCGTTTGCAAAGATTTTTGCATCCTCGCCGGGGTTAAACAAAACGTAAAAGTCCTGCCATTTTCCCTTTACGGTACGGCCGTTATCTCCGATTACTTCAGCGGTAAAGGCAGAGCCGCCGCCCCAAGCGTAGGTGTTGGTCCATGCTGCCGAGCCAACCTCGGTTCCCTCGGGATGGGAGTTCATAGTCCACTTAACTGCGCTCGAAGCGTTGCTCCAGTCGGAAACCGAGCTGTTAAGAGCAAAACGAATGCTGTGTGTGCTGGCATTGAACGCAGTAGACAGAGTGTCCGAAAAACGGTATGAGAAGCGCCAAATATAATCTTGGTTTTTCGTAACTGTGACGGGAATGCAAAGTAAAGATTTCTTCTTCGATGCTGCCGTGGTGGAGGCGGCAGGAGTCAGCTTAAGAGCATAACTACCGAAATCCGCCGAGCAGTTCGTCAGCTCGTCGGTTTCGCCAATAGCGGCAGTACCCCTATTAGCAGTGCTGTAAGAGGGGTTGGAGTTGTATGTATTAATAATGCTTTGCTGGGTTGAAACGGTTTCCATATCACCGTTTTCAATTAAGTTTCGGATATCGAACTTGGCCTTGAGGGTTCTGTCACCCTCAACAACGAAGGTGTAGCTAAGTTTATCAGAAACCTTAGTTGTGCCTTCGTACCAGCCTAAGAAGCCATTACCGTAGTAAGGCTCGGCTGTTACGGTAGCGCTGTCGCCGAAGGCCACCGTCTGGTTAGCCTCGGTAAGAACAGTACCGCCGTAGAGTCCGTCCTGCACCTCAACCGAGGTAGCAACGGTGTGATTTTCACCTGAGGCCGCAAATGCGGTTACACCTGTGAACACAACCGAAAAGCAGGAGAACACTATGAGTAGCGCGAGAACGATGCTCAAACTTTTTTTCAAAAATAAACACTCCCTAATAAAAAAATAAACGGCACCCGTGAGAGATGAAAGCATAAAGACGATAATCATCACTCAACAAACTCACGATGCCGTACTTATCGGGAATATTATATCATAATAATGCTCCTAAAGCAACAATTTTTTTGCATTTTTTACATATCTTTGATTTTTTGCTGTTATCGCCTTAAAAACAAAAAATCCCCCGTGGCTTTCGCCACAGGGGAAGTTTTATAAAAGTTAGATCTCGTCGCCGTCTTCGTCGATGAAGTCGTCCGGAACGTCGGTCAGATCGCCCTGGCTGGGTCCGCAGATGTCGGAAACCAGCTTGATCTCAAGGATCTCAGCTTCAGGAGCATTGTATAAACTTCTCATTAATCTCAATCCTCCTTTAATTACTGTGCATTAGCTGCAAGAACGAATGCCCAAACCTCGTCGATATTGCAGTTCCAAAGTGCCTTACCATCGATAGGGGTGATCATTTCGGCTGCAAGAGCGGCGTGGTCACCCTCGATGAGAGCCTTAGCGGTAAGACGCTTCATCTGAGTGAGCGAGCGGCTGTAAACACCGTTGTCAATTGCCTTGGAAGCATCGGTGTTCTGGGTGCCGAGTACGATATCTAAGGAGTTACCATAGTTATCGGAGATGGAAATCTCAGTACGTGCAAGAACACGTGCGGTGGGATTCATAGCATCGAAGCCTTCATAGGTTGTGTAGAAGTTACCCTTCTTCATAGCCTTGCCGTCTTCGCCGAGAACAAGGTGGTTGCTTTCTTCGTCAGCGCGCATAGAAGCGAAACCTGCCTCATCAATCTCGAAGTCGAAGTCGTATGCACGCTCCGGATACTTGGTGTCGATGAAGTACTTAGCAATCATATGAGTGGTTACGCAGTTCATCGAAACGTATGCCGGGAGGTCAACGCTGGTTACGTAGTAAACAGTGCTGCCGTCGGTATCAAGCAGAGCGCCCTCCATCTTGGGAGCGAGGTCAGCCTGATTGATGATGCTGAAGCTATCGATTGCGAATTCGCCGCCGTTGCGGAGACCAACGTTAATATAAGCGGTGGTATCAGCGGTAAGAGCGGTTGCATCGATTACCCAGTAAAGGTCAACGTAGCTGTCTTCAACCTCGTTCCAGTTCCAGTAGAGAGAACCGTCGGTGCTGAAGGAGGAGAGTACGGTGCCGTAGCTGTTGGTACCGGTTACCTTATAGGTAAGACCTTCGGGAGCTCCTGTCCAAGAAGCAGCGGCACTGTCGATACGTGCATCAAAGCGAGAAGAGGTTGCAAGAGCCTCATCGTTAACGGTATCGGGGAGAGAAAGAACACGGAACTTAGCGTGTGCAAGATACTTGTTGCCTGTAGCAAGGTCAACGGGGAATGCAACGTCTACGTGTCCACCATCGGGGTTAGCAGTTACCTTAAGGAAGTTGCTGCCCATAGTGTCGTCGAAGCCCTTAAGAGCCTTATCAGCCTCAGCGTAGCCTGCAAATTCAGCAGAAGCGCCGCTGTTTAAATCAACGAGCTGCTCGGGAACTACAGAAGTGTCCTCGAAGCCGCCGTTTTCGCCTTCTGTTACGTCAAGCTTATCAAGCTCGAAGTTAGCGGTAAGCTCAGCGCTTTCGAAGGTAGAATAGGGGTTAGCGGTGGAAACAACCTGACCCTCTGCATCGGTCCAACCTGTGAACTTGTAGCCGGGTTCTCTAACGGTTGCGGTGTAGGTCATCGGGATAACTGCGGTAGAAGCAGCAGGGCCGATGTTACCGGTACCAATGTTGCCGTCAGTGTAGTGAACAGCGCCTTCGTTTACAACCTCGGAAACAACGATGTTATCGATGTCGAGAGCGAAAGTACCTGCGTTATTGTTACCAAAGGTCATACCGAACAGAGCCTCATCGCCGAGGTCGGTAGTGCCATCCTGGAGGGTCCAGGTGGTGGTGTCGATAACTATAGTTCTGTGAACCCAATCGGTGGGTGCGTTCTGGTATGCACCTGCGAACGAGGTGGAGCCTTCGCGCGGATAGTCGTCGGTACCGCCGGAGGGCAGGGGATTGAAGTCGCCAACGTAGGTATTGCTGGTACCGCTGTTAACGGAATAGCTGTCTGCGAAAGCAATACGGTTCCACTCATATGTGCGGTTGCCGAATGTGCCGCTCTTGTTGTAAACGAACATATTACGATAGCTGGAGCCCTCGGAAGAGAGGTAGTTGCCTTCTGCATCCATCGGAACTCTGTGATCGTAGGAAATTACGTATTTCTTGCCCTTTTCGAGCTCGAACTGCCACTGGAATGCATAGAATGCGTTGCTTCCGGTGATAGTAGAAACCATCTGGAGATAGTTGTTGCCGTTCTCTTCAGTCTTAACGGTTGCGCTGTAAGCAGCGTTCTGAACGAAAACGTCGTGATCGCCGAAGTCGAAGCCACCGTCAACAATCTTGTTGTACTCGGTGAAGGAAGCATACATGCCTGCGGTTGCGGCGTAGGTAGCATCGGTGGAAACGAGAGCATCGTTTATATCATACCAACCGTTGAACTTGTTGCCGTAGTAAGCCTTTGCAGTGTAAGTGCCGTCCTGATTCTTAACGATGATACCACCGTCGGTTGCATAGGGAGCAACAGCGAACTTAGCGGTATAGGTGCCTTCAGCGTAGAAGGTCTCGGTTGCGTTAGTAGAAACGAGATTGCCCTGTGCATCGTACCAACCAACGAACTCAGAACCGCTGTTAGCGGTTGCGGTGTAGGTGGTAACTGCTACCTGCGAGTAAGCGGTAGTGCCGTCAACTGCGGTAGAAACGGAGCCAACCTTAGCGTTGCCGTTTGCAACGTAGCAAACAGCATCGGGAGTGTAGGGCATTGCAGCTGCAACATTACCGTCGCCGCTTGCAACAGCGCTTATAGCGGTGTTAGCAGTAGCGCCTGCCTCGGTGATGCTGATGTTATCGAAGTAATAGGTGTTAGTTTGAGAGTTAGCAATACCCATGAGGAAGAACATCTCTGCGGTGTCCTCACCGTCTGCGAAGATGGAAGCATCCTCAGTAGTCTCGAAGGTGCACCAGTAGTCAACCCACTTGTTAGCGCCTGCGTTAACGGAAGCATGAGTCTGGTCACGCATCATCTGGTAGGTGCTGCCGTAGCCGCCGAATACCGACCAGGCACCAAGGTTGGTTACACCTTCGGGCTCCCAGTGGTAGGTAACGTTGGAAACAACAGCGGAACGGGTCCAGCCGTTGGTAAAGGTCTTCTTAGCGTGGAGACCTACGTAAGCGGGCTGGTTGACGTCTACCGAGTAGTAGGAAAGGTGGAATACATAGCGGGTATTCTTCTTAACGGTGAAGGGGATGGTAACAAGGTCAGCGTTGGTGTTAGCGGTGGTAGCCGGATTAAGCTTAAATACCTTGTCGCCGTGGATGGTCTTGCTGCTGGTCGGGTTGTCAATAATAACGCCGTGACCTGCATTAGATACAGTCTTGTTAGCGTTGAGATAATCCTGACCTGCGGTAGTGCCCGATTCAAAGCTGCCGTCAACAACCTGGTTGTAAACGTTGAACTTTGCGGTGTAGTCGCCGTCAGCAACAACCTTAATGGTAGTGTCGGTGGAAACGAGCTCTTCGCCCTTATACCAACCTGCGAAGGTGTTGCCGTAGAAGGGAGTAGCAACTAAAGTGGTGTAGCAGTCTGCATAAGCAACGTCGGTATTAACCATACCGCCGGCCTCTGCAGTAACGGTGCCGCCAACCTCATACATAGCAATCTGGTCAACGAGACCGCTGAACGAGCCGCCCCAAGTATAGTTGTAGATTACAAGACGAGCGTTATATTTGCCGTCTTCGCCTGCAACCAAACCGTTAGCTGCGATGAATTCGTCAGCCGAGAAGGTGAAGCTGCGGTCAACCATGTCGCCTGCGCCGTAGTAAACGGTTTCAGCAGCAGGATCGATTGCGCTGTAGGACCAGGTTTCAACAACGCCGAACTTGTCGTAATCAGCGTTAGTGTTGCTGGGGGTTTCAACGCCGGTCTTGGCATCGATTCCGAGGATCATTTTCCAGGCAGTCTGTGCGGTTGTGTCGGTGGTGGTCGGACGATAGCCGAGTCTACCGGAAACAACGTAGGTCTTGCCGGCCTCAAGCTTGATGTCCTGCATCATAGCTGCGCCCTGGTTGATGGTGCCCATTATGTTGTCTGCTGTGGTAATGTAACCCTTGGGCGAAAGTGCGGAAGCGTAAGCGAGTTTAGCGTTGCTGTAAACGTCGCTGTTTACGCGCCAGCCTGCGGGACGTGCCGCAATGATTTCGCCGGGGTAGGTGCTGGTGGCAGCATCGTCTGCATCGTAAACGTCCTTGTCTACAACGCCGTCGCCATCAGTGTCGATACCCTTGAAGTCGCCGTTAACGATGAGGTTAACCGGTTCTTCAGGTATCTCTGTTGTTGCAGTTGCCGGTAAAATCATAAGTACCGAAAGGGCACTCAGGATGAGCATTACCGACAGTGCAATGCTGAGAACTTTTTTCATGTAAACACCTCTTTTTAATTCTCTGCGCGGAGGGGTGCTCGGGGAATACTCCTCGCAGGATAATCTTACAGAATAATAATACTATAAAATGGCTATAAAAGTCAAGTTTTTTTATAATTATTTTACAACTTTCAAGGTTGATTTTGTGTTGTTTTTTGCAAATGCCCATAAAACTGCGGTTTCAAGCCGTTTTTGCGTGGTTAACATAATATTTACGTCTTGATTTTAGGGGTACATATATATGTATATACATATAATTATATTGCGCAGCATACAAAAAAAGACCGTCCATCATGTGATGAACGGTCTTTTTTATTACTCCAAGATATAAATTTCAACGTTTCGTCTGCCGAAATTGAGGCAAGCGGCGTTGGTCGGGAACGCGAGGTCAACGTTGGTCGGCTTGGTGCGGATAAATCCGCCCGTATCAGCCGCAATAGCGTAGCCGTAAACGTACTTACCGTCGCTCGATTTAATATACATCTTTGTTCCGTAGGGAATGTAGTTGGGATTAACCGCAATACATCCCGGCTTACAGGAAACACCCGTTGCACAGGTACCCTTTGCAAGGTAGGCGGTAGCCTGAACCGTAAGTCGCTTGGTGTAGTTAACGGGGTTACCGTTAGAATCAAGCGGAATGGGACTGGAGGGCTTGAGTACCGAAACCGACTTAACCTTTGAAGAATCGGTTACTGCATTGTTTGGAACTTTGGGAGGTTTGGTTACAGTACCTGCGGTTACGCTGTCCTTTACAGGGTCAGCAACCTTCTTGGTGCCGATGGTAATAACCTTATCGACCGCCTCGGTAAGAACAACCTCGTCAATTATCTGCTCCTCGGTTACAACACCGTTTACAATAGTCTTCTTGCAGGTTACCTGCTTGGTACCCTCGATACCGCCGGTTTCAATACGGCGACCCTCGGGAAGATTCTTGTCCTTAACGGTTTTGGCCTGGTAGTAGATACGTTTTGTATAGGTTTCGGTAATATAGTCGATATCAATAACGTCTATATAGGTGGTAGCGCTGATTTTGGTGTCCAGATCGTAGTTAACAATGTCGTTTTCGCTAACCATAATGTTAGCCATGTCCAAAAGTTCACCAACGGTGGCACCGGTGGTCGTAACGGTGGTGGTGTTCTTGCCGAGAGTGATATAAACGGGGAAGGAGTACTTCACAGCTATATCCATCTTGCCGAACTGTTCCTTCGTTGTAACGAGGTCGTCATCGCCGTACGAGATGTTTGCCAGCTCAAGTATACTGTCTGTGTCGGAAAGCATGGTCTTTAAGGTGACCACCCTCTGTCCGTCAGCGGTTACCGAAACGGTGTTAACCGAAAGGGCAAGCACCGAAAACAGCAGCACAGAGGCGAGGGACAGGGCTATAAGGGCGCGTTTTCTGCCCGAAGACCTGGTCCAAAGCTTCTGAAAGCCGGACTTTAATTTTTCTATCATTGAATTTCCCCTTTATAATTTATAATAGGTAAAACGCCCCAAAAGGACGCTCTGCATATCACGCAGTATACCGGTTAAAAACAATGCACCCGAGATTATATCGGCAATTTTCGTTTTTGTCAACCCAAAAAGGCCTTATGATTTTGTGAAAAATACACAAAAATCAACCGCGTTCAAAAACTGTTACAATTTTGTAACCTATAGAAAAATGTCGAAATTTTACATTTTTTGACAAAACGCTTATGCAAAATGTAGATTTTAACCCGCAAGTGTTAACAACTGCCCGTAAAATGGGCGTTTTTTACAGATTTAGTATATGATTGAAATACGAAAAATAACCGTATTTTTAACCCGCCCGCATTAAAGAAATGCTTAAGGCATAGTAATTTTATTGAGAATATGGGGGTGCAACAATGAAAAAGTTCATAATAATATTAACCGCCGTGCTGTGCCTTTTTGCAAGTGCGGCAACCGTAGGGGCGGCCGAGCAAAAAATAGCCACGGAATACTATAGTGACGACCTGTTTGACGGTGTGGCGGCGCCTGCGATGACGCTTTTGGACGGCAATTTGGATATAGGCGCGGCAAGTGCCGTACTCATAGAGCCCAAAACGGGCACCGTGCTGTATGAAAAGGATAGTGACGTTCAATTGGCGCCGGCTTCAATCACCAAAATAATGTCGCTTTTGCTTGTGATGGAGGCGATCGAGGAGGGAAAGCTTACCTTAGAAACCGAAATTACCGCCGGAGAGCACGCCTGCAGTATGGGAGGCTCGCAAATTTGGCTCGAGCCGGGTGAAAAAATGACGGTCGACGAGCTCCTCAAAGCCGTCGTTATTGCCTCAGCAAACGATGCCACGGTGGCGCTCGGCGAGGCGATTTCGGGCAGTGAGCAGGCCTTTGTCGAGCTTATGAACGAGCGCGCAGAGCAGCTTTCAATGACCGGAACGCACTTCCTCAACTGTACCGGTCTTGATGCCGACGGTCACGTAACCACCGCCTACGACGTTGCTGTTATGTCCTGCGAACTCATAAAACATCGGCTTATTACAAAGTATTCCACCGTCTGGATGGATACCTTGCGCGGAGGCGAAAGTCAGCTTGTGAACACCAATAAACTGGTGCGCTTTTACGATGGCTGTATAGGGCTCAAAACCGGCACGACAAGCAAAGCAGGCTACTGCCTTTCTGCTGCGGCCGAGCGTGACGGAATGACCCTTATAGCGGTAGTTATGAACGGGGACGACAGCAACGCCCGTTTTGCCGCAGCTAGGGCAATGCTCGATTTCGGATTTGCCAACTATTCATTTCTTGAAATAGAGTCCGAACTTGAGGAAAATACCTTTGTTAAAATAAAGGGAGGCGAACGCAGCAGTGCCAAGGTAGAAGCAGAGGAAACGCTTTCGGTATTGTGCCGCAAGGGTTCTCCCGAGGTTACCCGTCAGGTATTTTTGGAGGATACGCTTAAGGCTCCCGTAAATAAAGGCGATACGGTGGGCAAAATAATGGTGTCGGTCGACGGTGAGGAGGTTGGCGCCATACCGATAAAAGCGGCGGAAAAGGTCAAAAAAAGAAGTATTCTTACGGTTTACGGCTGGCTCATACGTGGAATTGTGTCTTTTTGATAAAAAAATAAAAAACTGGGTGTGAAATTAAATTATTTCAGTTGAAATATTTATAAAAATATAGTAGAATAGTTTAAAAGAAAGGGTGGTTAAATGGCTATTCGTTTTACAGAAAAGTATGCAAAAGATTTTTTGCGCGATAATGATATCGCAGGTCTTAGCACTCAGGTTGCCTTAGCGCATGACGCACTTCACTCCGGCACGGGGCTCGGAAACGATTTTCTCGGCTGGGTCGATCTTCCCGTAAACTACGATAAGGAAGAATTTACACGCATCAAGGCTGCCGCTAAGCGCATCTGTGACGATACCGATATTCTTATAGTTATAGGAATCGGCGGTTCCTACCTCGGCGCACGCGCAGCAATCGAATTCTTAAAGTCACCTTATTACAATTCGCTTCCCAAGAATACCCCCGAAATCTATTTCGCAGGTAATTCTATCTCGGGCAGTGCGCTTGCAGATATCCTAAAGCTCTGTGAGGGCAAGCGTGTTTCGGTAAATATTATTTCAAAATCGGGAACTACAACCGAGCCTGCAGTGGCTTTCCGCGTTCTTCGCGAACTGCTTGAAACTCGCTACGGCAAGGAAGAGGCGGCTCGCCGCATCTACTGTACGACCGATAAGGCTCGCGGAACCTTAAAGCAGTTAGCCGACGAAAACGGCTACGAGTGCTTTGTAATTCCGGATGACGTAGGCGGCCGTTTCTCGGTGCTTACCGCTGTCGGCCTTCTGCCGATAGCCGTTTGCGGTGCCGATATTGACGCTTTAATGGCAGGCGCCGCAGCTGCTCGTGAGGAGTATATGAACAAAAACCTTGCAGAGAACGACTGCCACCGTTACGCCGCAGTTCGTAACGCGCTTTACCGCAAGGGCAAGGAAATCGAGCTGCTTGTAAGCTACGAGCCTCGTTTTACAATGATGGCCGAGTGGTTTAAACAGCTCTACGGCGAGAGCGAAGGCAAGGATAATAAGGGCATTTTCCCCGCATCCGTAACCTTCTCGACCGACCTTCATTCCATGGGCCAATATATTCAGGACGGAAAAAGAATTTTATTCGAAACCGTAGTTACTATTGACGATGGCGGAGAAGATGTTATAATAAAAGAAGAAGAATCAAACGGTGACGGTCTTAACTTCCTTTCGGGCAAGCCGATGTCCTTCGTAAACCGCAAGGCTTTCGAGGGTACGGTACTGGCTCATACCGACGGCGGCGTTCCCAATCTCGTTATTGAGATGGATGCCGCAAATGAGGAAGACCTTGGCCGCCTCATCTACTTCTTCGAAAAGGCTTGTGCTATCTCGGGTTATATGCTGGGCGTAAATCCGTTCGACCAGCCCGGTGTGGAAGCATATAAGAAAAATATGTTCGCACTTTTAGGCAAGCCCGGATACGAAGCAGAAAAAGCAGAGCTTGAAGCTCGACTTTCTCGGTAGACTACCGCCCGGTGGCGGTTTAATATAAAAGGAGTTGACAATTATGGTAAAACTTATTATCGGAAACAAAGGCTCGGGTAAGACCAAGAAACTCATCGACCTCGTAAATACAACTGCAGCCGAATCAAAGGGCAACGTTGTATGTGTTGAAAAGGGCGATACCCTGACCTTTAGCATAAGTCATAAGGCACGTCTTATCGACGTAAACAACTACAATATCTCCGGCTACGGCGAGTATTACGCTCTTCTTTGCGGAATCTGCTCGGGCAACCACGACGTTACCCACATCTTCGGCGATGCAACCCTTCGCATCGGCACCCGCAACTACGATGAGCTTGCAGCATTCCTCGCTCGCGTTGAGGAGCTTTCCAAGCAGAATGAAGTAGAGTTTATCTTCACCGTTTCCTGTGATGAGAGCGACCTTCCTGCGGCTGTTTACGAAGTAGCAGAGAAAATCTAACATATTACCCAAAAAACGGCGGTAAACTCCGCCGTTTTTTCTTGAACTTTAAAAATAAAAAACCTTGACAAACCATTCGCGCGCATATATAATAGTCGGTGTGACAAATGAGGTGGGACTGTGATTCTTGATTTAAAATCAGTTTTTATATCAGATGGAGCAAGTCTTCCCGTCGACTTTGAGCTGGACATGCATGATATGGATTTTTTCGGTATTTGTCCGATAAAAAAGCCCGTTTCCGTAAAGGGAAAGGTTTTTAATCGTGCAGGTATCGTAACCGCAGATCTTTCCTGCAGTGTGGAGTTCACCGCACCGTGCGACCGTTGCGGCAAGGAAACCGTAAAGCACCATGAGGTTCACACCCAGCGTGTGCTCGTGTCCCGGCTGGCCGACCGCGAAAGCGACGAAATTATAGAAATCCCCAATATGCAGCTCGACGTTACCGAGCTCTGCACCGACGAGGTTGTGCTTAATCTTCCGATGAAGCACCTCTGCAGGGAGGACTGTAAAGGCGTTTGCGCTACGTGCGGAAAGGACCTCAACGAGGGTAAATGCGGATGTAATTCCGTCTCTCACGACCCACGGCTTGAGGCTTTGGCTCAACTATTGAATGATAATTAAAACCACGTTAAGGGGGAGAATTAAATGGCAGTACCGAAGAGAAAGACTTCTAAGACCAGAAGAGATAAAAGACGTTCTAACGTATGGAAGCTTGAGGCTCCGGCTCTCGTAAAGTGCTCACGCTGCGGCGAGTATAAGAGACCGCACAGACTTTGCAAGGCTTGCGGCTATTACGGCGACCGTCAGGTAGTTCAGGTAGAAGACTAATTAAAGCTTGAGTAGGGGAGGAACAATAATTCCTCCCCTATTTTTTTGAAATTTCGGGGGTTTTATGGCAGTAATAATAAAATCGGTTGAAAAGCATTCTCCTGCGCAAAAAGCGGGACTTAAAAGCGGCGATACACTCATATCCTTAAACGGAAACGAAATTTTGGATGTGCTCGATTACCGCTTTTACCAATCAGACGAAAAAATCACGATAAAGTTCATAAATTCTAAGGGCAAGGAAAAGGAAAAGACCGTCAAAAAGCGTGAAGGCGATGAGATAGGTCTGCTTTTTGATACCTATTTGATGGATAAGCAGCGCTCTTGTAAAAACAAGTGCATTTTCTGCTTTATCGACCAACTGCCCGGTGGTATGCGTGATACGCTTTATTTTAAGGATGATGATTCGCGACTTTCCTTCCTTTTCGGCAACTACATAACCCTCACAAACATCTCCGAGCATGAGGTTGACCGCATTATAAAAATGCATATAAGCCCCGTAAACGTCTCGGTGCATACAACCAACCCCGAACTGCGTGTTAAAATGATGAAAAACCCTCACGCGGGCGAGGTATTGTCGATAATGAAGCGTTTTGACGAGGCAGGCATCGCTATGAACTGCCAGCTTGTGCTTTGCCCCGGCTACAACGATGGGGAAGAGCTTATACGCTCGATTGACGACCTTATTGCAATGCCCTCGGTGCAGAGCATAGCGGCCGTTCCCGTCGGTCTTTCCAAGCATCGCGACGGTCTGCCGAAACTCGAAAAATTCGAAAAGGAAACCGCCGCTGCAGTGCTCGATATAATGGATAAATACCGCGATACGGGACGGGTTTTTGCGGCCGATGAGTTTTTCCTTTTAGCCGATAGGCCTATCCCTGAATGCGACTATTACGGAGATTTTTTACAGCTTGAAAACGGCGTAGGTATGTGGGCATTAATGCTTGCCGATTCGCGTGATGCAATCGATACTTGCGCTCCGCCGGCTTCTCCGCGAAATATAAGCACGGTGACCGGTGTCAGTGCATATCCGCTTATACGGAATATTGTTGACACGGCCGAGCAAAAATGGCATAATCTTAAATGTAAGGTTTTTTGTGTGGAAAATGACTTTTTCGGTCACAACATAACGGTAGCGGGTCTTATAACCGGCGGAGATATAATAGGTCAACTGTCGGGAAAAGACCTTGGGGACGAATTACTTATTCCCGACGTTATGCTGCGCCACGAAAATGATAAATTCCTTGACGACGTAACGGTTGAAGAACTCGAAAAAGCGCTCGGAGTTAAGGTTAGGGTAGTATCCTCGGATGGCTACGGCCTTATTGACGCGCTCTGTGAATAAAAGAAGAGGTGATTAAATGGCAAAACCCGTTATTGCGGTGGTAGGTTGCCCCAACGTCGGCAAATCTACTCTTTTCAATAAACTTATAGGCAAGCGCCTCGCAATAGTCGATGACACCCCCGGCGTAACGCGTGACCGTATCTACGGTGACACCGAATGGTCGGGCAGAACGGTAATGCTCATCGATACGGGCGGTATTGAGCCTCGTACAGACGATATAATCCTTTCAAAAATGCGTGCTCAGGCCAATTTGGCTATTGACACGGCAAACGTTATTATCTTTGTAACAAGCCTTGAATGCGGCGTTACGGCGGCCGATAACGAGGTTGCCGCAATGCTCAGAAAAAGCGGAAAACCGATTGTGCTTTGCGTTAATAAGTGCGATAATATCGGTGCTCTGCCGTCTGATTTTTACGAGTTTTACAATTTAGGCCTCGGCGACCCCATTGCCGTATCCGCAGTACACGGTCACGGCACGGGCGACCTTTTGGACGAAGCCTTTAAATATCTGCCTCCCGAAGACGACAGCGAAGAGGATGACGACCTTATAAACGTTGCCGTAATCGGCAAGCCCAACGCAGGTAAATCCTCGCTTGTGAATAACGTATCGGGCGAGGAACGCTCAATAGTATCCGATATAGCGGGTACAACGCGTGACGCTATCGATACCGTGGTCGAAAACAGCCACGGACGATTTAACTTTATCGATACCGCGGGCCTTCGCCGCAAGAGCCGCGTTGAGGACCAAATTGAAAAATACAGCGTACTGCGTGCAAAAATGGCAATCGAGCGTGCCGACGTCTGCGTTATTATGATTGACGGCGTCGACGGATTTACCGAGCAGGATTCCAAGGTTGCAGGACTTGCAATCGAGCAGGGAAAAGCCTGTATTATTGCGGTGAACAAGTGGGATATCGTTGAAAAGGACGGCAGCACGATGGACAGCTACCGCAAAAAGTTGATGAATGATTTTTCGTTTATGTCCTATGCGCCGATAATCTTCATATCCGCCAAAACCGGTCAGCGCGTTGACCGCCTTTTTGAACTTATAAAGTACGTTAACCAGCAGAATACGATGCGCATATCAACCGGTATGCTCAACGACGTTTTGGCCGATGCCACAGCGCGTGTACAGCCCCCGAGTGATAAGGGAAAAAGACTGAAAATATACTATATTACCCAGGCTTCGACCCGTCCGCCCACATTCGTATGCTTCTGTAATAAGGCCGAGCTGTTCCATTTTTCATATCAGCGCTACCTTGAAAACCAAATAAGATCTACCTTCGGCCTCGAAGGTACACCGGTGCGATTTGTTATTAGAGAACGTGGAGATAAATAGGAGATTGCAGTATGGAAACTTTTAAAGCAATTTTATGTATTGTAGGCGCGTGTGTATTTAGCTACGCGCTCGGAAGTATCAGCTTTGCCGTCATTTTTTCAAAGCTCTTTGCTAAAAAGGACGTTCGTGATTTCGGCAGCGGAAACGCGGGAATGACTAACGTAATGCGTGCGGTAGGCGTATTGCCCGGCATACTCACCTTCGTGTGTGACGTGCTAAAGGGCGCTGCCGCCTGTGCCGCAGCAAAATATTTGTTTTTCCCTTATGTGTTTGAACTCGGGATTCACCCGTGGCTCAACCCCGTATACGGCGCCTATTTTTGCGGACTCTTGTGTATAATCGGTCACGCATTTCCGATATTCTTCGGCTTTAAGGGCGGCAAGGGAATAGCAACCAGCGTGGGTATCTTCGCGGTGTGCTGCTATCCCGCAATTATTGCAGGCCTTGCAGTGTTTATTTTGTGCGTGCTGATTTCCAAAATCGTGTCCTTAAGTTCTATTTTGGCGGCAATAACGGTTGCAATCGGCGTATTTTTTGCGCACGAAAGCGTCAACCCCGCCTATCCCACCACCCCTGCGTTTATACTTACAGCGCTTATAGCACTGTTTGTAATAATTAAGCATAAAGACAATATAATCAGACTTATCAACGGAGAAGAAAAAAGACTTGTTGTGAGAAAAGGAGAATAATACAATGTCTAAGATTTCTGTTCTCGGAGCCGGCGGATGGGGCCTTGCCCTTTCCATGTCGGTGGCGCGAAACGGCCATAGCGTTACGGTTTGGTCGCCCTTTGAAAACGAGGTATCGGCGCTTTGCGAAAAACGCGAAAGCGAGCGGCTTTTGCCCGGAGTTCGCATACCTGATGAGATCCGCTTTACCACCAATCTTTCGGAGATTGAGGGCTCGGAAATCACGGTAATCGCAACCCCGTCTATCGCGGTGCGCGAAACCGCAAAAAGGCTGAAAAATATAGCCGATTGCGGAATAATCGTAAACGTATCTAAGGGTATCGAGTACGATACGCTTTATACCTTGGCTCAGGTGATAGAGGATGAACTGCCCGAAAAAACGGTCGTAGTGCTTTCGGGTCCCTCCCACGCGGAAGAGGTTGCACGACTTGTTGAAACCTCGCTTGTAGCCACCTCGAAGAACCTCGAGGCTGCAGAAACGGTACAAAAGGCCTTCGCGAGCGATAAATTGCGCGTTTATACTAACGTAGACGTAACGGGTGTCGAACTCGGCGGTGCATTTAAAAATATTATTGCCATCGCCGCAGGCATATGCGACGGACTTGAGCTCGGCGATAATACCCGTGCGGCTCTGATGACGCGCGGTCTTACCGAAATGGCTCGCCTCGGCGTTAAAATGGGCGCCAATGAAAAGACCTTTGCAGGCCTTACGGGAATGGGAGATTTAATTGTTACCTGCACCTCTCGCCACAGCCGAAATCACCGTTTCGGTGAAATGTTAGGTAAGGGAGTGCCCGTTCCCGAAGCTCTGAGTGCGGTCGGCACCGTTGAGGGCTATTATGCTGCTGCAGCCGCACACCGACTGCAGGAAAAGTACGGCATCGAAATGCCCATTATAGAACAGAGTTATCTTGTAATGTATAAAAATAAAAGCGTAGTCGATGCGGTGCGGGACCTTATGACGCGCCCGTCCCACGGTGAAATCGACGACAACTGGTTACAATAAGAAAAGACCTTATGCTGCTGCATAAGGTCTTTTAATTATTCTTGTTCGGTTTGAGCGAGCCGTTTAAATCTTTTCATAACGATTAGATAGTCTATACCTATCGGAATCAGCCCAAAGAGCCATGCCAGAGGGTTTGAGAAGCAAATGCCGAGATACTGTGCCGACGCTGAAGAAAACAGCATCAAAGCGCCGATGGACGACATCGCGCGGCCGAGTATTTCGGTGGGACCCGAAATGATCGGGGAAACGGCGCGGCCCATGGCCTGAAGCGCACCCTTGGCGATAATAAGCATCGACACTATAATGCAGGCTGCCGTGTTGATAACGATGTAGGTGTATCCGTTTTTGATAATTTCGGTTTCATCAAAGCCAACAACCAGCCCCAAAAAGAACTTGCCGAAGGCAAACATAATCAGCGAAATGCCGATGCACCAAATAATACCCATCAACTGGGCTTTTCTGCAGCCGTCTACGATTCGACTGTATTTCTTAGCGCCAAAGTTTTGGGCTACGAAAACCGTGGTAGCCGAGCCGAGCGATAAAAGCGGCTGTGTTACAAATTGTTCAATCTTGGCGGCCGCAGTTTGCGAGGCCATATAAACGTTGCCCAGCGTATTGCTTACAAACTGCATAACAATTGAGCCGATGGAAAGCAGCATATTAAGCAGCGACATCGGAATGCCAACCCGCAGCAGATGCATAATAAGTACGCCGTTCAGCTTTAAATGGCGACGCTTTATATGAAGAACAGGTTGTTTCTTTACAATAAAAACAATGCACATAAGTCCCGACGTAAGCTGCGCTATTGCAGTTGCAAGACCGGCGCCGGCCGTTCCCATACGGGGAACTAAAAAAATATCGAGGATTATGTTTATAATGCAGGCTGAAATCAAGAAAACAAGCGGAGTTTTTGAATCTCCCAGCGCGCGTATCGCGTTTGAAAGCAGGTTGAAAAGCGCGCTTCCGCCGAGACCGATAAATATCCACATAACGTAGTCGTAAGCCATATTGATAATACCGTGTTCGTGCGGGGTTTTAAGCAGTTCCAAAACCGGCATCGCGAAAATGCAGGTCACCGTTGTGACCAGAATTGCCGTAACAGCCGACAGAAAGATGCTCATTCCGAAGGCGTGACGTACCTTTTCGGGCCTTTTTGCGCCGAAATACTGCGAAATAACGGCCGAAAATCCGGTTGTCAGACTAACAATAGCGCCATTCGCAAACCAAACCAGTCCGCCCGTAGAGCCGACAGCCGCAAGCGCATCCGCGTTCATTACGCGACCAACGATAACGGTGTCAACGATGTTATAAAATTGTTGAAAGAGGTTTCCGATTAAATAGGGAATGGTGAAGAAGAAAATCTGCTTCATCGGCGAACCTTTAGTAAAGTCGTTGGTCATAAAAAACACCCCCGAAAAACGCTGTTTTCGAGGGTATTATAGTATTGCTGTTCACAAAAGTCAATAACAAAAGGCTGGAAAAATAAAGAATTATTTTAAAACCAAAAAAGCAGCCGCTTTTACGGCTGCTTTTAATGGTTAAAAGTTACTTGATAGAAAGGTTAGATAGCTCTCTCTACCTTGCCCGAACGAAGGCAACGGGTGCAAACGTTAATGTGACGAGGAGAACCGTTTACGATGGCCTTAACACGCTTAACGTTGGGCTTCCAAGTTCTGTTGGTACGTCTGTGAGAATGGGAAACCTTAATACCGAATGCGATTTCTTTACTGCAGATATCACACTTTGCCATGTGTCTGCACCTCCTTTGATTTGTCGATAGCCATACTATAATAGCAGAAAGGTGGCAAGAATGCAAGTGTTTTTTTAAAAAAATACAATATAACATATTTTTCTTGAATGACGGGCCGTTATATTATATAATAAAGTTTATGAATTATTTAAGAATGTGCGGTGTTCAATTTGATTAAAGCAGTAATTTTTGATTTGGACGGAACAATAGCCAATACGCTATACGATTTAACCGATGCGGTAAACCACGCCGCCGAGAAATTCGGTTTCAAAAAAAGAACGGTTGAGGAGATTCGCATCATCGTCGGCAACGGTATGCGCAACCTTATCGAGCGCGCTACCGACGGCGCTTATAACGGCCAGCCCGTATTCGAGGATATTCTCGCCACCTTTAAGGCGTATTACGATATCCACTTCTGTGATAAAACCGTAGCGTATGACGGCATTTGCGACTTAATAAACGAGCTTCGTGCGCGCGGAATTAAAACAGCCGTCGTAACCAATAAGGACCAGGGCGTATCGCGCATCATCGTAAACACCCTCTGCGGCAACGTATTTGATATAATTTGCGGCAAGGTTGACGGTGTACCGGCCAAACCCGACCCGACCAGTACAAAAATGGTAATGCGCGAGCTGGGCGTTCGTCCCGAGGAATGCGTATTTATGGGTGACTCGGACGTCGATATTAAAACCGGCATCGCCAGCGGCGCCCACGCAGTGGGCGAAACCTGGGGCTTCCGTGACCGTGAGCTCCTTTTATCGGTCGGCGCAAAGAATATAATCGACCACCCGTCAGAACTTCTCGGCATCATAGGAAAGATAAACAATGAACTATAACTCCACCCGCACGGCCTGCTACATAGGCTACGTTGTTCAAGCGATAATTAATAACTTTTTACCGCTTTTGTTTGTAATGTTTAATACCGACTACGGCCTCTCGTATACACTGCTGGGAGGCATAGTACTGCTCAATTTCGGTATCCAGCTTATAACCGACGTTGCATCTATAAAAATAGTGCATATGCTTGGTACCAAGCGCTCGGTAATACTCGCGCACTTTATGTGTGCGCTGGGACTTATACTTTTATGCGTCCTGCCCGACCTTATCGGCAACGCGTTTATCGGCATTTGCATATCGGTTCTGTTTACTGCGGTAGGCGGCGGACTTATAGAAGTTCTTATTTCTCCCGTAATGGACCGCATATCGGGTGATAAGGGCAGGGGATATATGTCCTTTTTGCACTCCTTTTACTGTTGGGGACAGATTTTGGTTGTCCTGCTTACCACCCTCGCAATTTTCGTGTTCGGACTTTCGGTTTGGCGTCCGCTTAGTCTTTTGTGGGCGGTCGTTCCGCTTGTGAACGGCTTCTTCTTTATAAAGGTTACGGTTGTCGAGGAAGAGCCTCCCGAACAGCGTACTCCGCTTGGCGCGATAATGAAAAGCAAGACCTTTTTTCTTATCGCGGTACTTATGTTTGCGGCGGGTGCCGCCGAGCTTGCAATGGCTCAGTGGGCGTCCACCTTCGCAGAGCAGGGACTGGGCCTTTCGAAATTTACGGGTGACCTTTTAGGCCCCTGCGCGTTCGCCTTCTTTATGGGCGCAGGCCGAATAGCCTACGCGCTTTTACCCGAGCGCATCAGTATGAAAAGCGTGCTTTTGGTGGGAGGTACAATCGCTCTCGGCTGTTATCTTACCACCTCGCTTGTGGATAACAGCATCATAGCTGTAATCGCCTGCGCGCTGTGCGGACTTGGCGTCAGCGCAATGTGGCCCGGCTCCTACACCCTCGCGAGTGAAAGTTTTCCTCACGGAGGTAACGCAATGTTCGGCATACTTGCAATGTTTGGTGACCTCGGCGCTTCGGCAGGCCCCTGGCTTGCAGGAGTAATTGCTTCGGCAAAGGGCCTTCGTCCGGCGCTTTTGGTATGCTCCGTTTTTCCCGCAATCTCATTAGTGTTTTTACTCTTCTACCGCAAAAATAAAATTAAAGAGGTATAGTTATGAAAAGAGAAGACTACATATCCTGGGACCAATATTTTATGGGAATCGCAATGCTTTCTGCCAAGCGCAGTAAGGATCCTTCTACCCAGGTCGGAGCCTGCATCGTAAGTGATGAAAACAAAATTCTTTCGGTAGGCTATAACGGAATGCCCTGCCACTGCCATGACGATGAATTCCCTTGGCAGCGAGAGGGAAGTGCGCTCGAAACCAAGTATATGTTCGTGTGCCACGCCGAACTTAACGCGATCCTAAACTATAGCGGTACCGCACTGCGCGGCAGCCGTGTATACGTAACCCTCTTTCCTTGCAACGAGTGCGCCAAGGCCATTATCCAAAGCGGTATTAAGGAAATAATCTACGCCGAGAATAAATATGACGGTACCGACAGTGTTATGGCATCAAAAAAGATGTTCGATGCTGCCGGCGTAAAATACCGTCAGTACGAACATCTTGGTAAAACTATTAATATCGAGGTTTAAAACAACTCGTCGGCAAACCATACCTTTTTAACGGTAAAGGTTTTACCGTTTAGGTACTCAAGTATGCCGGCATCGGTGGTAAAATTAAACCTAAGCTTATACGAATAAAGCGCCTGATGGCGGAAGCCTTGCTTCTTGTCCTCGGCGTTTTTGCCGTATTTACCGTCGCCCAAAAGCGGGTGACCGATTGAGGCTAAATGCGCTCTTATTTGGTGGGTTCTGCCCGTGAGCAGTTCAACCTCCAAAAGGCTTAGACCGTTTTTCTCCTTAAGCACGCGGTAATGCGTCTTAATTGTGCGTGAGTCCTCGGTCTTTCGGTTTTGGATAAACACGCGGTTTTTGTCCTCGTCCTTATATAAAAATCCGTCGAGTACAGCTTCTTTTTCTTTGGGGTTGCCGTGTACCACCGCAAGATAAAACTTATCCATTTCACGGTATTTTATCTTATCGCATAAAATTCTCAGCGCTTCGGCATTTTTTGCGGCTATTACGATTCCGCCCGTGTTGCGGTCAATACGGTTGGCCAGCGCAGGCTTAAAGCTTTGCTCGGCCTCGGGGTCGTATTCGCCCTTTTCGTATAAATAACGCTGAATTCGCGATATAAGCGTATCGCCGTATTCGTTTTCGTCCGGATGGGATAAAAGTCCCTGCTTTTTGTCGGCCAGCAGGATGTTTTCATCCTCGTAAACTATTTCTAAATTCTTGGAAGCCGACATAAAATCGAGTTTTTTCTCCATGGGAGCAAAGAACTCATCGTTTATATAAGCGTCGACAACGCTGCCCTCGGTAAGCTTGGTTGATATATCGGCTCGCTTGCCGTCAACCTTTATGCGTTTAAGTCTTATGTATTTGTACATAAGTGATTTAGGCAGGGCAGGCATAGCCTTGGATATGAATTTATCAAGCCTTTGTCCGGCGTCGTTTTTACCAATAGTGAAGCTTTTCATTATTTCACCTCTTGACAGACAGTATAACACATAAATTTTAAAAAAGAAAGGGTGTGCAGAGGATGAAAGAAAACAAAAAAGAAAAAAGTCTGCACACGGGTCACCGCGTGAGAATGCGCGAGCAGCTCTTTTCGGGCGATATAAACGAAAAATCGCCGCCACACGTGTTGCTTGAGATGTTGCTTTATCACAGCATTCCGCAGGGTGACACCAATCCAATTGCGCATAGACTAATAAATCGTTTCGGCAGTTTAAACGGCGTATTCTCGGCCTCTAAGGAGGAACTGATGTCGGTTGAGGGAGTTGGAGAGGTAACCGCAGCGCTCATATCGCTTTACGTACCGCTTACCCGCCGCGTGATACTCGACCGCCTAAAGGAAACCGACGAACTGCACAGTTCCGAGGATATAGGCTCGTACGTGCTCGGTCATTATTCCTTTTGTAAGGATGAGTACGTGTCGCTTCTGTGCCTCAGGCCCAACGGCAAGATAGCCGCATTTGAGAAAATCGCCGACGGTGATATTACGGGAGTTGGCGTAAGCGCGCGTAAAATTCTCGAAATCGCCATAAAATACGATTCATCCATCGTAATTCTGGCACACAACCACCCAAGCGGAATAGCGCTTCCGTCGGCTATCGACGTAGAGGTAACCAAGGGTCTTGTGGAGGCGCTTCGTCAGGTTGGGGTGCATCTTGCCGATCACGTGATTTTAACCGATAACGACTACGTCAGTATGGCGCAGTCGGCAGAATACAGTCATCTTTTCTAAGGAGGGAAATTTATGAACTATTCCAGTGCCGCATTTGAAGCCGCCTTCGGTACGGCAGGGCAGATGTCCGAATCGGACATGCCCGAAATTTGTTTTGCAGGCCGCTCTAACGTAGGTAAATCCTCGCTCATAAACCGAGTGCTCGGTCGCAAAAATTTGGCCCGCGTCAGCACAAAGCCCGGCAAAACAGTGACAATAAATTTCTATCGCCTTGAAAACATCCGCCTTGTTGACCTGCCGGGCTACGGCTACGCCAAGGTAAATGATAAGGAAAAACTCCGCTGGGCCGACTTAATGGAAACCTATTTCGGCAGCGGCCGTGATATAAAAATGACCTTTCAGCTTATCGATATGCGCCACGAACCTTCTCAGTTTGATATCGATATGATCGATTTCCTAAAGCAGACAGAAACGCCATTTACGGTAGTACTCACCAAGAGTGACAAGCTCAATAAAACCGAGTATAAGGCTTCGTGTGACCGTATGCGTGAAATTTTGGGAAACGATGATTTTATACCTTTTTCGGCACTTTCGGGTGACGGGGTAGAGGCAATACGAAAGGTAATCGAGGAGGTGTCCCTATAATGGACGCTACCATGACACTTCGCGTAGCCGCAAAAATAAACCTCATGCTTTCGGTCCCTGCGCTGAGAGAGGACGGCTACCACGAAATCTCCACCGTTATGCAAACGGTCGGACTTTTTGATACGCTTACTATAAAAAAATCCGATAAAATAACCGTAAGTTCCGAAAACGCCCCCTGCGGCGAGGAAAACATCTGCTATAAGGCGGCAAAGTTTTTCTCCCCATTCGGCGGCGCCGATATAACTATCAAAAAAAGCATACCGCTTTTGTCGGGACTCGGCGGCGGCAGCGCCGACGCGGCCGCAACGCTCTTGGCGCTCAACCGACTTTATGGTAACCCTTTCGGTGAGGACGAGCTGGTAGAAAAGGCAATGTCGCTCGGCTCGGACGTGCCCTTCTTTATTAAGGGCGGAACCGCACTTATCGAGGGCAAGGGCGAAAAATGCCTGCCGTGCGCGCCCTATAACGCCCATATCGTGCTTATAAAGGATGGCAAAAAGCAGTCTACCGGATATATGTATTCCGAACTCGACCGCCGCGGACTTAAGGACCGCCGCGACGAGGTAGCCGCTTTTTGTGACGCTCTCTCTTCGGGCAAGCCCGTAAAATTCTTTAACGATTTTGAAGCGGTATTTGAGTGCAAGGCCGTTAAGGAAGCGCTTCGTATCTGCGGGGCAGAGGGCGTTTGTTTGTCGGGCAGCGGGCCTACCGTTTTCGGTGCCTTCGCTACAAAAGAAGAAGCCCTTGCCTGCGTAGATAAACTGAAAAAAGGCTACGCCGAGGTATATTATTGTCCCACCGTGGAAAAATCTGTTTATTTTGAATAAAAAAATTCCCTTCGGTCAAACATCTGCTTGATTGGAGGGATTTTTCCTTATGAAAACAAAAAAGAGAATACTTAATCTGTCACTGGCGCTGGCGCTGATTTTCTCGGTGCTTTTATCATTTGTTACTTTCGAAGCCAACTGCGAGGACCTGCGAGAAAACGTATTCCGCCTGCATATCATTGCGAATTCCGATTCGGATGAGGATCAGGCCCTTAAAATTGCCGTACGAGACGCGATCTTGGCCGAAAGTGATAATCTGTTCGGCGAGTGCAAAAGCCTCAGCGAAGCAAAAATAAAGGCGCGTGAGAGCCTTGCGCAGATAGGGGAGATAGCCGAGCGGGTAATTGCCGAAAACGGCTATTCATATATGGTGTCGGTCTCGGTAGAGGAGGCCTTTTTCGATACCCGCGTGTACGATGATTTTACACTGCCGGCAGGAAATTATGAGGCTCTTCGCGTAGAAATCGGAAAAGCCGAAGGTAAGAACTGGTGGTGCGTGCTTTTCCCGAGTATTTGTGTCGGCGCGGCAGGAAAGCTTACCGATACAACCCGTGAGGATTCGGCCTACGTTGCCCAAAACAGCGACCGATATACGGTTCGTTTTAAGATAGTCGAATGGTATGAACGACTGCGTTCTAAAATATTTTAGCAAAGTTTAAAAATTTTTCTTGCATTTTCAAATGTGTTGTGATATTATCAGTATGTTATCGAGATTTGAAAGGGGTGACGGTATGAAAGAAAGTATTCATCCGCAGTATGAAAAGGTAACAGTTAAGTGTGCTTGCGGCGCTGAGTTTGAAACAAGATCCACCAAGCAGAATATTCGTCTTGACATCTGCTCTAAATGTCATCCGTTCTTCACCGGCAGACAGAAGCTGGTAGATACAGGTGGCCGTGTTGACCGTTTCAAGAAGCGTTTCGGCATGACCGAGAACTAAAACTTATGTACCGCATCCAAATAGGGTGCGGTATTTTCTTTTTTGAAGGAAGAGGTGCGTTATGGACTCGTTTTTAACCGTATCGGGTGAATCGGGCGGCGAAATTTCGGTTGAGCGTTCGCGTTTTATCGCGGCGGCAGCCCACGTCGAAACCGAAGAGGAAGCCTTCGAATTTATCGCCTCAAAAAAGGCAAAATACCATGATGCCAAGCATAATTGCTACGCCTTTATCCTGCGTAACGGGGTGTCCCGTTTTTCGGATGACGGTGAGCCCCATTCAACGGCCGGAAAGCCGATGCTCGAGGTTATAGAGGGTGAAAAAATATTCGACGTTTGTGTCGTTGTAACGCGCTATTTCGGCGGTGTTCTGCTCGGCACGGGCGGGCTTGTTCGCGCCTATTCCGCCGCTACTAAAGAGGCCCTTGCAAACGCAAAAAAAGAGAGCCTTGAAAATTGTATGGAATATTCGATTATTTGCGAATATGCCGACTACGATTATCTGCAAAAGCAGCTGCTTCGTTTCGGCCGTGTGCAGTCCTCCGATTTTTCGGATAAGGTAACGCTTACGGTGGCGGTTCGTCTTTCGTGTGAAACGGAATGCCTCGATATGCTCGAAAAAACCTTCCGTGAACGTCTTATTCTTGAAAAGAAGGGCGAAAAAGTACTTCCCGTATAACTTTTTTTAAAAAAATAAAGTAATTTGTATATAAAAAGCTAATAAGATAATTAAAGGGGTGAATGCATTGTCAAGTATCAGAGAAACAACCGAGCGCATCGAGCGTGAAACGCTCTCGAAAAAAGCTACCTTGTCTGAAAAATCACTGGGCCGTGAGGTAAACGAGCCGCAGTGCAGTCTGCGTACCGTTTTTCAGCGTGACCGCGACCGTATTATCCACTGCAAAGCATTCCGCCGTCTAAAGCATAAAACGCAGGTCTTTTTGGCTCCCGAGTCGGACCATTACAGAACCCGACTGACCCATACGCTTGAGGTATCGCAGATAGCGCGTACCATTGCCCGTTCGCTGCGTCTAAATGAGGACCTGACAGAGGCTATCGCTCTCGGGCACGACCTCGGTCATACTCCGTTTGGCCACGCGGGTGAGCGCGCCCTTGCAAAAATATCCAAAAACGGCTTTACCCATTTTGAGCAAAGCGTTCGCGTCTGCCGCTTTTTAGAGCGTGAAGGCCGCGGACTTAACCTCACCCATGAGGTGCTTGACGGTATCCTGCATCACACCCGTGGTGAACAACCCCATACCCTTGAGGGTCAAATAGTTCGCATAGCCGATAAAATTGCCTACATAAACCACGATATTGACGATGCCGTGCGCGCAGGTATTATTGCCGCAGAGGATATCCCCGACGATATCATAAAGGCGCTTGGCGACACTAAAAGCGCCCGTATAAATTCGATGGTCACAGCCGTTATCGAAAGCAGCGGCGACGTTATAAAAATGGACGATAAAACCACCGAACATTTCGATAAACTGCACGATTTTCTTTTCTCCGCCGTATACACCAATCCCAAGGCCAAGGGCGAGGAAAGCAAGGTTGACGGCATTTTAACAACCCTTTACGCCCACTTCGCAGCCCACCCCGAAAAGCTTCGCGGCGAGTATGCCGCAGTGCTCGAGCGTGAGGGCATTGAAAGGGCGGTGCTCGACTACGTTTCGGGCATGACCGACCATTATGCCATAACGGTATTTTCGGATATCTGTATTCCGAAATGTTGGGAGGTGTAGTGCTTGGCCAACATTTCTGAAGATATTAAGCTTGAAATAAAATACCGCAACGATATCGAATCGGTAATCTCGCAGTACGTTAATTTAAAGCGCAGGGGAAAAAACCTTGTAGGCCTTTGCCCGTTTCATAATGAAAAAACGCCCTCGTTTACGGTCTATCCCGAAAACGGTTCTTACTACTGCTTCGGTTGCGGCCAGGGCGGCGACGTTATAACGTTTGTAAGTCAGATAGAAAAGCTCGACTATGTTGAGGCTGTAAAGCTGCTTGCCGATCGTTCGGGCATTACCATCCCTGAATCGGGCTACGATAACTCGATGCAGGAACTTAAAAACCGCATCTTCGAAATCAATCGCGAAACCGCAAGATTTTACTACGCCTATCTTATGTCGCCGGGCGGCAAATGGGCGCTCGATTATCTGCACGGCAGGGGACTTACCGACGCTACCATTAAGCGTTTCGGCCTCGGCGCTGCGCCCGACAGCTGGGATTTGCTTATAAAGCACTTAAAATCCAAGGGCTTCAGCATTCCCGATATGCTTCAGGCCAACGTAATTTCGCAAAGCTCGCGCGGCAGCTATTTTGACCGTTTCCGCAACCGCGTTATGTTCCCGATATTTAACCTTCGCGGCAACGTAATCGCCTTCAGCGGACGAGCCCGACCCGATGACCCCAAGGCCACCGGAAAATACGTTAATACGCAGGACACCCCCGTTTATAAAAAAAGTCAGCACCTTTTTGCCCTTAATTTCGCCAAAAACGATTGTGCCGACCGCATTATTCTCGTTGAGGGAAATATGGACGTTATAAGCCTGCATCAGGCAGGCTTTACCAACGCCGTAGCGGCGCTGGGCACAGCTTTCGGTGCAGAGCAGGTGAAACTGCTTTCTCGCTACACCAAGGAGATAGTGGTTACCATGGATGCCGACGAAGCGGGTCAAAAAGCGGTTCGCCGAACCATAGAGGAACTAAAGGACAGCGGCATTAATATCCGCGTGCTTGTAATTCCCGACGGCAAGGACCCCGACGAATACATCCGCAAAAACGGCGCTGCAAAATTCCGCGCGCTATTGGACGGCGCAGTGAGCGATATTGAGTATAAACTCTTAACCGCCGCAAGCGATATCGACGTCACAACCGATAACGGAAGACTGCAGTACTTAAAGCGCGCCGCCGAAATATTGGCAGGCGTGTACGATAAATTGACAATCGACCTTTACGCAGGCCGTCTTGCCGATAAATACGGTGTGTCGAAGACCGCTCTGCTCTCGCAAATCGACGATTTAAAGAAAAGAAACGTCCGCAAGGAGCAGAAAAAGGAGTTTGACCGCGTTGTAACGCCGCGTTATGACAGCGGCGATATCAATCCGGACCGCCGTCGTTATCCCCGTGCCGCCAAGGCCGAGGAAAGCCTAATTGCAATTCTCTTGTCCCATCCCGACCTATATTCGGCCTTAAAGGGCAGAATATCGCCCGACAGCTTCATTACTTCGCTTAATAAACGTGTATTCCAAACAATTTGCGACGTATTGGATTCGGGTCGTCCCACGGTGGATATAGCCCTCTTTGGTGAAGGCTATACGCCTGCCGAACTCGGCTATATAGTATCGTTGCAAAACGGCGTACTGGCCGAAAAGAACGCAAAAACGGTATTAAACGATTGCATTAAGGTAATATTAGAAGAGAATATGGCGGTAAATGCCGCAAACGACAAGGACTTGTCGATAGATGATTGGGCTGCAAAAATGCAGCAGATAGCCAAAAATAAAAAGGGAGAATAAAAATGGGTAAGGTAACTAAAAAGGAAACCGCAGCAAGCGAGGAAGTAATCGCCAAAAAGGAAATCGAAAAAGAGCCTGAAGAGCGCGATTTTGACGATTTTAATCCTCCTGAGGATCTCGAAGAACTTGAATCCGAGGTTCCGCTGCTTGATATTGATTTTGACAAAGAGCCCACAGAGGAAGACTTAAAACTCGAAGAGCTCGATGCTGATCAGCTTGAGGACGTAACACTTGAGAATACCTCGCTGGACGATCCGGTTAAGGTATATCTGCGTGAAATCGGTAGAGTTCCGCTTCTGTCCACCGACGAGGAAAAGAGACTTGCCGAAAAGATTTCCGACGGTGACGAATACGCAAAACAGCGCTTAACCGAAGCCAACCTTCGTCTTGTTGTAAGTATTGCAAAGAAGTACGTTGGCCGCGGAATGCACTTTTTAGACCTCATCCAGGAGGGTAACGTAGGTCTTATTAAGGCCGTTGATAAGTTTGACTATACCAAGGGCTTTAAGTTCTCTACCTATGCTACTTGGTGGATTCGTCAGGCTATTACCCGTGCGATTGCCGACCAGGCAAGAACCATACGTATTCCCGTACACATGGTTGAAACCATCAACCGCTTAAAGAAGGTACAGAGCCAGCTTCTGCACGAAAACGGCTACGAGCCGAGCGAGGAACTCATCGCAGAGAAGATGAATCTCCCCGTTGAGCGTGTTCGCGAGATTATGCGTGTTGCACAGGAGCCTGTTTCTATGGAAACTCCCATCGGCCCCGAGGAGGACAGCCGCCTTATGGACTTCATCCGTGATGAGGACGCTCTCGCTCCCGACGAGGCTGCACTTAAGGCCATCACCAACGAGGATATCGACAGTGTTCTTCGTACGCTCACTTCGCGTGAAGAGGCTGTTATCCGTCTGCGCTTCGGCCTGCAGGACGGCCGTTGCCACACTCTTGAGGAGGTTGGCAGCGAGTTTAACGTAACCCGTGAGCGTATCCGTCAGATTGAGGCTAAGGCACTCCGTAAACTCCGTCACCCCGTAAGAAGCAATAAGTTTAAGGATAGATAAGTAATGCTTTTCAATAACGAAACTGACTACGCCATAAGAATAGTTTCCTGCCTTGCCGAACGCGCCCAAAAGACCGACGCCGGCACGGTAGCCGAGCTTACCGGCGTGACCCCACAGTTTACGCTAAAAATACTGCGTCGTCTTATGTCGGCCGATATCGTAAAATCTTATAAGGGTGCGCAGGGCGGTTATGCTCTTTCGCGAAATCCGGGCGAGATTACGCTGCTTCAGGTGGTCGAAACCATAAACGGCCCCATAGCCGTAAGCCGCTGTCAGCACAGTATTTCCGAATGCACCCACCCGAAGGGCATCTGCAGCTATCGCGAGGTCTTTTCGGACGTAAGCGACTATATGCGCGAAAAACTTCGCAGCGTGACTTTTTAAAAAAGGGGTATATTAAGAATGACTTTTACATATAAAACAAAGGGAGTTTGTTCCAGGTCCATTACGCTCGACGTTGAAGAAAACGTAATCAAAAGCGTTAGCTTCGAGGGCGGTTGCAACGGCAATACAAAAGGTATTGCGGCGCTTATAGCCGGTATGGACGTAGACGATGCGATCGCTCGCTTAGAGGGGACAACCTGCGGTTTTAAATCAACCTCCTGCCCCGACCAATTGGCTCAAGCTCTTAAAGTATATAAAACCGAAAAGGGTGAGTAATTTTGTTCGAAGATAAGGATATGAAAATAGCGGGCGAGCGTCCGTCAGAATCGGTCAAGAAAAACGCCGCCAGACGTGAGACCGATATATCCAAAATATCTTCCGATTCGGCTAAAGGAAAGGCCATCGGAAAGGCGGTAGCGCTTGAATATATCAAGGCCGGTACGGCGTCACTTGTAGAAAACGATGCCGACGACAGCTATATGATTATGCAGCGCCTACTGCTTATAAGCTTTGCCGTAACGGTAGGGCTTGAATCGTTCTGCGAAAACGATACCGTATCGGGCATTGCGCAAAAAACCTTCCTCGATACGCTTAAAAAAGAAGCACCCGACCTTTATGCCTACACCTCCGATAACGGCGCCTTTTCCTTCTATTTTTTGGCCTACCGCCGCGGAACCGAGGTCGAACGCCGCATAGGACAGACCTTTGCAATGCTCTGCTCCCACGATGGTGACCCCATCTATCAGGAACTCGGCGAAGCGCTTTACTGTTGGTTTTATTCGGTCGTTGAGCAAACCGTTAAAAAGTTTTAAAAACAAAAAAGATGTGTCCTTTTGGACACATCTTTTCTTTTTAATTTATCTGCAAAAGCTTTCAACGTAACGGTCGAGCGCATCCGAAATAACACCGATTGCGGCCTCGTATCCGTTAACCTCCTTAGCAACCGCTTCTTTATCCTCAAGCGCCTTATAAACGTTGAAGAAGTGGAGCATTTCATCAAAAATATGCTTGGGCAGCTCGGAAATATCCTTATACTTGTTGTAGGTCGGGTCGCCGAAGGGGATAGCGATTATCTTCTCATCGTTTCTTCCGCCGTCAAGCATCGAAATATAGCCGATGGGGTAGCAGCGAACGAGGGTTAAGGGAGAGAGCGCCTCCGAGCACAGCACCAAAACGTCGAGCGGGTCGCCGTCGTCACCGTAAGAGCGGGGAATAAAGCCGTAGTTTGCAGGGTAGTGGGTCGAGGTGTATAAAATTCGGTCGAGCATAATAAGGCCGGTTTCTTTATCAAGCTCGTACTTGTTTTTACTGCCTTTTGAGATTTCAATTACCGCAACAAAATCATTGGGGTCGATTCTTTTGGGGTCGATATCGTGCCAAATGTTCATATTTATCTCCGTTCTGCCGCGCAAGCGGTATTTTTTTGACTGATTTTATTATATATCATCGCAGCCGACTTTTCAAGATAATCTATCTGTGTATAAATCGTTAATTCGACTCTTTTCTTCTTGTAAATATATAAATCTTGTAGTATAATAGTACAGTATAGATTGGAGTGGTATACGTGCTTTTAGATGCAATACTCGGCGAATTCAGTTGGAGCATGATAATCGGCTCAATTCTCGCCAGTCTTATGCTTATATTTTTGGTGTCGCCCCTGCACGAATTGTCACACGCTGGAGTTGCTCTCGCCCTGGGCGATAAAACCCCCAAGTGGCAGGGAAGAATAACACTTAACCCCATGGCCCATATTGACTGGATAGGCTCTCTTATGATTATCCTTTTCGGCTTCGGCTGGGCTAAGCCCGTTCAGGTAAATATGCGTAACTTTAAATACCCCAAGCTCGGTATGGCGATTACGGCGCTTGCCGGTCCGTTTTCGAACTTCCTTGTGGCATTTATAGCTTCGCTTTTCTTTTATCCCATCTACACAAATATTGGCTCTTTACCGACCTTTTGGATTCAAGTTATTGATGCTTTATATAGTTATTTTATTCTGCTCAATATCTATATCGGCCTTTTCAACCTTATTCCTATCCCACCGCTGGACGGTTCTCGTATTTTATCGGCAGTTCTGCCCAATAAGTATTATTTCCAGCTTATGCAATACGAGCGATATTCGTTCATACTCTTCGTTATCGTCTTCTTCGTGCTCGACGTCGGCGAGTATCTTGCCGTTATGGCAAACAACATTGTGGATATTTTCTTCCGCTTATCTCAAATTATTTTTGCTTAAAATTAAGGAGAAAAAATGGAAACCTCGCTTTCTTACAAACTGGACTGCTTTGAAGGTCCGCTTGATCTGCTGCTTACGCTGATATCAAGAAATAAACTGAATATTTACGATATCCCGATAGCAGAACTGCTCGAGCAGTATATGCAACAGATCGACGCTATGCGTGAGGCGGATATGGATATAGCCAGCGAATTTTTGGAGATGGCGTCGCGACTGCTTTATATGAAAACGGTCAGCCTGCTTCCGCGCAGTGACGAGGCCGAAGTCCTCAAGCAGGAGCTGACGGGCGAGCTTATCGAGTATAAAATCTGCCGCGAAATGGCCGAAAAGCTCTCCCATATGGTAGACGGCTTTGCAACCCACGTTCGCACACCGTCACCCATTGATTTTGATAACACCTATGAAATCGTTCACGACAGCGACGTGCTCTATTCTGCGTATATGTCGGCGGCCGGCAGAGGAATGCGCAAAATGCCCCCTCCCGTAACCGCGTTTACCCGCATAGTAGCCAAAAAAATCGTTGCCGTATCGACCAAAATCGTGTTCGTTATGCGCCGCTTAGTTCGAGGCAAGCAAACAATGTCGTCACTCTTCGCAGGCGCCAAAAGCCGTTCGGAATTAGTGGCAACCTTCTTGGCCGTGCTCGAACTCTGCAAAGCCAACCGCATTGCCGTAAATACCGATAAGGGCGATGCCGAAATTACCTTAAGGAGGGCAAAAAACGATGAATAAAAATCTTCTTCCTGCGCTCGAAGCCGTGCTTTTCGCAGGCGGCGAGCCGATTTCAGCTGCCCGACTTGTAAAGGTGTTCGATATCGAGCCTGAGGAGCTTGCCGAACTCTGCGCCGAGCTCTCAAATAAACTTGACCGTGAGGGTAGCGGCATAAAGCTTTTAAACCTCGACGGTGCATATCAGCTCGCAACCCGAGAAGAATATGAACAGTACATCAAAGAGGCCTATGACCTTCGCCGTCGCACTCCGCTGTCGCAGGCCGCGCTCGAGGTGCTTTCGGTAATAGCCTACAACCAGCCCGTAACCAAAGCCTTTATTGAGCAGGTCCGCGGTGTTGATTGCTCGGGCGTTATAGGCACCCTTGTTGAGAAGGACCTTATTGAGGAATGCGGCCGACTTGAGCTTCCCGGCAGACCGCTGCTTTACTCAACCACAAAAAATTTCCTTCGTTGCTTCTCACTTACTTCATTAAAAGATTTACCGCCTCTTCCCGGCAAGGAGGCTGCCGCTGCTCCCGACCTCGGCGAGCAACTTATGGTTTCAACCCTCGCCGAAGAGGAACTGGAGGACGAACAGTAATCTATGACGGTGCTGTATATAATTTTGGGACTTTTGCTTTTGTGCGGCGCGCTTTTTTTCTCGTCGCTGACCCTAACGGTCGACTATAACGAAAAGTTCACCGCCAAGGTTGGCTGGTTGGGACTAAAACTTAACCTCGCAAAAGAAAAAAAGGAAAAGCCCAAAAAAGAAAAAAGCCCTAAAAAGAAAGCCGACGGTAAACCTAAAAGAAAAGAGGAAAGCGCGCTTAAAAAGCGCTTTCGCGAAAATTCTTTTTCGGAAAACGTTCGGTTTGTAATAGGCCTCCTGCGCGAAATTTTTCCGCAGTTTAAGTATCTGCTTCGCCACACCCGAGTAAGACAGCTGAAACTCGATTTAAAAATCGTTGGCGCCGATGCCGCCAAAACGGCTATCGAATACGGCGGCGTGTGCTCGGTTTTATACCCGTTTTTGGCGTGGGCCGACAGTTTTTTAGACCTTTCCATGAAGAAGGTTGACGTTTCGGCCGATTTTGCGGGTGAAAAAAGCAAAGCCCTCTTTCACGTAAAACTCAAAATAAGGGTTATAATATTGCTGATATCAGCATTTAAACTTATAAAACTATACCTGAAATTAACGGAGGTTAATGAAAATGAGCGAAAAAAACATAAGTTCAATCATTGATGTTACAATGGAAAAGCTTCGTACTATGGTTGATGCCGATACCATCCTCGGCACCCCCATTACCGTAGAGGGAAGTACAATAATCCCCGTATCCAAGGTGACCTTCGGTCTTGCTACCGGCGGTTCGGATTTTCCCACAAAGAGCGATAAAGAAACCTTCGGCGGAGGTGGCGGCGCAGGCGTATCCATTATCCCGATGGGTGTTATCTCTATGAGCGGCGGAAACGTAAAGTTTATCCCCATCAATAACGAGGTAACCGCTCTTGACCGTGCTTTGCAGGCCGTTCCCGAACTCATAGATAAAATCAAAACCTTTATCGATGAGAAGAAAGCGCCCGTTGAGGTGCACGAACTCGGCGAAGAAGAGTAATATAAAAACAATGCGGAAAATATCCTTTTATGGGTGATAAACTATGAAATGGGTGTTTTCCGTACTGCTTTGTTTGGTGCTAATGTTTTTCCTGCCGTTTAGCGCATCGGCCGAGGTAGGCGCCAAGGCCGCCGTGCTTATAAACGGACAAACGGGCGAAATACTTTACGCTAAAAACTGTCACGAGCAGCTTTCGATGGCCAGCACCACAAAAATAATGACGGCGCTTTTGCTCGCAGAAAACGCCGACCTCTCCAAAACCATTACCGCCACGCGCGAAACGGTAACGGTTGAGGGCTCGTCGATGGGCCTTCTGCCGGGGGATACCGTGTCGTATCGCGACCTGCTGTACGGAATGCTGCTCGCCTCTGGCAACGATGCCGCAAACACCGCGGCGATATCGCTTTGCGGCAGTGTGGAAAAATTTTCGGCTCTTATGAATAAAAAAGCCGCCGATATAGGTATGAAAAACACCAATTTCGTAACTCCGTCGGGGCTCGATTCGGCAGGGCATTATTCAACCGCCTACGATATGGCCTTACTTGCGCGCCACGCCCTCGAAAACGAGGATTTTGCAGCGGCTGCCGCGAGCAAATACGCAACCCTCAGTTACGGTAACCCACCCTACAGGCGAACGCTTAAAAACCATAACAAGCTTTTGTGGAACTATGACGGCTGCATCGGCGTGAAAACGGGCTACACCAAAAAATCGGGCCGTTGCCTTGTGTCGTCCGCAAGACGAGAAAACGGCTATCTGATAGCCGTAACTCTCTCTGACCCTAACGATTGGGCAACCCACAAAGAACTGCTCGATTACGGCTTTTCGTTACTCGAAAACCGAACCCTTCCGGGCGAGGATTTTATTCTGCCTACGGCAGGCGGAAAGGCGCTTTCCGTAAAAAGCGAAAGCGTTTCCGTTTCCCTTACCGATAAGGAATACGCTTCCCTCGAAAAGCGCGTGTTTCTACCGCAGTTTGTCTACTCGGCGCAAAAGGGCGAGTGCCTTGGCAGGGTAGAATACCTAATCGGCGAAAATATTGTGGTCTCGTCTGCCGTAAGGGCGATAGAATCTACGGATATATCTGCCGAAAAAAGCGCCCTCGGCGCAATAATTTCAGACTTTAAAATGCTTCTTAAGGCGATGATATAAAATGAAAGACAATAAAATAAGACTTCAAAAATTTATGTCCACCTGCGGAGTTGCCTCACGCCGTAAGGCCGAGGAGCTTATTGAGCAGGGAAGGGTTAAGGTTAACGGCCGCGTTGCCTCCTTGGGCGATAAGGTCGACCCCTTCCGCGATAAGGTAACCGTAAGCGGCAAGAGAATTGTAAGCACCAAGGAAAAGGTTTACATAATGTTGCACAAGCCGCGTGGCTTTGTTACCACCCTAAACGACGAGCGTGACCGTAAATGCGTAGCCCAGTTGGTTGAGGACGTTGGCGTTCGTGTGTTTCCCGTAGGTCGACTCGACCGCAATTCCGAGGGACTTTTGCTCATGACCAACGACGGCGAATTTTCCAACAAGCTTACCCATCCCTCAAGCTACGTTAACAAGACCTATCGCGTAACCGTAGCAGGCGAGGTAAAGGACGAAACGGTGGTAAAACTTGCAAGCGGAATAATGCTTGACGACCGTAAGACCATGCCGTGTGACGTTCACGTTATCGACCGCAAGGCCGACCGTACCGTGCTTATCTTCATCATTCACGAGGGTCGCAACCGCCAGATTCGCCGCATGTGCGAGGCGGTGGGCCTTGAAGTGCTGCGACTCAAGCGCACCGAGATTGCGGGCGTTAAGCTCGGAATGCTGCCGCAGGGCAAATGGCGCCCCCTAAACGAAAAGGAAATGCGCCACTTAACCAACGTTACCACAGTTAAAAAGGATGAAGACGATGCTTGAAATTAAGGTTTTAACCGATGAAAATAAAATAAGAGAGCTTTTAAATCAGGTTGGCGCCGAGCCCTCGTTTGACCGTGGCATTATGGCCGCCGTCGACGGGGAAGAGGTAATCGCTTTCTCGGTATTCACACTGTCTGCAGACAGTATGACGGTTGAATACATCGTCCCCGACAGCGACGTACCGCTGGCCGACGGAATGCTTCGAAGCACCATCCACGTGGCTCTGTCCCGCGGCAAGAACGAGGTGTATTACGCCGAAACCGTAAGCGAAAAGCTCTTAAAGCTTTTGAAATTTATAAAGGACCCCGAAAAGAAACTGCTCGATTCGGACAAGCTTTTTGAAAGTTGCTGCGGCTGTAAATAAAATGCTTGCAATTTGGCCATATATGTGATATTATCTTATTTGACTTAAAAAACTAAACTCTCGGAGGTTTTAATATGGACGCTATTCAGATTGTTTTAGGTGTAGCTATTCTTATCGTATCGGTTCTGCTCGTAATTTTAATTATCTTCCAGCAGAGTCAGCGCACCGGTCTCAACTCCACCATCGGCGGTGGCAGCGGAGATACCTTCCTTGCAAAGAACAAATCGCGTTCTACCGAAGCAAAGCTCGCTCGCTTAACCAAGATTTTAACCGTTGCTTTCTTCGTTTTGGTAGTAGTAGCCAATCTCTTTACTGCAAGAACCTAATATTAAATGGTGTAAAAAGACCGCTGTTTAGCGGTCTTTTTTATTTTCCCCCTGCATATATTTATTTAAAAAAATGCAGTGGGGGAATTTGCGTTGGAGGCCTTAAAAATTATACTTATTTGCGTTACCGTTTTATACTTTTTGGTTTACATAATATTGGCGATTCGCAGCCGAAAACCTATAAAAACCATCTTTTTCTCGGCGCTGCTCGGGATACTGTCGATGACCCTTATAAACCTCACCTCAAAATTCACGGGCGTATGCATTCCAGTTAACGGATATACCGCATCTGTGGCGGCGTCGGGCGGCTTGCCCGCTACGGTGGCGCTCGTCCTTGTAAAGACGGTTATCGGCGTGTAGAAAATTGTAATAAATATTACATTTTTGTTAGTTGACATAATGTTATGCCTCTTGTAGAATGAGCATAAGAGGTGGTAGATATGAAAAAACTGTTAGTCCTCACTTTTGCGTTAATGCTTTTGCTTTGCGGATGCGGCAAAACCGAGTCTTTCCAGAGCAGCGGCACCCTTTTGCCCGATTCTTCCACTCCCGATACCTCGTCTGCCGTGTCGGAACCTGGGGATAACCCCTATAAAGACGTAATTGCCGACTATAGAAATATGGTTTCGCTAACCGGCTCCGACGAATTTTCGTACGAAGAGGTAATCGAATTTTTTGACGAAAAAATTGCCCCCGTTCTCAAAACGAACGAGGAGGATATGGGCGAGGTCTATGGCTCCGTGCTCGATTATGAGGTAGGCCCCATAGAAGAATTCGGCTATAAGCTTATCGATATGGACGACGACGGAACGGATGAACTCTTTCTCTTAAAAAACGATGAATACGGCCAAGGAATTTTAGCTTTTTATACCTACACCGACGGTGCGCCGAAGCTGATTTCGGTCTATTGGCCGCGTTATAACGCGGTGTTGACCGAAGGAAAACTTTTATATACAACCGGTTCCAGCGGCGCCGTGTATGTTACCATGGAGGTATCAAAGCTCGAAAACGGAAAACTGGTTCCTATCGAGGTTTTCGGCATTGACGGATATGACGAAGAAAAGGGAAAAGAAAAATATTTCCGCACCGAAAATAATTCGCAAATCTTCATAACAGAAGAGGAGTTTGACGCGATATCAGAGCGCTATTCCGATAGCTTTGGCCCCGAATGGAACGCGTCACCGATTATCCCCCTAAAATAACACCTTAAAAACCCTGTATTTTACAGGGTTTTTAATTTTTTTATAATATAGTCCTTTTTTTCGTACACAAGATGTGATAAAATATATCCATAAACCGAAAAGGGGATACGGGATGATTAAATTTATCTTTGGCCGTTCGGCCACCGGAAAAACCGAAACCATCTTCCGCCGCATTAAAGAAGCCACCGAAAAGGGTACGGGCGAGCAAATTTTAATAGTGCCCGAGCAGTCTACCTTCGACTGCGAAAAAAAGCTGCTGCATCTTTTGGATGACGGCAAGTTTACCGGTGCCCCCGTTTTAAATTTCACCCGCCTGTGTGATGAGGTTAGCCGTCATTTCGGCGGTCTTTCGTCGCGCCGCATAACCGATTGCGAGCGCGTTATTCTTATGAGCCGCGCGGTATCGGCAGTCGCCGATAAGCTCGTATTCTTCTCGAAATATGCAGGCGACGTTCACTTTATCGAAAACGCGATTTCAGCCGTCGACGAATTTAAACGCTGCGGCATCGATGCCGAGGGGCTTCGCTCTTTTTCGGGTCGTGTTTCGGGTGCGCTTGCGGTAAAGCTTGCCGACATAGCGCTCATTATCGATACCTACGAAGCCCTGATTGAAAATAAGTATTCCGACCCTTCCGACGATTTAATAAAACTCGACCGCAAACTCGGCGAATACGCCTATTTTGCCGAAAAGACGGTTTATATCGACTCCTTTAAAAACTTCACGGGCGCCCAAATGAAGATAATCGAGCGCATCATAACTCAGGCCGATGAGGTTACCTTCAGTTTCCTTTTCGATAAGGACCTCAGCGACGATGGCGAGCTGTTTTCGAACGTGGCGGCAACCATCCGCCAAATCGAGGCCATAGCAAGAAAGCACTCGGTAGAGTGCGCAAAGCCCGAAATACTTACCGAAAGCCACTATAATTCCGAGGCAATAAAGGTGCTCGAGCGCGCTTTGTCGGTCGATAGCGGAGCTTCTTTTGAAGACGGAACCGACGACGTGGCAGTGCTCTCTGCCCCCGATAAATACGGCGAGGCCGAGCTCGTATGCCGCGAAATCAGCCGCCTTGTACGAGAAGAGGGATACCGCTACCGCGACTTCCTTATAGTCGCTCGCCACGATGAGCATTACCGTACCGCGGTCGAGCATATGTGTCGCCGCTACGAGCTGCCTTGCTTTATCGACCGCCGCAGCGGAATTTCGCATATGCCGTTATCGGTATTTACGCTTTCGCTTCTGCGTTTTGCGGATAACCTCGCAACCGAGGAGGCTTTGCGACTTTTAAAAACCGACCTCGCAGGCCTTTCAGAGCTAGAAACCGCAACGCTCGAAAACTACCTCTATATTTGGAAAATAAACGGCAAGAAATGGCTCGAGGAGTGGAATATGAGTCCCTCGGGTCTCGATAAGTTTGACGAGGACGATAAAAAAGCCCTCGAGGAGATTAACTCTCTTCGTTTGCGCGTGCTGGAAAACATATCCAAGCTTCGCTATCTTTCCCGCGCATCGGCCCAAATAATTGCCGAGTCGGTTTGGAACGTTATCGAGCGCGGCGGCGTTGCCGAAAGGCTGGCCGACGTTTGTTTGCGTCTGCCTGCCGACGAAGCCGAGCAAAACCGCCAAAGCTACGGCGCCGTGGCCGAAATTTTAGATAGCCTTGTGGGTGCGCTGGGTGATGAAAATGTATCGCTTAAAACCTTCTGCGAGTATCTTACTCTTTCGCTTTCAAGCGTAACTGTTGGCACGATTCCGCAGATGCTTGATGAAATTTCCTTCGGCTCGGCCGACCGTATTATGCCGCGTGAGCCCAAGGTTACCTTTATGCTTGGTATGAATCAGGGCGTTTTCCCGTCCAGTGCCGCCGTTTCGGGTATTATTGCAGGCAGTGAGCGTCTGTCGCTAATGCGTGCCGGTATGCCCATAACCGATTATACACTCGGCTTCTCGGTCGATGAGGAATATTTAGTTTATAAAATGGCCTGCAGCGCCACCGATAAAATTTATTTTTCCTACTCCACGAACGACGCAGGGGAGGAGGCCAAGCCCTCGGGCGTTATCGATCGTGTAATAGGCGCGCTTCCAAACTGCAAAAAAATTGCCCGCGAAAGCGTGCCTTGTCGTGACCTTATCGAAACCGCAGCCTCTGCCTTCACTGCGCTTATGCGAAAAGAGGGTAGTGCTCTTGCGCCTATAAAAGAGTTCCTTTCCGATAACGACGAATATGCAGGTCGTATGGCCTCGGCCGAAAACATTAAGAAAATCGGCGATGAAAAGCTTTCTCCCGAGCGAGGAGAACTGCTTTTCGGCAAAAATATGTATCTTTCCGCAACCGGTATTGACACCTATTTCCGTTGTGCGTTTTCATATTTCTGTCGCTACGGTATGGGTCTTAAAACCATAAAACCCGCCGAGATTGATTCGCTTCAGCGAGGCACCATAGTTCACGAGGCGCTCGAAAAAATAGTATCGCAAAACGGCAAAAACCTTGTGAATCTCACCGACGAGCAGATTGTGCTCGAGGTTGACCGCGTTGCCGAGGAATTTCTAAACCGCATCCCCGGCATCGAGCAGATCGCCGACAACCGCTTTATGTATGCCATTGCGGCAATTAAATCGCTCACGGTAGACGTAATAAAGCACATCCGTGCCGATTTTGCGCAAAACGGCTTCGAGCCCGTTAAATGCGAGCTTAAAATCAGCGGCCCCGATGCCGATATAGACGGCGCAGTAATAACCGCGCGCGACGGCAGCATTAAGCTTCGCGGAGCTATTGACCGCGTTGACCGTTACGGCGCTTATATCCGCGTTGTCGATTATAAAACCGGCTCGCGCAAGTTCCGTCTGCCCGACGTGCTCTACGGTCTTAATATGCAGATGCTGCTTTATCTGTATGCCGTAATCCGCAGCAACGAATTTAAGGATACCAAGCCTGCGGGCGTGCTTTACCTCGAAACCCGCAAAGCCCCCGACGAGGAAAATAACTTCCGTATGAACGGTATAATCGCCGAGGACGAGGCGGTACACGCCGCGATGGACCGCGAAAATGGCGGCCGCTTTGTGCCAAAACTTAAGCGCAAAAAGGACGGCAGTTTTTATAAAAGCAACGACTTTATCGCGCCCGAGCATTTTGAGGATATCTTCGCCCATATGGAAGGCCTTCTTGCCGGTATGAACGAGGATCTCCGTGACGGACGCATCCCCGTAAACCCGACCGACGGACTGGATAAAGATGCTTGCAAGTACTGTGATTTTGCCGCCGTTTGCGGAATTGAGGATAAGCCTCACCGCAAGGTGCAGCGCATAGACGGCGATAATATGTGGAATAAATTCAAAGGCGGTGAAGATAATGTTTAAGCCTACAAAGCAACAGCAAAGCGCAATCGACACGCAGGGAAGCGTGCTTATAACCGCCGCCGCAGGCTCGGGCAAAACCGCCGTGCTCGTCGAGCGCGTGGTTAAAATGCTCTGCCGCGAGAAGAACCCCGTATCGGTTGATCGATTGCTGATAGTTACCTTCACAAACGCCGCCGCGGCCGAAATGCGACTTCGAATTGAAAAGCGCCTTCACGAGGAGGCGGCAAAAAATCCTGCCGACCGAACACTCCGCCGACAGCTGCTTTTACTGCCCTCGGCCAAAATCTGCACCATCGATACCTTCTGTATCAATCTGGTGCGCGAAAATTTTGAGCATTTCGGCATCTCGCCCGATTTTAAAATCATAACCGATACCGAACTTTACCCGCTTTACGAAACCGCGGTAAACGAAATTTTGGACGAATACTACGAAACTGAGCACGAGCGTATACTGCAGTTGCTTGAGGTGTTCGGCTGTGGGGGAGACGACCGTCGCCTTATCGACGCCGTACTTAAAATATTCGGCTACGCCGTAAGTATGCCGTTCCCCGAGCATTGGTTTTCGGGTTGCAAGCGTATGTACGAGCAGTGCGAGCAAACGGCTGAGTCGCTTTGGCGCCAAAAGCTGATAGAACTCTCGTCTGAGGAGCTGTTCGATAGCGAAGAGGACGCAGCGGCCTTAAAAATGCTGGCTCCGTGTGTAATTACGCTTATAGAAATCGTCGAAAAATTCTACAGCCGTCTTTTATCGCTTATGTGCGAGAAAAATACGCTGACCTTCTATAACACCGAGCAGATGGCGCTGTCACTTTTATCAACGCCCGACGGTGCTCCCACCGAGCAGGCTATCACGCTTTCTGAGGAGTTCGATGAAATTCTCGTTGACGAGTATCAAGACGTAAACGACCTTCAGGATACGCTGTTTTACGTGCTTTCCTCCTTCGGTAAAAAGCTTTTTGCGGTAGGTGACGTAAAGCAGAGTATTTACGGCTTCCGCGGCGCCAATCCTGAAAACTTTATGCGCAAGAAGGATGATTACGTACCGCTTGACAGTAATGAGGACAAGGGCAAAAAGATAGTTCTTTCCTCGAATTTCCGCAGCAGAGCAGGCGTTTGCGAGTATATTAACTACCTCTTCTCGCTCACTATGTCGCGTCGTTTCGGCGGCGTCGATTATAACGATGACGAGCGCCTTATCCCTGCCGCTGCGTTCCCGCAAAACGACGGAGCGGACGTTTCCATAGAACTGCTCAACACCGGTGACGGCGACGATGCCGACGCGGTTGTCGAGGCAAAGCACATAGCGGCATATATCCAAAAAACCATGGCGGAAGCGCCCTTCCTCCGTGAGGGAGAGGGCCTTCGTACGGCTCGCTACGGCGATTTCGCGATACTTATGCGTTCGCCCTCGAGCCATGCCGAGGTTTATATAAACGAAATGCGCCGAGCAGGCATACCCGTCCGCTATCAAACGGGCAGCTTTTTAACCTCGCACGAGGTACAGACGGTACTCTCGCTGTTGCGCGTTTTAAACAATCCCACCCACGACGTACCTCTTATGTCGCTTATGCTCTCGCCGATATTCGGCTTCACCCCTGACGAGGCGGCAAAAATCCGCCTTGCTCGCCGCAAGGGCAGTCTGTATACGGCTGTGCTTGCCGCAGAGGAGCAGGGCGACGAGCGTGCAAAAAACTTTTTGGATACCATACGCGAGTGGCGCCGACTTGCCGTTACACTGCCGGTTGACCGATTGCTATCCACGCTATACGACCGTACGGGCATACTCGATATCGTGCTCTCAATGGAGGACGGTGATCGCAGAAACGGCAATCTTTTACTGCTTTTGCAGTGCGCACGCGAATTTTCCGAAAACGGCGGCACACTGGCCGGTTTCCCGTCCTACGTGGAGAAAACGGGCGAGGGCCAAAAACCGCCCGTATCGGTTGGCGGTGACGCGGTAAATATTATGAGTTTTCACGGCTCTAAGGGCCTTCAGTTTCCGATGTGCATTATAGCAGGCTGTTTTCATCGGTTTAATAAGACCGACAGCACTTCAAGCCTCGTTATGGACAGACATCTGGGCGTTGCCTTTAAGGGACTGAACGCAGCAGAAAACAAGCGCTACAATACCGTAGCGCGTGAGGCTATAGCGAGCGCCGTTGCCGAGCGAAATCTCTCGGAAGAACTGCGAGTTTTGTACGTTGCTCTTACCCGCGCAGAGGAGCGACTGGTGGTACTGCTGACCGCAAAGGACCATAAAAAGAAGGCAAATACCGTTTTAAAGGCGCTCAAGGAAAAGGGCGCAGGCGAGGTAATTTCCTCGGCAGGCAGTTATTACGATTGGTTTATGTATTCTCTGCTGTGCGGCAGCGAATTTTCGGAGTTGCGCCGTGCTCTTGATATCGAGGTTCCCGACGAACTGATTACGCCCGGTGCGCCTGCCGCCGTATTCCTCGGCAACCCAAGCTCTGCCGACGAAACAGAAGAAAGCGGTAGCGATGAGACTGCCGACGACTGCCGCGATATCCTTTCGCGACTTGAATTTACCTATCCGTTCGCCGACTGTGTAGCCGCCAAGGCGAAAATTTCGGTTTCGGATATCGTAAGTGAGAAGAAGGACCCGAGTTTTGAATTTACCGCCCGACCGGCATTTTTATCGTCGAAGGGACTAACCCCTGCGCAGCGCGGTACCGCAACCCATAAGTTTATGCAGTTTGCCGATTATGATGCCGCCGCGGAAGACCCAAATACCGAACTTTTACGCCTTAAGGATATGCGGTTCCTAACACCGGAGGAGGCCGACGCAGTAAACTTAAAAGAACTTGAAAAATTCTTTAGAAGCGACCTTTTCTCGCGTATGCAGGGCGCTGTTCTTCACCGCGAAATGCGCTTTATAAGCGAGATACCCGTAGGCGCCGATGAATACGACGCTACCGTGCTTCAGGGTGTTATCGACTGCGTAATCGACGAAGGCGACAGCGTAACGGTTGTCGATTTTAAAACCGACCGCGTATCCGATGAAAAAGAGCTTAAAGACCGCTATGCAAATCAGCTTGATATCTACGCCGATTCCTGCTTGAAACTCTTCGGTCGTCCCGTTAAGGAAAAGCTTATCTATTCTTTCGCCCTCGGAAAGGTAATAACGGTATAAAAAATAACGCTGTATGGTTTCATCCACACAGCGTTATTTTATTTTACCACGGGGGTTAATTGTTTACCGTTAAGCGCGGCGGTAGCCGCTTCGGGAATGAGAGAAAAATCTGCTATCATCGAGGTCGGCTTACCGAGTGGGTCATCCTGCGAGAAGGGTACGAAAAACACGTTTTTGGTGTTAAGTAAAGCGCCGATATTTTTGGCTGTTGCCGAAAGGGCATCGTTGGTCGCTAGGCTTATAAGCAGTGGCTTTTGGTTTCTTATATGCGCCTTAAGCGCCATGGTAACCGAGGTGTCGGTAATACCGAGCGAAAATTTGCTTAACGTATTGCCGGTGCAGGGGGCCGCTATCAGTAAATCAAACGGACTTTTAGGTCCTATCGGTTCTGCATCCTTAACGGTGTGTATTATTTTCCTGCCGCAGATTTCCTCAGCCTCTCGGCGGATATCCTCGGCTTTTCCGAAGCGTGTATCGGTAGAGTATACAATGGGCGACATAATGGGCGTTATCTCTGCACCGAGCTCGCGCAACCGCTTCATGGCGTCCAGTGCGCGACGAAGTGTGCAAAAAGAACCGCACATAGCGTATCCCAGGGAAATTCCGTTCATAAAAAGTCTCCGTTTCGCTAAAGCTTTTGGTTAATTATGTTGTTTATGGTGTCGTATATTATCTCCGCGGCTGTTTGAGGCGCGGTTTTTGCGGGCAGACCCGAAGCCTTAATAACCTTAATTCCCAGTTCCTCCGCCGCCCCCATATCAATTCCGTAGGGAGGGGAGGCAAGTTCGATATAAACACAGTCGCTCTTTAGACGGCTGAGTACGTTTCTGGTAAAAATCAGTTCGGGCGCGGTGTTAAAAATAATATCGTAGCGGTCGGCAAAACGCTCAATATCGCTCGCGTTAATGCCGTCATAACCGTAGGACCGTATCCACGCCATAGTCTCGTTTCTTCTCGAGGACGTGTGCAATTTGGCGCCAAAAGGTAAAAGCCTGCTGCAAAGAAGTTTTCCGATTCTTCCAAAGCCGGTAACAAGGCATTCAGCCCCTAAAAGCGAGCGGCTTGTGTTGTTAATGGCTGCCGCAACGGCACCCTCAGCGGTCACTGCGGCGTTAAGAACCGTAAGCTCTTCACGGGCAAAATAGTCACATTCGCGGTTGGCACCAAGACTGCAAAGCGCCGTTAAAAAAAGCGTGCGCTTGCCGGTTGCCTTCGGCAGGTCACGAAGCAGAATCTCCTCGTTGCCAAAGGGTGTCCATACGGTTTTACCGTCCTTCGTGGAAGGAATAGGCAGTATTACGCAATCGGCGCCGAAGAGTGCATCGCCAACCTTAAGGCAGGAAACGTGTCCGCCAAAGCGCTCAAATCCGCACATTCGTACCGTGTGACCGTCACCAAGCAGGCGTTGCCGCAGATATATTTGACGTTCATCGCCGCCAATGATAGCAAAAACCATAAAAACACCACCAAAAAAGGGTCATAGGAGTAATCTTAATACATCCTATGACCCTAATATCTATTTGGTGATTAACTTTTTAAGCGTATCGGGTTTGTTCTTTTCGGGGTCTTTTATAACCTCTAAAAGCAGTCGCTCAAGCAGGCGTCCGACCTCGCGACCCGAGTATCCGAGCGCCTTTATATCGTCGCCGCCGATTGCGAGCGCCGCTATACCGTAAGGCTCGCGGTTGCTTTTAATTTCAGAAAATAAATCGCGCAAAGCAGCCGTGTCGCAGCCTTCCGTGAAGGCTAAAAGCGCCGGATATTTTTCGAATATTTCTTCTCCGTATTCACGAAGCAGAAGCTTTATTTCGACCTTGTTTTCGGGCATTTTTCTGCCGCAAAGCTCGCACAAGGCCGCAACCTCACTTTTAAGTTTATTGTCGGCCCTCAGAGCAGACAGCACCTCTTTAGAGTCGCTGCCCGAACGAAGCATTAAAGCGGCAAAACGAATACTGCGGTCTGCAGGCAGGCTGTTAAAGCCGCCGATACTGCACTTTTTAAGACCTAAAAATTCGAGCGCGCCGAGCGAGAAAAAGCCGTCGGCGTTTTCCGGCAGTTTGCCGCAAAGCATACCGCAAAGCTCCGAAAAAATGCGCTCTGCGCTGATTTTTTGCAGTAAGGGCATCAGTTCTTCGGCTGCCGCTCGGGTTTCCTTCACGGGCAAAAAACCGAGTTTTGAAGCAAAGCGGTAAAGGCGCATAATTCTAAGCGCGTCTTCCGAAAAACGGCGGTGCGGGTCGCCGACCGTACGGAGTATGCCGTCCTTTATATCGTCAAGACCCGAAAACGGGTCAAAAATCCCGTTTTTTTCGTTGTACGCAATGGCATTTACGGTAAAATCGCGGCGCGAAAGATCGTCCTCAATGTTGCCTACAAAGCTTACCTTATCTGGATGACGCGAATCGGCGTAACCGCCCTCCACGCGGTAGGTGGTAACCTCTATCGGCATCCCGTCCGACAGAACGGTGACGGTGCCGTGGTCTATGCCCGTGGGTATAGTGTGGGGGAAAATCTTTATTATGCCGTCGGGTGTGCAATTGGTGGTTATATCAAAGTCGGAGGGGGAGGGGTTGCCCATAAGCATATCGCGCACCGCTCCGCCAACGCAAAAAGCCTCGTAGCCTGCATTTTCGAGTGTAGTGAGGCAAAGTATAACCTGTTTCGGTAATGAAAAACGCAAAAAAGTCACCTCGTTTCGGTTTTTTGGAAAAGTTTTTGTTTATTTTTTATTATAAAAGCAATATAATAGAATGGTAAATAATTTCCTTTGGAGGAAGAATATGAAGAATCTCAGGGAAGAAGATAAAATTATCGAACGCGTAAAGCGTATTCATATGATTGGCATCGGCGGTTCGGGCATGTGCCCGCTGGCCGAAATTCTGCATTCGCAGGGTTATATTCTTTCGGGCTCGGACAATAACGAGAGCGATCCGCTCAAGCGCGTACGCGCCCTCGGTGCTACCGTGTATATGGGCCACGCCGCCGAAAACTTAGGCGACTGTGAGCTCGTCGTGTATTCGGCCGCAATATCGCAAGAAAATCCCGAACTGTGTGAAGCTCGCCGCCGCGGCATCCCCACAATGGAACGCTCGCATCTTTTAGGCGCGCTTACACGCCGTTTTGATAACGTTATCGGTGTGTGCGGTACCCACGGTAAAACTACCGTTACTTCTATGATAACACAAATTCTCTATTTAAACAACCTCGATCCTACAGCAGTCATCGGAGGCAGACTTCCGCTTTTGGGAACAAACGGTCGCAGCGGCAAGAGCGAGCATATGGTTTGCGAGTCCTGCGAGTTTGTAGATACGTTTTTACAGCTTTCTCCCGACGTGTCGGTTTTGCTTAACATCGATGACGACCACCTCGATTATTTCAAAACAATGGACAATCTCGTCCTTTCGTTCCATAAGTTTATTTCTATGTCGCACACGGCCTATATAAACGGTGACGATGCTCTTGCCATGCGTGCCGCAGAGGGAATAGACGCAAAGGTAATCACCTTCGGCCTTAAAAATACCAATGATTTCTATGCCGATAATATTACCACCGGCGCCTTCGGCTACGAGTTTGACGCATATAAAAACGGCGAAAAACTCGGCCGCGTGCATATGCGAATTCCCGGTGAGCACAACGTTTATAACGGTCTTGCCGCATTTGCGGTAGCGTATGACCTCGGCGTTGCTCCCGCAGATATCGATTCGGCCCTTTCCAAATTCACGGGTGCGGGCAGAAGATTCGAGTTCCTCTATGAAGCCGACGGTGTTACCCTCGTGGACGACTACGCCCACCATCCCACCGAGATAGAAGCAACCCTCAAGGCCGCAAAAAGCCTTGATTATTCGCGTGTTATCGCTATATTCCAGCCCTTTACCTTCTCACGTACGGCTCTGCTTAAGGATGAGTTTATTCGTGCTTTGTCGCACGCCGATAAGGTGCTGCTCACCCCCATTATGGGCTCGCGCGAGGTAAATACCTACGGAATCAAGAGCGAGGATATAGCCGCAGGTCTTGCCGATTGCACCGTGCTCGAAACCTTCCCTGATATCGCAAATCACGTAGCAAAAATCAAACAGCCGGGCGACCTTTTAATAACCATGGGCGGCGGCGATATTTATAAGGCCGCATATCTCATCCGTGAGGACATGCAAAAAAGTTAATTGTATATTAACAAAAATTACGGTATTATGTAATAGTATATTTAATATCACGAATTACGGAAGTGTAAAAATGAAGAACAAAATGTCACTTGCAACGAGATGTATAGTATCGGTTTTGATACTTAATTTCCTTTGCTTTTTCATCCAGATGTCCTTTACGCTTATCGCGGTAGGAATCGGTACAACTCCGCTCGGCCACGACGTATACGTCGAGGAAAACGGCGAGCAGGTAAGACAGTATACCCATTACTACGCCGACGGTGAGGACAAGCTGCTCGAGCAGTGGGAAAAAGAGGGTAAGGAATACAGCGTGGTCGAGTTCAGAAGCGACCTTAGCAAATCTACCTCCTTCTTCCTGCGTGCCCTTACCATGGTATTTTCGCTTTCAATCTTCATAGCAATGATATATTCGGCGCTTTGGAAGCAGGGCGACAGCGACAACAACCTCACGGTATACGGCGGCGAAAAGCGCGACCTATTTAAGGGCCTTAAGGTAGGACTTATAGCTACCGTTCCGTTTGCAGCGCTTTATTTATTGCTTGTTATCAATAAATTCGTTACCTTCTTTCCCGGTATCTACGGCGTCTTCAAGATAGCAAATTATTATATCTTCCCGCTTATCGACTTTGCCTACGGCGCCGCCGACAGCGTATCGCAGATATCTATAGGCGGCCTGCTTATACTTCTGCTTACTCTGGTTCCGGTACCGCTTGCCGCTGCACTCGGCTACTACTGCGGAAACAAAGAAATTTCAATTAAGAACAAGCTTATCTACGTTAAGGAGAAAAAATAATGGGTCTTTTTAAAATCAACTACGAGAAGGAAGGTCCGGGCGTTTCCAAGAACGAGCCTAAAAAGAAATCGTTTATACGCTTTTTCGAACTTTACTTCCGCAACATCTGGAAACTTATCTCGATTACCTTCTATTACATTCTGCTTTGTATGCCCATTCTTACATACGGACTTGCAGATGCAGGTATCGCCCACGTAACCCGAAGCCTCAGCCGCGAAAGGCACTCCTTCGGCCGTCAGGACTTTTTCGATACCGTAAAGAAAAACTGGAAGCAGAGCTTAGGTGTGGGAATCCTCAACCTGATTCTCACCGCAGTAATGTTTTATGCGCTTTGGTATTATTTCGCATCGGAAGGCACTATGGCAACCGTCCTTACGGGCGTAATGCTCTTCTGTATTATTACTTTTACGATAATGAAGTATTATATGCCGATGCTTATAATAACCTTCAATCTCACCACCAAGCAGCTTTATAAAAATACCTTTAAGTTTGTATTCCTAAACTTTAAACGCAATCTTATAATCTTTTTCTCGCTGCTGGCGTTTGATGTTTTGATAGCAGTGCTCCTGCTGTGGACGCCCTTTACCGCAATGATAGGAAGTATCGTTCTTTTCCTTATCTATCCGGGCTTCAGAGCGTTCCTTATTCAGTTTACAATCTTCGATTGCATCCGCAAGTTTATGATTGACCCCTACTATGAGGAGCACCCTGACGCCGATATCCAGAAGCGACTTGATTTAGGCCTCGACGTACCCGAGGAATATATGCCCAAATACGAAGACGACGACGTTTTCGCTGACGAGCGCGCCCTGCCGAAGGACGAGGAATAAAACTAAAAAGCACCCCGTTTTCGGGGTGCTTTTATATATAAACGGGGCATATCGGTACTCTGCGGATAGGCCATGGCTATCGCCGATATAGCGGGAATCCCTATTGTCGCCCCCTTAATTACATCCTATGTGTAAAGGGGCGTTTTGGTTACGCGATCGGGTTCTTTCTTATAAACAGAACGCCGAGAGTATTTCTGCCGCAGTGGGCCGAAACGGTGCAGCCTGCGCGGGTAACAAAAACCTCGCCCCAGGGCATAGCGGCCTCAACCTGAGCCTTAATATCGTTTACAACCTCATCGTCGCAGCCTGCGTGGGTAACGAATACGCGGGTGGTATCAATGCTGTCCTTATCGGAAAGACGCTCGTCGGTGTAGGTTTTGAGAACGCTTGCAAAATTACCGCGATATTTCTTTTCAACACCCATAGCGCCGCCCTTAACAACAATGCAGGGCTTAAGCTTTAAAAGATTTGCGCCGAGAGCAGCAACCGCCGAGCAACGTCCGCCCTTGTGCAGGTAGTTAAGGTCGTCAACAACGAAGGAAGCGTCAACGCAGGGCGCAAGCTCGTTTATGGCCTTGACAATCTCTTCAGGGTTCTTGCCGGCCTCAACCATATCGGCAGCCGCCAAAACGAGCAGTCCGCCACCGGTGGAAAGATTCTGAGTATCAATAATATAAACGTTCGGAACCTCCTCAGCGGCTAAAATAGCGTTGTGGTTGTTTACCGACATTGAAGAACTGATGGTAAAGTGTATGAGAGCAGAACCGTCAGCGGTCATTTTATTAAAGAAATCAATATGGTCACCGATGCTGGTGGCAGCAGTCTTGGCCAACTTGCCGGTGCGCTCTGCATAGGCGTAAAGATCGTCGGGCTGTGCTTCAACACCGTCAACGTAAACCTTGTCGTCCATAACAACCGTCAGCGGGCTTATGGTAATGTTATATCTTTCGCGCAGCTCGGGACTTAAGTCGGTCGTGCTGTCGCTGGAAATTTTAATTTTCATATCAGCCATAGTAGAACCTCCAAAAAAATCTTTTAACGATTATACCATAATCTGCAGAAAACTACAAGTATATTGTATTTCAAAACCTTGTCAAAGTGTAAAAATTATGTTAATATAGGGTCATAAAGTAAAGGAGGCTGTTTTTATGGCGAAAATCTCTCCGTCGGTGCTTACCGCCGATTTTTTAGAACTCGATTCCTACCTTAAAACCTTTGAAGAGTGTGGGGTAGATATGCTGCATATGGACGTTATGGACGGTATCTTCGTACCCAACATTTCGTTCGGCGCGCCGATAATCGAAAAGGTTAAAAAACATACCTCCATACCTATGGACGTACATCTTATGATCGACCGTCCTCATCGCTATATCGATATGTTTGCCAAGAGCGCCGATATCCTCGGCTTTCATTTTGAGGCAGGCAGCGACGTCCAAGAAACCTTAAAAGCTATCAAGGCTCACGGAATAAAAACCTGCCTTACCATCAAGCCCTGCACCGAGCCCGAAGAAATTTTCGAGTTTCTTCCGCTTTGCGATATGGTGCTCGTTATGTCGGTCGAGCCCGGCTTCGGCGGCCAAAAATTTATGCCGCAGGCGCTCGATAAGCTTAAAAAACTCCGTGCCGAGATCGAAAAGCAGGGCCTTTCCTGTCTGCTGGAGGTTGACGGCGGCATAAACAAAGAAACCGCACCTTTGGCCGTAGCGGCGGGCGCGGATGTGCTGGTTGCAGGCAGTTACGTATTTGATTCTTCGGATATCGAAGCAACCGTGCGCGAAATAAAATCGCTTTAAACAATAATTGTACTTACGGGAGTGTTGTCACACAGCGTGTGCCAATGCTCCCTTGTTTTTTCGGCTTCATAGCGTCCCTTTACGGCGCGCCCCATATACTCCGAGCATATACGCATAATCTTTTTGCACATACAAGACGGTGCAAATGCAATTCGGTACGCTCCGTCCTTTTCGAAAAGCGACACGCGCAAATCCTTATGCACCAAAAACTTTAGTTGCTCGCATACCGAAAGCATATTTTCACAGCCGTGAAATTCATATATGTAGGGCCTTTTTATCATCGCCAGTCGGTTAGAACTGCTTAAAATAAAATAGATATCGCAGCCGCCCGACGGGGTGGGGAACACCTTAATCGAAAGCCTGCCCGAGGAGAGAGAAAAATCGGTGCTGTCCATTGCTTTTTTAAGTATTTTGCCGAGTGCGGCACGGGAGTGCATATTATCGTAGCGGATATCACTGAAACTGCCGAAATAATCGCATATCTCGACGGCCGACAGAGTGATTTTAAGTTGTTTTTGCGTGTTTTCAATCAGCATAAGCAATAAGCCTCCCCAAGCATATTTTAACCGAGGGACGTCCCCCTCTTCAAGCGGTAATGTTACCCAAAAAGGGGTGGGGCAGTTGCCACCGCCCCACGTCGAAAACCTACTTACAGCCGCAGCCTATGCCGCCGTGGTCGGAGTCCCTTTCGGGCGGGAAGAATTCATCGGTCGGGAACTCAATTCTGCGGAAAAGGTCGCAGGGGTGCTCGGCAGTGTCTTCACACTGTTTTTCGGGAATGCAGAAATCATAAACGGGAACAAGCATCTGAACGTTGCGAACGAGCTGTACGATGCTGAAAAGACCGAGAGTAACAAAAACGGTCGGGGTACCGCTTTCACATTCGGTGCAAATCTGACCGCCCAGACACTGACAAACGCAGGCAGGGATACAGCAGGTGCTTTCATAACAGTCGCGAACGCAGCCGATTCTGGCCGAGAGGGGAATGGGGTCAACGCTTTGAACAACACAGCGCGGCATATTTGTGGTTCGCGGCAGCTGGGCATCCATGGCGTCCTCAAGGGTTATGTTGTTTGAAAATACCTTAACGTTACCGTCGCTGCCGTAGAGAATTACCTTTTTGTTAAAGTAAGCAATACCTCTTACAGTGGTGGGAGCAGCGTGTGGCGACATAACAAGGTCTAACTCAACGAGGAAGAAGAATGTAAGGTCGCAAGAGAAATATCCTCGATTAAAGCTAACGGGCTCAACGTCGATATAAACGTTAAGCACCTCGGCACTCCTTGTTTTAACGCTCAGCGCACGGCCGACCAGCGCCTGATCTGCGGCAGTAAAATAACATCTTAAATCTTCAAGACAGTCACGGTCGCAGCACGAGTCATAAACTCGACCGGCATCGATACAAACAGCTTCTTTAAAACTATTGTTGTCTGCCATTAAAAAGCCTCCTTTGAAAAATTGAAGTAAAAACTTCTATAACATACTATGACGGGGCTTTTTTTGTGTGAATATGAATTGAAAAGGGCAGTTTGGGCAAGATAATTGCGGAGTTGATATATATGAACATAACCCGTAATGAATATAAAGAATTATATGGTAAAGCGTCCCCCAAAAGCCCAAAGTTTCGAGATTTTTTGCTCGCGTTTTTAGTCGGCGGCGGAATATGCACCATAGGACAGTTGCTGCTTGAGCTTTATTTATATCTGGAACTTAAAACCGATATTGCCAAGGCGCTTGTACCGATTTCGCTCATATTCTTGTCGGCGCTTTTTACCTCGCTGCATATATTCGATAAGCTTGCCAAGCACGCCGGTGCAGGCACCCTCGTTCCCATAACGGGTTTTGCCAACGCCGTTGTATCCCCCGCAATCGAATTTAAGGCCGAGGGTCGCATTTTGGGCACGGGAGCCAATATGTTCAAAATTGCAGGTCCCGTAATCGCCTACGGCACCATATCGAGCGTGGCATACGGGGTTATTTATTGGATAACGACATTGTTTTAAACAAAAACCGCACCAAGAAATTGGTGCGGTTTAAATTTAACCTGCTATTGAAGATGCAATGATAACAGAAAGGAAAGCTATTACAAACGAACCCAATTCTGTTGTTCCCCAAAAATCGATTACTTGCTTTTCCTCTGATTTGCACGATAACCGATCTTTCATATTCCACAGAATGACGCTCGAAATAATCATATGGAGAGCTAGTGGGATGATGCCGATAATTAACCAATCGGTAAAAAAGGCACAGATAATATTTAATACTGTATAAGCAGCGTGTATGATAGTTGTAGCTTTAAAATAGTTTTTGATGATTTTTGCTTTGTGATTATTGAAAACAACATTTTTCTTTACTGCGTTATAATCTTTTTTCTTTTCCAAAAAGATACTCACACCAATACCTATTGCGCCAAGGAAAGCTATACCAAGACAGAGTGAGTAATCAAATATGTGATGCCACCAAGGACGGCTGACGATGGTAGTCAAAGTACCATCTGCATTTGCTTTATATACTTGAAAACTGTCGAAATAGAAGTTTCCCTCTGTAAATTGGTCATCGTATTCATTTTCCCATTCATAAGTTAAATCTAGTTTTTCCTCGTTTTCAAGTCCCAAAAAAGAACCATTTTGAGAGTCGTAAATATAAGCATCACCATCACAAATGATAAGTTTATCATCCTGCAACTCAAAGTAGGAGTTTCGCATATACGGAGTAGCTACACACCAAAGAAATTCACCTTTTTCGGTATATACATTTACACAGTTGGCGTCATTGTAACATACATATATTTGTTTCAAGTCTTCGTCATAAAGAACGGTTTCTATTGTGTCGGGGAGAAAGGATTCCGACTGAATTGATGTATAGTCGTCATTACTGCGAGTACAAAACGCACGACCCAATAATCCTAAGGAAATACCACACAAAAACAGAGTAACGGAAATAGGAAACAATATTCTTGTGAATCGTCGCATAAGTTCACCCCTTTTGAAATTATTATACCATACCACCATTTTAATGTAAATATTTCTGCAAAATGGTGTGTCCTATATTGACAGCAGCCGAGGGTCGCATTTTGGGCACGGGAGCCAATATGTTCAAAATCGCAGGCCCCGTAATCGCCTACGGCACAATAGCGAGCGTAGCATACGGGGTTATTTACTGGATAACGACGTTATAATCGTAGGGTACGGTCTTGCCTTACCGAGAAAAGCCTTTTTGCTATTTTTAAATAAAAATGCCACCTTTCATATTTAAAGAAAGGTGGCAAAAATGCTTGATTAGTCCCCGAAGGCTCGTAAAAATATTTTCATTTCGTCCTTTTCGGAAGGGGATAAGGAAGGGTCGTTTTCTATATGTTCTATTGCAGAAAAGCTATATTCTCCGTCAAAATTTTTGTTTATGTAGTCGAATTTTTGTTCGTAGGAAAGACCTGCGGAAGAACTATTTGACGACGTTGTAGAAGAATATTTTTTTCTTTCCTCTCGTTTTTTCATTTCCTCGCGTTCACGCCTATCGCGCTCAACCTTATCAACAGAAACCCAGTAGCATTCTACTTTATCTGTAAATTTTTTCCATTTAACATAGCTATTAAAATAAGGCTGATTTATTTTGGTGAATATATAATTCAGAACGTAAAAGGGAACATAAAACAAAACGCCCATTAATACACATAATAAAATTTTTTCTGAATACTCGTCCGACCCAAATAAAACCTTAAAAGCAGGTAAAAATCCCTTGCTTTGATTTATAGCTACGCCTTGAGAATACAACAAAAATACTATAACCAAAATGCCTGAAACAATTCCGCATACTCTGCGCCACACAACAGGAGCGCCATCAAATGCCTGGAAATATGTTTGTGGCGATTTTTGCAAATAATCGTAAAGCTGTTTTGCTTGTTGAGCGGGGTTACCATTGATTTCAGGAGCCTTCACTTTTGTTTTGCGAGAAAGAATCAATACAATAATGCTGCAAATAACAAAAGGAACTAAAAATAAATAGAGCACCATTAAAATAATTCTTATATACAAAATTTCAGTAAGGCTACCAAACATTCCCCAAATTGCATTCCAATATTTTAGAACAAAGGGTAGAGAATTAAAGGCCAATCCATCATTTGGAGCGGTTAATGTGCCGGCAAAACAAAAAACACCCAAAGACAAAATTAGAGTATGCAAAGTAAATAGAATGCTGCCAATGGGAAAAACGATTTTTTGCGCAAGGGTGTTGGTGTGCATCCTTTTGTTAAGGGCGTAGGCGCGATTCACAGCCTCTGGAAAATTTTCTTTAGATATTTCTTCAGTTCTTTTTATCATAAAAAATCTCCTTTTATCTTTAAAATCCTCTTTCTTTTAGGTCGCGAACGAGCTTTACGTAAAATTCTCTTACGTCAAAACCGTCAATATTCTGGCGGTTAAGGTCGATTACGTCGGCATGCGAAATATTACAGCAGATCTTTTAAGTAGTAGGGGCGAGTGGTGGCATAAGAGCCGTCCGGTGCGGTGACGGTAACATAAACAAACGCGTCAGGATCGCCATCGACTCTGGAAAAGAAGGTGCCAAGGTTGAATTCTGCCTCTCGCAGAGGTTCGTTTTCGGCAAGGATTACTTGTGCCATCCGTCCATGGGTCTCCAGGTTGATTCGCTGCGCATCGGAGCAGGTCACTTTCAGCACGTCGCCTTCTATGCATAATTCGGTGATCTCGGGGCCGCAGGACATATAGAAATCACCATTTTCCAGCGCCTCGATCACACTGCCGTAGTTTAGATCCGATGCGCCCACCATAATCCAGGACTTACCCAGCGCTCTGGGCGAGTGCGTATCGTCTGTACCCAGAGGGAAGATTCGGTTGCCGAGGGTCAGAAGATCTTTATAAACGCGGAAATTGTTTTCGTTATGGCCTATAAGGCAACACTCCGTATTTCGCAGTTCCATTCCCCACAGACCTTTAAGGGGTGCATAGTTCGCATAGGTCTGACAAGACCAGGTTGGGTGGTTATACATAACGAGAAAGCCCTTCTCGTTCGCTTTCGCGATCATAGCGTTGATAGAATCCGGGTTGTATTGGATATCCATAGTGTCATACTGGATTTTGCTGTCCATTTCCTCTGAAACAGCGAACCAGCGGGGGCACCTAGCCGGGAACCAGAGATTGTCAGGATCCTTAGCAATCAGATTCAGATGATAAGTCTGTCCACCGACTGCGCACTTGTCCGGAGCATTGACGTTGATTTCTACACCCGTAAGCATCAAAAAATCAGGCTCGTTCATATCGGAATGGTTGACGATGGTGTTGTGGTCGGTCAAGCAAAGAATCTGGTAGCCAAGCGCTTTATATGCTTGCTTTATTTCTTCTCGGGTTAGTTTTCCGTCAGAAATGGTGCTGTGGGTGTGCAGGTTTGCTTTAAAATACCGTTCCACCTGCGGCAAAAGGTGTTTTGCTTCGCACATGTTGAGCAGCTCCTTTTATCTTTAAAATCCTCTTTCTTTCAGGTCGCGAACGAGCTTTACGTAAAATTCTCTTACGTCAAAACCGTCAATATTCTGGCGGTTAAGGTCGATTACGTCGGCATGCGATATACCGCGGCGCTTTTGCGGTTTGAGCAGCATATAGCGCTCGCCCCAATGGAACGAGGGCTCACCAACCAGGCCATCGTTATATCCGTCGAACATCTTAACGAACATGTAGGAAAGATTAAGCGGAAACTGTCCTCCGCCCGACTGCGGCATAACCGAGCCAACGCTCTGACAGTATACGCCCTCGGGGTCAGGCACCTCTTTGTTAAAGGTCTTGCAGTAGGAATCGGTAAGGTTGTTTACCGCCGCGAAAAAGCTCGGGTTGGGCTCGCCGATTTTCTTCAGCGCAAGGTTGTACGTTCCGGCAACCTTATCCTGCACCTTTTTAGGCACGTAGTTTAGCAAATAATCGGCAAAAAGACAGCCGTGGTGCGGTGTGTTTATGGTGGTGAGCGAGGCAACGTAAGGCGCCATTCCGAGCTTTGTAAGGGCCCATCTGCTGTCAAGTCCGCCCTTAGAGTGGGCGATTATATTAACCTTTTCGGCGCCCGTCTCACGAAGAACCTCTTCAATACGCTCTTTTAGCTGTGCGCCGCAGTTAACGACCGAGGCGGCCGACGACTGATTACCGTAGAAAATGGTGGCGCCGTTTTTCTCGAGTTCTCCGGGGATTCGACCCCAGTAGTTAATTTTTTTGGAATCGCGAAAGAAAACTCCGTGCACCAAAAGTATAGGGTATTTCGTTTTGCAAAGCTCTTCTGCCTTGCGTTTTTCGTTCAGTTCTTCCTTTTCAAGCTCGAAGAAGCATTCCTTGGCGGTTGTACGGATGATAACGATAAGTAAAATCAGATTAACAACCGGCACCATACTGAACACAACGCCCAAAACGCGAATCTTTATACCGAGCTGTGTCGACGATAAGTAAACGCAGATAATACCGTTCCAAAAAACGATAAAGTGGACTATAAAGCAATAAAGCAAACTCCAACCGAGCGTAGCTTTAATATCCATGATGGTCACGAGGGCAAAGATAATATGATATCCCACCGACAGTATCACCGATAAAAACAGCGACGTCAGCAACAGCGTGCCTCGATAGCAAACCTTGAGTTTAATGTTCTTGGAACTATATGATTTCGCACCTGCCAAGAGGTTGGCTAAAAGGAATACCGGTACGAGCACTACTAAACTTAAGGGAAGCCTTCGTACCAACATATAACTGTTTGCAACAAAGGCAAACAGCAGTGAATAAATAAGGGAAGATAAAAAATACTTAAATTTCAAAAAACTCACCCCACTAAAGGTATTTTAGCACAACCAAAAAACAAAGTAAATAAAAAAACCGACCTTCATGGTCGGGTTTTTTATTTTTAAGATTAAAGCGCCGAAGCAAGGAAAAACATAAACAATAAGTAACAAATAATTCCTATAATGGGCAGTATAATGGAGATAATTCCGCAAATGATACCCGCCGTAGCAAGGCTGCCCTTATAGCCCTGGCTCTTGGCAACACAGCCCAAAATAATGCCTACAATGCCCAGAACTATGGGAAAGACCGTAAGCGAGCCGATCGAGCAGCAAAGAGAGGCCACAGCCAAGTCGTGACCGGGCATCTGCGCCGGCACAGCAGGCGCTGCCGGCTTTGGAGCGGGAGCCGCTGCAGGCTTTGCAGAATTAACCTCGGCGCCGCAGTGTGAGCAAAACTTTACGCCGTCTGTAATTTCCTTGCCGCATTTAGTGCAAAACATAGTATAAACACCTCGTAATATTTTCTTTCTAAATACTATCACACACAGCAAAAAGTGTCAAGAAAAGCGCTATTTCGTCAGTTTATCGAACATAATAAGCATTTCTTCCTGCGTGGTGTGGTCGCATAGGATAAATCTGCCATCCTCAATCGGAGCTACCACCATGGCCGAAACCATCGGTACGTCGCCCATATACATCTTCATATTTTGTCCAACGAGAATTTCGGTGGCTTCTTTTAGCTTTTTGGCGCCGTCCTCGGTCATCTCAATTTCTATTACGTAACCCAGTTCCGGGTTGTCGACAGCATAAATCTGCTTTATGTCGCTGTTGTAAAACAAAACCTTGCCGCGCTCGTCCTTAAAGAGTATAACCGTAGCATTCGTAACGTCGTCCTGCGCAATAATTTTGCTGTCATCGGCAGGGGAGGTTTCCTTGCCGCAGGCTGCAAACGAAAATAAGAAGCAAACGCAGAGTATTAAGCAAATAAGTTTTTTCATGTTTTTTCTCCTTTAGAAGCTGTCTATAACAGCGTATAGATTTTCATCCGAATACTCAATTTCGGCCGAAAACTCACGCACGAGTTCGATTTGGTCGGCGGTGGTAAACTTTCCGTGTTTTTTATAGTGCAGAGCACCGAGATTATAGATAAGGAAATAGCAAAAAGCCGCAAAGCACACCCGCCGATATGCTTCATCCCAATCGGGCGCAGCGGCAAGGTGGCGATATATTATGTAAACCAAAAACTGTTCGTATTCGGTCTCCCTGCCTGCAATATACCTCTCAAATTCCTCAAGTCCGTCTTCGCCGCGCAGGTCTGCAATCCTTTCGCCCCAGCCGTCATCAAGCCGTTCAAGGGCTAAAAGTCGCTCTCTCCACTCGTCCGCAGAAAAGACGGGAATTGATTCGCCAAATAGCGAAAAGACGTCACAGAGACGATTTTCAAGGCTTTTTTCACGGTTTTGCAAAAGAGCCGTTATTTCGTCGCGCAGTAAAATGATTTCGTCATCGGTTTCGGGCGCGCAGGTGAGCGACGTCTTGTTCTTTTTTGTTATAACTATCCTCGCCGCCTCTTCACAGCAAAGGCCGAGACCCACTTCGGTTCTGCCCGGTAGTTCCACCCGAAAACGCGGATGGTCACGGCAGATGGAGCAAAGTTTGCCCTCGCCGAGCTCGGTTATAATATCACACAAGTTTTTATGGTTTAAAAAAGGGCAGCGCTCGTTATCACCGAGTATAAAATGCGGAGCATCTTCGCTGATGTTTTCTAAAAGCCTTTTGCCGAAATCACCCTTAACCGAGCGGTAAAAATCCAAAGTGTCGCCGTCGATATCAATCTCCCAGCCGATACAGCAGTTATGTCGGCATTTATCGGCTATGCAGCGAAATTCGCCATAATAATCAGGATAAACCACTGCCATATCATCACTCCCGTCGGCTTTTAAATAATAATACCATAAAACCTGCCGAAATGGAAGAATAAAGACGCATATAAACCTGCGGATATTTTACTTCTTTCAACCAACAATATTTTTGAATGGAGTGATAATATGCCAAAAAGGCTTGGAAAAAGAACAATAATTTTCGAAAAAAGTCCGCATATTTGCGGCTGGTATTCGGTCGTCGGTAAGAAAGAGGGCGAGGGTCCGTTGGGCCACTGCTTTGACGAGGTACACGAGGAGGCAACGCTGGGAATGGGCTCCTTCGAGCGCGCCGAGAGCGAGCTGCAGCGCCGCGCAGTACTCGGAGCGCTTAAAAAGGCAGACTTAGGGCCCGAGGATATCGACGCCGTTTTTGCAGGCGATTTGCTTAATCAATGTATCGGCAGTAATTTCGGCCTTCGCGATATGGAAATACCGATGGTGGGTCTTTACGGCGCGTGTTCGACAATGGCGTTAGCTCTTATAAACGCGGCGCTCTACGTCGACAGCGGCGCTGCAAAAAATGCGCTTGCCGTTACCTCGTCACATTTTTGCTCGGCCGAAAGGCAATATCGATTTCCGCTTGAATACGGCTCGCAACGTCCCCAAACCTCACAATGGACCGTAACCGGCAGCGGCAGCGCCGTGATAGGGGAATGGGGAACGGTGGCGCTCACTGCGGCCTGCATCGGCAAGATATGCGACCTGGGCGTTAAGGACCAAAATAATATGGGTGCCGCAATGGCACCCCCAGATGTTAAAATAAGACCATACCCATAGGGTAGCGGCGTTCGGGATTTAGACTCGTTTTCGGTTGTTATTTCCGCTTTGGCGGTGTTAAAAATGCTCGAAATGTAGTATAAAGCATTTCTCCGCTTTTCGCCTTGCCAAAACAAAAATAACTAAAACCCTAAAAAACTTCGTCACACCCAAACACCGCTACCCTCGAAGGTATGGTCTTTTTCTACACATAAAGTAAATAAGGGGGAACATATTCGATTTGCAGACAAGTTGGTTAAAAATCAACCTCTCTGCCGGATTTAACACTTCTTGTTGCGGCACCCATCAGACCGTTACCGCCGCCACCAAACATAAGTGAGTGACCACGGTTTGCCATTTCCTAGCCCATTTTTTCAACTAATTCAATATATTTCTTATCGATAGTTGGTGATGCTGCTCCATATGCACATATCCTCATTAGAGTACTTCTTTTCTAATTTTTATATTTTTCGCAAAGTTCTCGAATTTGAGAAGTCAGTCTTGCGTTTTCTTTATTTGTCATACCACGGCGCCCTTTAGCAATAGTCAATAGTTTTTCGGCTGTTGCGACAAGCTCATTGAAAATTATATCGGCACGAGTATTGCCCTTGTAGGTTATCACTCGGTCAATGGGTTTACCTTCGGTGTAAATGGTCATTCTTCCCGTGGCTAAATCGTATTCAGTTCCGCTGAATGGTGCTTCTGCTCGATAACCTTTCTCTACAAGCAAATCTTTGAAATCCTCGCAGGAATCTTCATTACCGTGATTCACAAAGATAAGTTCGGGCTTTGTTTCGTATCCCTCTATCCAAGAAAGCAAACC
>JAFXGK010000019.1 GCA_017513245.1 Clostridia bacterium
AGGGCACTTGTTAAACAACAAAACCCGCTACCTTAGAAATTAATCTAAGATAGCGGGTTACTGTTTTGTATCAGAGTTTACACCTTACGGCGAAGCCGCCGCAGAAGAAAAAGGTGTTCATCCAATACTCGTTTGGTGGAGGCGACGGGAATCGAACCCGTGTCCAAAAATCTCTCCGGGAAGGCATCTCCGAGTGCAGACGGTCTATTAAATTTCCGCGTCCGCTAGCCGTCCGTCAGGCCTGCATGGCGTAATCTCCTACTTCATGACGGAGAGGGGAGAAACCCTCCGTTCACGTTCACCGCTAATGTGACACCCTTGCCCACCCGCGGTACTGTGGGGTCGGATGGCTGCCTAATTAGGCAGCGTAAGCAACTGTTTTGTTGTCAGTTAATTTTAAAGTGCGGATTTTAAAGCGGTTCCGCACCGCTACTCGCTTCCCTCTCTTCAAAATCCCTGTCGAAACCTTTACGCCCCCGAATATAAAACAGGAATTTACCTGTTTTGTTCCTTTATGGCGCGGGCTATATCGCGGTCGGCAGCCTTTTTGGCGGCAACGGCGCGCTTATCATAAAGCTTTTTACCGCGGCAAACGCCGAGTTGCACCTTAAGGCGAGAGCCCTTAAAATATACCGAAAGGGGCACAAGCGCAATACCTTGCTGCTTCACGAGTCCTAAAAGGCGCATAATCTCGCGCTTATGGAGTAAAAGTCTGCGCGGCCTCAGCGGATTTTTATTAAAAATATTGCCGTGGTCGTAGGGCGCTATATGCATCTGTTTGATAATCATTTCGCCGTCGTCGACCGAGCACCAAGCCTCCTTAAGGCTTACTCCGCCTGCGCGAACCGATTTTATTTCGGTGCCGGTAAGCTCGATACCGGCTTCAAGAGATTCCTCTACAAAATATTCGTGAAAAGCTTTTTTGTTGGTCGCTACGGTTTTGAATCCGCTTTTGTCCACCGGTATTCACCTACCTTTTTGAAAATGAATTTTAGCATAAATGATTTCGGCCGTCAAGAAAAAACGGTCGAATCGGAAAAGAATGCGGCCTGCCAAAGCAGGCCGCAGAAAGATTACTCCTCGATTTTGGGTGTTGCGCTGGGAACCTGCTGCTTCAGTGCTGCGCGGGTCTTGCGAACCTCTGCGAGGTTGGCCGAAAGACCTTCGTCTGCGCGACGCATAATATCGTCAACAAAGTCCTGAGCAGCCTTACGCATGCTGCGGCTCTTGCCCTGAGCGGTAGCAATGATTTCTGCTGCCTTCTCTTGTGCGAGCTTGGTAATTTCTTCCTGTGCTACCATAGCCTTTGCGCGCTCTTCGGCAGAACGGATGATGCCGTCGGCCTCACGCTTGGCGTTGGTGATGATGTCTGCGCGGTCGGATACAATGCCGCGAGCCTGCTTAATCTCGGCGGGGATATTGAGACGGATGTCATCAATAATTGCGCGGAGCTTTTCGATGTCAACAACGGTTCTCTTACCGGGAATCTTAATACCGCTGTCCAAAATTTCGTCTAACTGTTCAAGTAATTCATCAATAGTCATTATTTTTCATCCTTTCCATAAAGCCTGCTTGTAATGTCTTGTCTGATTTGCTCGGGCACGAAGTCACCGACGTCGCCGCCCATGCTTGCTATTTGTTTGACCATGCTGGAGCTTAAATACATATTTTCCGCTGCCGTAGTTAAAAACACCGTTTCAACTTCGGGATTCAGCTTTTTATTGGCAAGCGCCATCTGGAATTCGTATTCAAAATCCGACATAGCGCGTAAACCCTTGATAATTACCGTAGCGCCCTTATCGCGAGCGTACTCGGCCAAAAGTCCGTCCGAGTAGTCAACCTCAATATTATTAAGGTCGGCCGTTGCGGCACGAACGAGTTTAACCCTTTCCTCGGGTGTGAAACTATAGGTTTTCTTGGGGTTGACCATTACAACGACGATAACGTGATCAAACATCTTGGCGGCACGCCTTATAATGTCAACGTGACCCATGGTTATGGGGTCGAAGCTGCCGGGGCAGACAGCAATGGAATTTTGCATAAATTACGCCTCCTTGCGGCGGTAAACGGAAATACAAATCTTACCGTAGCGGCTCTCCTTGGCAATGTGAAAATCGTCAATCTCCTCGGGCACCGACACGTCGGACGGGTGCTCGCATACGATTATGCCGTAACTGCTCATAAGAGGGGAGAGGAGCGAGAGCGCATCATCATAAAAACCGTCGTGATAGGGCGGATCCAAAAACGCGATATCAAACTGTTCGCGGCAGGAGGAAAGGAAGAATTTAAAATCCCTCTTTTCAACCGTGGCACCGTCCGAAAGTTTGGTGGCGGTAAGGTTGTCCTTTATGGTTTTTATAGATTCTGCAGAGCTGTCAACAAAGGTTACGCTTTTTGCTCCGCGGCTTAGAGCCTCAATTCCCATTTGTCCGCAGCCTGCGAACAAATCGAGCACTCTGCGGCCCTCAATATCAAATTGCAGCATGCTGAAAACGGCTTCCTTCACCTTCTCCGAGGTGGGGCGAACAGCGTTGCCCTCGAGGGTGCGAAGTCGCATTCCGCGAGCCTTTCCGGTTATAACTCTCATAATATCACCTATACACATCTATTATCACATTAAATAGGGGTATTTGTCAACAAAAATTTAAAAATGTCGTCTAAATCTATTAAATGTAAAATTTGTTAAATTGTTTATTGATATTTTATAAGGCGTGTGTTACAATGTTAACAATGTTAAACTGTTATAAGGGGGAGATTGGTCTTCTCTTAGTAACAGCCAAACTGAAAAGGGGGATAGAAATGTTAATCGGAAAGGAATTAGCACCCGAACTGATACCTAACTTATTCGTATGTGTGCTTGGTATCGGTACGGTATTTGCAGGACTTATCTGTCTTATCATCTTATGTAAGATTATAGGTCTTTGCTGCTCAGGCAAGAGCAAAAAGAGCGAACCCGTCGCCGCAGCACCCGTTGCAGCACCGGCGCCTGCAGTAATCGAAAACAAGCAGGAGCTTATCGCCGCAATTTCGGCCGTAGTAGCCGAGGAGCTCGGAAAAGACGTATCCGCAATCAAAATAACATCATTTAAAAAACTGTGAGGTAATATATCATGAAAAAGTATAAAGTAAACGTAAACGGAACCGCTTATGAAATCACTCTCGAAGTAATGGACGAGGCCGCTGTAGCTGCAGCTCCCGCCGCTGCTCCCGCTGCCGCACCCGCTGCCGCACCTGCTCCGGCTCCTGCCGCCGCACCCGCACCCGCTGCTGCTCCTGCTGCAGGCGGTGAGACCGTTGCTTCTCCGATGCCCGGCACCATTCTTTCTGTAAACGTTGCCGCAGGCACCGCCGTTAAGAAGGGCGACGTTCTTATGGTTTTAGAGGCCATGAAGATGGAAAACGAAATTATGAGCCCCGCTGACGGTACCGTTGCATCTGTAAACGTTACCAAGGGCACTGCTGTTGAAACCGGCACCGTTCTCTGCGTTATTGCATAGTTGTTAGGAGAAGAACTATGTTAGAAAATGTAATTGAATTCTTAAAAACAACGGGATTCTACATGCTGTTCAGTAATCTTGGCGATAACTGGGGCAGCCTTGTTATGATTTTCGTTTCGCTCCTGCTTTTATGGCTTGCTATAAAGAAGCAGTTCGAGCCGCTTCTGCTTATCGGTATCGCATTCGGTATGCTGCTTACCAACCTTCCGGGTGCTGAAATGTATCACGCCGATATGTGGAACGCATTTATGGACGCAAACAATCCTGCATACCACGATTACGGGGCAATTCTCGCAAACGGCGGTCTGCTCGATATCCTTTACATCGGCGTTAAGACCTGCGTATATCCCTGCCTTATCTTCGTAGGCATCGGCGCAATGACCGACTTCGGTCCCCTCATTTCCAACCCCAAGAGCCTTCTGCTCGGCGCTGCCGCACAGGTAGGTATCTTCGTAACCTTTATTGGTTGCTTCTATCTCTTCGGCTTCGACCAGATGGCAGCCGCTTCTATCGGTATTATCGGTGGTGCTGACGGTCCTACCGCCATTTACACCACCTCGATACTCAAGCCCGAGTTGCTCGGACCTATCGCCGTAGCAGCATATTCGTACATGGCTCTCGTTCCGGTTATTCAGCCGCCCATTATGAAGCTGCTGACCACCAAGAAGGAGCGTCAAATCGTTATGAAGCCGCTCCGTCAGGTATCCAGAACCGAGAAGATCATCTTCCCGATCGCAGTTACCATCCTGGTAGCACTTCTCGTTCCCTCGGCAACTCCGCTGGTTGGCTGCTTAATGCTTGGTAACCTCTGGAAAGAGTCGGGCGTTGCAGAGCGTCTTTGCAAGACTGCTCAGAACGAGCTTATGAACATCGTAACCATCTTCCTTGGTATCTCGGTTGGCGCAACCGCTACCGCAAGCTCCTTCCTCAACGCACAGACCCTTTCGATTCTTGCAATGGGTATCGTTGCATTTGGTATGGGCACCGGAAGCGGCGTATTACTTGCCAAGGTTATGAACCTGTTCACCAAGAACAAGATAAACCCGCTTATCGGTTCTGCAGGCGTTTCGGCCGTTCCTATGGCCGCCCGCGTATCGCAGAGCGTTGGTCAGAAGGAGAACCCCTCCAACTTCCTGCTCATGCACGCTATGGGACCCAACGTTGCAGGTGTTATCGGCTCGGCTATCGCAGCCGGCGTGCTGATTTCTCTCTTCTCTTAATGGAGGTAAATTATGGCTAACAAATTATATATAACCGATACCATCCTTCGTGATGCTCATCAGTCGCAGGCCGCAACCCGTATGCGCCTTGAGGAAATGCTTCCCGCTTGTGAAAAGCTTGACAGCATCGGATACTGGTCGCTCGAGTGCTGGGGCGGCGCAACCTTCGACTCCTGTATGCGCTTCTTAAACGAAGACCCGTGGGAGCGCCTTCGCGCACTTCGCAAGGCAATGCCTAACACCAAGCTTCAGATGCTCCTTCGCGGACAGAACCTGCTTGGCTACAAGCACTACGCTGATGACGTTGTTGACGCCTTCGTTAAGAAGTCTATCGAAAACGGTATCGACGTAATCCGCGTTTTTGACGCGCTTAACGATACCCGTAACGTTGCTCAGGCAATGAAGAGCATCAAAAAGTACGGCGGCGTTTGTGAGGCTGCAATCAGCTACACCGAAAGCCCCGTTCACAACGAGGAATACTTTGTAAACCTCGCTTTAAAGCTTGAGGAGATGGGTGCAGACGTTATCTGCATCAAGGACATGGCAAACCTTCTGCTTCCTTACGACGCATATTCGCTGGTTAAGAAGCTTAAAGAAAAGGTTCGCGTTCCGATTCACCTCCACACCCACAACACAACCGGTACCGGCGACATGACCAACCTTATGGCTGTTCAGGCCGGCGTAGATATTGTTGACTGTGCGCTTTCTCCCTTGGCAAACGGTACCTCACAGCCGTCTACCGAGGCTATGGTAGCCACCTTAAAGGGCACCGAGCGCGACACAGGCCTTGACCTTGAGAAGCTTTCCGATGCTGCTAACCACTTCCGTATGGTAGCAGACCGTCTTAAGGCTGACGGCATCCTCGATCCCAAGGTACTGAACGTAGACACCAAGACTCTGCTTTATCAGGTACCCGGCGGAATGCTTTCTAACCTGCTTTCTCAGCTTAAGCAGGCCAACGCCGAGGATAAATTCTACGAAGTTCTCGCTGAGATTCCGAACGTTCGTAAGGACTTCGGCTATCCTCCGCTTGTAACCCCCACAAGCCAGATAGTTGGTACTCAGGCAGTTCTTAACGTGCTGTCGGGCGAGCGCTACAAGATGATAACCAAGGAATCCAAGGGCCTTCTCCGTGGCGAGTACGGTCAGGTTCCGGGCAAGGTAAACGAAGAGGTTCGCCGCAAGGCAATCGGCAACGACAAGGTAATTACCTGCCGTCCTGCCGACCTCTTAGAGCCCGAGCTTGAAAAGTACACCGCCGAGGCAGGTGACCTTGCAAAGTGCGAGGAGGACGTTCTTTCTTACGCTCTCTTCCCGCAGGTTGCAGGCAAGTTCTTGGCCGAGCGTAATGCAGCAAAGGACGATGAAAACACCGTTCGCGAGCTCTACGTTCAGGATTTAACCTAAAAAATTTTTAAAAGACCTGCGTGAAAACGCGGGTCTTTTTGTTTTATTTTGCATATTTATATATGTATATGCATATAAATTCGGTGTATTTAGTGCACGACGCATAAAAACACAACAAGATATGCAATTTTATGCATAAAAATGCACAAAAATAAATATTTTTCAAAAAAGACTTGACAAAATATGCATTATGAGTTAATATTTATGCATAGCAAAAATTTAACCGCCACGCGGTTTAAGAAAGAGGTAATTTAAAATGAAAAACGCAAAGAAACTTTTATGTATGCTTCTTGCACTCGTAATGGTATTCGCATTCGCAGCCTGCGGCGGCGCTGAAGATACTTCGTCCGATGCACCGGCAACAGACGAACTCGTTACCGTAACCGAAGGCAAGCTCACCATGGCAACCAACGCATACTTCCAGCCCTATGAGTACTATGATGGCGACAAGATTATCGGTATCGACGCTGAGATAGCAGCCGCTATCGCAGAAAAGCTCGACCTCGAGCTCGTAATCGAGGATATGGCTTTCGATTCCATCATCACTGCCGTTAAGGAAGGCTCTGCTGACTTCGGTCTCGCAGGTATGACCGTTACCGAAAAGCGCTTAAAGGAAGTTGACTTCTCCATAAGCTATGCAAACGGTGTTCAGGTAATCATCGTTAAGGAAGGCTCCAAGATCACCAACGTTGACGATCTCTATGCTGAAGGCGCAGCCTATAAGGTAGGCGTTCAGCTCGGTACCACCGGCGACGCTTACGCTACTGAAGACTTTGGCGATGATCTCGTAACCAGCTTCACCACCGGTAACGAGGCTGTTAATGCTCTCCTCGGCGGCGACGTTGACTGCGTTATCATCGATAACGAGCCTGCTAAGGCTTTCGTAGCAAACAACAAGGGTCTTAAGATTCTTGAAACCACCTATGCCGATGAAGACTATGCAGCCTGCATCAAGAAGGACAATGACGCCCTTCTTAAGGCTGTTGACAAGGCCATCAGCGAGCTTATCGCAGACGGCACCATCGACACCATCGTTGATAAGTATATAAAGTAATTATCTAAAATTTTATAGCGCAGAACAGGAATGAGAAATCATTCCTGTTTTTGTGCGTTGTATGGAGTTATATAAATGTTAAAAAACAAGAAGACAGTAAAACGTCTTGTCATAGCTGCCGTAGCGCTGATAATAGTAGGCCTTCTTGCAGGCTTTGTTGCTATGAGTTTTATGGACGTTAAACTTTCAAAGACGTTAACTAAGGCTGAAGCACAGCAAATAGTTGACGAAACCTTTGAAGAACTGCCCAAGGTAACCTCGGTTGGCGCGGCTTTTATAATTGAGTCGACCGATATTAAGGTTAACAGCATAAAGGAGGGAAACGAGCGTAATCTCGTGCTTTCCTGCAGCTATACCGCCCCCGACGTAAAGGGTGTTATATCGGAAAACAAGCAGGCGCTTATCGATTCGGCCTATGAGTTTTATTATCAGGGTAGTCAGTCGGGTCGCAAGCCCAACGCCACCAAGATATGCCTTGAACTTTCCAAAACGGTCGAGGAACTTTTAATCTCTGCCGAACCCGTTTCGGGAGAGGTAACGCTCTATCTTTATGAGGTTGAGGACGGTAAGTTTACTCTTTATTTGAGCGATGAGATTGTAGATACCTGCACCGGCGGTTTGCTTACTGCTCGCGCAGAACTTAACGATATCGTCAAGGCAAACTACGACGGTAAGACGGTTGATATTACAAATTCCAATACACTCCGCACCGGCGTTAAGGATTGTATCGCGCTTATAAACTATGATTCCTCGAAACCCGTAATCGGTAATTTCCTTGTAAGATATATTGCCGATTTTAAGGATGAGTTTAATCGTAACTTTATCGAAAACGCAAGATGGCACTATCTGATTCAGGGACTCGGCACTACGTTGGCAATTACCGGTGTTGCGGGAATTATTGGCGTTATTTTAGGCTTTATAGTAGCTATTATTCGCTGTACCTGCCAGACCACCGGCAAACTGAAGCTCATTGATGCCGTATGCCGCTTCTATCTTACGGTTATCCGCGGAACTCCCGTTATGGTTCAGCTGCTTATAATCTATTTCGTTCTGCTCTTACCAATAGGCGTTCCGAAATTTACCGCAGCGGTTATCTGCTTTGGCCTAAATAGCGGTGCCTACGTTGCTGAGATTGTTCGCGGCGGTATTATGTCGGTCGACAAGGGCCAAAACGAAGCAGGCCGAAGCCTCGGTTTCAATTTCCCGCAGACCATGTGGTATTTTATAATTCCGCAGGCCTTTAAGGCTGTGCTCCCCGCACTCGCTAACGAGTTTATAACCCTTCTTAAGGAATCGTCGGTAGCCTTCTATATCGGCGTTGCCGACCTAACGCAGGGCGGACTCAAGATTCGTTCCATCACCTACAGTAACTTTATGCCGCTTATAGCAGTAGCACTTATCTACCTCGCTATAGTACTTATTCTTACACGTCTTGTAGGAATTCTCGAAAGGAGGTTGCGTAAGAGTGACCACTGATACCCTTATAAGCGTACGCGACCTTAAAAAATCCTTTGGCGATAACGAGGTATTACGCGGCGTAAACATTGATATAAACAAGGGAGACGTTCTCGTAATCGTTGGCCCCTCGGGTTGCGGTAAATCGACCTTTTTGCGCACCCTTAATCTCCTGGAGGAGCCTACCGGCGGACAAATTATAATAGACGGTGTAGATATTCTCAGCACTAAGGTGAACATAAATAAACATCGCCAGAGAATGGGAATGGTATTCCAGCAGTTTAACCTTTTTCCGCATATGACCATATTAAAGAATATGACCATAGCGCCTATGAAGCTGCTTAAAATGCCTAAGCAGGATGCCGAAAAGCGAGCTCTCGAGCTTTTGGAGCGTGTTGGTTTGGCCGACAGAGCAAACGACTATCCCTCACAGCTTTCGGGTGGTCAGAAACAGCGTGTTGCGATTGTTCGTGCACTTGCAATGCAGCCCGATATTATGCTTTTCGACGAGCCGACAAGCGCCCTCGACCCCGAAATGGTTGGCGAGGTTTTAGAGGTTATGAAGGACCTCGCAAAGAGCGGTATGACCATGGTGGTTGTAACCCACGAAATGGGCTTCGCGCGCGAGGTTGCCAGCAAGGTTGTATTTATTGACGAAGGCGTAATAAAGGAAGAAAAACCCCCGAAGGAGTTTTTCTCGAATCCCGAATGCCCCCGACTCAAGGACTTCCTCGGCAAGGTATTATAAAAAGAAAAAACACCGTAGTATCACTACGGTGTTTTTTCTTTTTATTCGGGCTTTACTATTTCTACGGTTATGTAGTTAGTTGTGCTGTGCTCGGTATAGTTAATCGAGAAGCGCTTGACCCTAACAACCTGCGCCGTTTCCGATTCGGTTCCGGGGGTAAGACCCAAGGCTGACAGAGGGTCGTTATCCTGACGGATAATAACCCAAACAATCGGCTCGACGTCACCCGTTACACGTGGGAACACCGAGGCGTCCTCGGGGTAGAACTGCAGGATATTTTTATAGGTGCTGCTTTTGTTGTAACGAACGCGGCCGCGAAGCGTTATATCGCAGGAAAAATCGGCGCGGATGTTCTTGAATCTGTTGTCGGTAGTGCGCGAGAGCAGCGTTTCTACCTTATAGTCACCGAAGCTGTCGCCAACCGAAAGGGGACTCGACAGATTTCCGAGGGTGAACGAAACGTCACTCGCGTCGACGTATTCGAGCACGTCGGAGGCATAGCCGCCAACCTCACTGCTGCTGTCCGTAGGCTCCGATTTTGAGCAACCTGCAAATATAAACATAATTGCCAGCACTAAACATAAAATTTTCAAAGGGCTCACCGTCCTTTTTTATTCTACGCCGCGGTAATAAAGACCGCGTGTGTAATCGCCTTTCGGCGGAATTCCTTTTTTATAAGCGTCTATAATTTCGGCACATTCCTCGCGTCCTTCGGTGGTAAAATAAAGTAGGCCGAAGTATAGTGGGAACTCATCCATTCGCTCGGCGAGGTAAAGGGGCCTTGAGTTATAAAGTTCGGAGTAGCCGCCTCTGCAGCGTATCGGGAAGGCGATACCCTTGCGGTCAACTATTTCACCGCGGCAATCACTGCAGCCGCTTCCGTTCTTTTGCGGACAGTTGCGTGTTAGCATAAGCGGCAGTCGTCCGTAGGCGATAAAGGCTGTCGGCACGGGGGAATAAATTTTCCCGAGCATATCGCATCTGGCCTCGGCCGATAGGGTAATAACCTCAGTTCCGAGCGCAGCCGCCGCGGCGGCGCTTTGGCTGTTATATATGTTCATCGAAAAATCGAACCACGGCTTGATGCCCGCCTTTTTGCAAAGCGTACATTCGGCAATATTGCCGCAAAGCGCGTATTCGGTTCCGTGCTCTTTGGCTTTTTTCAGTCGCTCAAGCAGGTATTCCTCGCTCATGATTCCACGCGGCAGGGTAACGTATATCGGAACAGGGAGAGATAGCGTTTCAAACGCCGATTCAATCGGCACCGCCACGGCCGAAAGGCCCGACAGGTCTTCGGGGAGCTGCGAAAGCGAATAAAACACACCGACAAGCGACGGGGTCACTTTCTTCGGGGTGTCGACCGAAACGCTACAGTCAATTTCGTTATGTGTGCCACGGCCTCTCAGGGCCAAAAGCCTTTCGAGTGCCTCGCGGCGAAGCTCACCGAGCAGACCGCCGCCTATGGCAAGTCCCTCTCCCAGAGAAACCTTAATATTATCAAAGCAAAAGGGTGTACCACCCGTTTTTTCGAGCTTCGAAATTAAAAACTCGTGGTCGGCAGGCTTGTTTTTTGCGATTTCTGCGACGCCGCCCGAAACCGTAACGGTATTCTCCCCGTCACTCACGGTAAGCGTGGCAGGTTCACCTGCGCAGGGCATAGAAAACTCGCCCGTGATTTTAACGCTTTGGCGTTCGTGACGATAAAGCTCGTGCAGCGAACTCATAACGGCCGACGAGAGCATAACGTCCTCTTTGGTTCTTATGCCGAACATATCGGGACCGAGTTTATTTTCAAAATATCCGCTTGTAAAGCCGCTGCGCGAAAAGACCTTACAAAGGGTGTCTTTCAGTTCCTCGCAGTCCTCGCCGTCAACCGTTTTGCGGCATACGGCGGTAGCGGCAGCAACGTATTCAGGGCGCTTCATTCGGCCTTCGATTTTAAGGCTCTCAACCCCCATATCGGCAAGTTCACCGATGTGCTCAACAAGGCTCAAATCCTTAAGACTCAGGTCATATCCCGTACCGCCCTCTACCTTAAAGGGCAGGCGGCAGGGGCCGGCGCAAAGACCGCGGTTTCCGCTGCGGCCGCCGAGCATAGCGCTTAAATAGCACTGACCCGACATACACATACAAAGCGCACCGTGCACGAAAACCTCTACCGACATTCCGAGTTTCTTTGCCTCGGCCGTGAAGACGCGCAGTTCCTCGCGGCTCATTTCTCGCGAGGCAACCACTCTGCAAAAGCCGAGTTCTTTTAAAAAGGGAAGAGCACTTTTACTATGCGCCGTCAGCTGGGTCGAAGCGTGCAGCGGTAACTGCGGCAGACGCTTATGAAGCAGTCTTGCAAGACCGAGGTCCTGCACAATTGCCGCATCGGCGCCCGCGGAATGGGCGATGCTCGCCACCCTTAAAGCACGGGGTAATTCGTCATCGGACAAAAGGGTATTAAGGGTCAAATAAACCTTGACCCCTCGTTCTTTACAGTATTTAACGGCCGCGGTAAATTCCTCGGCGTCAAAATTGTCGGCATTGCGTCGGGCATTGAAGTCCGAAAAGCCCATATAAACTGCGTCTGCGCCGCTTCTGACGGCGGCTGTGAGCATTTCCCTCGAGCCGACGGGTGATAAAACTTCAGGCTTAGTCGTGATTTTCTGCTTCCCTTTCGTAGTGCGCAACCTTGCGCCTTAAAATGTCGGCCTCCAGCTTTGCGCAGGCGGTATCCTCCAGCGAGCGCTTAAGCTCCATGCGAAGCTCGTCGTTTTCGCGTTGCTGTTTTTTGGCCTTATCCGAGGCTTCGAGCGCGGCAAAAACCGCTACCATGGTGGTCGACAGGAAGGGACTGTTTTTTGCTATGGTATCAAGTCTGCGGTCGAGCTCGGCCGCCAAGGTCTTAACGTAAAGCTCGTCATCGTCGGAATTAATGCAGTATTCCATGCCTCCGACCTTAACCTTTATAGTGTGCTTCATATTTTTAAAAAACACCCCTTTATTTTTTCTTAAATTCATTATATAATAAATCTGTCAATTTTTAAAGTATTTTATGAAAAGAGAATGCATTATGAAATATTTAGTAGTTTTGTGTGACGGAATGGCCGATGTTGCTACCGAAAAACTCTCGGGCAGCACCCCTATGGAACTGGCCGACAAGAAGGCAATTGACAAACTCGCAAAAAGCGCTGAGTGCGGACTTTGCCGTACCGTTGCGGCAGGACTTAAACCCGGCAGCGACGTGGCCAATCTTTCGGTAATGGGCTATGACCCCAAGGTTTGTTACAGCGGTCGTTCTCCTTTGGAGGCTGCCAGCATCGGCGTTGACCTGAAAAGCACCGACGTTGCCCTCCGTTGCAACCTCGTAACCCTCTCGGACGAGGAAAACTATGCCGATAAAACTATGGTTGACTACTGCGCCGACGATATAAGCACCGCCGAGGCCGCCGAGATAATCAAGACGGTTAAAGAGGTGTTCGATAGCGAAAAATACACCTTCTACAGCGGCGTAAGCTACCGTCACTGCCTCGTGGTTGACGGCGGTACAACCGACCTCGGAAACATGACCCCTCCGCACGATATTTCGGGCAGAGTAGTGGGCGAGTATTTAAGCGACAGTGAAAATGCCGCTCCGCTTATCGAGCTTATGAAAAAAAGCTACGACGTACTAAAAGACCACGAAATAAACAAAAAGCGTATTGCCCGCGGCAAGCGTCCTGCCAACTCTATTTGGCTTTGGGGTGAGGGAAGACGTCCTGAGCTTGAAAATTTCCGCGAGAAAAACGGCGTTTCGGGCGCCGTAGTTTCGGCTGTTGACCTGCTCAAGGGCATCGGCATCTGCGCCGGTATGGCTACCCCCGACGTCGAGGGCGCTACCGGTTATATCGATACTAATTTTGAGGGCAAGACCGCCGCTGCAAAAAAACTTTTCGAGGACGGATATGACCTCGTATACATTCACCTCGAGGCACCCGACGAATGCGGTCACCGCGGCGAGGCCGAAAACAAGGTTAAGGCAATCGGCCTTATTGATAAGCTGGTTGTAGAGCCGCTTGTAGAATATCTTTCGGCGTCGGGCGACGATTACCGTATCCTTATTATGCCCGACCATCCCACTCCGCTTGATACCAAGACCCATTCGTCCGAGCCGGTTCCGTACCTTATCTACGACAGCCGCAAGAATTTAGGCGGTGTTGAAAAATTCACCGAAAGCGCCGCAGCCGCTACCGGACTTTTCGTAGAGCACGGACCCTCGATAATGGCAAAATTACTCGAAAAATAATTTTGGGAGGAAATAAATGGCCGTTATTTCTGTTTCCTTTTTAGTTTTCATTGCAGCAACCTTCGCGGGCTATTTTATCCTGCCTATGAAGGTTCGCCCTTATTGGCTGCTGCTTGCGGGACTTTTCTTTTATTCCTGCTTTGATTTGCGCTTTTTCCCGCTGTTTCTTTTAAGCGTTTTCGGCACGTACGCCGCGGCGTATATCATAGACAAAACGAAAATATCGCAGGGCGCCAAAAAAGCAACGGTTTCCCTTGCGGTGGTGCTTAACGTCGGCCTTTTGGCGGTGGTTAAGTACCTCAATTATTCGCTGTCGCTTATCGGAATGTTAACGGGTCGGGAAATCGCTTCGGTATCGCTTATCGTCCCGCTCGGAATAGCCTTTTACAGTATGCAGGCGGTAAGCTACTGCGTCGACGTTTATCGCGGCAAGACCGCCGCCGAGCGCAACCCCTTTAAATTTTTGCTTTATATGTCCTATTTCCCCATAATAATGCAGGGTCCGATTTCCCGTTACGACCAGCTGGCCCCGCAGTTGTTCACGCCGCACCGTTTTTCGTTCGACCGAATGAAATCGGGCATGCTTTTGTTTATGTTCGGTGTGTTCAAAAAGGTGGTAATAGCCGACCGCGCGGCGATTTTGGTAAATCAGGTGTTCGGTGACTACGGCAACTACGAGGGCTTCGAAATTATTGTTGCAATGCTTCTCTATACTATTCAAATTTACACCGATTTTTCGGGCTGTGTGGATATCAGCCGCGGTGTATCCGAGGTGTTGGGAATTGAGCTTGTAAACAACTTCGACCACCCGTATTTTGCCGTATCGATAAAGGATTTTTGGCGTCGCTGGCACATCTCGCTCAGCACGTGGTTTAAGGATTATATCTACATTCCCCTCGGCGGCAACCGCAAAGGAAAAATCCGCAAACATCTTAATCTGTTTACGGTGTTTTTGGTGAGTGGCCTTTGGCACGGCGTAGGTATTCATTATATCGTTTGGGGAATGATACACGGCTTTTATCAGATAGTGGGCGACCTTACTGCCGCACCGCGAGCAAAGCTTTATAAAAAATGCTCGGTCGATACCGAGAGCTTTTCTTTCCGCTTCGGCAGGCAGATAACAACCTTTATACTTGTAACAGTTGCCTGGCTTTTCTTCCGAGCCGACGGTTTTATCGCCGCTTGCAGAATGCTGCGTTCGGCGGTAAGCTGCTTTAATCCGTGGATATTTACCGACGGTAGCTTCCTAAAACTGGGACTTGACGGTAAGGACTGGAACGTGCTTCTGCTGTCGATTGCCATACTTTTTGTAGTGTCGCTTTTGCAGGAGAAGTATTCGCTTCGCGAGCGACTGAGTCATCAAACCTGCTGGTTTAGATATGCGGTGTATATTATTGCGTTGCTTTTCATAGCCATATTCGGCGTTTACGGTCCCGGCTATAACGTTTCGCAGTTTATATACATGCAGTTTTAGGGCGGAGGTGCAGATTATGAAGTATAAAAAAGCATTCGTTTTCCTTCGCCGAACCGTATTCCTCTTGGTTGCAGTGGCGCTAATGCTTACCGTAAACCGCATATTCGAGCGCAAAACCCTGACGGGAGAATGGAACTACACTATTAAGGTGGGCGGCTTTAAAAACGAGCCTGAGAATTCTTTCTCGGTGCTGGGCTTCGGCTCAAGCCATATGTACTGCACGCTGAACCCTATATCCCTTTATTCGGAAACGGGTATCCGCTCATACGTACTGGCAACCCAACAGCAACCCTTAGAGGCAACCTATTACTATATTAAAGAGTCTTTTAAAACCCAAAAGCCTGACGTAGTTTTACTGGAGGCCTTTATGCTGACGGGAAGTGACAGTCCTGCAACCGAGGGCGTAGCGCACGATGCGGTCGACCCGTTCCCGTCGGGTATTGGCAAACTCGAAATGATAAACGCCATGAACACCGAGGACGATAAGGAAAATTATTATATTAATTTTCTAAAATACCATACGCGCTGGAAAGAACTCGGCAAGCACGACTTCAGTTTTAAATACAAATCGGCAACCGACCCTTTCCGCGGCTACGTGTTCCTTAAAAGCACGGTACCTGCAAAGGTAACTGCAGTCGACTACAGCGTTGTCGAGTCCACGCCGATAGCCGAGCAAAAGGAAGAATGGCTTTTAAAAATTATGAACCTCGCAGAGGACGAGGGCGCTCGTTTCGTTTTGCTGATTTCTCCCTATGAAGCATCGGTTGATGATTTTGGAAAATATAAATACCTTCACGAATTTGCCGATAAAAACGGCATACTGGTAATCGACCTTAATAAGAATTTTGCCGATACCGGAATTTCGCCTTCCACCGATTTTTACGATACGGGGCACCTAAACGTATACGGCGCCGAAAAGGCCAGCCGATATATCGGCGCGGTTATAGCCGAAAAGTGCGGCATAACACCGAAGGACGTTTCGGATACGTATTTGTGGGAGGAAGACCTTAAATACTATAACAATCGCAAGCAGTCCAAAGAATAATAAAAAGCACCGATTTAATCGGTGCTTTCTTCTGTTTTTGCAGGCTCTTCACGGCCTAAAAGCTTAGCCTTGTCGGCCTTGCGCGTAATGTGCGAGGTATCAAGAGGGATGATTTTATTAAACACGCAGGTGTGCTTCGGGGTCACGGTGCGGTCCTCGTGCATACTGCCGAAATACCAGTGACGGAAGGTGCAGTTGCGGTCGATTTCCTCAAAATAGCCGTTAAGCTTATTAACCTGGTCGGCCTTGCCCTGTCTTAAGAGCATTGCGCTTTTAACCAGCGATGGGGGCTCATGGGTGAGAATATAATCAACGTAAAGGCCCTCGTCGTCCAGGGCCTCGGCGCCCATGGCGAGCTCAGCGGGGGACGGAAGCTCATCCTTCCACCAACTTTTATCCTTACGCATATCGATATCTTCGCTCTCGCCGCCGCCCATGGTAAAAACTCGGCAACCGTCAAGGTCGAATACCTGACCGCGCATAAGATGGTAGAGATTATCGCCTATGCGGTGAACAAGACCGCCCTTCCAACGGGTGACGCGGTTTTGGTTTATCATATCGAAGTTTTCGTGGGTTCCGTCCAAAAAGGCTATGGTAAATTTTCGGCTGGATAAAAATTTTATAGCCTTTTTCTCGCGTTCAGAGCCATCCCAAAGAAAGCCGAAATCTCCTAAAACGATAAGCGTATCGCCCGATTTCAGCTTGTACCATTCCTTATCATAAATGCGAGATTCATCGCCGTGCATATCTCCCGTAAGATAATACATAGAGGACCTCCAAAAAAATATCTAAAAAACGCTTTAAATTTTTGTCGCTTTAAGTTATACTGATATTATAACATAAATTAAGGAAGATTACTATGAGAAAAAGATTATCTATATGTTTTTTCTGCATAATACTTATATTTTCTTGTTTTTCGGTGTCGGTTTCGGCCTTTAAGCCTACCGGCTTTGAGGTAAATGCCGAGGGAGCGCTTATAGCCAGCCTTGATACGGGCGAGGTAATCTACTCCAAAAATGCTGATAAAAAGCTTTATCCCGCATCGCTCACAAAGATTATGACGGCCGTGATACTGCTTGAAAACACCGAAGACCTCGACAAAGAAATCATAACCGTAAGCTACGACGCCGTTCACGCGCTCGACGGTACCGGCTCTTCCATGGGCGGCCTTTTTATCGACGAGCAGATAACTGCGCGTCAGGCGCTTTATATGCTTATGGTAAAATCGGCTAACGAGTGCGCAAATGCCGTTGCCGAGCACTACGGCGGCAGCATAAGCGGCTTTATCGGAATGATGAACGCCAAGGCCGAGGAGCTTGGTATGACCGGCACCCACTACGCCAACGCGCACGGCCTGCACGACCCCGAGCATTACACGACGGTGAACGATATGTACGCGCTTGTAAAGCATGCGCTTTCGTTCTCGGTGTTTAAGGAGGTTACCTCTACCATCCGCTACAATATGGCGCCGACCAACAAGTCGCCCGAGCGACTGTTAGCGACCACCGTTTTCCTGCAGGACAGACACAATGCTGCATCGGCATCCTACTATTACCCCTATGCCAGCGGAATCAAAACCGGCTACACCGACGAGGCCGGCCGCTGCCTTGTAAGCACCGCATCCAAGGGCGGATACAACTACGTTTGCGTGCTTATGAACAGTACCGTTCGTAACGATCGCGGAGCACTGGTTCGATACGAATTTCCCGATACCCAAAAGCTTTACGATTGGGCTTTTGACAGTTTTGAGTTTAAGCAGGTTGTAGCCGAGGGCGAGCCCGTGGGCGAGGCCAAGGTAAACCTCTGCTGGGAGCAGGATTTTGTTCCGTTGCTGATTGACGGTGGACTTTCGTCAATCCTTCCCAAGGAGGCTAATGCCTCTACGGTTGAGAAAAACATAACGCTTTACGAAAAGTCGTTTGACGCACCCATAAAGAAGGGTGAGGTGCTCGGCACCGCCGAAATCTCCTATGCCGGTGAGGTGCTCGGTACGGTTAATATCGTAGCGGGGGAAACGCTTAAGGCCAACGTTGTGCTTAAATTTGGACGCACGCTTAAAAAAGCCTTCACGTCAACCGTGTTTAAGATGATCGTGCTGATTGTGGTGCTCGCGATAGTGGCGTTCTTTGTTGCCGTAATACTTATGAATCGCAAACGTCGCAGCCGCAGGGGAAGATATCGTCCCTATAAAAAGCGCAGAAAATAAAAAAATTCAAAATTACCCTCTTGCATATCCTGCAAGAGGGTAGTACACTGTATATTGTGATATTTTAAAAAGGAGGAATCGGTATGGAAGACCGTAAAATAGCAGTAAAAGAGCATCTGCCGTTTATGCTAATTTTTCCGGCAGTACTACTGTATTTCGAGATCATTTTTCATATAGCGACGGTCGGATGGCGTATCGATTCGAGCCTTTTCTACGTTACGCTCTTTTCGATTTCCTTCGGCGCTATCGGCTATTTGCTCACTTCGATTTTTAAAAGTGAAAAGACAAACTACATAATCACCATCGTGATAATGTCGCTTACGGCGCTGGTTTTCCTTATATTCTATTTTGTTTATAAGCAGTTCAAAATAGTTTATGACCTTAATACCGTCTTTGGCGGTGCGGGCGGCGTTTTGGGCGATTTTGCCTCGGAAATGTTTAAACTTATTTTCAATTTCGACGGCATATTTAAAATCGTGCTTTACTGTCTGCCCATTGTGCTGTTTGCCATATTCGGTCGAAAGGAAAAGTTTTTCCGTCCCCGCAGGGCCAACAAGTTTTACCGTATGGCCGCCGCAGGTGTAATAGCGCTTTTCTATCTGCTCGGCGTGCTTTTCGTATCGCTTGGCTCAAGTTCGGCGCTCTACGATAAGGAGTACGAATTCAACAGCGCTACCGGCCGTTTCGGACTTATGACGGGTCTTCGCCTCGATTCGCAGAATATGCTTTTCGGCAACTCGCAGGGCGGCTTTGAAACCGAGCCTACCGACACCCCCGTGGGTGACGATAAGCCGGACGAACCCATAGTTTATAAAGATAACGTAATGGACCTTGATTTCACCAAGCCCTGCAGCTCGGCCATCAAGAACCTTAACGATTACGTATCAACCCTCACCCCCTCGAAGCAGAACGAATATACCGGTCTTTTCAAGGGCAAAAACCTTATTATGATAAGCGCCGAGGCCTTCTCGGCCGAGGTTATCGATCCCGTTCTTACACCTACACTTTATCGCCTCGCGAATAAGGGTATCAACTTTACCGATTATTATCAGCCGGCCAGCGCAGGAACCACCGGCGGCGAATATCAAAACGTTTTCGGTATGCTTCCCATGGCAGGCGGCAAGTCGTTTAAGAACACCGCAAACCACTTAAACTACCTTACAATGGGTAGCCAGCTCGACCGCCTCGGTTATTACGGCCGCGCATTCCACAACAACTCCTACACCTATTACCAGCGCAACGAAACCCACATAAACCTCGGTTATTCGCACGGCTTTATGGGCTACGGCAACGGTATGGAGCAGTACGTTAAAAACCTTTGGCCGCAGAGCGACCTTGAGATGTTCGAGGGAACACTGCCCACCTATATCGACAGCGCGCCCTTTAACGTTTATTATATGTCGGTCAGCGGTCACAGCGGCTACAGCCGCGTAGGCAACTCGATGACCGCCAAAAACTGGGACCGCGTAGCCCACCTCGATTATTCCGAGCGCGTTAAGGGCTATCTGGCCGCCAACCTCGAGTTTGAGGATGCTATGGCATACCTCGTTAAAACACTCGAGGAAAAGGGAATAGCAGACGATACCGTCATCTGCATCTCGACCGACCATTTCCCCTACGGACTTGATACCAACGGCACCCTCGGCAATATGCCCTATCTTTCGGAACTTTACGGCTACAACGTAACCAATATCTTCCAGCGCGACCATTCCGACCTGATTTTATGGTGCGGTTGTCTTGAAGATGAGGACCCGATAGTGGTCGACGAGCCGACCTCGAGCCTTGATATCCTGCCCACACTCTCTAACCTTTTCGGAACTGAGTTTGACTCCCGCCTTATGCCGGGACGTGACGTTTTCTCGGATGCCGAGGCCCTCGTGTTCAATACGGGCTACGGCTGGAAAACCTCGCTCGGCACCTATAACGCGGGCAAGTTCACCCCCGTTTCGGAGGATACCGTAATCCCCGAAGGCTACGTAGAGAATATGAAAACGGTCGTCAGAAATAAGATTCGTTTCTGCTCGGGCGTTCTCGAAACCGACTATTACAGATATCTGTTCGGATAATAAAAAACCTCTGTGGTAACCCACAGAGGTTTCTTTTTTATACCTTTTCGTAAACCTTAACGATCTCGCCGATGAGCATATAATGGCGGTCGTCGGCAGGGTAGAGCTCCTCGCATTCGCCGAGGGTGAAGTTTTCTTTCTCTAGGCGGCCTTTATAGCGCTTTTTGCAAACAAGCACCAGCCTTGCCTCCTCAAAAAATACCGTATTATCCGAAAAAACGGGGGTCAGACCGGTTTTCTCGGCCTTGTTAACGTCTCTGCCCGATTCCTTTCCGCAAACGGCGTGGATGTCCTTGCGGTCACCGTAGAACGAGAGGGTGAAGTAATCGTTCTTATCAACGAATTCCATTGTATAACGCTGCGGACGAATCGCAATCACAACCGAATCGCGGTGCCACATTTCGCCCATAAAGCCCCAGCTTGCGGTCATCATATTAAAGCCCTGCTCGTTGCCTGCCGAGATGAGCATCCATTCGTCGGCAATCATTTTAATAGCGTTGCCGTCTATTTCCTTAGGACTGATTTCTTTGAACATATTATGCCTCCAAAAGTTTATATGTTTATTAATAGTATTTAAAATCAACGTTTTCTATGCTTCGCAACACTGCGGCATATTTTTCGCATTCACGTTTTGCATCCGCAAGCGATAAACATTTATAGTTGCCGCATTCCTGCCTCGTTGCGCCGAAGATTTCGCCCTCGTGCGCTACCGTTTTGTCGAGCGCCGATAAAAGTGCGGAAAGCACCGCCTTCGGCTCTTCGTCACGCACCAAAAGATAAAAGCCCGTGCGGCAGCCCATGGGGCCGAAGTATATAACCTTTTGGCCTATTTCGCCGTTGCGAAGGTAGGTTGCCAGCATATGCTCAACCGAGTGCATGGTGCAGTCGTCGAGGTAATCACCGCCGTTCGGTCTGCGCGTGCGCAGGTCGTAGGTTGTAATATCGCCGTCGATTCGCGAAATATAAATTCCCGGTATAATTTTGTCGTGGTCAACCGAGAAGCTTGCAATTTGGTTTATTTTCTCACTCATATTTTTCCTCACAAAATTTCTATCTCTTCGCCGTCTTCGGGGGTCAAGAGGGTAAAAGGCACGGTGTCCTTCATTGCTTCGAGAGTATTGTATTTTTCGGTCGGCGCCACGTGTATTATCGCGGCGGCAGGGGTCTTGGTGGAAGTTATCTTCTCACAAACAGCCTCGGGCGAGAGGTGTGCGCACTCGGTGATAACAAGGTCGGCGCGCCTTTTTGGAAAGTCCTCAAGCGTAGGGGAAAGGTCGCTTGTAATCACTACACTGCGGTCACCGCATTTTACTGAGAAGGCGTAGCTCGGCAGCTCGCGGTAGGCCATATGCGCGGTAAGAACAGCGTCCACTGCGATGTTATCATCGCGGTAAAATTCGCCCGATTTGATAAGGCGAAAATCAACGTTTTCACATTTTTTGCAGTGCTGAAGAAAAGCAAAGTTTTCGAAAGCCTCAATGCCGCGCCTTTCCGACAGATAAACGGGACAACGGATGCCGTAGTATTCGGCGAGATTTAAAACGTCTAAAAGGCCGTCCATGTGGTCGCCGTGCAGGTGGCTTATGAATATCGCGCGGATATCGGCAGGATTATAGCCGTATTTTATAAGGCAGTCGAGCACGGGCGCGCCTGCATCAAAAATATAAAGACCGCCGCCCTGCGATATTAAAATACTCTGCTGATAACGGCCTACTCCGGGAGCCCCGAAGCTTGTGCCGAGAAAGCGAATTTTCATAGTATCACCTTTTGGAATTAGTTTTTCTTCTCAAGCTTTTGTATCCATTCGTCGGGCAAAACGTATTCCGTGTCGCCGTTTAAAAGCGAATATGCTTTATTGTTATAGGAAGTAACGTCAAACTTAATTGCAACGTCCGGTTCGTCTTCGAAGAAACAGTAAACTCCTGCCCAAAGGAAACAGTTATGGAGAAAGCCATCGGGTCCTCTAACCGAATCGTATAAGCCGGCTTCTTCGGCGCTCGGCTGCTTTTGTATATCGGTTATGAATTTTTTAATTTCATCGGCGTCCGTAATTCCGTTGCCGCAGGTTTTGTGAGGCTCGATGCCATCCTTTTCTAAAATTAGCTCCAATCGGCTCACGTTATCAATTGAAACGTCAAGCTCGGGGAGCGAGGCTTTGCGATAAATACCACACCATTCGTTATCGGGGAAATCTCTGATTATAATATTGTGTGTGTCATCGTTCTTTAAGGAGTAAAGTCCAAACTTATATAAATCGTCTTCATACGTGGGAATGGACTCTTCACCTTTGACACCGCCTAAAAAACCATCCTCGTCTATTTCGCCTAAAAAGATAAGGTCATATTCCATGGCCAAAAAGGTGTATTCGGTGCCCGTGCTGCTTAATAAATTGCCGTTTTCACACTGTGTAAACATAGTGTCGTCCTGCCCTTCGGGCAGACTTGAGGTTACCGCCTCATTAGCGCAACCGCAAAGGAGAAGTAATATTGCAAATATGGGGAACAGTAACTTTTTCATATCAGCACCACCTATTTGTTTATGTGTTTATTATATCACGGCAAGATGCAATGTTCAAGTGAGAGGGGGATTCTCTTCTCACTAACGCAACAGTCCACCGGACTGTTGCTCCCAAATCTTCGGCGCTGACGCTTGAAGATTCGGAGTTCGTTTCGAATCCCCACATACACTTTTCTACTAATAAAAAAAGAGAGCACCACCTTGCGGTAATGCTCTTTTTTTATTGGAAGGGTAGCACAAATTCGATGCTATTTCAAATTTTGACTTATGCGTTCGAACCACTACATATTTTGAGGTGGTTTTTTTATAATCAGAATAGCAGGTTAGCACCTGTTCGACAAACTAAAATTTGTCAATAATTGCATTTTCCAATAACATGTGTTTCCAGACGCCACTGTTGTCGTGGGTTATCCATTTTAGCTTTCATCAATTCTTGTATAGCTGTTGACTTTTCGACATAGCAAGGGCTCTCAATAATATCTCCCCCGACTGAAGAATCTATGTTTTGCCCATAAAAGCGATATACACATTCAACACTATCGCTTTCGCCAACAACTTCAACTTCTTCAATTCTGACATTGCAATTAGGTTCTGAGAATTTTCCGTTACTACTTATAAGTTTTTTGACAACTACATCTATTTCTTCTGATGATGTGAATAAACCAATGAAATATTCTGCTCGATAGTTTTCTGGTGTAACACAGCTAATAAATAAGCTAAGAAGTGTATCCATATCATTCCACCCTTTAATTCGTATGTGTTAACAGTTATACAAATTCTTGTTTATCGCTTAGATTATACTATAAATTATAATTATAATCAACGCTTTGCGAAGCAAAGCACCGAAACTTCTTCACTATTCACTATTACTTATTACTTGACAAAATCGACTTAAAGAGAATAGTGAAAAGTGAAGAGTGAAGAGGTAAAAAGTAAAATCGACAAACCTCTGTCGAGATTTGTCGATTTTGGCGGAGAGAGGGGGATTCTCTTCTCACTAACGCAACAGTCCACCGGACTGTTGCTCCCAAATCTTCGGCGCTGACGCTTGAAGATTTGGAGTTCGTTTCGAATCCCCACACACACTTTTCTACTAATAAAAAAGAGAGCACTACCTTGTGGTAATGCTCTCTTTTTATTGGCGGAGAGAGGGGGATTCGAACCCCCGAAGTGGTATTAGCACTTACACGATTTCCAGTCGTGCGCCTTAGACCAGCTCAGCCATCTCTCCAAACTGCTACCGTAACATTATACACATCACGGCAGTAAAAATCAAGTATTATTTTTTTCTTTTTAGAATATCTTGTTTTTCTTCAAAAACGAGCATAGCGGAAGACCGCCTATATACACAACGGCAAGCTCGCCGAGCCCTACCGTCGCGGCCGCATAGAAGAAGCCGACGTCACCTGCAAAGTACCAAAGCTCTGCACCGATTATAAGCGCGTTGCAGATAGAGGGGAAGAGCAAAAGCAGCGGAATCGGCAGTCGCTTTCGAAGAGCACGCATCAAAACAGCCGCCAGCAGCGTTGCCGCAGTACCGAATATCATATCGACGGGGCCGAGGCTGCTGCCAATATTCGAAATAATGCAGCCTACCGTTAGTCCGTACACCGCCGAGGGCGTGAAAATCGGCAAAACGGTCAGTATTTCGCTCAGGCGAAACTGCACGGGGCCGTACGCCAATCCCATCGCCGCCGAAACGTAGGTTAAAACGGCGTAGAGCGCGGCTATAAGACCGCCTACAACTAAATTCTTGGTCTTCAATTTTATCACTCCGTAGTTTTATTTTACGTCAGGATGGTTTCGAACTGACGATATAGCCTTTTAGTGGCAGTTTGCGCAGGAACCGCCCTCGCACTCGTGGATTTCGCCAACGATGGGTGTGGGGTCGATGCCCTTGCGGCGGTAGTAATCGGATACAGCCGCCTTTATTGCCTGCTCGGCGAGCACCGAGCAATGAATTTTGTGTGCCGGCAGACCGCCGAGAGCCTCAACAACCGCCTTGTTTGAAAGGGTTAAAGCCTCCTCGATGGTGTGTCCCTTAACCATATCGGTGGCTATCGAGCTGGTCGCAATGGCCGAGCCGCAGCCAAAGGTCTTGAACTTAACGTCAACTATTACGCCGTCCTCAACCTTGATATACATCTTCATTATATCTCCGCACTTGGGGTTGCCAACCTCGCCGATACCGTCGGCGTTCTCGATTTCACCCATATTATGCGGATTGTAAAAATGCTCCATTACTTGTTCGGTATACATTATTTTTCGTTCTCCTTTATACTGTCCCAAAGGGGCGACATTGCGCGCAGCTTGCCAACGATTTCGGGCAGGACGGACATAATATATTCGGCGTCCTCCATTGTGTTGCCGTCACCGAAGGTGAGGCGAAGCGAGCCGTGGGCTATTTCGTGCGGAAGGCCAAGGCTTAAAAGCACGTGGCTCGGGTCAAGTGAGCCCGAGGTGCAGGCCGAGCCGCTCGATGCGCTGATTCCGTTAAAATCCAAGAGCAGCAAAAGGCTTTCGCCCTCGATACCCTCGAAGCACATATTAACGTTGCCCGAAAGGCGCTTTTCGCGGTCACCGTTAAGGCGCGAACGCTCAATTTTCAGTGCGTTATCTATAATGTAGTCGCAGATTTCCTTGTTGCGGGCGTTGCGCTCGTCCATAGTTTCCGCGGCCTCGCAAAGTGCGGCGGCCATACCAACGACACCTGCGGTATTTTCGGTTCCTGCGCGGCGGCCAAACTCCTGCGCGCCGCCGTTAATAAGCGTGGTAACAACGGTGCCGCGGCGGATATAAAGCGCGCCGACACCCTTAGGTCCGTGAAATTTATGTGCCGAGAGCGAGAGCATATCAATATTCTGCTCCTCAACGTCGATATGAACGTTGCCCACAGCCTGAACGGCGTCGGTGTGGAAGGGAACACCCATCTCACGGCAAACGGCGCCAAGCTCTTTTATAGGCTGAACGGTGCCGATTTCGTTGTTGGCGTACATAACAGTTACGAGGCAGGTATCCTCGCGGATTGCTTTTTTGAGGTCCTCAACCCTTACGAGTCCGTTCTCGTAAACCGGCAAATAGGTAACCGTAAAGCCCTGTTTTTCAAGGGCTGCGAGTGTGTGAAGTACGGCGTGATGTTCAAACACCGAGGTGATTATGTGCATCTTGCCCTTGCGGCGACCGGCCTCTGCGGCGCCCTTAATGGCCCAGTTGTCGGCTTCGCTTCCGCCGCTTGTAAAGTATATCTCACGGGGGGAAGCACCGAGCACGGCGGCTATCTTTTCGCGTGCCTCGTCAACGGCGGCGCGAGCCTTTCCGCCAAGCGAATAAAGGCTGCTTGCGTTGCCGAAATTATCGGTAAGATACGGCATCATAGCTTCAAGCGCATGTTCGCTCAGCTTTGTGGTTGCCGAATTGTCTGCATAAACAAATCTTTTCATTAAATATATCGTTCCTTAAACTATTAAAATCAGCACGGTATATTGTATACTATTTTAGTACACTTTTCAACTGTTATTTACCTAATTTTTGAATTTTTTTGATTCTTCTACAGCCAGCTTGTCACAGCGCTCGTTTTCGGGATGACCGTTGTGGCCCTTTATCCAAATAATCTCAACCTCGTGCACCTCTAAAAGCGAGAGCAGCTTGTCCCACAAATCGGGGTTTAAGGCAGGCTTGCCGTCGGCTTTGCGCCAGTTTCTCTGCTTCCACGAAGCGGCCCAGCCCTTTTCAATTCCGTCGGCCACGTATTTCGAATCGGTGCAAAGGGTTACCTTGCAGGGCTCCTTAAGCGCCGAAAGGCCTGCAATAACGGCCGAAAGCTCCATACGGTTGTTGGTGGTCTCTGCTTCGCCGCCCGAGAGTTCTTTTTCAACCCCGGCGTAACGCAAAACGGCACCCCAGCCTCCGGGGCCGGGGTTACCGCTGCAAGCACCGTCTGTAAAAAGTTCAATTTCCTTTTTCATGCCGCCACCCCTAATATCTTCTGAAGTTGCCTACCACCTTGCCGAGGATGCTCGGATTTTCGGGGTAGATGGGGGAATAATCGGGATTTTCGGGCATCAAAATTACCTTGCCCTTTTCTAGCAGAAGCCGTTTAACTGTGGCATCGTCACCGTCCATCGCAACTACGATATCGCCCGAACGCCATGAAAGATTTTTGTCGGCAATTATAATATCGCCGTCGAGTATTCCTGCGTCGCGCATACTCAGTCCCACAACGCGCAGAGCAAAAAGCCCCTCGGAATCCTTCTGCGGATAGGGGATATAGTCCTCGATTTCCTCAACCGCCAAAATCGGCTGACCTGCGGTAATGCGGCCTACGACCGGCACCAGCGACGAATCAGAGGCGGCGGTTATGCGTATTGCGCGAGAATTATGTTTGTCGCGGGTGATGTAGCCGTATTCCTCAAGCGTCTCCAAAATTGCGTGCACCGAGGAGGTCGATTTTATTCCCGTGGCGCGACAAATCTCACGAACCGTGGGCGGAAGTCCACCCGACAATTCGCGAACCAAAAAATTATATACATCGGTCTGTTTTGGGGTAAGCGGGGTATCCTGCATAATAACACTCCAAACTGTCGAACAAATATTCTTTTTTACAGTATACCACGCGAATTTATTCTTTGCAAGTATCTCTTGCAAAAAGACGCGAAAGCCCCATAAATATCAGTATTCCGCCCAAAATTTTGCGCAGCAGAAAAACGGGGATATATGGGAGTATGAGTGACCCCAAAATCGAGCCCAAAACACCCAGCGGCGCCATAAAAAGCCACAGTTTCCATTTGATTTGTTTACGGTATGCGTAAACCGCAACCGCCACCGCCGCAGTCGGCACGAAGGTGAGCAGATTTATACCCTGCGCCGTCAGCTGCGGGATGGCGGTGAAAAGGGAAAGATAAATAAGCAGCACTGTGCCTCCGCCAAGGCCCATAGCGGCTGCCGTCCCCGCTAAAAGTCCTGCCAAAATGTTTTCTATATTCATTTTAAAAAGAGTCGCACCCCCGCATATATCATAAAGACCGAAAAGATTTTCTTAAGCCAGGCGGTAGGAATTTTTTTGAGCAGGTAGGTGCCGAGCACCGCACCGATTACCGACGGCAGAATAAACGGCGCCGCATCCGAAAAGGCTATATGCCCTGCGCGCAGATACGAAATTGCGCTTACCGCGCTTATCGGCATCAGTACGGCCACCGCTGTGGAGTGGGCGGCCTTTTGCGGCGTGTCGAATTTTTTTATCAGCGGTATCGCCACAAGACCGCCGCCTGCGCCTACCGTGCCGTTGATTACGCCGACTAAGATACCAAAAACTGCGGCTATAAATTTTTTCATAAAAATCACCGAAAATAGTATGTGTAAAAATATCAAAAATAGTGCTTTACAAATTGAAATCGGCGTGATATAATATCAAAGCTACCGTTTTCTACGCTAGGGGAGTATGCCGCAAAGCGGACTTCACCTGCCCCTTGCTTGGTTTACGGCAAATATTTAGTAAGAGGTGAAAGAAATGACAAAGGAAGAGAAGCAGCAGATTATTGCCGCTAACGCAACCCACGAGGGTGATACCGGTTCTCCCGAGGTACAGATTGCTGTACTCACAACCCGTATCAACGAGCTCAACGAGCACTTAAAGGTTCACAAGAACGACCACCACTCTCGTCGCGGTCTTCTCAAGATGGTAGGTCACAGACGTAATCTTCTCGCATACGTTGCTAAGAACGATATCGAGAGATACCGTGCAATCATCAAGAAACTCGGAATTCGTAAGTAATTCCCCTGAAGCAGGCCGAGTTTTTCGGTCTGCTTCATATTGTATTGGTGTTTTGGTCCGACAGAATTTAGCAGTGAATCGATATACCGAAAAAATGCTTTCGGCGTATGGATTTATTGCTAAAACTGCGGACCTCAAAATAAAGGAGGTAAAATAAATGTTTGAAAACTACAAGGTTTATGAAACAACCCTGGCAGGTCGCCCCTTAAAGCTTGAGACCGGTATGATGGCTCAGCTCGCAAACGCTGCCGTTATGGCAACCTACGGCGACACTTCGGTACTCTGTACCGTAACCGCATCGCGTAAACCCCGCGAAGGCGTAGATTTCTTCCCCCTCTCGGTTGACTATGAGGAGAAGATGTATTCCGTTGGCCGTTTCCCCGGCTCCTTCCTCCGTCGTGAGGGCAGAGCAAGCGAAAAGGCTACTCTTGCAGGCCGTTGTATCGACCGTCCCATTCGTCCGCTTTTCCCCAAGGATATGCGTAACGATTGCGGCGTTGTTGCAACCGTAATGTCGGTAGACCCCGACTGCAGCCCTGAGGTTGCAGCAGCAATCGGTGTTTCTGCCGCTATCGCCATTTCCGACGTTCCGTGGGATGGCCCCATCTCCAGCGTTAAGGTTGGTCTTGTTGACGGCGAAATCGTTATCAACCCCACCCTCGAGCAGCGCGAAAAGAGCGAGCTCGACCTTACCGTTTCTTCTACTGCTGACCTCGTTGCAATGATCGAGGCAGGCGGTAATGAAATCCCCGATGACCTTATGTTCGAGGCTATCATGAAGGGTCACGAGGTTAACCGTGAGATAGTTAAGTTTATAAACGGTATCGTTGCCGAAATCGGCAAGCCGAAGTTTGAGTTTGAATCCAGCAATCCCGATCCCGCTATCATGGAAGAGATCGAAGCATTCTGCATCGAAGACGTTAAGAAGGCTCTCGACACCGATGATAAGCTCGTTCGCGATGCTGCTTTAGCACCCATTGCCGCCGCCATTCACGAGAAGTTTGACGAGCGCTTTGAGGGCGAAGAGGCAAAACTTGATGAGATTCTTTACCTCATCCAGAAGCACGTTGTTCGTGACTGGCTCAAGAAGGAGCACAAGCGCGTTGACGGCCGCGGAATCGATGAGATTCGCCCCTTAAACGCACAGGTTGACCTTCTCCCCAGAACCCACGGTACAGGTATGTTCACCCGTGGACAGACTCAGGTTCTTTCGGTAACCACTCTCGCTCCCGTAAGCGAGGCTCAGAAGCTCGACGGACTTGACGAGCAGGTTGAGAAGCGTTACATTCACCACTATAACTTCCCGTCCTACTCGGTAGGCGAGACCAAGCCCAGCCGCGGCCCCGGCCGTCGTGAGATTGGTCACGGCGCACTTGCAGAGCGCGCACTTCTGCCCGTAATTCCCTCGGTTGACGAGTTCCCCTACGCTATCCGCGTAGTAAGTGAGGTTCTCTCCTCCAACGGTTCTACCTCGCAGGCTTCCATCTGCGGTTCCACCCTTTCTCTTATGGCAGCCGGCGTTCCGATTAAGGCTCCCGTTGCAGGTATTTCCTGCGGCCTTATCACCGGTGACGAAGGCGTATACGGTGACTTTATGACCATGGTAGACATCCAGGGTCTTGAAGATTTCTACGGCGATATGGACTTTAAGGTAGCAGGTACTCACAAGGGTATCACCGCTATCCAGATGGACCTTAAGGTTCACGGTCTTACCCCCGAAATCATCAAGGAAGCATTCGAGAAGACTAACAAGGCTCGTAAGTACATCCTTGATGAGGTTATGCTCCCCGTAATCGGTGAGCCCCGCGCAGAGCTTTCACCCTACGCACCCAAGATGCTCACCACCAAGATCGATCCCTCCAAGATTGGTGACGTTATCGGTAAGCAGGGTAAGGTTATCCAGTCTATTCAGGAGCAGTGCGACTGCACCATTAATATCGAGGAGGACGGTCAGGTTTACGTTGCCGGTCTTGATATTGAGAAGGCAAAGCAGGCTATTGCTATAATCGAAACCATCGCAAACGATCCCGAGATCGGTGCTTTCTACAAGGGTAAGGTAACCCGCCTTATGACCTTCGGTGCATTCGTTGAAATTGCTCCCGGCAAGGAAGGCCTTGTTCATATCAGCAAGCTCGACGTTAAGCGTGTTGAAAAGGTTGAGGACGTTGTAAACGTTGGCGACGAGGTTATCGTTAAGGTAACCGAGATTGACGATCAGGGCAGACTTAACCTCTCCCGTCGTGATGCCTTAATCGAGAAGATGGGTATGGTACCCGAAAACGACCTCGATGAAGAGGCTGAGCGCAAGCCCCGTGGCGACCGCAAGGGCTTCCGTGGCCGTCGTAAGTAATTAAATCCAAACAACCCCCAAGTTGATGAAACTTGAGGGTTGTTTTTTTGTTGCATATTTGTTTCGTATTGACAAAAATATATTTTCCTCTAGGGTGAAAAGTAGGCGGTGGCTTTATGGCTACCGCCCTTTATTTTAACCGCTCAAAAGGAGGAAAAATGAAACAAAGGATATTAAAATTTTCGGTAAAAAATCAGCGCATAACGTCCGACGATATTTCGGTTGTAGCCGACAGCCGAAACTATTTATCGGCCTTTTTCAGCTTTGATGAAACCTGGGATGGAGCAGAAAAAACCGCTGTGTTTTCGTGTGGTGAAGAGGTCTATAATATGTTGCTCGAGGGCGATATGTGCCGCATTCCTGCCGAGGTAATAAAGGCAGGTTGCTTTTACGTGTCGGTGTTCGGCGGCGACCTTATAACGGCCGACAGAATTCGCATTGAAGTGACCCCATCGGGCCATTTGGAGGGTATATCACCGCCCGTTCCCACACCCGATATTTACAATCAGCTTGTTGAAACGGTAGCAAGTGAGGCGGCTGACGCTGCAGCCTCGGCCGAAATTGCCGTAACGGCCTCACAAATGGCGCAGGACTTCACAGCCGAGACCGCGGCATACGCCGAAACCGTAGCAGGCAGCGTTTCGCAGGTGCTTGCGAGCGAGGCAGGTGCGGTGAACGCCATGGTTAAGTGTGAACAACTGGAAGAAGAAACGAAAACCGCGACGCAAGTGGCTCTTTCGGCGGCCGAAACCGCTCAAGACAATGCTGGCTCAGCTTATAATTTCAGTCTCGCGGCGGAGGAGGCCGCGGCAAGAGCCGAGCAGTTGGTTAATTATAAATTGCTAAGTTCGGGAACCCTCGACGACATCACCGGCGGCGTAGCATCAATAAAGGACGAAATAACGGAAGAATTAGGAAACTTGAGAGAACTTAAGTTTTATATCGAATTTCCTGCAGACTCCACATTAGACGGAAAAACCGCCTACCTTAACGCTCACATAAGCGGTTCGCCGTCCTCGCTTAACACCTTTTACAGTACAACCAGCGTATCTATGACGGCCGGTAAAACCTACAAAGGAGTTGCGGTAGCGAGCATTATAAACGGCGGAGCCGACAGTATGGTATTCGGCATAAGCAGCAAGGTGGATGTTAACTCCGGCATAAACACCCGCGTAAGTCCGCTGAGTTGTATCTGCCCGTGGAAGATAACCGCAGGTGCGAAGCAGTATTTAAATATAAATACCAACTACACCTTCCCAAGCGGTACAAAATGGGTATTGGAGGGTAGATAATGAAGCAGGTAATTTTTAGTTCTGAGAATCCAAAAGGCTTAGTGGTGGAGATAGAGTCCACCGCCGAAGCAACCCCGATAAAGGACCCCATAACCGAATTTTTTGAGGGCTTGGCCTCGGCCGACACAAACTCCATAGCCAAAATACGAGCTCTCGCTAAGGAGTTTCTCGCAAATACCGAGGAGGTGTAGCATGGCGGTAAAAGAATATTCCTATAAAAAGCATAAAAACATTTACTGTTCGGCGCACACCAAGGTAAAGGAAATGCGGAGCAAAGACGGTTCGGACGTCGTTTTGGTGTCCGAGCAGCTTATGAGCAAGATAGAAGAACTTTTTTCGGCCCTTCGCTGCAGTAAATACGTAATCACAAGCGGCTACCGCACACCGCAGTACGATATAAAGGTGGGCGGTAACGGCAGGGGACAGCACACGCTCGGAAAGGCGGTGGACGCGCGGTTTTACGACCAAAAAGGCAAGATAATACCCGCAAAAATCGTCTGCTGCGTTGCGCAGGACATAGGCTTTACGGGTATTGCAAATATCTCCTCGGCTTATAAAAACGTGCACCTCGATACGCGTTCGTCGGGTCGCTACTTGGGCGATGAAATTTACGGCACAAACTCGGTAACCACCGATTTTTATAAGTATTTCGGACTTACCGCAGCCGATATAGAAAAGTATACCGATAGCCGCGGTCAAAATCTCTTCGCTCGCTACGGAGGTAATAGCGTCAGCATCGTCTCGGCGCTTAGGTCGCTCGGTGAGCAGTCCTCTTATAATTACCGCGCAAAAATAGCTAAAATAAACGGAATCGAGGGCTATCGCGGCACCGCGGCGCAAAATACCGAGCTGCTTAAAATGCTCAAAAAAGGGGTGCTCGTAAAGCCGTGACAACAGAGGAAAGAATAGCCTCGCTCGAGGCAAACGAAAAGAATATTTTCCACGCGCTCGACGAAACCAAGCAGGATATTCGCGTGTTGCAGGAGCTTACGAAAGCGGTGCAAAAAATAGCCGACCGCACCGACAATACCGCGGCACTGCTCGAGAAGGTTGACAAACGTCTTGCCAAAATTGAGCGCAAGCCGGCGGCCGACTTCGACCATTATAAAAAGGCCTTTATAACAGCGGCGGTAACCGGCGCGGCAGGAATATTGTTCGGTGCGCTGTTTTCGGCAATACTTTAAGGAGGAAGCAATGAAAAATATATTATCGCGTTTTCGTTCGTGGGCGCTGTGGCTGTCGCTTGCGGCGCTTATCGTTTTTTGCGTTAAGGAGTTTTGCGGAGTGGATATATCGCTAAAAGCCGATGCGTTTATGAACGTGCTGCTGCCGGTACTCGTAGCCTTCGGCATCGTAAACAACCCAACTGACAAGAAAAATATATAAGAAAAGCGATGGTGTTTTGCACCATCGCTTTTTTCTATTTAAGTATTCTTGTGAACTCGCCTATCAGCGTGTCTGCAAAGCGGTACATGCCGATATCGTTGGGGTGGCAACCGTCTATCGTGCATTCGGCGCGGTCGGCGCCCTCAAAAATGCGCTTGCCGTCGATGAAATAAACGTTGCGGTCGCCGCGCTCACGAGCCTTGAGATAGCTGTTGTATATAATATCTCTGCGGCGAGGAGCACCGTTAGGATCATTGTCAAAATCAGGCTTCGAAAGCATAAAGTAGGGGATATCGGGGTGTGCCTCGCGTATAATCTCGTACATACGGAAGTGGGTTTCCTCCAGGTGCTCATAGGAAGGAGCGTTATGGTCGTAGTCGGATACGAATACGCTCATATCGCGGCTGGCCATATAGCGAACAACGCTCTCCTCACCCTTGCCCTGGCCCGAGAAGCCGAGGTTTACATAATCTATGTTAAATCTGCGCGAAATAAAGTTTTCATAGGTAAGTCCGGGTCGGGATGCGCATCCTCCCTGCGTTATGGAGGAGCCGTAGAAGAAGATGGGGGCGCAGTCGCGGTAGCCGTCGGTCTTTTCGATTTTCGAGCCCTTCTTAAATCCTAACTCGATGAAAACGGGAGCACCGTAGCTGGGGAAATTAAGGGTAAGGTCCTTCATTCCCATACCTGCCCAAAGGCTGTAAGCATAGGAGGGCGCGCCGTTGCAGGGCGGGCGGTAGGAGCCGCGGAAGGTGCTGCCGAAGGCGGTGTTTTCGTAAAGGTCAAATCCGCCTGCATTTATAAACGCCATATGTGACATTAAACTGGCCGAAGCAAACTTAACGCGCAGCGCAAGATAGGGCGAATCGGTCTTAAAACGGAGTCGGCCGCCTGCAGTGTTGCGTGAGCAATGGAAAAGTTCGTCACTTATTGCCTTCGTAACCTCTTCGGGCAGGCGACGGTAGCCGTCGTCACCGTAATCGAGCAGTCCGTAAAGGGTGAAGGCTTCTTCGCGAATTCCGTGCCATTCAAGGTCCTCAGGCAGCTCGCAGCATATGTCAAAATTCTTATCAATCTGGCTGATATCCATAATATAAGCACCTCCAATATGCCTTAATTATAGGTGTATGTAAGGTGCGGTGTCAAGCATTTTTTTGAGTTCACATAGGGTGAGTGTAAGATTTCCGTTTTTCATTTTTTCGGGTAGTGCCGCCGCGGCATTTTTATCCATAAAAACGGTGTATTTCGCCGCCGCGAGAATGCGACTTTCGCCTCGGTTTTTAACCGTTACCGTGTTGCCGGTCGGTACAAATCCGCCACGCCCCAAAACCACCCCTGCACGGGGCAGCCTTTCGCCTAAATTCAGCGCAACGGCAGGGGATAAAACGCCCTCGTTTTTAAGTATTATCGGCACGGCGCCGACCTCCCTCAGTGCACGTTCCGCGAAAGGGGCATAAAGACTTTCGTTTTGCGTCAAAATATATAGTGTGCGCACCCTCGTAAGCGGCCGTAAAACGGCGTTTTTGAGCCGTCCGTCGGGGTCGCAGATAACGGCGTCACGGCGGTCGGTAATAACATCGCAAAAGGCGTTAAGCATCAGCCGCGTTTCGAAAAAACGGCGATCAAGCATACGGTGCGAAAGCGCCTTCGGAAGTAAAACTCCTTCACTCGCTATCGGAATATCGCGCGGAAACTGCTTTATAAGTCTGCTTATACATTTGGGTTTGAGTTTTGGCGGTATACTGATTTCGAAAAAATTTTTACCTCCATAGGATACCTCGCTTACTGTAAGGTCGTCACCGCGATGCATATAAATAAACATACCCTAAAACCCCGCCTTTACTTGACAAATACATTAAAATAGAATATGATTTATATTAAGAATAAAGACCGGATATGCAAAGTGTTTTGTGTGATAATTTCGGAAGTATCAACAGGTGTTTCAATATGAATGTACTAATTAAATTTCGCAAGACCGTAATGTTCACCGTTAAGGCCTTTATAACGCTGGCAATCACCTTTTCGTTTATCTTCATATGGCAGTCGGGCTATCCGCAGGCACTGTACGTTAACGAAGGTAACTACGTGGTTGTATTTGCGTTTATCTTCCTTTTGCTTACGTTCATAAAGCTTTACGGCGGTTTTAAAATCGGCGTATTCCGTATGCACGAGTTGTGGTACAGCCTTGGAATTGCAATTGTGTTTACAAACTTTATAATGTACGTTATCTTTTGTCTTGTTGTTCGTGCAGTTTTGCCGCCGTGGGCAATGCTCGGCGGAACGGTGCTGCAGATAATGCTTACCGGCGTAAACGTATATGCCGCCAACAGCATCTATTTCTCGCTTTACAGCTCGCGTAAGATACTTGCTATCTATAGCGGTGACGAGCACGGTAAGCAAACGATTATGAAGATGTCGCGTATCCCCGAGCGTTATACAATCGCCAAGGCGCTCTCGATTAAGGGCTGCAGCCGCAAGAAGATACACGCCGAAATCGATAAATATAAGGCCATCCTCATCTGCGACTTTGACCAAACCAAGAAGGATGATATCCTTCGTTACTGCTACGAAAAACGCAAGAGAATATATCTTCTGCCCTCCAGCACCGATATTATTCTCAGCAGTTCGTATCAGAGCCAGGTGTTCGATACACCGCTGCTTATGTGCCGTAACTACGGCCTTACGATGGAACAACTTATCGTAAAGCGTGCAATGGATATCATCGTATCGCTGCTTATGCTGATTGTTGCCAGCCCCATAATGCTTGTAACGGCAATTGCCATCAAGCTTTGCGACGGCGGCCCAATCCTCTTTAAACAGAACCGTGTAACTCGCGACGGTGAAATTTTCAACGTGCTTAAATTCCGTTCGATGATAGTTGATGCGGATAAAGATGGCGTTCGCGGCGCCAGCAATAACGATAATCGCATAACCCCCGTAGGCAAGATAATCCGCGCCTGCCGAGTGGACGAGCTGCCCCAGCTTATCAACGTGCTGCGCGGCGATATGTCCCTTGTGGGACCGCGACCCGAACGAACCGAAAACGTCTACACGTACACCGAAAAGTACCCCGATTTCAACCTGCGACACAGGGTTAAGGGCGGACTTACGGGTTACGCGCAGATTTACGGAAAATACAATACAAGTCCCGAGGACAAGCTTAATATGGACTTAATTTATATCGAAAAATACTCAACGTTTTTGGATATAAAACTGCTCCTTATGACCTTCAAGATTTTATTCATGAAGGAAAGCACCGAGGGCTTTGAGGAAAAACCAAAAGACACTGAACAAGAGAAAGGAAAGGAATAAAAAATGAGTTTTAATGCAACACTTGTAGTAATGGCAGCAGGTATGGGAAGCCGCTTCGGCGGACTTAAGCAGATGGAGCCCGTGGGAAGAAACGGTGAAGCACTGCTTGACTTCTCGGTATACGATGCTAAAAAAGCAGGTTTCAATAAGGTTGTTTTCGTTATCAAGCACGAAATCGAAAAGGAATTCAAGGCTATCGTAGGCTCCCGCGTAGAGAAGGTTCTGCCGGTTGAATACGTTTATCAGGAGGTTGACAAGCTTCCCGAAGGCTACACCTACCTTAACAACCGCAAAAAGCCCTGGGGTACAGGTCAGGCAATTCTCCTTTGCCGTGACGTAGTTAAGGAGCCCTTCGTTGTTATCAACGCAGACGATTTCTACGGCGCTTCGGCATACCGTCAGATTTACGAGCAGTTAAAGGCAGATACAAGTCGCTACTGCATGGTAGGCTTCCGTCTTGCAAACACCCTTACCGAAAACGGTCACGTTTCGCGTGGTGTATGTGTTACCGAAAACGGTATGCTCACCGATATCGATGAAGTAACCAAGATTAAGGACTGCAAATATACCCTCGACGATGAAAACTGGATTGACCTTTCTCCCGATACCGTTGTTTCGATGAATATGTGGGGCCTCACTCCCGACATTTTCGATTACCTCGATCGCGAGTTCCGTCTTTTCTTGGATAAGAATATCGAAGAGCCCAAGACCGAGTTCTACATTCCCCTTGTAATCGGCACCTTAGTTAAAAACGGCGAAAAAGAGGTTCGCGTTTTAGCAAGTGAGGACCGTTGGTACGGCGTTACATACAAGGAAGATAAGGACGACGTTGTAAAGGCTATCGGCAAAATGATCGACAACGGTCAGTACGAAGGTATGTAATATAAAATCGGTGGGGTAAACCCCGCCGATTTTTTTGTAAAATTTTTTTAAAAAAAGCCGCAATTTTGCTAATAATTATATTGACCTTTAAAATTTATATAGTATAATATAAAAGGAGAAAATTGTGACTAATTTATCAATCTTCAAAAAAGGAGAAACCACGATGACAAACAATAAGACAGTTTTAAAATGGCTTGACGAAGTTAAAGAGCTTCTCACTCCCGACGAGGTAGTATGGATCGACGGTAGTGAAGAGCAGATTGCAAAGCTTCGTGAAGAGGCTGAGGCACAGGGCGAGATGTTCAAGCTCAATCAGGAAAAACTTCCGGGTTGCTATCTGCATCGCACCAACCCCAACGACGTTGCTCGCGTTGAGGACAGAACCTTCATCTGCACTAAGACAAAGGAAGAAGCAGGCCCCACCAACAACTGGTGTGACCCCGGCGAGATGTACAAGAAGCTCTACGACATCGCTCGTGGCAGCTACAAGGGCAGAACCATGTATATCATTCCTTATTCCATGGGCCCGATAGGTTCCCCCCTTGCCAAGGTTGGTATTGAGGTAACCGATTCCATCTACGTTGTACTCAACATGGTTATCATGACCCGTGTAAGCCTTAAGGTTTTAGACGTTCTCGGCGACAGCAACGACTGGGTTCGCGGTCTGCATTCTCGCTGTGACGTTGACCCTGAGAAGCGTTATATCTGCCAGTTCCCGCAGGATAACACCATTATCTCTGTTAACTCCGGCTACGGCGGAAACGTTCTTCTCGGCAAAAAGTGCTTCGCACTTCGTATAGCATCCTACCAGGGCTGGAAGGAAGGCTGGATGGCTGAGCATATGCTTATCCTCGGAATCGAAAATCCGAAGGGTGAGGTTAAGTACGTTGCAGCAGCATTCCCCTCTGCCTGCGGTAAGACCAACCTCGCTATGATGATTCCGCCCAAGTATCTCCGCGATAAGGGCTACAAGGTTTGGACAGTAGGCGACGATATCGCTTGGATGCGCATAGGTCCCGATGGCCGTCTCTACGCCATCAACCCCGAAAACGGCTTCTTCGGTGTTGCCCCCGGCACCAACGAAAAGTCCAACTACAACGCTCTTCAGTCTACCATGAAAAACACCATCTTCACCAACGTTGCTCTCGACCTTAACGACAACACCGTTTGGTGGGAAGGTCTTAATAAGAATCTTCCTGAGAACGCTCTTGATTGGAAGGGCAATAAGTGGGATGCTTCTAAGTTTAACAAGGCTGATAAGTCTACCTGCGCAGCACACCCCAACTCTCGCTTTACTGCTCCCGCTGTAAACTGCCCCTGCATCTCCGAAGAGTTTGATAAGGGCAGCGGCGTTCCGATTTCTGCTATTATCTTCGGCGGCCGTCGTGCAAAGTGCGCTCCGCTGGTATACCAGTCGAAGGATTGGAAGAACGGCGTATTTATCGGTTCCGCAATGGCATCCGAGACCACCGCAGCAGCTGCAGGTGCAGTTGGTGTTGTTCGTCGCGATCCTATGGCTATGCTTCCGTTCTGCGGATACAATATGTCTGATTACTTCCAGCATTGGCTCGATATGGGCGAAAAGCTTGGTGACAAGGCTCCCAAGATCTTCAACGTTAACTGGTTCCGTACCGACGATGAAGGCAACTTCATTTGGCCCGGATTCGGTGACAATATGCGTGTTCTTAACTGGATCATCGATCGTTGCGAAGGCAAGGCCGACGCTGACGAGACCGCTATCGGCTTCGTTCCGAAGGCAGAGGATATCGACCTTACCGACCTCGACTTCGACATCGATACCTTAAAGAGCATCTTAGCAGTTGACAAGGATGTTTGGACCGCTGAGGCAAACGAAATCGAAGAACACTACAAGAAGTTCGGCGATAAGCTTCCCGCAGAGCTCCGCAATCAGCTTGACACCTTAAAGGCCAACTTAAAGTAAAAACAAAATAGACGGACGGCTGAAGTGCCGTCCGTCTTTTGTGCTTATTTAGTGCATTTTTACATATTACCGTAAAAATATGCAAAAGTTTTTAGTTATATTCATAAAAATGCAAAAAATAGGTGCATTTTGCATAAATATAGTGTATAATTATGAATATTTATTCTGTTTTTAGAATAAATATTCTATTTTGTTGAAAAGAGGTTATCTTCTTGGTAAAGGTATTTATCGACGGACGTGAGGGCACGACGGGACTTCGCATAGTAGAGCGTCTCAGCGGCCGAAGAGATATTGAACTTATGCTTATCGACGAGCAGCTCCGTAAGGACCCCGAAGAGCGTAAGAAATATTTAAACAGCTGTGATATAGCTTTTCTCTGCCTGCCCGATGCAGCCGCAAGGGAAGCCGTAGCAATGGTCGAGAGCGAAAACGTTCGCATAATCGATACCTCTACCGCGCACCGAACCGACCCCGACTGGGTATACGGTTTTCCGGAGCTTAAAGAAACGCTTGCGAGCCGTCTTCCTACCGCCAAGCGCGTAGCCGTACCCGGCTGTCATGCCAGCGGCTTTAATGCGCTGGTGGCTCCGCTGGTTGAGGCCGGCGCAATCGACTCGGATGCGCTAATTACCTGCTTTTCTCTCACGGGCTATTCCGGCGGCGGCAAAAAAATGATTGCCGAATACGAGTCGGAAGCACCGACCGAATTCAAAAGTCCCCGCATTTACGCCCTCGCACAGCAACATAAGCATCTGCGCGAGATGGCGGCAATCTCGGGCCTCAAAAATGAGCCTGTATTTTCACCCATCGTTGACGATTATTATAGCGGTATGCTGGTTTCGGTGCCGTTTTTCGGCAGTCAGGTAAAGGGTGGAATCGAGGCAGTTAAAAAGATTTACCTTGAAAAATATGCATCCTCAAAAATGGTGGATGTTAGTGATATATCGGCCGAAAAGGTCGGAGGAATGCTCGGCTCCAATAATCTGTCGGGCATCGACACAATGCAGATTTTTGTCTGCGGAAATGAAGAACGCTTTACAGTCTCGGCCCGTTTTGACAACCTCGGCAAGGGCGCTTCGGGAGCCGCAGTTCAGTGCATGAACATAATGCTCGGGCTCGACGAAGCAACGGGACTCGATATCTAACGGAGGAAAAAATATGACTTCAGTTTCGGGCGGTATATGTGCCGCCAAGGGCTTTAAGGCCGCAGGAATTCATTGCGGAATTCGCAAAAATAAATTAAAGCGCGACCTTTCCTTAATAGTAAGTGAGCAGCGCGCAGCGGCTGCAGCCGTCTATACTACTAACCTCGTAAAGGGCGCGCCCATTGCGGTAACCAAGCAGAACATAGCCGACGGTTATGCTCAGGCCGTTATCTGCAACAGCGGCAACGCCAACACCTGCAATGCCAACGGTGTTGAAATTGCCGAGGCTATGTGCGCTCTTACCGAGCAGTACGCAGGCATAAACAAAAATGACGTTATAGTGGCATCCACCGGAGTTATCGGTCAGCCTCTTGATATCGCTCCCATAGCGGGCGGTATGGAGGAACTGGTAGCAGCCCTTACGGATGACGGCAGCCTTGCCGCCGCCGAAGGTATAATGACCACCGATACCCGCGTAAAGGAAATCGCCTTCGAATTTACGGTAGGCGGTAAGCAGTGCCGTATCGGCGGTATTGCCAAGGGCTCAGGAATGATTCATCCCAATATGGCAACCATGCTCGTCTTCATCACAAGCGACGTTGCCATTGCCCCCGAACTTTTAAAGGCAGCCCTTTCGGAGGACGTTAAGGATTCCTTCAATATGGTAAGCGTCGACGGCGATACCTCGACCAACGATATGTGCTGCGTAATGGCAAACGGAATGGCAGGCAACGCCATGATAACCGATGCCGACAGCGAAGATTATAAGGCTTTCTGCGACGCTCTCTTCGCAGTTACATCCTACCTCTGCCGCAGTATCGCACGTGACGGTGAGGGCGCAACCCACCTGATGCAGGTTGAGGTTTCGGGCGCCCGCGACAAGGCTACCGCCCGCGTGGTAGCAAAGTCGGTTTGCTGCTCGTCGCTCCTCAAAGCCGCCATCTTCGGTGCCGACGCCAACTGGGGCCGTGTACTCTGCGCAATCGGCTACAGCGGCGCGGATTTAGACGTAACCAAGATTGACGTTGATTTTGCCTCCGCTGCAGGTCAAATCGCCGTGTGCCGTCAAGGCTCGGGCGTTGACTTCAGCGAAGAAAAGGCCAAAGAAATTCTCCTCTGCGAAGAGGTAAGAATTCTCATCTCCCTCGGTGAGGATGAAGCTACCGCCACCGCTTGGGGATGTGACCTTACGTATGATTACGTAAAAATCAACGGTGACTACCGCACCTAATTGAATAAAATTGTTTTCAGCTATGCTTCGTGCTCGGGGCGGTGTTGAAAACACAGCACCCTCGCACTCATCTACGCTGAAAATCAATTTTATTTCTATCACAAGGAATTGTTTGTGAATGCGAATTTAACTCGGGCGCGCCACCACCACAAACAATTTTCTTTCAATTAATAGCAGGGGCGGTTTTGAAAACACAGCACCCTCGCACTCATCTATGCTGAAAATCAATTTTATTTTGGCTTTTGGTAAGTTTATTATAAAATCATAATAACGGAGAGAACTATGGAACTTAATAACGCAGGCAGAGCCGAGGTATTAACCCAAGCGCTGCCCTACATACAGAAATACAGCGGAAAAATCGTAGTAATCAAATACGGCGGAAACGCCATGATAAACGAGGATCTCAAATCTGCGGTTATGCACGATATCGCCCTTTTATCGCTCATCGGCGTAAAGGTGGTACTGGTGCACGGCGGCGGACCCGAAATTTCCTCTATGCTCTCGCGCGTAGGCAAGGAATCGGTATTTTCAAACGGCCTTCGCGTAACTGATAAGGAGACCGCCGAGATAGTTCAGATGGTGCTCGCCGGTAAGACCAACAAGGACCTTGTAAATCTGCTTGGTCGCACGGGCGGCAAGGCCATCGGCCTTTGCGGAATTGACGGCCGGATGATAACCGCCAAGGTGCTCGACGAAAAACTCGGCTACGTCGGCGAAATCACCGGCATCGATACCCAGCCGATTTTAGACCTTCTCGAGCGTGGCTATATCCCCGTAATTTCTACCGTTGGCTGCGATAACGACGGCAACGTCTATAACATAAACGCCGACACCGCCGCCGCATACATTGCAGGTCAGCTCAAGGCCGAAAGCTTTATTTCCATGACCGATATTTCGGGCCTTATGCGCGATAAGGACGATCCCTCGTCCCTTATTAAGAAGATAAACGTAAGCGAAGCAGCTTTGCTTATCCGCACGGGCGTTATTGCAGGCGGTATGATACCCAAGGTTGAATGCTGCATCGAGGCTATTCGTCGGGGCGTGCAGAAGGTATTTATTATCGACGGCCGCATTCCCCACGCAATCCTTATAGAAACCCTGACCGATGAAGGTATCGGAACAATGTTTGTAGGTTAAAACCTCATAAGAAAGGTAATTTTATGTCCGGTTTTAAAGCAAGAGATAAAGAATTCGTTGCAGGCACCTACGGCCGATTCGATTTAGAACTCGTTTCGGGCAAGGGCGCAGTTTTCTGCGACGTAAACGGAAAAGAATATATAGATTTAGGCAGCGGTATCGGAGTTAATATCTTCGGCGTGGCCGATGACGAGTGGGTTGCCGCCGTAACGGCGCAGCTTTCAAAACTTCAGCACGCATCAAACCTCTACTATACCGAGCCCTGCACACTTCTGGCCGAAGCGCTCTGCAAAAAGAGTGGTATGAGCAAGGTTTTCTTCTCGAATTCGGGAGCCGAGGCCAACGAATGCGCCATAAAGGCCGCAAGAAAGTATTATAGTGATGCGCATGGCGGTGCCGAGGGCGAGATCATTACCCTTAAAAACAGCTTCCACGGCCGTACCGTTACAACCCTTTCGGCAACAGGGCAGGACGTTTTTCATAAAAACTTCGGTCCATTTACCGATGGTTTCCGATTTGTAACTGCAGGCGACTGCGAAGAACTTGAAAATGCCGTAGGCGACAAGACCGCCGCCGTTATGATCGAAATGATTCAGGGCGAGGGCGGCGTAAACCCATTAAGTCAGGAGTTTGTAGACCGCATAAAGAAACTGGCAGAAAAACACGGCTTCCTCATAATATCCGACGAGGTGCAAACGGGTAACGGCCGCACAGGCAAATACTTTGCCTGCGAGCATTATGGCCTTAAGCCCGATATTATAAGCACGGCCAAGGGCCTCGGCGGAGGATTGCCGATCGGCGCCACCCTCTTCTCCTCGAAGACGGCGTCGGTGCTCGGTGCATCCGACCACGGCTCAACCTTCGGCGGCAATCCCGTTGCAGCCGCAGGCGCACTCTCGATAGTAAACAGAGTCGACGATGCCCTCCTTTGTGAAGTAACCGCCAAGGGCGAATATATCCGCAAATCGCTCGAGGGCGCCAAGGGCGTTAAGAGCATAGCGGGTATGGGCCTTATGCTCGGTATCGAAACCGAGGGCGATGCAAAGCGCATCGTTGCCGAATGTATAAACCGCGGCGTGGTAGCGCTTACCGCCAAAACCAAGGTTCGACTCCTGCCGCCCCTTAATATCACTTATGATCAGCTTGATAAAGCATTAAATATCCTCAAGGAGGTAATTGCAAATGAAGCACTTGCTTAAACTTTCAGACCTTACACCCGCGGAAATCGAGGAAATTTTAAACCTTGCCGACCAGCTGAAATACGACCAGCAGCACGGCATTGACCACCGCTATTTAAAGGGCAAGACCCTTGGTATGATTTTCCAAAAATCTTCCACCCGTACCCGTGTTTCCTTCGAAACCGGTATGTACCACCTTGGCGGTCAGGCGCTTTTCCTCTCCTCTCGCGACCTTCAGATCGGCCGTGGCGAGCCGGTTGAGGATACTGCACGCGTGCTCTCTCGCTATCTTGACGGTATTATGATTCGTACCTTCGCTCAGAGCGAGGTTGAGGATCTTGCAAAGTACGGTTCCATACCGATTATCAACGGTCTTACCGACTATTGTCATCCCTGCCAGGTGCTTGCTGACCTTATGACCATCCGTGAGCACAAGGGCGAACTCAAGGGCCTTAAGATGACCTTTGTGGGCGACGGCAATAATATGGCCAATTCGCTTATCGTTGGCGGTATCAAGAGCGGTATGGAGGTTGCAGTCGCTTGCCCCGCAGGCTACAAGCCCGATGCGGGCATTATGAAGTGGGCAGCCGAGAACGGCACCTTTACCTGCACCGAGGATATCGCAGCCGCCGTTAAGGACTCCGACGTTGTATTTACCGACGTTTGGGCATCCATGGGCCAGGAGGAAGAAAAGGCCGAGCGCGAAAAGGTATTCAAGGAATATCAGGTTAACGAGGAGTTTATGTCCCTTGCTCACAAAGACGCCATGGTTCAGCACTGTCTGCCGGCACACCGCGGTGAGGAAATCACAGCCGAGACCTTCGAAAAGCACGCAGCCGAAATTTTCGACGAAGCCGAAAACCGCCTGCACGCCCAGAAGGCCGTCCTCGTTCTCACAATGGGAAGCAAAAACTAAAATTAAAGCACCCGATTCATGGGTGCTTTTTATATTGACTATTCCCGTCAAAACGGGTAAAATATGAATAGACTAATAGTTAAAGGAGAAACTACTATGGCAGAGGAATACAATCCGGATATAATCACCCTATCGGACGATGAGGGCAACGAATATACCTTTGAGGTGCTCGACGCAATCGAGACCGACGAGCATCGTTATCTCGCTCTCTTACCCGTTCATTCCGATCCTAAGGACATTCTTGACGACAGCGGCGAATTAGTTATCGTTCGCGTTGCCGAGGAGGATGGCGAAGAGTTCTTCGAGGAAATCGAGGACGACGACGAGTACGAAACCATCGCCGACGCGTTTATCGACCGTCTGCAGGACGTATTCGAAATAGACGAACAGTAATCTCTTCCTACCCTGTACGTGGACTGCGCTTTTATAACCCTACAAGTTTTTATTAGGGGCCAAGTACTTTGGCGGCAGGTTTGCAGACCTCCCGTCGGCGGATTTTGCCGTGTCGATGGAAGAAGGGAGCGCGAAACCGCCTCGTCGGCACCCACCTGCTTACCGCAGGTTATCATTAGCGCATTACGGCAGGGTGGGTTCTTTTTTCGACAAAAAACTCTTTACATTTTTTGGAAAATAATATATAATGTGGTAAAATAACAAAATAAAATGTAAAAGGGTGGGTTAAAATGAAAGCAACCGGCATCGTTCGCCAGGTCGACAAAATGGGTCGTGTAGTAATTCCCATGGAGCTTCGCAAGAAGTTCGACATTATCGACGATCAGGACAGTTTTGAAATCTTTGTCGAGGAAGATAAGATTATTTTAAAGAAATATCAGCCCGGCTGCCTATTCTGCGGCGAGACAGAAAACGTTGTAACCCTTAAGGGTCACGTCGTTTGCAAGGAGTGCTCCAAAAAGCTCGCAGAACTTTCTCGTGACGATTTTTAAATTTTAAAAAATAAAAGGCTATGAACCAATCGGTTCATAGCCTTTCTTTTTATTCCTCGGTGGGCTTCAGTATCGAGATTGCAAGCTCGCGAAGCTGGGCATCGTCAACGGGGGCCGGAGCGCCACTCATAAGTTCGCTCGAGGTTGCAACCTTCGGGAAAGCGGTAACGTCGCGAATGGAATCAAGACCAAGCATGGTCATGCAGAGTCGGTCAAGGCCGATTCCCATACCTCCGTGAGGAGGAGCGCCGTACTTAAACGCATCGGTAAGGAAGCCGAATTTCTCGTGTGCCTCCTCGTCCGAAAGGCCGAGAGCGCGGAACATTCTTCCCTGAAGCTCGGGGTCGGTAATACGGATGGAACCGCTGGCCAGCTCAACACCGTTAAGAACAAGGTCGTATGCCTTGGCAAATACCTTTTCGGGCTCGCCGTCGAGGTAAGGAATACATTCATCAAGCGGCGAGGTGAAGGGATGGTGCATAGCATCCCAGTTGCCGGTTTCTTCGTTGTATTCAAAGAAGGGGAACTCGGTTATCCAAAGCGGATTATAGGTATCGGGTATGATATCGAGCTTGCGTGCAACAACGCCGCGCAGCGAGCCGAGAACCGATAAAACGGTCTTCTTGCGGTCGGCAACGATAAGCACAACGTCACCCTTTTCGGCGCCTGTGCGCTCGTAAATCGCCTTCATTTCGTCCTCGGTCATAAACTTAGAGAAGGAGCAGGCAGGCTCGTCCTCTACCCAGCGGATGAAAGCAAGACCCTTAGCGCCGATGCCGCGAACATACTCGGTTAATTTGTCAATTTCCTTGCGTGTTAAGGTGTCTGCAGCGCCCTTGGCGGTAATGGCTCTAACCGTGCCGCCGCTCTCAACAGCGCCCGAGAAAACACCGAATCCACATCCCTTTACGATATCCGAAAGGTCCTTGATCTTCATATCAAAACGGGTGTCGGGCTTGTCCGAACCGTATTGCTCCATAGCCTCGGTATAGGTAAGACGGGGAAGAGTATCGAGTTCAACGCCGAGCACCTCGCGGAATAAGCGTTTCATAAAGCCCTCACCGATTTGAAGTACGTCCTCCATATCAACAAAGGACATTTCAAGGTCAATCTGGGTAAACTCGGGCTGACGGTCGGCGCGAAGGTCCTCGTCGCGGTAGCAACGGGCAATCTGCATATAACGGTCAAATCCCGAAACCATAAGCAGCTGCTTATACATCTGGGGCGACTGCGGAAGAGCAAAGAAACTTCCGGGATGAACGCGCGAGGGAACAAGATAATCGCGTGCGCCTTCGGGGGTCGACTTAATAAGGGTCGGTGTTTCGATTTCGATAAATCCGTTCTCGTCAAAATAGTCGCGGGTTACCTTGGCTATTTTGTGGCGGAGCATAATATTCTTCTGCAGTGCGGGACGGCGAAGGTCGAGATAACGGTACTTAAGGCGAAGGTCCTCCTTAGCACCGGTGTCGTCCAAAATTTCAAACGGGGGAGTCTGTGCCTGACCGAGAATCTTAAGTTCGGTAACCTCGATTTCAATATTGCCGGTGGGGATTTCGGGGTTTTTAGACGAACGCTCGCGAACGGTACCCTTAGCCATAAGGATAAACTCCGAGCGAACGGTAAAGGCCTTGTCGAAAATCTCGCGGTCGGTCTTATCATCAAATGCGAGCTGAACGATACCGCTGCGGTCGCGAAGGTCAATAAATATCAGCTGGCCGAGGTCGCGCTGGCGCTGAGTAAAGCCGGCTACAACAACCTCTCGTCCACAATCTTTTTCCGAAAGAGTACCGCAATAATCGGTACGCTTCATTCCGTCCATTCTGTCAAGTTTCATAGTTAAAACCTCTACTTAATTAAAGAATCTATATCGGCTGTAATGCCGTCGTAATATGCAAGCTCGTAAAGTTTTTCACGAATTTCGTCGAGCGAAATTTCGGTCTGCTCGCCGCTTTCCATGCACTTAATTTTGCCTTTGTTTGCAGTTAACTCATCGTCGCCCAGCACCATTGTGAAGCGAGCGCCGATTTTATCTGCGTACTTCATCTGTGCCTTAAGTCCGCGACCTGTTATATCGGTAAGCGCGATAAATCCCTCGTCGCGAAGCGCCTTGCAAAGCGCGGTGCACTTAAGCGCCGCAGCCTCACCCATCGGGGCAAGATAGATATCGGGCTTTTTACTTTCGGGCATAGCGGCGTTTTCTGCCTCCATAATCATAAGCAGTCGCTCAATTCCCATACCGAATCCTAGTGCCGGAGTGGGGGCGCCGTGCATCTGCTCAATCAGGCCGTCGTAGCGTCCGCCACCGCAAACGGTAGACTGTGCGCCGAGGCTTGTGGATACAAACTCAAATACCGTCTTGGTGTAGTAGTCAAGTCCGCGAACGATGTGCGGGTCAACCGAGAAATCAATACCTGCAGCCGTGAGGTGCGATTTAACACCCTCAAAATGCTCTCGGCATTCGTCGCAGAGATAGTCAAGCACAACCGGTGCTCCTGCGGCGATTTCAGAACATACGGGCGACTTACAGTCAAGTATTCGCATCGGATTGCGCTCGAGTCGGTCAAGGCAGGTGCCGCAAAGACGGTCGCTCTGCGAACGGAAATATTCCTTGAGCGCCGCGTGGTAATTCTTGCGGCATTCGGGGCAACCGATAGAATTTATATGCAGACTGTAGGACTTAAGTCCCAGATTTTTGAGAAGATGGTCGGCAAGCAGAATTACCTCGGCGTCAGCGGCAGGGGATTTAGCGCCAAAGCACTCAACGCCAAACTGGTGAAACTCGCGAAGGCGACCTGCCTGCGGCTTTTCGTAGCGGTAGCAACCGCCGATGTAGCAAACCTTTAAGGGCATCGGACCCGAAAGAAGACCGTGCTCGATCACCGAACGAACAACACCTGCAGTAAGTTCGGGGCGCAGTGTTATCGAACGGTCGCCCTTGTCGAGGAAGGTGTACATCTCCTTCTGAACGACATCGGTCGTGTCGCCAACACTCTTGGTAAATACCTCTGTATGCTCGAAAACGGGCACCCTAATCTCCGAAAAGCCGAAGATTTTTGCCGTTTCTATCATCTTGTCTTCAACGTATTGCCACTTGGCGCTGTCCTGCGGAAGAACGTCGCAGGTGCCGCGAGGGGCTTTATTGATTTCTGCCATATTAAACCTCCAAAAAAATGTAAAAAGATCCCGTCCGCAAGGGACGGGATCTACCCGTGGTGCCACCCTAATTCTTAAAGGCAAAGCCTTTAACTTAAGTTTCTTTAACGCAGAAAATACGGCCACTTTCGTGACGTGCTCGGCAAATGTCTTCACTCCATATCGCGTAACAGCGCTTCCAGCCAAGGCGCCGCTCTCTGTGTACTGATTGTGGGGTTACTTTTTTTGCGTCAACGCAAGTGTTTATTTAGTTTCCGTGAATAACGTCGCGCCAATCAAGGTCACCGCGCTCAAGACCGTGAATAAGTACTTCGGCGGTAGCGATATTGGTTGCAACGGGAATGTTGTGTGCGTCGCAAAGGCGTAAAAGTTCGTTCTCATCAGGCTCGTGGGGCTTGCGCTGAGGATCGCGGAAGATAAGAAGCAAATCAATCTCATCGTAGCTGATGCGCGATAAAATCTGCTGAGCACCGCCCGAACCGCTTAAAAACTTGGTGATTTCAAGTCCGGTTGCCTGCTCAACGAGCTTACCGGTGGTGCCGGTTGCCATAATATTATGATGGCTAAGGATTCCGCAATATGCGATGCAAAACTGTACCATCAGTTCTTTTTTTGTGTCGTGTGCGATAAGCGCGATGTTCATAATTTACTTTCCTTTCTCTATTCTCTTCACCTTTGGAAGGGGAGTCTCATATCCGTATATACGGTCGGCAATGCGTGAAAACGCCTTTACCTTTTTATTTTTCCTGTGGAATATGCTAAAGGGCTTTCGAATACAGTCATCGTCAAACGGGACGATGCCGAGCAATCTGCAGCCCGAGCAGTCGATAATATCATCGATACCGCTGTATACACCGTTTTTCAGGTGTCGCCTTGTGTATTTGTTTATTACAAGACGGCAGTGTCCGCCGAAACGGGCAGCATAATCTGCTGCAACGCCGCTGTCGCGAACGCTGACGGCATCACCGCAGGTAACAACGATAAAGTCCACAATATCCGAAATCGCTTCGATATACGGAAAATCGGTGCCTGCAGGCATATCTAAAATTATATAGTCGTAATCGGCCGAAAGCAACAGCCTTTCAAGAGCTTCGCCGTCGATGCTTTTAGTGTCGTACGGTGCGGCCAAAAGCCAAAGTCCGTGCCTTCTCGGCACGGGGAGAACGGCGTCGTTTAGCGGTCGTCCGTTTAAGACGTCGCCGAGGTCAAAAACCAAGCTTTCCGAAACGTCGGCCATAAGGTCCAGACAGCGCAGTCCGCAATCAAGGTCGATAAGCAACGTTTTTTTGCCCTTTCGAGCCATTGCGGTAGCAATTCCGAGCGCGCAGGTCGATTTGCCGACTCCACCCTTGCCCGAAACCACGGCGAGTATATTTCTCATCGTGGCGAACCTCCTTTCGATTTTATCATATTAAACCTTCCGCGTCAATCATTTAAGCGGGGTATTGACGTCATTTCCCGAGTCTTCTTCGGAATTGAAGAAGTAAGCGTCCATAATAGCCTTCATAACCGAACCGCTGGTGTAACTCGAGTCACCGTGCTCGATAACAACGGCAACGGCAATCTCAGGATCGTCGTAGGGCGCGAAGGCAACGAAAACGTTGTGGTCGGCGCCGCTATCGGTCTGAGAGGTACCGGTCTTGCCGCCGATCTTTATGGGATAATCTTTAAAAACCTTACTTCCCGTACCGTCCTCGGTAACCGAAAGCATACCGGCCTTAATTATATCCAAAATGTCATCCTTAATCTCAACGGTCGAAAGCACGGTCGGCTCGTTAACGTAGTAGGTTTCGTTAAGATCGTAGGATAAAATTTTATTTACGAGAGTAGTTTTATAGCGGGTACCGCCGTTGGCGATTGCCGCGGTGGCCGAGCAAATCTGAATGGGGGTAAAGGCGTTGTGCTGGCCGATGGCAACCTGAATGGTGTTACCTGCAAACCAGCCTGATTCGGCCTTATCGAAAATACCGGACGATTCATAAACCTCAACACCCGTCTTCTCGCCGAGGCCAAAGGCCTGCAGATAGCCGTTAAGCGTCTTGATGCCCATACGGCGGCCAAGCTCGAAGAAGTAGTAGTTGCAGGATTCCGAAAGCGCCGTAACAATGCCGATTGAACCGTGACAATGCATGCACTTGGGCGCAAAACCGACGTCGGCATAGTATTCGTAGGTGTGGCGGCAAACTATGTGCTCGTCCATCTTAAGGGCGTTGGTCGAGAGCGCCGCAATACCAACGATCGGTTTTATAGAAGAACCGGGGGGATAAACTCCGGCAAAAGCGCGGTTGGTAAGGGGGCTTCCCTTTGCGTTTGCCAGTTCGTTGTATTTCGAAAAATAATCGTTTATATCAAAGAAGGGATAGGTTGCCGAAAGCAGCACTTCACCGGATTTGAGATCAACCGCTACCGCGGCGCCGCCCGTCGCCTTGCCGCCCTTGGAATTAAGGTCGGAAATAAGGGTGTCGAGCGCAATCTGGGTTTTTTGCTGAAGGTTTTTATCAAGCGAAAGAATAATTGTCTTGCCGGGGACGGGAGCCTTGGTGACCTCACTGCTTATTACGTTGCCGTCACCGTCGTAGGTATAGGTCATTTCGCCGTCTGTACCGTGCAGTTGCTCCTCATATGCGGCCTCAATACCCGTAACACCGATCTTATCGCTGTAGGAATAGCCCAGTTCGCGGTATTTTTCCCATTGGTCTGCGTTCATCGAGCCAACGGTGCCAAGCACGTTGGAGGCTAAATCTCCCTGCACGTATTCGCGGACCGGCACGGTGTTAACGCTGACACCGTCAATCATAAAGGCCGACTCGCTTATGCGCAGCATAAGTTCCTCAGAAATGTCTGATGCAAAGGAATAAGGGTTTGCGACCGAAAAATTGGCCAGCTCCATAGTGTAGCGAACGCCTGCAATTATGCGTTGCTTTGAAGTGTCCATACCCTCGAGCGAATAACGCTCTACAAGCTGCTTAAAGCAGTCCTCTGCAGTGGCGTAATGTGCAACGTCCAGCATACGCAGAAGGGCGTTTTTGGCTGTACCGTCATCCGTAAAGGTGAAGGGAGCCGTGGTCGACAGGGGAAGGTCGTCGTTCCACGGTGCCGAAAACTCATTCATTATTTTAACGAGCTTTTCAATCATACCGTTAAGCTCGCTGCGCTTAATATAGGCGCTGTTAAAAACTATGTCGTAGCCGTTACGGTTAACTGCAAGCTGACGGCCGTAGCGGTCAAGTATTTCGCCGCGCGCCGCCTTAATAACGGTGGTGCGCGAATATGCGCCCTTGGCCTGATTGCTGTACTTATCGGCGTTAATTACCTGATATCCCAGCAGTGAAAAGGAGTAAACAACCAGCACGGCACTGAGTATAAGACTCAGCGCAACTGTGCGCTTCGAAAAAGCCTTTTTGTCGCTTCGAGCCATGCTGACACCTCCGTTTTAATCGTAATAGCTCGTCCTCCGCGATAGATATCTTAAGAGGAAATAGAAGGGGATAATAAAAACCGTGTTGTAGAGTATGGTCGGAACACAGTAGCGGAAGAAGTAAGAAAAAACCTCTTCGCGACCGGCGCACACATAGAAGAAAAACCATCTCGCCACGTAGTAAAACAGATTTGAAAAAAAGCAAAGTGCCACTGCCGAATAGACGTTATCATTTACGTAGTGAGCACAAAGCAAACCGCAAACAGTACCGATGATGAATAAAGCAATCATATTAAAGCACAGTGTTTCCGCGCCTATAGTATCAAGCAGAATACCGAACACAGCTCCGAACAAAAGCCCTATCCATTCGCGCCCCGCCATGGCAACCGCCACGAGCAGCGGCAATAAAAGCAGCGGCCTTGCATTGCCGATATTAAGCGGCGCAAGCCCTGTACTGTCAAAGGTGAACAGTAAAAAACCGATAACCGACACCCAAACGTAAAAGGTGGAGGTATGTTTCTTTGTTTTCATCCCTATTCACCGCCCAAATTTGTCTGACCGGAGAAATAGGTTATTATCATCATATCTCTAAGGTCGTCAAGGTCGGCCGCAGGGGTAATATCAGCGTATATAAGGCTGTTATAATCGTTGCCAACCGCGCTTACGGTACCTATAAGCAGTCCGTCGGGGAAAACGCCGCCGCCCGAGGTAACGATATAGTCGCCGATCGCTACCGAGCAGTTGCGCGAAAGATTGCCGAGTCGGGTATCACCGTTTTCGGCAGCCGAGAGTATACCCGAAAGTATACCGAGGTCGCCCGTGCGGCGGTCAAAAGCCGCAACGCTGATATCGGGGCTTAAAACGGTAGTAACCTTGCAGTACGAGGCGCCAACCTCCGAAACGTAGCCTATAAGACCGTTAGAATCAATAACGGGGTCATAAACCGCAACGCTGTGCAGACTGCCCTTGTTTACCGTAAAGGTGCCAAAGGGGTCGTCCGAATCACGGGCGATAAGTTTAGCGTCAACAAACTGATAATCGGTCTTGTTATCCTTAATATCAAGATAATCACGTAAAAACTTATTTTCCGATACCGCCGCCTCGTAATCGAGCAGCGAGCTTGTAAGTTCGTTTATCTGGTTTTTAAGTTCGGCGTTCTCGCGTGCGAGCTCCTCACTGCCGTTTATATCGCGGTTAAGGTCCTTAAAAAAGTTTGAAACAGAAGTAAAGGCGCTCTGAAACGGCGCAATAATCGAGCCGAGAATACTCTGCTGCGGAGAGAGCGCGCCGCCTGCAATACGGGCAATGACCGAAACGAGCAGAAGCAAGGCTAATATGGCGGCCGCTATTTTAAAGCGACGGCTTTTTAAAAAATATCTCATCAGATCACCTGCCGTGACAAATTTTTTTGCCTTTTTTTAGTTAAACTTTCTGCCGCGTTTATAAACGTAGTCCTCAAAAGCGTCGGGATCCTCAAGCTTCTTGGCGAGGCCAAGGGCTACGCAGTCGAGCGGATTGTCGGCAACGTATACCGGCATATCGGTCTCGGCGGCAATGAGGGTGTCGAGTCCGCGTAGCAGAGCGCCGCCGCCCATAAGGGTGATGCCGCGGTCGATAATATCGGCCGAAAGCTCGGGCGGAGTTTTTTCCAGTGTGGTCCTGATGGCGTCTATAATGCTGTTTATGGTGTCGCTCATTGCTTCGCGAACCTCTGCAGCGGTAATTACAACGTTCTTGGGCAGACCGTCAACCAGGTTGCGGCCCTTAATCTCTACGCTGCCCTCGTTCTCGTAGGGTACGCAGGAGCCGATTTCAATTTTTAACTGCTCGGCGGTGCGTTCACCTATAAGAAGGTTATATTTCTTGCGAACGTAGTTGATGATGGCTTCATCCAGGTCGTCACCCGCGATTCTTACCGACTGTGCGGTAACGATATCGCCGAGCGAAATAACGGCAACCTCGCTGGTGCCGCCGCCGATATCGACAACCATGCTTCCGCTGGCATCGTTAACGGGCAGTCCTGCGCCAAGTGCGGCGGCCATAGGCTCCTCAATCAGGGCAACCTTGGTAGCGCCCGCCTGCTTTGCAGCATCCTCAACCGCACGGCTTTCAACCTCGGTAACGCCTGCGGGAATGCATATCATAACGTGGGCGCGCGAAAAGAACGAGCCCTTAAGCGCGTTTCGTATAAATCTTTTAAGCATGGCGGCGGTAACGTCAAAGTCGGCAATAACACCGTCCTGCAGCGGTCTTACCGCAACGATGGAGCCGGGGGTGCGGCCAATCATTTCCTTAGCCTCGCTGCCAACGGCGCGTACTTCATCGTTTCGAACGTCATACGCAACGACAGACGGCTCGCGCATGATAATATCCTTACCTTTAACACAAACAAGGGTATTGGCAGTGCCGAGGTCTATGCCCATATCTCTTGAGAACAATTAAAACACTTCCTTAAAATCAAAAAATTATTTATCCGAAGGAACAAAGAAGGAGATTGCGGAGTTGAGGTTACTGATTTCAACCGTGTCACCCTCAACTACGGCGTGCTCGCCGTCCAGCGTCCAGTCAAGGCACTTCTCTGTGTGAATAACGAGCTTGCTCGTCTTAAAGAATTCAAAAGCAGGGTTCGAAAAATCGCGGTTTACAATGCCCTTCATAATGTGGCGGAGTCGGCCGCCCTTAGCGGGCTTGCGAATAAGCAAAACCTCAAACAGACCGTCGTTAAGTTCAACCTGCGATTCATCCAGTTTAATAATGCCGCCCACCGACATCGAATTTGTAACGGCGCCGAATAAAAAGTCGCCCTCCACCGTTTCGCCGTCATGCTCAAGCGTCATATGATACGAACGAATTTTAGAAAGGCTGCGAGCGCCGTTTAAAATGTAAGCCGAGTGGCCGAGCACGTTTTTAACCTTCTGCGAGGTCGAATACGAAACGTCGGTAAATGCGCCGAACGAAGCGGTATAGGTAAAGAATTCATCACCGAATTTACCTATATCAAGGGTTATAACCTTGCCCTTGGGAATATCCTCAGCGGCGGTCAGCATATTTCGCGAAATATGCAGGCTCGAGGACCATTCGTTAAGCGTGCCGGCCGGAATATATGCGAGATAATATTTATTTTTGTTGTGCATCATACCGGTGATAACCTCGTTTAAGGTACCGTCGCCGCCAACGCAAACAACAACCGAATATTCATCCGACAAATTTTTTATAACCTCTGTAGCGTCGCCGCGGTCACGTGTGGGATAAACCGTAACCTCGTGGCCGGCTCGCGAGAGGATAGTAACTATATCAAGTAAATTATTCTTCAGTTTTTTCTTTCCCGAACAAGGGTTTCCAACCAGAAAAATCTTTCCCATATATAATCCAACTCCAATCGTAGGGCAAAAAATGAACATATATATTTTATTATATATAATATTACATTATAATGCAAGAACTAACTGTGAACTTTTATCACTTTTTAACCACCTCTGCTGAGTGAGCATAGAATGTAGAGGTACTAAAATTTTACCGCGATGATTATTTAATGCAAAACGCGGCAAAACTAACAGTACCAAACATAATTTCGGAGCGTGAAAGATAAATGACAGTCAAACGCGGAGATATCTACTATGCAGACTTAAGTCCGGTCGTCGGTTCGGAGCAGGGCGGGGTAAGACCGGTACTTATAATACAAAACGACGTTGGAAACCGCTTTAGTCCAACCGTGATTGCGGCGGCGATAACCAGCCAGCACGATAAAGCCAAATTGCCCACGCATATAAGCGTAAATGCCGATGACTGCGGACTTTCCAAGGATTCGATAGTGTTGCTTGAGCAGGTTCGCACGATAGACAAGCAGCGCCTAAAGGAAAAAATGGGCAGCCTTGGCGACGGTGCGATGAACAGGGTGGACAAAGCGCTGTCGGTGAGTTTCGGCCTGGGAAATACTATACCGTAAAAGTAGAGAGGAAGACCCCTCTCTACTTCTTTTTATTTGTTGCTTTTTCTTTGCTTTATGATATAATAAATATGATATGCCGAAGCGCCTAAAAAGCGCTTTTACCAAAGGGAGTGCAGATATATGAAATGTGAACTTTTTGACAGTGGAAAATTTTTTGTGGGCGTAAACTATTGGGCCTCAAACGCAGGCATCGATATGTGGACCCAATGGGACGAAAAGGTTGTAATCCGCGACCTTGATTTGCTTATTGAGTCTAATATTCGCGTTATAAGAATGTTCCCGCTTTGGAGTGAGTTTCAACCTATAAAAAATCAGTTTGCCGGCAATCACAGCAAACGTGATATTTCGATAGACGATATGCCTAAGCCCCATACCGTTGAGGCAGCGGCAGGTATCGACCCCATTATGATTTCAAGACTTGACCGTTTTCTTGATTTGTGCCTTGAGCGTGGTATTCAGGTAATGATCGGTCTGATGACCGGTTGGATGAGCGGCAAGCTATACGTTCCGCGCGCTCTTGAACACGCCAATATCTACACCGATCCCACCGCCCTTAAATGGCAGCAGAAATATGTAAAATATATGGTAAACCGCTACAAGGACCATGAGGCTCTCGTAGCTTGGGATATAGGCAACGAATGCAACTGCATGGACGTAACCGACGACCCCGACTGCGCCTATACCTGGTCGGCCCTTATTACAAATGCTATTAAGGCCGAGGACAAGCTTCATCCCGTTATCTCGGGAATGCACGGCTTAAATCCTAACGGTGTATGGCGTCCGCAGGATCAGGGTGAAATCACCGACGTTCTGTGCACACACCCCTATCCCGCATTTACCGAGCACTGCGAAACCGATGAGGTTAACCGTATGAAATCGGCCAACCACGCCGTAGCGGAGTCGCTTTATTATCGCGGACTCGGCGGCAAGCCCTGCTTCGCAGAGGAGATAAACACCTTAGGCCCCATGTTCGCAAATCAAAAGCTTATAGCAGCCAATGCCGATATGGCCCTTTTCGGCCTTTGGGCACACGACTGTAACGGCTTTATGTGGTGGTGCGCCTGCAACCAGAGCGCCCTCAACAATATACCCTACGACTGGTGTGCGCTCGAGCGTGAGCTCGCCCTCATAAATGCCGACGGCAGCCACATTCCCGCGCTCGACAGCATGACCGACTTTTCTAAATTCATCGAGCGCTTTGGCAAGCCTCTGCCGCGCCGCAAGGCCGACGCCGTTTGCATCCTTGTTAAAAATCAGGATTCTTGGGGTGTTGCCTACGGCACCTTCTTGCTCGCAAAGCAGGCAGGAATCGAACTCGAGTTCGCATTCCATGACCAGGAAATCCCCGAGGCCGAGGCCTACTTTATGCCCTCGCTCTCGCTCTACGGCGAGCCTACAAAGCACCTTCAGAACGAGCTTTTACGTCGCGTAAGAGAAAACGGCGCAACCCTCTACATATCTATGGACGGCGGTATGATGTCCGAGTTCCCACAGGTTACGGGATTCGAACTTGTATCGCGCAGCGTTGCCACTGCCGTTAAGGAGGTAACCTTCGAAGGCGATACACTTCACCTGCGTCCCCATTACGAAATGAAACTCAAGGCCCTCACCGCAGAGGTTCTGGCTTCCGACCAGTTCGGTCAGCCCGTATTCGGCGTACAGAAGATAGGCAAGGGCAAGGTTTACTTCTGCAATGCTCCCATTGAGTATACCGCAGTTACCACCCCCTCGTTTGTCGACGGAGTAAACCACGAAGAATATCATAAACTTTATCGCGCAATGGGCATTGGCAAAAGCAAGGCCGCAAGTAAATGCAGCCCCTATATCGGCCTTACCGAGCATATAGAGGATGAAAACGTTCGTTATGCGCTGGTTATCAACTACCTGCCCGAAATCGCAACCGAGGATATTAAACTTAACGGCTTTGCCGCCGACAGTATCGACAGTGTTCGCGGCGACGCAACCTTCACAGCCACAGCCGACGGTATTAAGGTTACCCTCGCACCCAACAGCGGCGCAGTAGTAAAGTTGACAAAAAAGTAAAAATATAATATAATTGTCAGGTAAATAATTTTAGGAGGAACGCCAATGAAGGTTACAGCAATTCTCGCTATCGTGCTCTGCTTAGTATTTTTGGTTTCCCTTTCCCTTACAGGCTGTAAGAATAAAAAAGATGATTACTATATGGGTGGTTCCGAATACGACTCGCTCATATCGGATATTGAGAGCGGCAAGACCAATCCACCCACCTCGTCCGATGAGGACGGTAAGGACGTTACAGTTCCTCCCGAGGATGGCAGCGATGAGTCCAACGGCGACGAGTTAGAAGACAACTCCTCGTCCAAAAAGCCTGCTCCCAACAGCGGTTCAAGCAGCTCTTCCAAGAAGCCCTCTTCGTCTTCTTCCAAAAAGGAAGAATCATCCTCTTCCAAGAAAGAAGAGTCTTCGTCCTCTAAGAAGGAAGAATCCTCTTCATCCAAAAAGGAAGAATCTTCTTCGTCCAAGAAGGAGGAGTCCTCTTCTAAGCCTGAGGAATCTTCATCCAGTAAGCCGGCATCTTCTTCGTCGTCGAGCAAGCCCGGCATCTCCACTTCCAGACCCAGCAATTTACCTATCGTTTAATCAAAGAAAAAACCTCTCTGCACTGCAGAGAGGTTTCTTTTTATCTATAGTCCCAAAGCGGAGGCTATCTTTTGCGCGTTTTCGGCAAGGTCGGCCTTATCGCAGTCCACCGTAATATCGGCATACTTTTTATAAAGCGGCATACGCTCGTTATAAATATCGGCAATGGTTTGTCCGTCACGAAACATTATTCCTCGCGTGTTAAGGTTTGTAATTCGCTTTTCGAGTTCCCGGACAGAAACGTCCAAAAAAACTACGGTGCCGATATTCTTAAGGTGTTCCATAGCTTCTTTTCCGTATACGGCGCTTCCACCCGTAGCAATAACGGTGCGCTCGGCCGAAACCGAAGCGTTAACCTCGTTTTCCACCTTAGCAAAATAATCATTGCCGCTGTCGCGTATAATCTCGAAAAGTTTTCGTCCTTCCTTTTCCTGAATAAGCAGGTCGGTATCGACAAAGCGGTATCCGATTATCTTGGCCAGCAAAACGCCGACCGTACTCTTGCCCGAACCGGGCATACCGATAAGAATTATATTGCTCATAAAAACTCCTAAAAAAGCCAAATATCTTCCTTTTTCTCTTTTGCGGTTTCTACCGTCTCCTCACCCAAGAGCGAAGCGACAGCGGCGGCCGTGCCGTCGGCGTCACCGCGGTGAACACAGCAGGGAACAGAGCACTCTGTTTCCTTAACGTCCGAGAATATAACAGCGTCAACGCCCAAAACGTCACAAAGTATATACGTTGCGTTGGCCTCATCGCACACAACGGCGTAAAAACCGTAGTTGCGCAGTGCGCGGCAAAGGCGCGAGAGCGTCATTGAATCGCGTATATCCGAGGTCGCTATACCAACCGTATTAGGCATACCGATGCGCTTTTTACGCTTGATTGCCTTGTCGTAATATCCCGTTTCTCGTGCGGCGCGAAGAATAATTTCTTTGGCCTCGCGGCTTATTTCACTACTGTCGGAAAGGGCCTTTGAAACGGTCGAAATAGAATATCCCGTAAGCTTTGCAAGCTCGGTAACGGTCATAATATCAACTCCTTATGTTTATGATATTATTATTTTACCGCTTTGTCAATAATTTTGCGAAAAATTTTCGTTTTATTGACATAAAGCTTTATATACCGTATAATGTAGAAAGAAAACTAAGGCTAATCGGAAGTGATTTTTTTGAAAAAGTATAAGCTTTATTTATTGGATATGGACGGAACGATATACCTCGGAAACAATCTGTTTCCGCAAACGCCGCCTTTTCTTGATTTTGTAAAGGAAAACGGTGCGTCCTATATGTTCCTCACGAACAATTCCTCCTCCAGCGCCGATAAATATGTTAAACGCTTGCACTCTATGGGACTTGATTTTATAAAGAAGGAGGATTTTTTAACCTCCACCCACGCTACGATCGAATACCTGAAGGAAAACTACGCCGGCAAAAAATTCTACGCATTCGGAACCCGTTCATTTGTAACCGAGCTTGAGGAAAGCGGTATTAAACTCACCACCGAGCTTGAAGATGATATTGACGCTATCGTTATGGGCTTCGATACCGAGCTTACCTTCAAAAAACTTGACGACGTTTGTCAGCTGCTCGTTCGCGGAGTTGACTATATCGCAACCCATCCCGATTACGTTTGCCCCACTTCCTATGGCTTTGTGCCGGATTGCGGCGCTGTAACCGAGATGCTCTATATGGCAACGGGACGACGTCCCCACGTTATCGGCAAGCCCCAGCCGGCCATGATTGAACTGGCATTAAAGCAAAAGGGACTTGAAAAGAGCGACGCTATGTTTATAGGCGACCGACTCTATACCGATATTGCCTGCGGATGCAACGCAGGTATCGATACTGCATTTGTGCTTTCGGGCGAGGGAACGCTTGAAGACCTCGAAAAGAGCGAAGCCAAACCGACCTACGTACTTAAGGATATCGGCGAATGCATAGTTAAAGACTAAAAAAAGGACCCGTACCAAAACGGTACGGGTCCTTTAAATTTACCAAAGCGATTTGTTAGCGGTGGAAACGGCGACAGCGCCGCTGTCGAGCGCGGCCTTAACCTCCTCGGGGGTTTCAATCAGTCCGCCGGCGATAATCGGAATGTCGGTGCATCCGCAGAAGCGGCGAATAACCTTAGGGATAACGCCCGGCATAATCTCGATATACGAGGGATGGAAGTTGCCTGCGGCGTTGGCCGATGTTTGTGTTGCCTGCGAATCGATAGAGAAGATTCGCTGTACGGTCGGAATGCCGTGTTCCCTTGCTGCGCGGATAATGCCGGTACGGGTGCTGATAATTCCGTCAACCCCCAACTTTGCGAGGAAAGCAACCCCTGCGTTATCGCGGCCAATTCCTTCTGACATATCGAGATGGATAAAAAGTTTTTTGCCTGCGCTCTTTGCGCGGTCAATCCAATTCTCGACTGTTAAAATGTTGGAGCACAGTAAAAAAATACAGTCTACCGAACTATTAAGGGCGGTGCAAAATTCTTCTTCGGTGCGAACGGCGGCAATAATTTTCTTATTTCCGAAATCATTCATTTTTTTATTCTTCCTTTCACCGTGCGTATCTCAAAATCTCTGCACCATTAGTATATTAAAATTGTAACACTACAAAAATAATCTGTCAAGCGGTCATATTTTTACGATATTCGCAAAAATGCCTCCGCCTTCAATATCAATCGTGGCGTAGCTGTCAAAGCGTTGCCCCTTACCGATCGAGCCGGGGTTTATAACGTAAAGTCCGTCAAGATAGGTGGTTTCGGGCAGGTGAGTGTGCCCGTAGAGGATGATATCGGCCCCCGCGGCGCGAGCGTAGGATATGAGTCGCTCGGTACCCGATTTGACCGAAAAAGCGTGTCCGTGGGTGTAAATAATCTTTTTGCCGCACAGAGTAATGCTTTTAGTGTGCATACCCGAAAACGAAAAATCGCAGTTGCCCGGCACGGTGTAGAAGGTAACGTCAGGATAAAGTTCGGGCAGGTGCTCAATATCCGAAACGCGGTCACCCAAAAAGAAAACGTGGTTTATATTTTTCTGCTCCAGCAGCGCCGCTTCAACGCGGCTGCCTCGGCCGTGGCTATCCGAAAAAACGAGCACGCGCATAGTCTATCCTCCGAATCATCAGCATATTAATAGTATACATAACTATGGTGGTGATTTCAATGCAAAATAATATCGACCGCAAAAAACTGCTTGAGGCCATATCGGCACTATCAAAAAACGAAAACCTTAAAAAAGCGGTGTCGGACGGTAATTTTTCGGGCATACTTGCATCTCTGCCTGCCGATCAGGCAAAGGAACTCTCATCCCTTATGAACGACAAGGCCGCCCGCGATAAGCTTATGTCCTCGCCGCAGGCAGCAGAGCTTTTAAAGAGGTTTAAGCAGGATGGAAAATAATCTTGCCGATAAAATTTCCGAGCTTCTCTCGGACCCCGAGGGAATGGCGCGAATCGAAGCGATGGCGCAGTCGATTTTGGGCGACGAACAAAAAAAGAGCGAGCAAGAGCCTGACCTTTCGGGAATAAACATAGCCGGAATGCTCTCGGCCCTTAAGAACAGTGGCGAGGACGACCGCAGCCGTCTGCTTTTAGCACTGCGGCCGCACCTGAGTCCCGAACGCCGCGAACGCGTAGACAAGGCGGTAAAGCTTTTGCGAATCGTGAGCATTATGCCGCTACTCAAAGAAAGCGGACTACTAAACGATATCTTATAAGGCAGGTGGGTAGTTTGGCGCAAGAAAACAACGATTTTTTTAAATTTTCGCCGCCGCCGAAGCGACCCGATTTTGTAAAACTTCGCGAGGAAAATACACCTCCGCCACAGCCGCCACAGCCGCCACAGCCGACGCGGAAACCTCCTCCGCCGCCCGAAAACAAGGGCTTTTCGATACTAAAAATGCTTAATCTTCGCGGTATGGAATTCAATTCCGACCGCAAGCTGATAATAGCCGTAATGCTGTTGCTTTTGGGCGAGAGCGAGGACGAATTGCTGTTGTTGGCGCTGGTGTATATAATGCTGTAAAAAAAGCCTACGACTAATTTTGTCGTAGGCTTTTAATTATCCGATTTTGGTAAGCGTTACGGGATAGCTGTTGCGGTAAGCATCGTCCGATAGCTGCGAGAGCGTAACGCTCTTACCGTTTTTCGATACCTCGTAATCGATACAGGCCGTCTGTGTTTCGGTGCTGATAACGTTCCAAATATCCTCGGGGAGCTTGCTTTCGAAATCGTCTATCGAGTTAAGCAGAGCAATTTTTCCGTCACGGGAGAGCCAGTAGGTAATACCCTTGGATACCTTGCCGTCGGCCGCCTGCTTTTTATATTCTTTATATTCCTTTTCAAGCCAATCCTCCATGCTCATATCATACACGCTTTCAATGCGGGAAGGCAGTTCCTTTGCGATAACTCCACGAAGATACTCAATGTATTTATCCTTTTCCATACCGAGGAACTTATTGCGGAATTCGGCCTCGCGCATCTGGGGGTAGATAATAAAGGTAAAGGTTTCCTCCATCTGCAGATTATATTTAAACTGGTCCTCGCTTAAGGTCTGTATGGCCGAGCCGTCAGCCTTTAAATTTACCGTGAAATAGGAAGGGAAATAGCAACGGCCGAAGCCAACCCAACTTTCAACCTCCCAAATAGCTATCATATCGCCGTCGTGGTAATCGTCGCCTTTTGGAGCGCCGCAGGCCGAAAGAAGCGAAAGCGAAAGTATTAAACTCAGTACAAGTGATAAAAGTTTAATTATGGATTTCATTTAATCATCCTCCAAAACTTAATTTAACACATTTTGACCTAAAACGCAACCCTAAGGCAGGCAAAAAAATAACCCTCTCGGTTTCCCGAGAGGGTGTATCTTTAAGATTAAAGAGTACCGAATACAAACTTAGCAACGAAGAGGAGAGCAATAATGGTAACTGCGATGTCCTTCTTCTGGTACTTACCGGTGAAGATGGTGATAAGAGTGTAAGCGATAGAACCGATACCGATACCGTTTGCGATAGAATAAGTAAGCGGCATCATAGCAAAGGTTAAGAATGCGGGAACTGCACTTCTCATATCGGTCATATCAACCTTGGCGAAGTTCTTCATCATAAGAACGCCAACGAAGATAAGAGCGGGAGCGGTAGCAGCCGAGGGGATGATAGCTGCGAGGGGCGATAAGAATAAGCAAGCTGCGAAGCAGAGAGCGGTTACCAAGCTGGTAAGACCGGTACGTCCGCCTGCGGCAACGCCCGAAGCAGATTCAACGAAGGTGGTAACGGTAGAGGTACCGCAAACAGCACCTGCGCAGGTAGCGATAGAGTCGCAAGCCATAGCCTTGTCAACGTCAACAGGGTCGCCGTTTTCGTCGAGCATGTCAGCCTCAGAAGCGGTACCGTAGAGGGTTCCGATGGTGTCGAACATATCAACGAGGCAGTAGGTTACGATAAGCATAATTGCCGAGAAGATGCCGCCGAGCATTTCGCCGCCGAAGGCATTCTTCCAAGAGGAAGCCTTGAATACGCCGGTAACACCGATCTTAGCGAAATCCTTGAAGGGCTCTGCGAAGGAAGCCATATCAAAGCTCGGAGCAGTCCAGGTAGCAAGGTAGTAAATAACGGAGGTAGCAAGGATGCCTACTAATACGGCGCCCTTAACCTTAAGCTTGGAAAGTACAGCGATGATGATGAAGCCGAGGAGTGCGATAACAGCAGGAGCAACAGCCTCCCACTTAACGCCCTGAAGCTTAACGAACTGTACTAAGGTGTACTGGTTATCCTGAACGATACCAACGTTCTGGAAGCCGATGAATGCAATGAAGAGGCCGATACCTGCGGGGATAGCCTTCTTAATGCAGTCAGGCATAGCCTTTGCAATGTAAGAGCGTGCGCCGGTTACCGAAAGGATCAGGAAGATAAGACCCGAAACGAGAATTATAACCAGACCTGCATGATAACCTGCGAGTACGTCGCCATCGCCGCCCTTTAAAATCTCGGGCAGGATGAAGGATACGAAGAAGAATGAGTTAAGACCCATTCCGCACGACTGTGCAAAGGGAAGCTTAGCATAAAATGCATAAAGCAGTGTGCCGATTACGGTTGCAACGATGGTAGCAATGTAAACAGCGTTCCAGATGGGCTGAATTCCGGGAACGTCGAAGCTGAAGCCAACGATCTGATTGGGGTTAACAATCAGGATGTAAGCCATTGCGAAGAAGGTGGTAAGACCTGCAACGATTTCAGTTCTCACGGTAGAGCCACGTTCTGAAATTTTGAAGAACTTGTCCATTTTTATCTCTCCTTAAAATAATATTGGGGACGCTGTATTTATAATACCAAAAAATACAAAAAATGCAATAGTTTTCATACAATTTGTGACTATTTTTTTAACAAATACTAAATATAGTTTTATGCATACGGCATATTTTGCCTTAATTTACAAAAAAATCCCCCTCGACCTAGGCCGAAGGGGGGTGAAAGTTTATCCGTTTATATTGTAGTCCTCACACATAAGGTTTGTGGCCTTAAAGAGTTTATGAAGATAAATCAGGGGACACACAACCGTGAAAGACAGTAAAACGCAGAAAATCCAGTAATCGGCAGCGCCGAGGGAATAAGCAATTCCGCGGCGGTCGAGCTCGTCGCCTATACGGTTGGAAATTCTGTGATACCAAACGGGAATCGCAATTCCAAAGGTTATGGGCGCAAATATAAATGCAAGCAGGCAAAAATGCATGGTCTTCTTGCCGTCAATGCCGCCTGCGGCAAGGTTGATGCTCTTGGATACCGACGACATTACGACGAGCGAATAAATTCCCAGCGTTATAATTGAGAGCAGTATCGTTTTAAATACACCTTTGTTCGTTTTAAGTGTTTTTTGAACACGGGTCTCGGAAAATTCCATCTCAACCATCCTTTACTGATTTATATAACGTTACGGACTATCGTCCATATAATCAACACAACCAAAAATACAATGTCTATAACCTTAGGCTTCACACCGTAGGAAAAGCGGCCGCCCTTTATATAATTGCGTGCCGATAATATATATACGCGCGCGATATAGAAAATTTCCAGCGGGTATAAAAGATTAAAACGGAGCATATCTTTGAATTGCAGACGAAAAAGCGCCGCCGTAGCGCGTGTGTTGCCGCAACCGGGGCATTGAAGACCCGTAAGCAGATTAAACGGGCAGTAAAGTCGCATACCGCTGAGCACCAAAAGCAGCAGCACGATACCGACTATACCTATTCCCGCCGTAATAAGCGAAACCTTTAATTTTCTGCTCATATGGCGCCCCCTTTCTACTTATTATATTAAATTATAACAATATATGACCTAAAATACAATATTTTGTATTTAAATATTGACACCGCTTTAAAGCGATGATATAATAAACTCATAAAAACGAGGAGGTTTTTATTATGATCAAAGCAAGAAATCCGTTAACCGCAATCCTTCTTACACTTGTTACCTGTGGCATCTACGGCATCTATTGGGCCATTATGATTGCTAAGGAAGCAGTATCTGTTAAGGATCCCGCAGACGGCGGTCTTTTAGAGATCGTTCTTATGCTGTTCTTACCCCCGGTTGGCTTCTATCTCGCAGAGCAGAAGTTAGCAGCAGGTTGTGCAGCTAAGGGCATCGCTCATAAGGACAACGCTGTTCTTTATCTCATCCTCGGCTTCGTTGGCCTTAGCATCGTTAACTTCTGGATGATGCAGACCGACCTTAACGCTGTTGCGGCCGCCGAAGGTGCAGAGAGCGCTGAAGTTTAATCAGTAACAAATAAACCTCTCGGGTAACCGAGAGGTTTTATTTTTGCTCCGAATATAAGGAAACCCCCGTTCGGTTTGAACGGGGGATTATTTCTTTAATAATACGGATACGGGGTAGAAGAACTGGCCATACCAAATATAACCACAATAAAGATTACGTAGAGAATGAACAGTACAACGCTTACCGCGATACCTATAAGCATACCCTTAAGAGCCGACTTGGCTGCAAGCGGGCTTTTATCCTTTTCAACCAAATAAAGGATAAGACCTACAATCGGCATGAAAAATCCGAGTATGGCATAGCCGATATTGGGAGCATCGTTGGACTTGGGCGCAGGTGTTGCTGCAGGCTTCGGCTGATTAACCGGTATCGGCGCAACGGGATTTACAGTATTAGACGTTGCTACGGGAGAGCCGCAGTTTGCGCAGTAGTTCATACCCTCGCCGATTTCTTTGCCGCATTTAGAACAAAACATAGTTTAACCTCCTATTATTTTAAAACTCGGGCACACCCTCAATGGCCTGAGCTAAAACCTCGATGGAATAGTCAATGTCCTCAAAGTTTATATATACTTCCTTTTTGGACTCAACGAGATAAATGTTTATGCCGCTTGCATCTGCTGCCGCAGTATTTACAACGCAGTGGTGAAGCATTCTCTCGGTGAGAATTGCCGCCGCCTGGGGATAGCAGTTGGCTATCTCGGCCTCGCAGGTTACGAAGGCATAAGCCTTAACGATGACATCCATATATTCCTTTTTAATTACGTCGCTCACGGTGTAGGGACGAAGCAGATTAAAGGTTTCTGCAAAGGTTTTTTTGAAAACCTCAAAATCCAAACGACCCTTGAGATTAAGGTCGAAGGTAAGCCTCTCCCATTCGGAAGCTAAAAGTTTAGTATCTACGGTAGCGTTCTCCATAGTAAACTCCTCTCATAAGCGAAAAATTCGGTTTGTCAAAAACCGTCGCTTTCTGTATTGAGAATACCATATTTGCCCCTAAAAATCAACATAAAATGTTTATCTTTGCGCTTAATAAAAATTTTTAAAAAATTTTTTAAAAATATAAAACCAAACCGAAAGTCAAATCCCCTTTATTAACGTAAGGGGAAGTAGTGACCCCCCTTACGGTGTGTTTTTTTGTTTTCATATACCTCCTTCTTTTTTGTGTGCATCTTAGAAGAAACGGGGAAGCGCGGGCCGCAAGGCTCGAGCTTCTTCGTTTTAGTTTATAAACATATATTCGCGTTTTTTAAAGTATACGTGGTCGATTATCAGCATGGTAACACCCACCGCCGCGCCAAAACCGAAGGTAAAAAGGTCGAGCTCTGCCTCCGACGGGTGAGGAAGTATTATAAGCGCCGCGGCAATATACACAAGGTCGTGCAGACAGACCGACAAATAGGTAAGGGCAAGCAGCAACGGCGCCCGTCGTCGAAAGTGCGCAAGCCTATAGCGCGTGTATATAATAAAAACCGATAACAAAATCAAAAAAATTCCACAGCCTATATCCAGCGTCCTGAACGCAGGGTATAGGTTATACAGCTGTTGGGTATCAACCTTGTGGTGCGCGCCCGTTATTGCCGAAATTCCGTTTGCAAAATGCATCAGGGCGCTGGCGAACAGCGTAAAATTCACGAGCAGCCAAAACCACCTAAGCGGCGGCGCTTTTTCGTCATGCTTAGAGCGAAGCATTTTATGTCCTCCGTTTCTTATACTATTAGTATAAGCAGAGAACACAAGGAGTGGTCGTAAAGCCGCTAATTACCAGAAACTGCTAATCGCGCAGCTTGTTCGTCTTCAACAACGTTAAAGGTTGTAATAAAAAAGCCGTATTTGCAGTCGCTGTCATGTCGCAGAGCCAAAACTAGCGAGGAAGAGGGCGTTTTTTCGCCGTTTCGCTCGCGGATTACGTAGCCGATTTCATGGTCGTATGTAAATACTTTTCTAAACAAGTGTCGTTTTTTCATATCAATCCACTCGGCAATTTCCTCGGCCGCAATAAAAAGGCAATCGTGGCAAAGAGAAATCGTATCCAAATTGGGATTGAAGCCGCCATAGGGAAAAATGGGGGAGCTGCGAACGCGGTTCTCGTCTTCAAAAAGGTCATTAACCGATATATGCTTCTCCGAAAAGAAGGTGGTTTTCCACTCGCCGCTTTCTATAGATGCCATCAGTTCTTTTGTGCTTGGCATTTTTATCGCCTCCAAAATTAGTTTAATCTATTGTACCATTATAATACTCTAAAATCAATTTTAATATTATTGACAAAGCATGAAAACCGTGGTATTATGTTGTCAAACCAAAAAAGTTTCGGCTTATTTTGCAAAAAGGATGAATTTCTCTGAGGGGAAATTCTGCCCGTTTGCAGGATAGGCTTTTTTTGTTGCCTTCCTGTGCTAAAAATTAAATACAGGAGGAATCATCTATGGGCTATTATTCAGATCCTACAGCATCCCGCGCACTGGGAAATATCAACCGCGAGTTTTCGCGACTCGAAAAACGCGCAAAAAAACTGCGTGGGCAGTACGACTGCGGCCGTCTGTCACCTACGGCGCTCGACCGCGCGCAGTCAGAGTTCACGGGCATTTACCGCCACGTGCTCAAAAATGCCCTTCGCGAGGAACGCGAATAAGCAAAACCCCTGCAGTAAAATCTACTGCAGGGGTTTGTTTTATAAAATAATAGTATTAAACGAACGGGGAGCGAGGGCGAAGGTGTTTTCGCCTATCTTTAGCTTCTTCTCGCCCTTGTAGGGGTTCATAATAACTGCAACGGTGCTGCCGTCTGCGTTTTTAAATACAGCGGCATTTGAGGAATGTGAACCCTCAGTGCGCAGCATTCTGGCACCCTTCTTAACAAACTGCGCGAAATGCTTAACACAGTAAAATTCGGGGGTCAGGGTGTATTCACCGTCTTTAATTGTGAACAGCGAGTTTTGACGCCAGCCCCAGGTCGAAAGCCCGCCCTCCGGCAGCACCATATTCCAGTAAACGTTGGCGCTGGCGCCGCCGCGGGCAGAGCGGCGGTAAAGTTCGAAAACGTGCATCGCGTGATCCCAGGTATTACGTCCGTCACCGCATTCACATTCGGTGTGAACGGCGGCAAGGTCGGGGTAATCCTCGCGGAACATCTGAATTTCGCTCGTTGCGCTCCACTGGAAACCGGCGCCCTTAACGGCCTTTCTTATCTTTTCATTTTGCAAAATTGCACCGTAGATTTGCATATAGTTTTGCCACCAGCAGTTGGTGCCGAGCCAAACCTCGCAAAGTCCTTCCACCTCATCAATCAGGTAGTTGGCCATAAAGTTTTCCATCTCCTCGGCGCTATATTGGCAGGAGGGGAATTTATGGTCGCACAAAAATTCGTTTTGCGGATGCAGGTGCGAAATTTGTATGCCCTCCTTAGCGTATTCCTCAAGGAATTTTCTAAAGTAAAGGGCATAGGCGCGAAGATTTTCATCGCTCTCCACAAGGCGGCCGTAGTTGCAGGCCTGCGGATATTTCATCCAGGTTGGAGGGCTCCAGGGTGAAGCGAAAAACATCATATCAGGGCAACGCTCCTGCGCCTTTTTAATAGCGGGAATAATATGTTTGCGGTCGCGTTCAATGGAAAAATGCTCCATCGCGTAGTCGCCTTTATGGTCGTTATAAGAATACCAATCCTCGGCAAAATCATTAGCGCCTATAGAAATGCGGTTGTAGCAAAAGGATAGCCCCTTGTCGCTAAAAAGCAGGTCAAAAATCTCATTTTGCTTTTCCTCCCTTAGGGTTTCAATCGCCTGCATTCCTATTTCATTAAAACAGCCGCCAAAGCCGTAAATCGGGGGAGCGATCTCCTCGCCTATTTTAAGCTCCTCTGCAGCATCGTTTGTTATATCAGTTCTTTCAAGCCATTTTTCGTTTTCGGTGCTCGAAAACCATTTCATAGCAATCACCTCACAAATATTTTAATACAATTAATTGATTTTTCTCGCAAAGAAGTGTATAATTATTAGACAAATTTTTACCTTTGGGTGATTTTTATGTTTTATGAACTTTCGCATATAAGCAGCGCTGATTATTTTAAAAAGATATACTGCAAAAATTTTTCGTTCCCGCCGCATATGCATAATTGCTTTGAACTGGTAGTTAATCTCGAGGGAGAAACTCAAATAACGGTTGACAAGAAGGATTTTTCTCTTAAAAAAGACGAGGCAGTCTTGGTGTTCCCACATCAGCTGCATTCCTTTGCATATAGTAAAAGCCGAATTTTGATATGCATTTTCTCGTCTAAAGTAGTTTCGGCATATTATAAATCTCGCTCGGCTCTTATACCCGAAAGCAATAAGTTTTCTCTGCCTATGGGGATAATAAAGGCGTTTGACGAGTATGACGGGTGTGGTAATTCTCTTTTTGAAAAGGGTATGCTTTATCTCGTGTGCGATGAGTTTAATAAAGACGCTTGCTATTGTCAAAACACCGATAAAAGCCTGCTTGAAAAGATTTTTCTGTTTGTAAACGAGAATTTTGCAGGCAATTGTTCACTAAAGGATATAGCCGGCGGAGTGGGCTACAATCCGTCATATGTATCGCGATTTTTCAAAAAAAGCGTTGGTATAAACTTAAGCGATTACGTTATTATGGTGCGACTTGGTAACGTTTGCCACCTTTATGAGAATTCAAATGCAACGCTTCTTAGTTTGGCTTTGGATAGCGGGTTTGATTCGTTGCGGACCTTCAACCGAAACTTTAAAAAATTCTACGGTATGCCGCCAAAGGAATATTTCAAATCAATGGGAAAATAAAAAACCCCCGTTCCTTGAACGGGGGTTTTTTATGCCTTTTTCTTTGTAAACATAAAGGGGACAACCAACACTACGGCAACCAGTGCGCCGAGGAAAATATTTTCGTTCGGTATAAACGAGGTGGTACCGTCGTTATTCACTAAAACCTCGGCGTTATCGAGTATCATCTTGCCGATCATCGGGCCCGCAACACCGGGCACCAGCACCTGCGAAAAGATGCGAACACCCTGAAGACGGCCCGATTTACCCTCGGGCGTGTTATCGCGTATAACGGCGCCGAACACCGCCATACCTGCAAGGTAGCCGCTCATCATAAAGAGCGAACCGATGAATACGGGAACGGTGTTTTTGAAGATAAACAGCATAACGTAGCCGATTATCAGCGCGCCTATGGCCGCAAGACCCGAAAACTTAAATCCGCGCTTATCGTAAACGCGGCCCCAAAGCGCCGTAACGATGGCGGCAACTATAATAGCGGGCGCCATAATAAGCACGTAGTCGCTCATGCCGAGCGAAACCTCGTAATAAATAATGAGGTAGGGCATAAATATCTGAATCGAGATATTAAAAATTATAAAGGCCGCAAGCGACAGATAAAGTTGCGGGTTAGCACGCACGGTGCTAATGCGGAAGCCGTACAGCACACTTTTAAAATAGGGTTCCCTTACGGGTGTGATATTGGGCTCCTTGATAATAAAGAAACCGAGAATACCAATCACCGTAACAAGGCCGCCTATAACTGCGAAAATAATGCTCCAACTTGAGGCTTTTTCGAGGTCGAAGAACATAAATCCGCCAAACACCACGAGAATGCTCACAAGCGGCATCATCGCGTTTATGCCCTCTGCGGCGCCGCGGTTCGTTGAATCGGTCGAGTCGGTTAGCCACGCGTTAAAGGCGGCGTCGTTTGCGGTCGAGCCGAAAAATGTCATAACGCAGTCGAGTATTATCGTAAGGCTGACACCTACGCTCGCGGCCGAAACCGTAAGACCCAGCGCACGGCTTATAATATCCTCACGCAGGAGAATAAAGCTGAAAATCGAAATACCCCAAAGTATGTAGCCCGCGCAGATAAAAAGCTTTCGTTTGCCGACGCGGTCGGAAAGCGCGCCCATAAATACGGTGGTCAGCGTGGCCGTAACGGCGCTTGCGGCAACCATCAACGAAATATCGGCGGCACTCGCGTTAAACATTTTGTAGATGAATACGTTGAAATACATATTTTCAACCACCCAGGCAATCTGCCCCATAAGGCTGAAAATAGTAATCGCGAGCCAAAAACGGCCCGAAAGCTTTGTTTTCATACTAAAGCTCCTAACTGTTTAAAAGTTCTATCGCCTTTTGGTATTTATCCCGTCTTGCAAGCGCACGCTCGTCAACACTGTCAAGACGCGATAAATCGGAGTTGTGCGAAAGGTCGGCAAGCTTTACCGCCTTGGCGAGGGGATTGTCTTTAATAAGGCGAACGTAGTCCATATATTCAACGCCGTCGGCGTGGGTCATAAGCGCAATAGCATCGGTCACCGCCTTGCTAAAGCCCATAGCCGTGAGGTCGTCTACCGTGTAGTCGGTGTCCTCAACCACGTCGTGCAGGAGGGCCACTATGGTGGTCTCTTCGGTTTCCATCTGCTCTGCTAAATGAAACGGATGAAAAACGTAGGGCATACCGCTTTTATCGCGCTGGTCCTTATGCGCCTCAAAGCAGAGCTTAAGAGCCTTTTTGGTCTGTTCGGTATAAATCATACTTCGTCACCTCAAATACATTATACCGCCCCGCCGCCCCAATCGCAACAAAAAATCCCCACCGATTCCTCGGCGGGGATAAATTGTTTTATTAGGTTATGATTTACTTCATATCCTTGATAGCAGCCTGAGTCGCCAAAGTTTGCAGGGGGAATTATGTATTGGGGCGAGATTGTCGCCCCTTTCTTTCGGTTGCCCTCTACATTCATAGGAATGGGAGAGTCGCCGCCGAAGTCACCACGGAGATACCACTTAAAGCAATCCTTTGAAACCTCGATTTTCTCCACAAAGGCTTCGATAACGCTTTCAGGGATATCGCCGTCGGTATCAAAGTTTGTGTATTGCTCCAAGGCATAGCGGAGCACGGTTATTTTGCTTTCATAGTCGATTTCGTCCTCCTCGGTCGGCTCAACCACCGGTGTCAGTTCTTCGATTTCCGCCTTGAGCTTGTCAATCTGCCTGTCCACCTCGGCACGTGCTTCTTGATAGTCCTCTCGTGAGATATCACAATTGCTGAGCAAGTCTACAAGGTTCCTGCGCTTGGTGTTAGCTCTGTCAAGCTCTCGTTGCTTTTGCTCAATAAGCTTTGAATTGTCTTGTACTTGCACCTCGGTATCACCGATATGTTCTTCAAGCAAGGAATTTGCAATCTCCAATACCTTTTGCTTGTTGGTAAGGAAGTGACGGAAGATATAGTTTGCCATCATCTGCAACTTCCACTCAGCAATCATCGGAGACTGACAGATACCGTCAATTGGTAGTCCACGCTTTAAGCGACTTTTGATAGTACCTGTCTGCGTTGTGCCGTAGCATTGGTAGCCGAAGAACTTTTCGCCGTTTGCGTTGGTTCTCCATTTGCGGCGGTTAAACCGCCTGCCGCAGGAGCATATCATCAGTCTGCCCCATACGGTCTTTGGCGGTGTTACGCCCGTCAGCTTTCTACCTGTGGTTGGATTTTTGAGTTTTCCCGTTTTGCTTTTCATAATCTTTTGCACCCTTTCGTATTCTTCAACGGTTATAATCGGCTCGTGTCTGCCTTGTACTTGTGTCAATGCCATTTCACCGTAGTTTTTCACTTTTTTCTGCACCAAAAAGTCGGGAGTGTATTCCTTATGGTAGGTAATGATACCACAGTAAAAGGAGTTTTTGAGCGTTTGGGATATCCCCGTGCAATGCCAATTCGGTAGTCCCGTAGCAGTCCTACGCCCCGTTCGCTCCATTTCATTTTTTATCGCCATCAGTCCGTGTCCCTCAAGGTACATATCGAAGATTCGTCGCACCGTTTCGGCTTGCACGGGATTGATGTTAAAATCCACCTGCTTTTTGTTGCCCTCCACGATTCGCTCCACTCGGTCATAGCCGAGGATATTGCCGTTACCGTAGAACACGCCCTTTTCCATTGAGATCTGCTGACCACTTTTTACTCGGATGGAGGTCTTACGGCTTTCATCTTGGGCAAGACTTGCCATAATGGTCAGGCGAAGCTCACCGTCGCCGTCAAAGGTCTTAATATTATCGTTGATAAAGAATACCTCCACACCAATACGGCGAAGCATCTTTGTAAAGTGCAGAGTTTCCTCGGTATTACGTGCAAATCGGGACACCTCACGGGTGATGATTAAGTCAAACTTGTGCGCCTTGGCATCCTCAATCATCTGCGTAAAGCCCGGTCGCTTCTCCGCCGAGGTTCCCGTAATACCCTCGTCAATATAACGGTCAATTAAGTTCCATTCAGGGTGGTGGTCGAGATATTGCTGATACCATTCCAGCTGATTGCTGAGTGCGGATATCTGTGCTTCGTGTTCGGTGGAAACACGGGCATAAATCACCACCCTTCGTTCGTCAAATTCATTGTATCGATACATCATCCGGCTTTTTCTCCTTCCTGCTGAATGGTGAAATTAAATTTCGAGGCATCCACCACGTCAGCGTGCTGATTTATCATATTCCGAAACATATATAACGGAATTTTGCCGTCGTGGTAAAGCTGTTCGCAAAGCTTTAAGGCGGCGAAAATATGGTTGGGATTGTTATCTTTTATAATTGTAATCATAGTGCTCCTCCTTTACAAATGTGCGATTTTTATCTCGCATCACGGTTTCGCTGTCGGTGGCGGTGCAAAAGCTCCAAGCCTTTCAGGATATCTTTTTTGATCTGCTGTTCGGTATAGGACTTTGGGAAATATCCATTAAAATCCTCTCTGCGAAACCGCAAATGCTCCTGTTGGTTCGGCTTTTCCTCCGACATTATTTCGTATATTTGATCTTTGGTCAGCACACAGTCCTGCGATAGTTTTTTCAGCCGTATGCTTTGTGCGTGGGATGGTGTGCAGTCGTTCAGCTCAATGGCATCCAGCAGGATTCTTTGCTCATCCTCTGTCAAGAATGAGATTTCCACCGCCGGACTGAAAGCGATTTTGCCTTCGTCTACCTTGGTGAGTAATTCGGGGATGAGGTATGTTAGGCGGATATAACGGTGTATTTGCCTCTCGCTTTCTTCGTTATCATTACTTAGCTTTGTGACGCTCAGCATGTTCTCGCCAACTTGGCGAGAAGTACTCCTACCTTGATGCTTTATTGCTTCCAACTTCATCCGATAAGCAAACGCCTTTTCGCTAGGGAGTATGGTTTCTCTCTGCAAGTTTGCATCTACCATTGCGATCACCGCCTCATCATCTGTCATTTCCCGAACGATTACAGGCATTGTTTTAAGTCCCAACACCTGACTCGCCGCAAGTCTGCGGTGTCCCGATATCAGCTCAAAGCCGCCATCCTCAAGCGGTCGTGCAAGGGCGGGGGTTATCGCCCCGACCTTGCGTATGCTCTCAACCATTCGGTCCATTTCTTCGCCCGATTGTATTTTGAACGGGTGATCCTTGAAGGGGTGTAGCTCCTCAAGGGGAATAATGTGTACTCGCTCTAAGCGTGCATCGTCTCTTTCCGCCTGCGTCGAAAAGATAGCATCAATGGGTATGGGCGGCAGAATAAAGTCTGATTTTCTTGCCATTTATATGACCTCCTTTTTCGCTTTTTTGAGTAGCTTAATTAGCTCGTCAATTTCATCGGGATAGAAGGCGATGCCCTTCAGCGGCTTGCCGTTTTTCCAACGTCGTACGTCGATACACGGTGCGTTATCGCTCCACTTGATGATATTGATTTCCTTAGTGTCGTTGCGGTTTTCTCCTGCAACTCCGATTTTCTTAATGATTTCATATTCAAACATTTTTGTTTCCTCCTAAAGTTTTTCGATTTGTTTTAAATAGGTACTGCCTTTGCTGCTTTGCCCGTAGACAAGCCTTAGCCTTGTGCCGTTGTCCATTTCGTAGAAGCCTAAATACCCCTGCCACCAGAACACCGGCGTTATGATCTTCCTTCCATCTACCAACCGAAGAAAAAGACGAAGCATTCCACCTCTTGCTTCTGCTTTCATTTCAAGCGTTCCAATATATTCACCGGGCTTGTCCATAAAAGCATAATCGTTGGTGACCATTCCTGCTTCCTGCATTTCTGCTCGGCTGTAGACCTTGTTATTTGCCATTTGCTCACTCCTTTCTATAGATTGAAAATTCATTCTTTTTCGGAGAGTAACTTATATATTTATTTATATATTTAAGACCTCCGACTGTTTTAATGATTTTGGTAACCACCTCCTTTCACTTATTTGGAATTACACCCCTGATTTGCACCCCCTCACTAATTAGGAATTTAGAGACCACTTTTGCACACCCAACTCGAAGGCAAATTTTTATCCCTTCACTCATTTGGACAAGGGGTACCGTTTTGGACACCCTTTTGTCGGGATTTCTGAAAAATATTTTTTGCCCTTCACTTATTTGCAATGGGAACGCCGTTTTGGACACCCAAATCGTCAAAAAATATTTACCCCTCTACTAATTCCCACTGGGAAAGCCCAAATG